>MEPB01000094.1 GCA_001769385.1 Bacteroidetes bacterium RIFCSPLOWO2_12_FULL_35_15 | reverse complement strand
CCAGCAGAGCCAATGTCCTCGTTTGATTTTCGGGACTATAATAAGAGTTATTTTTTACAAAAACACCAACTATTTTTTGCACCATTACCCTTAAAAGATAATTACCTCCCTTGTGTGATTGACAGTGAGACTGTGAAGGTTGCGAATTGGTATATATGTTGTAGATCTATTTGCCGCAAATAACGCAAAAGTCTCAAAGAAATACAAAATATGCAATGTGAAAAAAACTAAATTCTCTTTTCTATTTTGTAACTATTTCTGTCGTTAGAATTACGAGAGATCATTTCTCCTAAAAAGCCTGCCAGAAACAATTGTGTTCCAATAATCATTGCTACCAAAGCCAGGTAAAATAAAGGTTTATCGGTAACATCTCTCGTAGGAATGGCATAAGCTGATTTGTAAACTTTTTCTCCGATCAGAAACAAAGAAACCATAACACCAAAGAAAAATGAAATGGTGCCCCATAATCCAAAAAAGTGCATGGGGCGTTTTCCGAATTTCGAAACAAATGTTATTGATAGCAGATCTAAGAAACCACGGATAAATCGCTCTAAACCAAATTTTGTTTTTCCGTATTTTCGTTCACGATGTTGTACTACCTTCTCTTCTATCTTGGTAAAACCGGCCCATTTAGCGATTACAGGAATATAACGGTGCATTTCGCCATACACTTCAATGTTTTTTACAACATCTTTTTTGTACGCTTTTAATCCACAATTAAAATCGTGAAGATTATTGATACCACTGCTTTTGCGAGTTGCCCAGTTAAATAATTTGGTAGGTATTGTTTTTGAAATAGGATCGTAACGTTTCTTTTTCCAGCCGGAAACAAGATCCAAACCATCAACAGCGATCATTTTATATAAATCAGGAATTTCATCCGGTGAATCCTGCAGATCGGCATCCATTGTAATAATCACATCCCCTTCTGCTGCTTCAAAAGCAACATTTAAGGCTGCGGATTTACCATAATTTCTTCTGAATTTTATTCCCCTGATATTTTGATTTTTAGAAGAAAGCTCTTCGACCACCTGCCACGACTTATCTGTACTTCCATCATCAATCAATATAATTTCGTACGAAAAATTATTGTCGTTCATTACCTTCTCTATCCAATGACAAAGTTCAGGCAACGATTCTTCTTCGTTTAATAAAGGTATAACTACTGAGATATTCATAGCGATGGCAAATGTAATAAATAAAATTAAAAGCGCGTATGTCAGCCTGAGTTTGTCGAAGGGAGCGAAAGCTCAAAGGTTTATTTAAAAGCTTACAACATTATTCATCCCCCTACAGCACACTTACTATCGCGCTCCCCCTTCTCTAACACGCACAAACTCAACACAAGGGGGACATTATGATCGAGGATGAAATTGAATAATCGCCTGACGCAAAAAATCACGGTCTAAATGGGTATAAATTTCAGTAGTAGTAATTGATTCGTGACCAAGCATTTCCTGAACAGCACGCAAATCGGCTCCTCCTTCAATTAAATGAGAAGCAAAAGAATGCCGGAACGTATGCGGACTAATGCTCTTTTTCATTCCAATTTTTATAGCTAAACCTTTAATGATATTAAAAACCATCACCCTCGAAAGGTTTGCTCCTCTCCTATTCAAAAACAAAAAATCTTCATAGTCCTTTTTTATGCTGATGTGACAACGGATTTGATCTTTATAAATATTTATTTGTTTCACGGCCACACTTCCAATGGGCGCTAATCGTTCTTTATCACCTTTACCGGTAACTTTTACAAATCCATCCTTAAAGTACAAATGAGAAATTTTCAGATTAACTAATTCACTAACACGCAAACCGCAACTATAAAGCGTTTCGAGCAATGCTCTGTTTCGTTGCCCTTCGGCTGAACTGAGATCAATTGCATCAAGGAGTTTATTTATTTCATCAATATTCAAGGTATCCGGCAGTTTACGCCCAAGTTTGGGTGCTTCCAGTAAGGCTGTCGGGTCGTTATTCAAAACATTTTCTAACAAAAGATATTTGTAAAAACCCTTGATCCCACTAATGATACGTGCTTGTGAAGGAGCGCTTATTGAAAATTCATTTAAATATTTTAAAAACTCCTGTAATTTTTTCAGATCTATTTCTTTGGGGGAGAGATCCTGTTTTTTTATTTCAAGAAAATGATAAAGTTTCTGAACATCATGAATATAAGCCTCAATCGAATTTTTTGAAAGCGATTTTTCAAGCGCCAAAAACGATTTATAACCTTCTATGTATATTTTCCAATTCATATGCTAATGCGAAGTTACTGATAGAAAAAATGATTACGAATACATGGGGATTTAGTAACTAACAACAGGTTGTTAATCTAATCATGATTGTCTCTTCGAATGCCGGGAACGAGCGTATCGAGAAGTTGTAAACATTTCCTTTCACACGTTCTCGATACATTTTTCAAAAAAGAAAAACACTCGAACTGACAACCGCACAATAGGATATTCGCACGTTCACTTCGGACCTGAATGCGATAGGCAGATTCGACCTCTTCGACTTTGCTCAGGATAAACTAAGGGAGAATATTGAAAAGAAATAATTCATAATAGAATATTGTAAAAACAAACCATCGTTTAAGCAAATTTTTTCTTAAAAAAAACGGAGAACCTTTTGAGTTCCCCGTCTTTGAATATCCGAACTAAATTGGAAGCTTAGTTCTTCAATTTTTCGTTAATAGCTTTTAATTTATCAACCATTTGCATCCGGCTATAAATTTGTTTTAATGCAAACAGGGTATTTCTATCTGTAGGATTCACTTCCAATGCTTTTTCCAATAACGGTAATGCTTTCTTAAATTCTTCTGTTGCCCTGGCGTTTGCTGCCGCATTTTTTGCATTGTCAGTTATATCATCAGCTTGTTTATTTAAAGAAACACCTGCATTGTTATATAAAACACCTAAATTAAATAAGGCATCAAAATAATCAGGTTTTAATTCAATGGCTTTTTTATAATCCGCTTCAGCCAATTTTATTTTATCAGCATAATCCGTTGGTTTTGCCATTTCTTTCCCTGCTTCATCCTTTGGGTTGGCAAGGTTATCGTAAATATTACCTCGCACTAAATACAAATTTTGATCGGTAGGTTTTGCAGCAATTGCTAAATTCAGATCCAGCAAAGCTTCCTGGCTTTTGTTTGTTTTTAAAAAATAATTTGTTTCCGAGATCAATAGCCCAATGTCATTAGGATATGCCAATCTGCCTTTTTTCAAAACATCCATTGCAGTAGCCGTATCTTTTGCCATTAAATTAACAGTAACCAAAGAGGAATAAGTGGCTCCACGACCTTGTTTTAATTCGATCATTTTTTGCAGATACAATTTTGCTTTGTCGTATGCACCGGCTCTTTCAGCTACTAAAGCACAATTTCCAAGGCTTGTTGTATCCTTCGGGCCATTTATTTCATAAATAATTTCAAAAGAAGGAAGTGCTTCAGCATATTTTTTTGCATTATAATCGGCCTTTGCTTTATTAATATAATGACCGCCAATTCTTGCATTTCCCGATTCAATATCTGATTTGTAGTTCCCTTTCAGATCCAGTTTGGTTGCATTGGCATATGCTTGATAGGCTGCTTTCAGATCAGAGGAAGAAGTATTTTGATACGCAATTAACGCCTTTTTATTAGGATCAGTTTCTTTGGTTTGTTTTTCAGTTTGAGTACGAAGGTTAAGATCAAAAAGCGCCAAATAAATTTGTCCGGCATACACCTGAGTTTTAGTCAGATCCTTTGTATCAGGATGCGCCAATGCAAGATCAATCGCTTCTTTTGCTTTGGAAAGCGATGCTGGATCGTTTTCTTTTACATAATCTTTATAATAGTTATTTGCTGAAACTAATTTTGCAGATTGTGCGCTACCTGCAACTACAGGTAGCATCGCAATTAAAAATAAAACAATCTTTTTCATCGATCTATCTTTTAGATTTATTATTTGTCATCCCCACTGTTATCAACTTCCTTGGTATCAGTGTTTGTTTCAGTATCAGACGCATTGTTACCTTCTGTTCCATAATTCTCAGTAGGATTTTCTTCGTTCTCAATACTTTCAACCACTTCATCGATATCAACTTTTGTTACAGCAGCAATTTCGTCTGTTTCTTTTAAGTTGATCAAACGAACTCCTTGAGTCGCTCTGCCTATTACGCGCAGATCGGCAACTGACAAACGAATAATGATACCGGATTTATTGATGATCATCAGGTCATTTTTGTCAGTAACATCTTTGATAGCAATTAAATAACCTGTTTTATCAGTAATGTTAATGGTTTTAACACCTTTGCCACCACGTTTTGTAACACGATATTCTTCAATATCCGAGCGTTTCCCATATCCTTTTTCGGATACGACCATTACGTTGCTGAGTTTATCCGCCATTGCGATCATACCGATCACTTCATTGCCTTTTACATCGCTGATATTAATACCTCTTACACCTGAAGCATTACGTCCCATCGGACGAACATTGGCTTCGTTAAAACGAACAACTTTGCCGGCTTTTGAAGCCAGCATAATTTCATTTGTGCCATTGGTTAATAATACTTCTAATAAGGTATCTCCATCACGAACGGTAATTGCATTGATACCATTTTGACGTGGACGGGAATAAGCTTCTAATGTTGTTTTTTTGATCACTCCGTTTTTAGTACACATAATAATAAAGTTATTATTGATGTATTCTTCATCACCTAAATTTTTAACATTGATGTATGCTTTTACTTTATCATCAGGAGGAATATTAATTAAATTCTGAATGGCACGTCCTTTTGAAGTACGTGTTCCTTCCGGAACCTCAAATGCACGCATCCAGAAGCAGCGGCCCTGCTCGGTGAACAATAATAAATAGTTATGCGTTGATGCTACAAATAAATGTTCGATAAAATCTTCATCACGAGTAGTGCTTCCTTTAGCTCCTTTTCCACCACGGGCCTGAGTTCTATATTCAGTAAGGGCGGTACGTTTGATATAACCCATGTGAGAAATGGTGATTACCACATCTTCATCAGCAATCATGTCTTCTATTTTGAAATCTCCCGAAGCGTAAACTATTTGGGTTCTTCGCTCATCACCATATTTTTCTTTGATCTCAAGAAGCTCATCTTTAATGATCTTCATTCTCAACGTTTCATCATTCAAAATGGAATGTAAATAGTCAATTAATTTCATTAACTCTTCGTACTCAGCTTTTATCTTATCTCGCTCTAAACCAGTAAGTACACGTAAGCGCATTTCAAGTATCGCTTTAGCTTGAATTTCGGATAATCCGAAGTTACTCATCAAACCATCTTGCGCTTCGCTTGGTGTTGCTGCTGCACGAATTAATTTAATTACTTCATCTAAATGATCTAATGCAATTAAGTACCCTTGTAGAATATGAGCACGCTTTTCTGCCTGGGCTAATTCAAATTTTGTTCTGCGTACCACCACATCATGACGATGATCTACAAAATGGGTGATCATGTCTTTAATGGTCAGCATCATTGGTCGTCCCCCAACCAGCGCAATATTATTTACACTGAATGACGTTTGAAGCTCTGTATATTTGAATAGATTATTTAAAACAACGTTGGTGATGGCATCCCGTTTTAATTCATAAACAATGCGCATACCATCTCTGTCCGATTCATCACGAATATCAGAAATGCCTTCGATCTTTTTGTCGTTAACCAGATCAGCTGTTTTGCGGATCATTTCCGCTTTATTTACCTGATACGGAATCTCAGAAACAATAATCCGTTCACGCCCTGCATCTGTAATCTCAACATTTGTTTGGGCACGCATTACAATCCGTCCGCGACCTGTTTCAAAAGCATCCTTAACACCTTCATAACCGTATATGATTCCACCGGTAGGGAAATCAGGCGCTTTTACATAGTGCATGATGCCTGCAATATCAATATCCCGGTTATCAATATAAGCAACTGTTGCATTAATGATTTCGGTTAAGTTGTGTGGTGGCATATTGGTTGCCATTCCAACTGCAATTCCGGATGCTCCATTTATTAAAAGATTGGGAATTCGTGACGGCAAAACAGTAGGTTCGGTTAAACTGTCATCAAAATTTGGGCGAAAATCAACAGTATCTTTTTCAATATCATTTAACATTTCCTCCGCGATCTTCTTCAATCTAGCTTCTGTATAACGCATTGCTGCAGGACTGTCACCATCAACAGAACCAAAGTTACCTTGTCCGTCCACCAATGGATAACGCAAACTCCATTCCTGCGCCATACGTACCATTGCGTCATAAACAGAGGTATCGCCATGTGGGTGATACTTTCCAAGTACTTCCCCGACAATACGTGCAGATTTTTTATGTGCCTTGTTTGACATTACGCCCAGATCAAGCATTCCATACAACACCCTTCTGTGAACAGGTTTTAATCCATCACGCACATCAGGTAATGCACGGGATACAATTACTGACATCGAATAATCGATGTAAGCTGATTTCATTTCTTCCTCAATGTTAATCTGAATGATTTTTTCTCCGTCTGCCATAATTTCTATTTCTTTTTATTTTTAGTGCGTTATTATTCGTTTAATCAAGCTAAAATGTCATAAATTTTGTTTAGCATAATAGTTGCTAATCACCTAATAAATTTAGGAGTTCGAAAATACTTAATTGATAGGAAATGAAGCCTTTTTTGGCGCTTTAATTATTAACATATTAACAAATTTTTTGTTAATAAATAAAAAGCCCGTTATAATGCTCCTTCAAATGCACTAAGTACTTTTGATATTGAAGTTAAATACCTTATTTTTGCTGGTATTTGAAACTCTTATTTCACGAAAACGTAACAACAACAATAAATACAAGCATTATGGAAGCTAAATTTTCACCGAGGGTAAAAGATGTAATCACCTACAGCAGAGAAGAAGCACTGCGTTTAGGGCATGATTACATTGGGACAGAACATTTATTATTAGGGATCATTCGTGAAGGCGAAGGCACAGCGGTTCGTTTGCTTAAAGCATTACATGTTGATCTGGCAGAATTGCGTAAAACAGTTGAAGAAGCAATTGTTACTGACACTAAAAAAGTTAATAATTTAGCTAACATCCCGTTAATGAAACAAGCTGAAAGAGCTTTAAAAATAACCTATTTAGAAGCTAAACTTTTTAAAAGTCCGGTAATTGGAACCGAACATTTAATATTATCTATCTTAAAAGATGAAGATAATATTGCCACAAAATCATTACATAAATTTAAAATTGATTATGAAGTTATGAAGCATGAACTAGAATTATCAAAATCCGACCCGAAAGCAGAATTCCCCGGAACCCCTTCTGATGATGATGCAGATGAGGATTCGTTTAGCTCCAGCAGCACAAAAAAACCAGTGGATAGCAAATCAAAAACCCCTGTTTTAGATAATTTTGGTCGTGACCTTACCAAAGCTGCCGAAGAAGGTAAATTAGATCCAATTGTTGGCAGAGAGAAAGAAATAGAGCGTGTTTCTCAAATTCTATCCAGAAGAAAGAAAAACAATCCAATTTTAATTGGTGAACCGGGAGTTGGTAAATCAGCTATCGCTGAAGGATTGGCATTGCGAATCATTCAACGTAAAGTATCGCGCGTTTTGTTTGGCAAACGTGTGGTAACACTTGATCTGGCTTCACTTGTTGCCGGCACAAAATATCGCGGACAGTTTGAAGAACGAATGAAAGCAGTAATGAATGAATTAGAAAAATCATCTGATGTTATTTTATTCATTGATGAAATTCATACTATTATTGGTGCCGGTGGTGCTTCGGGCTCACTGGATGCTTCCAATATGTTCAAACCGGCTTTAGCACGTGGCGAAATCCAATGTATTGGTGCTACAACTTTAGATGAATATCGTCAATACATCGAGAAAGATGGTGCATTGGAAAGACGTTTCCAAAAGGTGATCATTGAACCTACCACCCCTGAAGAAACAATTCAGATATTAAATAATATCAAATCGAAATACGAAGATCATCACAATGTAATATATACTGATGAAGCAATTAAAGCATGTGTTGCATTAACTGCCCGTTATATTACCGACCGCCATTTGCCGGATAAAGCAATTGATGCTTTGGATGAGTCGGGATCCCGTGTTCATATCACCAATATTAATGTTCCGAAAAATATTGTGGAGATCGAGAAAAAACTGGAAGATATTAAGGAAGAGAAAAATAAAGTTGTCCGTTCACAAAAATATGAAGAGGCAGCTCGTTTACGTGATACCGAACGTACATTACTGGAACAATTAGATGCTGCAAAAAAAGCTTGGGAAGAAGAAAGCAAAACGCATCGCGAAATGGTTACCGAAGATAATGTTGCTGAAGTTGTTGCGATGATGACAGGTGTTCCTGTTCAACGTATTGCACAAAATGAAGGTGACAAATTAGTGAAGATGGCTGACCTGCTACAAGGTAAAGTAGTTGGACAGGATGATGCGGTAAAGAAAGTGGTAAAAGCAATTCAACGTAACCGTGCAGGATTAAAAGATCCGAATAAACCAATCGGTTCTTTCATTTTTATGGGGCCTACCGGTGTTGGAAAAACACAATTAGCAAAAGTGTTATCAAAATATTTATTTGATAATGATGATGCACTTATCCGTATCGACATGAGTGAGTATATGGAGAAATTTGCCGTGTCACGTTTAATTGGAGCGCCTCCGGGATATGTTGGTTATGAAGAAGGCGGTCAGTTAACAGAAAAAGTTCGCAGACGACCGTATTCAGTGATTTTACTTGACGAGATCGAGAAAGCACATCCCGATGTATTTAATTTATTGTTACAAGCTTTGGATGATGGACAAATGACTGATAGCTTAGGCCGTAAGATCGATTTTAAAAATACGATCATTATTATGACCTCCAATATCGGTGCCCGTCAGTTAAAAGATTTTGGACAAGGTGTTGGATTTACTACCTCTGCTAAAAAAGAAAGTGAAGATGATCATTCAAAAGGTATTATTGAAGGTGCTTTGAAAAAAGCATTTGCTCCTGAATTCCTGAATCGTATTGATGATGTGGTTATTTTCAATTCATTAACACGTGATGATATCCATAAGATTATCGATATTGAATTAAATAGTTTATATGGTCGTATCAATGGCTTAGGATATCAAATAAAAGTTTCAGCAGAGGCCAAAGATTTTATCTCCGAAAAAGGGTATGATATTCAGTTTGGTGCCCGTCCGTTAAAACGCGCCATTCAAAAATATTTAGAAGATCCTTTGGCTGAAGAGATCATCAAATCACATTTAAGCGAAGGTGATATTATTGATGTTGGCTTTGATAAAGAAAAAAATGAAATTCTGATCAAGATCAGCAAGCCAAAAGAAAGTAAACCGAAAAAAAGTAAAAAAGAAGAATAAATTAAAAAATGGGAGTTTTTACTCCCATTTTTTTTTCGATAAAGAATGTAAAATATAGACAATCGAAATAATTGGTGGTTCATCTCTTTTGTTGTAAATTCACTTTTCTAAATAATAAATTTTTAAAAAATGAAAAAGAAAATATTTTTTTTATCGATAGCTTCTTTGTTTATAATTATTGCTTCCGCTTTTAAGCCGGCTGTAAACTCCGAATTAGCAATTGGTTCGGCTATTCCTAAAGCCGAAGTTAAAATGATAGATATTAGTGGTAAGCAGGTTTCTTTAACGGATGCAAAATCCGAAAAAGGTTTACTTGTCATATTTTCATGTAATACCTGCCCCTATGTAAAATTAAGCGAAGCTCGTATTAAAGAAGTAGCTTCCTTGGCAAAAAAAAATAAAATAGGAGTTATCCTGATCAATTCAAATGAAGCTCAGCGTGATGCAGATGACTCATTTGAAGAAATGAAAAAATATGCAAGTTCACAAGGGTATGATTTTTATTATGTAGTGGATAAAAACTCACAAGTAGCAGATGCATTTGGCGCTACACGAACACCTCATTGTTTTTTATTTGATAGTAAAGGATTGGCATATCGCGGTGCTATCGATGATAACATCAAAGATGTAAATGATGCGAAAGAACATTTTTTAATTGATGCTATAAATGCTGTTGCAAGCGGGAAACCGATAAAAACAAATTCTACAAAATCGGTAGGTTGTTCTATAAAAAGACTGGAAGAATAAATTCATTTCATAAAAACTAAAACGCCCTAACGAAATCGTTGGGGCGTTTTTTATTAAAATAAATTTTAAAATTATTATTGTTTCAGCATCTTCTTCGTTTCAATAATTTTACCATCAACACAAGCGTGTATGTATAAATATCATTGCTTAAATCACTTGCAAACACAGTTAAACTTCCTTTTCCTTTTTGACCCCGGTTAAGCGGAACGTCCTCGATTCCTCTTTTATTAAACGGCTTCCAGCCGTAGAATGACAAATAGAAACGAAATTGTATATTTTCTAAATAAACATTTTTAGAAAAATACCAGATGCTTCTTTCGTTCAAATAATGAGGTAATGAAAAAGGTACAATAAATATTATAAGTGTTTTTTATTTTATTAGAAAGCATTTTGATTTTAATAAGAATTATTCGGCTGGAAGCCGGTTAAAGAAAGCAGAGCGGGACTCTCTGCTTAACGCTTTGTTATATAGTTCACGCTACGCTGAGCAGGGGCCTATGTGCTAATGATATCAATACTTCTAAACATTACAAAGCTTAAAACTCAATGTTTTTACCTTGCAGCGTTCTCATTATTCGGCTGGAAGGCGGTTAAAGAAAGCAGAGCGGGACTCTCTGCTTAACGCTTTGTTATACAGTTCACGCTACGCTGAGCAGGGGACTCTCTGCTTATCGCTTTGTTATAAAGTTCACGTTACGCTGAGCAGGGTTGGAAGAATAATAATCTGAAAAATTATTTTAAACTTTCCTCTATTTCTATTTTTAGAATTATATAGGTCAGTTTTTTTTCAAAAAAATGATTGATGTGTTTTTGATTATTTACTACCAATGTAGCCGGTATGGCACCTGACCATTGATCAGAAACTTTAGGAATAAAATAATTTCCATCTACTTCATCTAACAAAAGTACTTCTGCCTTCAATTTTTTAGCCGCAATAAAAGGTATTACCTTGGTTTTCAAATCTTCTTTAAAATCTATACTTACCAATAACATTTTTACTTTTTCATTTTTAAAAGTCGTGTTAATACTATCAAAATCCGGGAGTTCCTTTACACATGGAGCACACCAGGTTGCCCAAAAATTTACTACATAAGTAGTGTCCGAATTATTTTTGATTCGTTTTTCCAGATCAGTGATCTTTATCACTGACACATTTTGCGAATATCCTTTAAAAGTTAAAAACAAAAAAAGGAATAGAATTACCGTTCTTTTCATTGTTATGATTTTCGTTTAATTATAAATCCATTCTCCACTTTCTCAAATCCTATTTTGGGATAATATTCCATTGCCGGAGCTGCAGACAGTAACAATAACATGGTTTGATCCCCAATTGTATCTTTAGTATGTTGGATCAGTGCTTTTCCAATTCCGGATTTTTGATATTCTTTTTTTACTGCTAAATCGGAAAGATAACAACAGTAATTGAAGTCTGTAACTGAACGTGCAATGCCAATCATTTCTACGCCATCCCATGCTGTAATAATTAAATTTGAATTATCCAGCATCAATTGTATGCGACCTGCATCAGCAATTGGCCTGTTTATTCCTGAGCTTTTAAATACTTCAATAACATCAGTAGCAAATACTTTTACATGTCCTGCTTCGCCATTCATGCAGGCATTTATTTTATATTGAATTTTCATCTTGCGGTTATTGATTTTGGCTATGTAAAAACTGTTGATTATCATCATTCATATCTTGCTAATTTTTTACATTCAAAGGTATTTAATAAAATTAAGGAAAAAACGTAAATGCAGGAAAAATACGAATCAGCGAAATCTTTTGGCAACTTTATGGACAGATCCTAATTAGAAAGAGATTTTACAACTAAACTCAAATCCGAATCGCGATATCATAAGAACAGAATGACCTTCCGGTTTATTTTTCAGAAACCTATTTTGTTCATAATAAATAGGGGTTTTATTGATTTTTTTCATAATTTTAACAATCGTAATTAGACTCTTTTATGACTGAAGGTTATGTTGAAGAATATAAAATAACTGCTCCTGCAATTAGCACAGCAGGCATCTATTTTTTTACGACTGATAGCGGAGTTATTTATGAAGTGAGATTTGGTCGAAGACAAGATAATATTTTACATGCCACTATTGTTTTTGGTGTAATAAATGACGAGTATGAAGGGGAAGAATACACCGTAACAAACAGAGGTGAATTATACAGGGTAATGACCACTATTGTTCATGTTGTAAAAATGTTTATGGCTGAACATCCCAAAATGATCACCTATGAATTTACCGGCCTTGCAAAAGAGGATGAACCGGAAGATAAATTAACTGCACGCATCAATTTATACAAAAGATATTTACCCCGTATTTTCGAAAAGGATTGGAAATTTGACTATTCAAGAGGCAATACAATTCTGGTAACCCGTATAAAATAAAATTTGGTATTAAAAAAAATCCCGCTAAGTTTTAGCGGTTTTTTTTTGCTTATTTTTTATTTCTCAGCTTCTCCTTTTCCAGCATATCAATAAAGTTTTCCAGCTGCTCTACATCTATTCTTTTTGCTTTTATGATTTTTTTCTCATCCAACAAATAAATAACAGGTGTACTATAGATATCGTAGATCTTTTTGGTTACAGCTCTTTGATATTGGTCAGGCTGATGCACATTGATCCAATCTAATTTGTTTTCAATAATGAATTTTTTCCAATCATCCGGCTTGTCTTCTGTTTCGATGGCATATACTGCCACTCCTTTTGCTTTAAGCGACTTGTGATATAATTCTGCCAGTTTTGGAACTTCTTTTTTGCAATGACCACAACCATGATCCCAAAAAACAAGCACCGTATATTTCGATTTTACATCATACAAGGGAAAAGGCTTTCCGATGGTATCCATCATGTTAATGGATGGAGCATTTTTACCTAATAACAATGGCTTTAATGTGTATGCACGATTTGTTATTTTGAATAATTGGGTAGAATCAACCCAAAATGCTTGTTTTGTAACATAATATTTTTCAACCAAATGAACAAAAACGGCATCCATGCCCATAATATTTGAACTCTCATACGTATATGTCAACCAATAAACAACATACTTGAACACCTCTTTATTCGCCTGAGCTTTTCCTATCAGGTAATCCGTAGAAACGTTTATTGAATCAGGTGTTTGAGGGGTTAGTTTATCCATATACTGTTTTATTTTATTATGGAAAATAGGGGTTCTCAACAAACGTTCATCACTAAAATCAAGATTATCAAAAAAATGCGATTTATAATATCGGTAAGCAAAAGTAGAATCCTTTGCACCATTAGCTAAAATCGGAGCTTCCGGAATTTCAGGCTCTTCCATTGCTTTAAATAACTTACTGACAAATGATTTTGGATTACTTTTTATGAACGTAAGTTTATAATCTTTTACTTCTTTATCAATTGCTGCAATTTTATCCTGAAGTAATTTTGAAGAATCTTTATTATTTTTCGTTTTTTTATAAAGCACTTGTAATGGTTCAATTTGCTTTTGTTTGCTCGACATGAATAACTGATAGTCATAAAAAAACTTATTTTCTTCGGAACCTTTCACCTTCATGTTCTTAATAAAATCAGTGGTATCTGTCTCTAATGAAAAGTTTTGCTCTGCGTCCATCACAAAATCGAAATATTTTTTATTTGGGGGGACCAACAAATAAATTCCTTCCGGAAATTTTTCTTTCCCTTTAAAAATTAATTCTCCTTTATCATTTACAATGGCAGAATCTTTAATATATTGTTTATCTCCATAATAATTTGCCAAAATACATGTGGCGCCTGCTTTAACGCCTTTTACCGTGATTTTAATATTGTACCCGTCTTGAGTTCCTGCAAAAATGGAAGCAGCTGTAAGTAGTGAAAAAAAAGTGAATGTTTTAGCTAAAATTTTATTCATAATAATTATCAATTAATAAATTTAAAAGTATAAAATTATTTTGCAACAGATTGGCTCTTTTCCTTGTTTAAAAATTCCATTTCGGCTGTAACAAGGATCTCTTTTTCCGCAATTTTTACGCCACAATTTAATGGATGCATATAAATTCTCTTTTGTGTTTTATCAGGCATATCAAATACCATTTCTGTACCAACAGTTAATGGCCCTTCAAATAAAAGAGGAGCTTCAAAATACTTAGCCAGATCAATATCTTTCAGATGCCGAAGTTTTCCTAAAAACATCATATTTAAAGGAAACTTCGCTTCTTCAATTTCAACATAAATCAGGTTAGTTGTTGGTTCATAACAAACCTCCACATTGCCACTGACATGTATCAGGTAATTATAATCACCTATGGTGACTTTAGCATCAGCAATAAAATCAGCTTTATTGGGATGAAGTTTAATTTGCGGATTAATAAGTACCCAATCATACGTTCCGTCAATAAACATAAAGGAATAGGTTGATGTGCCATGGATCTCCCCTATTGCGGTAAACATTTTATTTAAAACGGATTCTTTTAAAGTAAGAGAAAAATCCTGATTTTGTGCCTGGAGGGCATTGTTTGAAACAAAAAATAAAATTGAAAGAACTATTTTGTAGAAGGGTTTCATAAAGTTTATCAATTAAAATTCGCTTATAGAAGCCAGGATCTCTTTGTTTTCGCTTATCCAAAGAACAAGACTATTATTTCTGGGAGGAAGTTGCAATTTTTGGCAAATCTTGGACCGGTAATTTTCAATTGTTTTTTCGGAAAGGAACAACAATTCAGCAATGTCGCGTGTAGAGCGGTTTTGACTAACAAGTTTCAATGTTTTTAGTTCTGCGTGCGTCAACTTTTTTATTAAACCATGCAGATCAAATTTTTTTTTGTCATCAGTAACAAAATCAGTGTAATAAGATTGAAGTTCCGTTCCCATGTATTTTTCATTTGCTGAAACGTTATTAAAACAATCTACAATTTCATTTGCGGCAAAATCTTTTAAAATGTATGCATACGCACCAGCATCCATCGCTTTTTTTACCATTTCCCGATCTCTATACATGGTAAGAATAATAATACGGGTACTTAACTTTTCCTTTGAAACACTTTCTAAAACTTCCAACCCATTTAATTCTGGCATATTAATATCAAGAATGGCTATTTCCGGTTTTTCTGATTTTATATACTCTATAGCCTCTTTACCATTTTTACATTCGGTGATCTGGAGATTGGAAAACGAAGCCAATAGAATATCGATAAGTCCTTTACGGAATATTGGATGATCATCAGCAACTAAAAGTTTCATAGCATTTCGTTTTTTACTGGCTTAAATTTAAGAATTAATTTGAAGCCTTTTTGCGTTTTCTCATCAATTTCAAGATAACCATTGATAATTTTTGCACGCTCTTGCATTGAAAGTAAACCAATCCCCGGATGATCCTTTTTTATCTTTATGCCTGCACCATTATCTAAATAGATTAAAATGAATTCGCCATTTCGTTCTTCAATTGAAATTTTTAATCCTGTGGCACCTGAATGTTTTATAGTATTGTTGGTACATTCCTGAATAATCCGAAAAACATGAGTTTTAACATCGATAGAAAGCTCTTTCGTTTTTTCGGTTATGTCATAACTACATTCCAGTTTGGTCGCATTTTGAATACTTTCCATTAAACTTGCAATAGCCCTTGTAAGTCCGATCTTTTCCAAATTGGTAGGAAATAAATTTCTTGAGATTTCTCTGGTCTGTTCTATAACACGTCCCAATTCGTTTTCCAGATCTGTTGAAGGACTTGTTTTTTCTTTATTTTCCTTAATAATTTTTGATTTAATAACTGATAGTGACTGACCAATATCATCATGTAGATCCCTTGAAATGCGATGTCGTTCTTCTTCTATATTTTCAATTAATTGATGGCTAAATTGAACTTGTTTTTCTCGTATTTTTCGATTGTATCGTATGTATGAAAATCCTAAAACCAAAGAAAGAATAATAATTGCGAAAATAATGGAAAATTCTTTTTTGTATTTTTCTTCCTGATTTCTCTTTTCAAGAAGTAGTGATTTCGATTTTTCTTTTTCAAGTTCAATTTCCTTTTTCTGAACATTGTATTTTAATTGAAGCTCTTCCATCACTTTAACATTCATTATGCTGGTCAAGCTATCACGTAATCTTCTATGTTCAAGATAATCATCTAAAGCTCCTTTATAATTTTTTCGTTCTTGTTTAATTCTGTAGGAAAGCAAATAATAAGAAGATAAGTTCTCCAGGTTCGATGTCTTTTTAGCAAGGAACTCTGCTTTTTTCAAAACAGATTCAGCCTGATCCAGTTTTTTTGATTTAATCAATACATCTATTTTTCCAAAATAGGCTTGTGTAAGAGGGATAAATAGATTTTGATTTTCAAGAACAACTATTGCCGAATCAAAATAACTTAAAGCCAGATCTTCCCGATGAGTATTTAAAAATGCGGTTCCCAGATTTATGTAATTGCTTGAAAGTTCTAACAGAAGATTATTTTTTCGTGAATACTCGATCACTTTTGCAAACAAAGCAAATACTTTTTCCGGTTTATTATCCGATACATTTGCCAGGCAAATATTCATTTGAATATGACTTGAAAGACGTTTGTTGTTTTCCTTTTCTGAAATTTCCAACCCTTTTTCAAAATCTTCCAACGCTTCCTTTATTTTTCCGGATGATAATTTTATCAATCCCAAATTATTTTTAAACACGGCCGGGTAATAGGAAAGATTATTGACTTCTGAAATTGTAATTCCTTCCAGATACAATGCAACCGCTGCTTTAGGGTCACTGTTTTCTTCCTTAATTATTCCAAGAAGATTTAATAATTCAGCAATGTTTTTAGGATCTTTATTTTTTTTAGATTCTTCTAATAACCGTGATAATTCTATTTCTGCCTGATCTTTATCCCCATTTTCATATTTCAGGAACGACAGTCTGATTTTAGCAAGCATTTCAACAGTTTGAGACTTGGCTTTTTTAGCTTCTGTTAACGCCAACTTATAATAATGCTCAGATTTTGTCAGATTACGTACATAGAAAAAATAGTTGCCATAATAAATATAGACCTCCGCCACAGCATCCATTGCTGACGATTTTGTTGCTTTACGAATAGTTTCTTCCCCGGCATTAAAAAGTTTTAATGAATCAGAATAGGAAGCATCTTTTACGATTGATAAAAGTTGGGTTATTTCTTTGGAATATTGCGCAAAAGCAAATGGTTTAATTAATAACAGAAGAAGAAAAAACAGGAAAGTCTTTTTCATTTTATCTTTTTCAAAATGATTTTTTACCGGAACAAAATTAACAGAAAATGAAAAGAAAAAATTTCTTTTATTAAAATTATACCACTGTTTAATATGCGAGTCCATTTGTTTTGACCTCCCCCTTAATCCCAATTAAAAAATAAAATAGACCCTTTTTAAAGCCTCAGCCAAACCCTCTTCTTGAAAAAAGGAGAGGATGATTGGCACTTTTTTATATTGCAATTGGTATAATCCCTCTCCAAAGGAGAGGGGTGGGTTAATTCATATTAAGCATTGGTATTAAGGGAAACACCTCTTAGTATGGGGATTTCTAAAAAAGGAAGAAATTTAAAAAGGTGACAGAATTTATAAAAAGTATAAGCAATTTATTAATTACTCATAACTTTAAATTCAACTCTGCGGTTCAATTGTCGGCCGTCATCAGTATCATTGGTAGCAATAGGAAATTGAAAACCATATCCTGCAAACCGTAATCGATCTACTTCTATTCCATTGCTAATCAAATAAGAAACAACAGCCTGAGCCCTGCCTTCCGATAAATTTTTATTATAGCTGGCACTTCCTTTATTATCCGTATGTCCGGAAACTTCAATTTTTAATTTTGGATTGGTTTGCAATAAATTTAAAAGGTTAGAAAGTTCTATAAATGATTCGGTCCTTAGCGATGTTTTATCATAATCAAAGAAAATATTATTAAGCACCACCCTGTTTCCAACAGCGATCTTATTCAGTTTAATATTTTTTATTATCTCTTGATATGCAGCTGTATCAGGTATTGAAACATTGGTGGAAAAAAACAAATATCCTTTTGCATTTACGGTAATGTTATAATTTTTTCCGGCAGGTAACGATACTAAATAATTTCCTGATGCAGCATTGGAAGATATTTCAGAAACACGTTCATTTTTTGTATTGTCGGAAATTTCAATTTTTGCTTCAATTGGTTTTCCGGAAATTGAATCAGATACAACTCCTTTAAGAAGTGTTAAGGAAGGTCCTTTTTGTTTTTTTATTTTTTTAGGAGTAAAAGTAATTTCATAAATATCTTTTTTTCCAAAATTTTCTTTTTGTGCGATGGATGAATAATAAGCTGTTTTGCCATTTGCGAGCATTACAAAAAACACATCGTTATCAGGTGTATTTATAGGGGTTCCCAGATTTACTGGTTTGCTCCATTTCCCCTTTTCAAAAACACTTTTAAAAATATCATATTGTCCAATCCCACCCAGGCCATTTGAACTAAAGTACAATGTTTTTCCATCGGGATGAATAAACACACCTTCTTCATTCTGTTTTGAGTTAATATCTGAACCAATATTGTTTGCGGTACCCCAGGTTCCACTCTTATCTTTAGTTGAATACCAGATATCGCGACCTCCGGTTCCACCTTCACGTTCACTTACAAAATAAATAGTGTTTCCGTCAGGTGAAATACTGGCAGACGATTCATGTTTTGCTGAATTAATTGGTTCAGGCATTTTGGTTGGTTCACTCCATTCGGTACCTTTTAAAAAGGATTCCCAAACATCACCATTACCATTAATGTCATCCCTGTATAGCAACAGGTGTTGTCCATCGTTGGAAACTGCAATTGCCGAATTGAATCGCTCGGGTTGATTGATTGCTTCCGGAAGAGCTTGTGATTGTTGCCACTTATTTTTTTTAAACTCAGAGGTATAAACATTTTCCTTACCCTCTTTTCCTTTTTTTATTTCTTTTTCAGAAAAAGGTCTTCTGGAAGTAAAGATCATCATGCTTCCATCCGCCATAATTACCGGAGCATATTCATCATAAGAAGTGTTTATTTGTTGTCCTACATTTTTAATAGCAATATCAACACTATCATTTTTTTGTGCAGATCCATATAATGAAATATGTAAAATGCCAATAAGAAAAACTTTCTTTACCATATACTATTTTGTTAAATACGAGATCTGGAACTACCTTTACCAAAAGCACCCGGTGCTATAAAACGTAACGAAATTTCGAAACCACCACGAGCCGAAGTTACTGTTTTTAATTTTGAAAGATTAATATCATAACTAAATCCGATCGCATAATTTGCATATTCGAATTTTGCAAGCGCAATAAAAGCATCTTTTGCACGGTAATAAGCACCAAGTGAAACAGCAGCAGGTTTCTTATTTTCGGTGTATTTGGAACCTTCCTGTAACACATATTGGAATGTCATACCGGGTGTAATTTCTTTTGTGGCACCTTGAAAGAAAAAGATGTAAGATGGTTTTAAAATAAGGTTTGTGTTTTGAATACCAATTGCAGCATCACCATGTAACACTAATTTCATGTGTAACTTTTCAGATTTATTGCCATAAAATGAATATGCAGGTTGATGAGGGTGAAATACCGAAACCCCGATATTTACTTTGCGGGCATTATTTGCGGAAATATACATTTCATCTGTTCCATAGCTGTATTGAACTCCGGCACCCAGATCAAGAAAAGTGTAATTACCAACGGGACTGGTTTCGCCTGTTGCTAAATTCGAATTATAAGCCATTCCATCATATTGATTGCCCCATGTAAGTTTACTGGTGGTCATGGTACGTTGAGCAAATCCAACCATTAATCCACCGGAGATAAGACTTTTTGCATTCACCGGAATGATTCCTGAAAGTGATAAATTTACCTGGTTGGATCCCATTTGTGCATCCCCAGCTTTGTCGTTAAAAAAATCGATCCCTAATCCAAGATGCTGTTTTTTCTTCTTCAATAATTTAAATTCAGTAGAAAGTGCAAATGTTTTATAGGGAGAGCCAACACTTTGCCATTGATTTTTATAGTTTGTAATTATCCGAATATCATGATGCACTCCGGTATTAGCAGGATTTAATTGCAAAGGCGTTTCATCAAACTGTGAAAAGTGGATGTCTTGCGCCAGTACAGGAATACAATTAAGTAGTCCAATAAGAATGCCTATAAAAATGGCCTTTCTAAAGATCAGAACAGAAATTGGGTTTTTAGTTTTCATATCGTTTATTTATTTAATTGCTACAGACTGATTAAGGGATTACAAATTAAGAAAATTTAAAATTTATTATCCTATTACATTCATTGTTTCTTTTTGTAAAAAAAATTTTTTTCGTTTATTCGTAATCTGCTATAATTATTTCGTTAATGTGATATTTCCATGTAAATCAATTACATTGCCTTTTATCGTTCCTTTTAAATAATAAGCAAAAACGGCTGTATCAAGAGGTTTTCCTTTAACTGTACCATCCCAGCCAATGTTTACATCATTGGTTTCAAATACTTTCTCCCCCCAACGATCAAAAATTGCAAAATCCATATCCACAATACAATTACTTTTTACATAGAGTATATCATTTTGAGCATCTCCGTTTGGAGAAAAGGCTGTTGGTACAAACAGATCACCACAAACAATATCCACCGTTACAGTAACACACGCAGAATCGGAACAGCCGCTGGCATTTGTTACCGTTACGCAATAAACAGTTGTCGAAGCAGGATCTGCAATTGGATTGGCACAGGTATCACAACTCAAACCTATTGATGGCGACCATTGATAAGATCCACCTCCACTTGCTGATAATGTATCATTAGTAAATTGTGTGATTGTAACATCCGGTCCGGCACTAGCAACAGGCATAGAGTCAATAGTAATGGACGAATTACTGCTTCCTGCCAATGTGCAACCTGATGCTGCATAGGTATAGGTTACAGTATATGTTCCGGGAGTTGATGTGCTCAGATCTACAATACCCGTACCCGAATTAATAGTTAATCCTGCAGTTGAACTGTAAACACCCCCACTTGTAAAATTTGTAACCGGTATTGGTGCTGGATTTGCACCACCAACACAATAGGGTGTGCTGTATGAAAATCCGGTAACAGGGGTTGTTATTGGACTGATTGTGATGATTGCCTGGCTGCTTCCGGCCAATACACATCCGGCTGCTGCAACAGAATAGGTTACTGTATAAGTCCCGGGAGTTGATGTTGAAAGTGTAATTACTCCTGTGCTCGCGTTAATTGTTACTCCGGCTGTTGAACTATATGTACCGCCTGTTACAAAACTTGTAACCGGAATTGGAACAGGGTTCGTTCCGTTTACACAAACAGGTGATGTATATGAAAAACCGGTTACAGGTGTAGTTACAGGAGTTATTGTAATGGTTGCATTACTGCTTCCTGCCAAGGTACAACCTGAAGCTGCAAGCGAATAAGTAACTGTATATGTTCCAGGGGTTGACGTTGGTAAATTAATTGCCCCTGTACTTGGATTCATTGTTAAACCCGCAGTTGAACTATACGATCCTCCTGTTGTAAAACCAGCAGCAGGTATTGGAACCGGATTTGTTCCGTTTGCGCAAACAGGTGTTGTGTAGGAGAATCCGGTTACAGGTGTTATGGAAGGATTGATAGTGATACTGGTTACACTGTTTCCTGCCAGAGTACATCCTGATGCAGTTATTGAATAAGTTACCGAATAGGTGCCGGGTGTTGTACTCGAAAGAGTGATAATACCTGTATTTGAATCAATTGTTAAACCTGCTGTTGAACTATATGTTCCTCCGGTTGTAAATCCGGCAGCAGGAATTGGAACAGGATTGGTTCCATTGGCACAAACCGGAGAGGTATAAGAAAACCCGGTAACCGGAGTTATTACTGAAGTAATTGTAATGCTTGCAATACTGCTTCCTGTCAATGCACATCCCGATGCAGCAACCGTATAGGTTACAGAATAGGTTCCTGAAATTGACAGGGACAGGTCAATCACTCCGGTACTTGAATTTATCGTTAAGCCGGCTGTTGAACTATATGTGCCGCCTGTTGTAAAGCCTGCTACTGGAGTTGGAGAAGGGTTTGTTCCGTTAATACAAACAGGACTTGTATATGAAAAACCGGTTACAGGTGTTGTTACAGGATTAATCGTAACACCTGTTGTAGTTGTAAATAAAGGACAGCCACCGGATGCTGCAATAGTATAAGTTACAGTATAAATATTAGCAGAACTGGAGCTTGGCGTAATTTGACCTGTAACAGCATTAATTGTTAATCCTGCAGGTGTGGCAGAATAAGCACCTCCGGTTGTTCCGGTTTGTAAAACACTTTCCGGAGCTGCATTTGCGCAAAATGATCCTGCCGAATAAGAAATAGTAGCTGTAGGGGCTGTAGTTATTATTACAGAAGTTGTAGTAGAATAAGCAGGACATCCACCACTTGCCGCTATAGAATAAGTTACTGTATATGTTCCTGCCGAACTTGTGCCGGGAGTAATCTCTCCTGTTGCTGAATTAATTGATAGTCCGGCAGGTAATGCCGAATAGGTTCCACCACTTGTTCCTGAAAAAGCAGGGGTTTGTGCTGATGCAGAAGTACAAAATGGTGTACCGGAATAAGAGATGGTTGCAGTTGGTGAAGAAATTATTTGAACCGTTGCAGTTGTCGAAAATAATGGACATGGTGCTGATGCAGCAATCGTGTATGTAACGATATATGTATTAGCAGTACTGGAGCCTGGAGTAATTTGACCGGTAACGGTATTTATTGATAATCCAGCTGGAGCAGCGGAATACGTACCTCCTGTTGTTCCCGTTTGTATTACATTTTCGGGAGCTGCACTTGAGCAAAATACTCCGGCCGAGTATGAAATAGTAGCCGTAGGGGCTGCTGTTATTGTTACCGAAGCAGTTGTAGAATAAGCCGAACAACCTCCACTTGCAGCTATTGCATACGTTACTGTATAAGTATTAGCCGAACTTGTACCGGGTGTAATTTCACCAGTTACAGAATTAATTGATAATCCTGCCGGCAATGCTGAATAAGCTCCTCCGGTTGTTCCTGAAAAAGTAGGAGTCTGCGCTGAAGCTGAAGAACAAAATGGTGTACCTGCATAAGAAATGGTTGCAGTTGGGGCAGAAACTATTTGAACTGTTGTAGTTGTGGTATATAAAGGACAAGGTGCAGCTGCAGCAATGGTGTATGTTACAGTATAAGTATTTACAGCACTCGTACTTGGTGTAACTGCTCCGGTTGCAGCGTTAATTGATAATCCTGCCGGTGTAGCAGAATATGAACCTCCGGTAGTACCGGTTTGTGTCACTGACTGAACTCCTGCTGTTTGACAAAAAGCACCTGAATAAGCTATAGTTGCACTTGGTGCAGAATTTACAGTTACTGTAACTGAAGTACGGGTTGTACTCACGCAGGTTGGATCAGAATTATTTGCTGTTTCAATATAATAAGTGGTATTTCCGCTAAGGGCCGGAGTTGTATATGGGGTAGCTCCTAAACTCGTACCTCCGGTTGCTGCAGCATATACATTATAAGTAACTCCGGTTGCCGGACCGCTTGCTGTGATAACAGTTGTTTGACCGGCACAAATTGGATTTGGCGTAGCTGTTACTGTTGTTGCAGCTGCCGGTGGAATACATGCAACTTTTGTACATACAAAGGCAGGAGTAAGTGTTATAGATGTTTTTGAAATAGCGATAACATCTGATCCGGGGGTTCCTGACCATGAATTATAATAAGGATCAGCAAAAGTAGTGGGGCCGGCAGCAGCAGATGGTGTAAAAGAAGTTGGAGGACAGCCTGAAAGAGGTGTATCACCACTGGGATCTGTTTTTATTACGTGGTAATCATAATTTGTTCCACCTGCTGTCATGGAAAGAGAAATATATCCATTATCAGAAACTTTACCTCCTCTTGGAAGTATTGATATCAGGTTAAAATCATAATGTTTAGCCCAGACATTCGAAGTAGCAGTTGAATTTACTCTATGAATAGCATTTGAAAAAAAACTTAATGGTTTAATATACATTGACATGGTAATCAAATCAGTTCCTCCATTAACTTCATATATCTGGGATACATCAGCAGGATCGGTTACGGTTCCAAAAAAAGATGTTGAGTAAGTAAACAAACGACTGAATGTATTTGAAAAACCACCGGGTCCGGCAAATTTTTGAATCAATTCTTTACTATTATCAGAACCGGCAGTTATAAAAGATCCTGTACTGGTTGTGTTTATAGCAGCTAAATATTTACTTGACTGACTGGTTGATGTACTAGGATTATCAATTTGTTTATGAAAAGTAATAACACCTGCAGTAGTAGTTTTTAATATTAATGCATCAGTTGGTGTTGCATCATCTCCATCTGAATTAGTTGCTGATAAATGTTGATTAACATCATAACTTCCAACTGCTACATACCCGTCACTCACTTCCACTACATCTGTAAAACTCGCATCATTATATATTCTTTCTGTTGCAGGATTTTTCGTAGCAGCAGTATAATATCTGAAAACTTTATGCCAAACATGATTACCGCTAGCATCTAATTTCACAATTAATGGAGAACCAATGTAATCAGTTTGAGAATCACCATTTGCATCGTTATAAGTGATGGGATCATATTTAATTTCAGGGCCGGCTCCATCAGGATCGTATCCGGTAACATACCCAACAGCTACATATCCGCCATCAGCTACTTTTATTACCCTGTTAAACCAGGCAGTATTTGCTTCATTTATAATAAACTTTTTGGAAATTACTATATTACCTGTGGCATCTAAAACCATAAATACTGCTGAATTGGATTCGCTGCCTCCACAGGTGTAATATTGGCTGCTTCCTGCATCTTTTTTGATATCATTCAACTGAAAACCTATTGAAGCATCGGAATAACGATTCGACCAAACAACTCCTCCTGTATCATTTAATTGTGAAACAGTACCGTATATAGGTAAAAAATTCAGGTTTGTCCCGGCTAAAACATAATTAGTGGGAGTTAATGCTTCTGTAATATTGCCCGGCAAATCAAATAATGCCTGATTGTAGTTTTTCCTAAATGCCGTTGTTGTTTGTGCGGTTGATTTTCCAACATTCAAAATGCTGAAAGCTAAAATAGCAATCGCAAAGAGAGTTTTAAAGGAAAAAGTCATGGGAGTAGCTTTTTTGTCCATTTAGTATGTATTGTTTATTTTTATATAATTAAATCGAAATTAATAATAATTCAGTCACAAATTCAAATAACATGGAATAAGATGTTTCTTATCCGAATAAATTTTTTAATCAATTATTTAACTAATGTAATATTTCCTTGTTTTTTAACATCAATACCATCAACTGTAGCTTTTAGAAAATAAACAAAAACTGCGGTATCTAATTTTTTTCCTTTATAAGTTCCATCCCAACCTATGGCCGGATTAGTTGTTTCAAAAACTTTTTCTCCCCAACGATCAAAAATGGCAAATTCTAAATTAAGGATACAATTTCCATAAACTTTCAATACTTCGTTCTCTGTGGCATCTCCTCCATTTGGAGAGAATGCGGAAGGCACAAATATTTCTCCGCAAGGCATTTCAACAAATACGGTAACACTGTCTGTAGCGGAACAACCATTTTGAGTAACAGTCAATGTATAGGTGGTTGTTTGAAGAGGTGAAGCTGTTGGGGTTAATGTTGTAGCATTTGTTAATGTGGATGAAGGACCCCAATTATAGGATGCCCCGGTTGTTCCTGTGCCATTCAGAATAGTACCGGTTCCTGCAACAATTGTTGCATTGCTTCCTGCATTAGCAGTCGGACCACCAATCGATCCAACCACTCCTGTTGCTGTTTGAACACATGAGTTGGCATCTGTTACGGTAACGGTATAGCTGCCGTTTGAAATATTATTTAAAGTGGCGGATGATCCTCCGGGAGCACTCCATAAATAAGTTAAACTCCCTGTGCCTCCGGTAGCGGTTACTGTTGCTGATCCATCACTGCTTCCACAGTTTGAAGGGGTTGTAGTTACACTTGCAGTAATTGCATTCGGTTGCGTAATTGTTACCGACAATGTATTTGAACAATTACTTGAATCGGTAACTGTAACTATGTAAGTACCAGCTGACAATGCGCTAGCAGTTGTGGAATTCCCTCCCCCACCGGACCATGAATAAGTTAATGTACCTGTACCTCCGGTTGCAGAAACAGTTGCTGACCCTGTACTCGCTCCATTGCATAATATATTTATTTGTGTTACCAATGATACAGTTGGGCCACCGCTACTGCCAATTACTGCCGTAGTAGTTGCTGTACATCCATTACCATCAGTAGCTGTAACAGTATAGGTATTTGCAGAAAGGTTATTTGCTGTTGCAGCCGAACCTCCAGAAGGAGTCCAACTGTATGTATATCCTGATGTGCCATTACTTGCCAAGGCTGTAGCACTTCCGTTAGCACTTCCACAGGTAGCATTTGTTGAAGCTGTAATTGCGACAGAAACAGCGGATGAAGGTTGAGTTATAACAACAGTAAATGATGAAACACATGAATTATTATCTGTAACTGTAACAGTATATGTTCCGGCTGCAAGAGCGCTCATTGTATTTGGACCGGTGATATTATTAGTTGTTTGCAAAGTTCCGGCAGTTCCTGTCCAGACATAATCATAAGGGCTGGTTCCGCTACTTGCTGTGGCTGTTGCACTTCCGGTTGATGCTCCGAAACACAGAACATTTGTTTGAGATGTTATTGCAATGGTTGCTCCACCAGAACTAGTAATAGTAACCGGAGTGGAACTTGTACAACCTTTAGTATCTGTAGCTGTTACGGTATATGGTCCGGCAGCAAGACCACTTGCTGTGGCTGCTGAGCCTCCGGAAGGAGACCAGCTATATGTTATTGTTCCTGTTCCTCCACTTCCAAGTGCTGTGGCACTTCCATTACTACTTCCGCAGGTAGCAGGGGATGAACCTGAAATTGCCACTGTAAGAGGCGAAGCAGGTTGAGTTATTGTAATAGTTGTTGAACCCGGACACCCGCTATTATCCAAAACATTAAGTGTATATGTTCCGGCAGGAAGAGAAGAAAACGCTTGTGAGCCGGCAACATTAGTAAATGTAGCAACAGTAGTTGCTCCATTCATCAACACATAATCATAAGGAGATGCGCCACCCGTTGTTGAAACAGAGAAACTTCCGGTGGATTGACCAAAACAGTTAACATTCACAATACTTGCTGATGTGGCGGAAAAAGCCGGACAACCAGAACATGCAGGTAAAGAAGCTAAACTATTTATTTGTAAAACATTTGAGCTAGCATCTGTAACATGAATAGGATAAGTCCCTGGAGGTGTTGCTGTAACTCCTGTTGCAAAAGTAGTCCAGGTAATAACAGTTACCCCATTACAAATAGGAGGTAAACATTGTCCTAATGGACAACCGCTGCAATCAAGAGTTGTAGATTGACTTTGCCAAGTATAGTTTGGTGTCCCACCTGAAACAGTAATATTTCCATTCGTTTCCTGGCATGCGGTTAAAGTTGCGCAAGCATTAACTGTAATATTTATTGAGTCCATACCACAAGCCAAGCTATAATAAACCGTAAATGTACCTACGCCAGTTGTTACAGGGTTAAAAACTCCTGTTGAGGAATTAACTCCTGGCCCACTCCATGTCCCTCCTGCAGTAGCAGCAGTTAAGGTAACAGAGGGTCCAGTACTACACAAAGGAGCTTCAGGACAAATGGACGCATTACAACAAGTAATTGTCAGTGGATTACAAGCAGCAAATGAAGCTATAGATTGTACGTAACCGGTGCGAACACCAGATGTTTGAGTTGTTGAACCTGCGGCAATTATATTACCTGAAGTACTAACAGTAACATCAAAAACCGTGAATGGCAATGCAGCAAAACCAATCTGATTTAAATTGGCATCGAATTTATAGACACCAGATGAAGAACCAACATATATATTCCCGCAAGTATCGATATCAATTCCACTGCTTCCCGGTACTTGACCAGGGTTACCAAAAACTCCGGCTACATTAATACCTCCCGGAATTGTAACAGATGACAGTATTGCTAAACTGCTTAAGGAACGCTTATGTATGGTTGTACCATTTTGAGTATAAACAAAATTTTGATTTGCTTTAATTGCCATTATGCCAGAGTTATCATACCGATAAGATGGATTATAATAAGCAAAGTCATATGTACTACTGATTTTAAACAAGGAAGGATTCGAAGAACACCCGTTAAAATTCTGAGAAATCCGACCGATCGAATCCAAAATTAAAAAATAATAATTCCCGTTTTTTGCCGAGCAAATCGAACGAACTTCATCAGGAGCAAGAGCGCCTAATAATAATGGTTTATCGTAGCCAACAACTTTAGTTGTTATAACACTTCCATTTGTTACATCCAGATCAAAAATTGCTCCACGTAAAGTTAGGATTCCACTGGTTCCACCAATAATTAGTTTTGTTTGATCACAGTTAAAAGTAATGTTCCATAATTCTGCTGAACTTCCACCAATACTATTATTCGTCCAAACATTCCCCCCTGTAGTATTTACTTTTGAAATTTTTGATTGAGTTCCTGAAGTTACGTAGGAGTTACCTGCTAAATCCACCGCAAAAGTCCCCAGCCAATAATTAGCTGTATCCCAAGTTGTATTGTAAGTCCATTGGAAAGCACCTGCAGAATTATATTTAATTAATTTCATTGGCATATCTCCACCAATGATATACACATTACCTGCTCCATCTCTTTCACATTCCCACACACTATTAGAATTTGAAATAGTCGGTGTCTGAACCCAAGGGTCAACAATAATAGTTTTTGAATGATTGTAAGCACCTAATTCAAAGGAAATTGATTTGCCTGTTTTTACAAAACGAGAAGAAATAATTTCAGATTTATTATCAGAATAAAAAGTAACCGGAGCATGTTCAACAATATCACCGAATACAGTGGGAAGATGCAAATCGTTATTTTTTAATTTAATATTATCCGAATAAACCATTTTTACCTTTGAAATATCAGCTCCGGAATGCACTATCAATGAATACTTTATTCCATCTGTAGGATGAAAAACATATTCAACATCAATATTCGGATATATATTTTTATATATTATTTTTTTGTATGCTTTTATGTAATTGATGTTTTTTTCGGAGCCATCTTTTTCTTTCACATTATAACTTTGATAGTCATTGGTTTCTCCTTCAGGAATTATTTCAACAGTTGTATTCGCATTCTCCCAGACAAATTTTACCACATCTGTTTTGAATTCCATTTTATGTTCCTCAGCTTCTATTTCAGCATGTGTTTTTCCTTTTTTTATTTCTTCCTGTTCGAGTTCTCTTTCATTTTCATTTTCTTCTTTTTTCCATCTTTTCAAAAAACTGTAGGTTACACCTTTTGAAGTAAAATAAATCATCGTAGAGCCATTATCATAGGCATATAACACGGGTTCAGTTGAATTGTGAATATGAAACTGTCCTTTGTTTTCAATAAAAACTTTTTGTTTTTCGAAGGCCGCAGACCACGATGTGTTTCCATTTTGTGCATATATTAACTGTGTATATACAACTAGAATAAGAGTTAAAGTTAGCTGAGTAATGTAGGAAACTCGTTTCATATTAATGTATTTTGAGTAGATAAAAAAAACAATTTTAATTTTGTATTTCTTGCACTAAAATAAAAAAAATTTTGGACTTTGCAATAGTATAAAAAACTAAAAACCGGTACAAGGGGGCTGCCCCTCTAAAATTATTAAATTAATGAACTTATTTAGTAAGATTTTAAATAAGGATTTTTATATCCCTTTGTAAAGGAATTTACATACAATACATGGCTTCTTATAAAACCGCAAGTTGTTATTCTTTGTATTGTTTTCCGTTTGATTAAAAAAAAAAAACCACATAGATACATAGGAAAAGCTAGGTAAAAGTAAAATATAGAAAACTAAGTTTTAACATAGAGCGCTATGTAAGAAGCGAAGCTTCGCCTTTTGAGAATAAAAAAAACGAACAAGACCTGTGAAATCTATGTATCTATGTGGTTTGATTTTTATAAGAAAACCCTGACATACAATATTATAATTGAAGGATGTCTTCGTTTTTTTGTTATTTTTACGCCCCCAATCAAATCTATGGAGAAAGATCTAGTTATAAAAAAGTCAACCATTCCGAATTCAGGAAAAGGGTTATTTACGAAGCGTGATATAAAAAAAGGAGAACGCATCGTTGAATATTTGGGCGAAACAATTTCATGGAAGGAATGTGATGAGCGTGCTGAACGAGATGAATATGGGTATGTTTTTTATATTAGCAAAAAAAAGTGCATTGACGCGTATCATACTCCTGAGGCTATTGCCAGGTATGCGAATGATGCTGCCGGTCTCACAAAAATTGCCGGCAAAAGAAACAATTGCATTTACGAAATATATGATAAAAGAGGTTGGATCACCGCCTCTAGAAACATAAAAGCCGGGGAAGAACTTTTTGTGAGTTATGGAGCTGAATATTGGCGGGATATTCGTTATAACATCAAGTTAGATATTGAAAAGCAAAATGAAAAGCAAAAAGTCTGACCACATTAATTTTTATTTATTTACAAATTAGATAATGATTCAATGATAAAAAAAGCAGCATTATTCTGTATGCTATTTTTAGGCTTATTAAGTTTTCTATCACTTAAAGCACAATCTGTCCCTCAAAAAAAAATAGACAGTCTCACCACATTAATAAAAAAAGAAAATTCGGATACCAACCAGGTAAAAGCATTACTTGAACTTGCTGATGTGTATAGAAACAGCAAAATTGATACTTCCGGTGTACTCGCAAAAAAAGCAAATTTGCTTGCTAAAAATTTAAACTATAAAAAAGGTTTAGCAAGGAGCATTCATTTAATGGGATACATTGATTATGCAAAAGGCGATTTTACTCCAGCTAGAGAAAAATACAATCAGGCATTACTCATTTATCAGGAATTACATGATGATTCGGGCATCGCTCAAATGATTTACAATTTAGGAATTCTATTCGCATACACAGGTGTGAATGATAAAGCCCTGGAAAATTTTCTAAAAGCCCTGAAAATTTACGAATCCACAAAAAACAATAAAGGCATCAGTGAGTGTTATACGGTTATGGCACTTATTTACGAGCGGCAAGGCAATTCTGATAAAGCTATACTCTATCATAACAAAGCATTGGATTTAGCCTTAAAATTAAATGACAAATATAATATTTCTGTTTGCTATATTAATATTGGAAATATTTATGGACATCAAAAAAAGTTTGATACTTCATTAGTTTTTTATTTCAAAGGATTAAAAATTGCGGAAGAATTACAAAATAAAAAATGGATGTTAAGCGCAACCGGTAATATTGGAGAAATATACACACAACAGGGAAAATACAAAGAAGCTTTAAACTATTTGCAAAAAGCCCTCGATATTTCGGAAGAATCGGGAGATAAACAAGCTATAATTGAAACACTTAATTGTATGGCCAAAGTGCATTTCGATTTGAAAGATTACAAAAAAGCAAAAGACTTAAATGAGCAAGCATTAATAATGGGTAAAACAATTGGAAGTAAGTATGATATCAAGCGCAGTTATGAAGCACTTGCATCACTAAATGCTGAAATGGGCAATTTTGAAGAAGCATATACTTATCACAAACTTTACGCTAATATAAAAGATACCATCTTAAACACCGAAAACAGCAAGCAAATAGCTGAAATGGGTACTAAATATGAAACAGAAAAAAAAGATACTGAAATAAAATTATTAAATAAAGACAAGGAAATTCAAGCAGCTAATTTTCAAAAACAACAGATTATTACCTGGTTAATTGCTTTCGGTTTATTGATTGTACTTCTTTTGGCATTGTTTATTTTCAGACAATACAGAGAAAAACAAAAGGCGAATGTTGCACTCGAAATAGCTTATCATCAGATTGAAGAAAAAAACAAAGACATTACAGATAGCATCAATTATGCGAGACGTATTCAAACTGCTATACTTCCCGAAATTGAAAACATCAAAAAACAGTTTCCTGATATTTTTATTTTTTACCAACCGAAAGACATTGTTAGCGGTGATTTTTATTGGTTCACAGAAAAAAATGGAATATGCATTTTAGCTGTTGCCGACTGCACCGGGCATGGAGTACCAGGGGCTTTTATGAGTATGATCGGAAACGATATGCTTACTCAGATTGTAATTGAAAAAGGCATTACTCAACCAAATGTGATCCTTACTCATTTGCATGAAGGAGTTAAATATGCCTTAAAGCAGGATGTTGAGCTCAATGAAACCAGAGACGGAATGGACATTGTCCTTGTAAAATACTATTTTGAAGATGGAAAATATTTGTTAGAGTACTCCGGGGCATTGCGTCCTCTTTGGTTGATATCTAAAAATCAAAATGAATTAACCGAATATAAACCCGACAAACATTCAATAGGTGGTGCTGACTCCAATGATCAGCGACAATTTACCAATCATACTATTGTATTAGAAAAAGGTGATACATTTTATTTATCAACCGATGGTTATGCAGATCAATTTGGCGGGGAATTCGGGAAGAAGATGATGACAAAAAATATGAAAGATCTGCTTTTTTCTATCCAATCCTTAACAATGGATCAGCAAAAAGATGAATTGAAAAAAGCGCTTTCTAAATGGAAAAAAGATCGTCAACAGGTAGATGATATACTTGTAATTGGAATAAGAGTATAATTTCATTCTTTCTCTCTTTTTTCCTTTCCGATTTTTTTATAACTATCAATATTCATTTCCTTTTTCTGTCTTTCTGCTGAAATAATTGCATCTCTGTCGGTTATCTTAAAAATATTTGCAATCGAATTTAAATATTTCACCCGCTCATTTAATAATTCAGGTGTTTTGTATTTTTTTATTTCAGAAACAGTTAAAATATATTTATTGGGGTATTGCGTAGATTTTTTTAATTCAACTGTTTTCAAATTTTCTTTTTCGAAAACCCTTCCAACTTTAGATAAGGTAGTTTCTGAGGTATCACTATAAGTATATTCCCAAAGAAGTTCTTGTTTTGTATCGATGTTAAGTGTTTTTAAACGGGTGTAAAAACGTTTGATATTATTCAGATCAACTTGCTCCGCTTTTGTTTGTGCGAAACTTGTTGAAACAGAAAAGAAAATAAAGAAAATAAAAAGTGTTTTTTTCATAACACGCCAATTATTTAATTCTACGTATCAAACCTTAAGTTTGTTTAATTTAAAGTTTAAGATTTGATTAAAATTCTTTTAAGCAATTATTATTTCCTATAGAAATTTCGAAGAAATCGCCATAAAATAAGATTTCTCTCTTTTGGGAAATGACATATAAAGCATTTGAAGGTTGAAACAAATCTTTAAACAAATATAATAGAATTTAAAAATATACTTCTCTCCTACTCGCTTTCAAGGTATTCTTCAATAACGATGCTATGGTCATTGGTCCCACTCCACCCGGAACCGGTGTAATGTAAGATGCTTTAGCTGCAACTTCATCATATTTCACATCACCTACTAATTTAAAGCCTGTTTTTGTTTTATCAGATGTAACTCGTGTGATACCAACATCAATAATTACAACACCTTCTTTTACCATATCAGCAGTAACAAATTCGGGTTTCCCGAGTGCTACAATTAAAATATCTGCCTTGAGAGTAAATTCTTTTAAGTCGGGAGTACGGCTATGACAAAGTGTTACAGTACAATTTCCCGGATTAGTATTACGCGCCATTAAAATACTCATTGGAGAACCAACTATATGGCTACGACCAATTACTACACAATGTTTACCAACTGTTTCAATTTTGTAACGCTCCAGCAATTGCATAATTCCATAAGGAGTTGCAGGAAGATAGGTTGGTAAATTCAAGGCCATCCTACCTACATTTTGTGCATGAAATCCATCCACATCTTTTTCGGGTGCGATGGCTTCAATGATTTTATGTTCATTGATATGTTTGGGGATCGGCAACTGAACAATATAACCATCAAGATCAGCATCTGCGTTTAGCTCATTTACTTTTTCCAGGAGTTCTTGTTCGGTAGTAGTTGAAGGCATACGAACCAATGTTGATTTAAAACCAACTTTTTCGCAGGCTTTCACTTTTGCTGCAACATAGGTTTCACTGGCACCATCATTACCAACTAAAATTGCTGCCAGATGGGGAAGTTTTCCTCCATTGCTTTTTATTTTATTTACTTCAATTGCAATTTCATCCTGAATTTGCAGTGAAATTAATTTACCGTCAATTATCATATTGAAAAGTTTTAAATTTTTTAATCCTAATCTCTAAATCCTATTTTGTTGTTGAGAAATTCTTTTACTCGTTTGCAATTATACTATTAAATATAAAGATTCCTCCGCTTCGGTCGGAATGACATTCCAATATTGTAAAATTATTCAAGAAATTAAACAGACTCTTAATTGTGAATTCTAAATTATTAGTTATTATCGTCCCATACCCGGCATATTTTTCATCTGCTGCATCATCTTCGCCATGTTCTCCTTGTTACCCATCATTTTCATCATTTTGCGGGTATCTTCAAATTGTTTTATCAGGCGATTCACTTCCTGAACAGAAGTACCACTTCCTTTTGCAATGCGATCTCTGCGCTTTCCATTCAATAATTCAGGAGTTTCACGTTCAGCCGGTGTCATAGAGTGTATGATGGCTTCAATACTTTTAAAAGCATTGTCATCAATGTCCACACCTTTCAACGCTTTTCCTACACCGGGAATCATACCTACTAGATCTTTGATGTTTCCCATTTTTTTTATTTGCTGAAGCTGCGCTAAAAAATCGTTAAAGCTAAATTGGTTTTTGGCAATTTTCTTTTGGAGTTTTTTTGCTTCTACTTCATCGTATTGTTCCTGAGCACGTTCAACAAGTGTTACCACATCACCCATACCAAGGATACGATCAGCCATACGGCTTGGATGGAACACATCCAGTGCATCCATTTTTTCGCCTGTACCAACAAATTTTATGGGCTTGCTTACCACTGAAAGTATAGAAAGAGCGGCACCACCACGGGTATCACCATCTAACTTGGTTAATACAACTCCATCAAAATCCAATCGTTCATTAAATGTTTTTGCTGTGTTTACAGCATCCTGCCCGGTCATGGCATCTACCACAAATAATATCTCATCAGGATTAACTGCAGCTTTTACTGCAGCGATCTCATCCATCATTTGCTCATCAATCGCTAAACGACCAGCAGTATCAATAATTACAACTGAATTACCATTATCACGTGCGTATTGAATTCCTTTTTTTGCGATGGAAACAGCATCCTTGTTTTCCCTGTCGGAATAAACATCCACCCCAATTTGTTCTCCCAAAACATGTAATTGATCAATAGCAGCCGGACGATAAATATCACAGGCAACTAACAAAGGTTTTTTCCCGCGTTTGTTTTTTAAATGATTTGCTAATTTCCCCGAAAATGTAGTTTTACCTGAACCTTGCAAACCACTCATTAATATTACTGTTGGATTACCGGTAAGCTTAATATCGGTACTTACTCCACCCATTAAAGCAGCAAGCTCATCATGGGTAATTTTGGTCATTAACTGACCAGGAGAAACCGCAGTTAGCACCTGTTGACCCAATGCTTTTTCTTTAACCGAATCGGTAAATTGTTTTGCGACTTTATAGTTAACATCGGCATCCAATAAGGCTTTGCGAATTTCCTTAACTGTTTCCGAAACATTTATTTCGGTAATCTTTCCTTGTCCTTTTAGAAGTTTAAAGGCTCTATCCAGCTTATCACTTAAATTGTCAAACATTGTTTTTTATTTTAAATAGGAATGCAAATTTAGGAAAAATAGGGAGTTTTTGGAATATTTTTTCTGTGAGATAGGGTAATTAAAATTGTAAGATTTGAAAATTGTATAGTGATTTATTCTATTTTTGTTTCTCGAAAAATGAGGCAAAAAAGAAAAATTTACTTACAAATTTTTTTACTGTTTACAATGACATTGGGTTCTTGTGTAAGTAAAAGAGAGTTTTTGAAATCTGAAAGTAAAAACAAAGAGCAGGAAAATATTTTGTCTTCCCTTTCCAAATCAAACGATTCGTTGTATTTAGCTTTAGAAGCTAAAGATGCAATTATAGATTCGTTGAATTATAAAATATCCGGAATTACACTCAAAAAGACAAAAAACCCTGCTGAAGGGAAGAAGGGTTCCTTGTCAAAAAGACAGGAATCCGATAAAAAAGCAGTGTTCATTTATAATTTTACTAAATATATCGAATGGCCCATCGAATATAATGGAATCGATTTTATTATTGGAGTTTTGGGAGATGAGCAAGCGTTAAGGCAATTACAGGAATTTATGTCTTTAAAAAAAGTTGCAGGAAAAAAAATTACTGTTGAGAAATTTTCAAAAAACGGAAAATATAATTTAGTTTACATTACTTCTTTGTCTAATTCAAGTTTTGAAGATATTAAAAATCGTTTTAAAAAACACAAAACGCTATTGGTTACTGATAAGGAGACGCCAGGAAGCCATATCTCATTTTCTATCGAACAGGATAAAATTAAATACACATTAAATAAGACAGCAATAGAAAAGGTTGGACTTAAAGTAGGGCAGGAATTAATTCACTATTCAGAATAAATTATACCCAAAATTTTATGTTGTTTTTATAAAAACCTACTTCAGATCAAACAGATCATTCACACCAATCGTTCGTTCAACGGTAAAACCTTCAGCAAATTCAAAACCTGCATCACGACCAAATACAGTCATTTTAGCCTTTACAACATCTAAAAAGTTTTTCACAGAAATTGGGGATTCGGGCTCTTTGGAATCCGGATCAAAAAATTGTGATTTGAATGCCTGAATCGCTTCCATTTTTTTATCAATATATTCAGATATGTCAACTACAAAATCAGGCTTTAATTGCTTGTCCTGTATATAATGATAAACGGCTTTTGGTCGCCAGGAATTTTGTTTAGCTCCTTTAATTTTTGTTTCCACTTTTATTAGTCCGCTGTAGAAACATGCTTCGGAAATTAATTGGGCAGCTCTGCTATGATCAGGGTGGCGGTCAGAAACAGCATTGCAAAGTATAATTTCGGGTTGGTATTTTCTGATTATTTTAATTATTGCAAGTTGATGTTCTTTATCATTTTTAAAAAAGCCATCCGCCATTTTTAAATTCTCACGAACTTCAATTCCTATTATTTTAGCTGCTTTTGCGGCTTCCTTCAATCGTAACTCAGCGCTACCACGTGTTCCTAATTCCCCTTGAGTAAGATCAAGAATGCCACATTTTTTTCCTAAAGCCATGTGCTTCAAAAGTGTTCCTGAACAGGAAAGTTCCACATCATCAGGATGAACGCCAATAGCAAGAATATCTAACTTCATAATCTACGAAAAACGAATTGTTACGAATATACTAAACCTAAAGAGAAAAACGAATTGTTACGAATTACTAAACATAAAAACTAATTATTTAGTGATCCAGCTTACAATTTTATCACCGGTTGGTTTATCAGCAGAATACATAACATCCACCAGATTACCATTTTCATCGATCATGTATTTCTGAAAATTCCATTTAACAGATGAATCCAATTTTCCATTCAAAGCCTTTTGTGTAAGCCATTTATAGATAGCATCCATATCATCCCCTTTCACTGAAATTTTTTCCATCATTTGAAATGTAACGCCATAATTTTTTGTGCAGAACTCTTTAATATCTGCATTTGTACCTGGTTCCTGATGCATAAAATTATTTGCAGGAAATCCTATAATTATAAAATTTTTGTCTTTATAGAGTTGATATAATTTCTCCAAATCCTCGTACTGTGGAGTATAGCCACATTTAGAAGCTGTATTTACAATTAGTACTTTTTTCCCCTTTAGGTCTGAGAAATTAAAATCTTTTCCATCAATGGTTTTGGATTTCAAATCGTAAAATGAAGTTTGTGCAGTTGACATGAAGCTGATTATCATTAATGTGAATACGAAGGAGAATAGTTTTGTTTTCATTTTTTTTAATTTAGAGAGTAAATATACTAAAATACATGTTTATACATATAAAAATAGTTAAAAATCAAAAAGCACATAAAATGTCATTTGTAGCCTTATCTTTGCAAAAAATTCAGATAACGTATTTATGCAAATTCAATTTTTCGGAGCAGCACGTACAGTTACAGGCAGCAAGCATTTGCTGACTACTTCCGGTGGAAAAAAAATATTATTGGATTGTGGTTTTTTTCAGGGAAAAGGAGCTGAAACAGATAGTTTAAACCGTAACTTTTTGTTTGATCCAAAAAGCATTGATTATCTGATACTTTCTCATGCCCATATCGATCATTCCGGTAATATCCCGAATCTTGTGAAACAAGGCTTTAAAGGACCTATCATTTGTACACCTGCTACAAAAGATTTATGTAACATTATGTTATCTGATAGTGCACATATCCAGGAACATGATCTTGCCTTTTTAAATAAACGCAGACAAAAAAGAGGGGAAGCACCACTTAAGCCCTTGTATGATATTTTAGATGCTGAAAAATGTATAAAGCAATTTAAAACGGTATCCTACAATACAAAATATACGGTATGTGAAGGAGTGACTGTACAGTTTACTGATTCAGGACATATACTAGGTGCAGCAGCTATCAATCTGGAGGTTACTGAAAATAACAACACCAGAAAATTGTGCTTTACCGGTGATATCGGTCGTTATAAAAATGCTATTTTAAAAGACCCTGAACCTTTTCCTCAGGCTGATTATCTGATTGCAGAATCAACCTATGGTGACCGCCTTCACGAGGATATTAAAGATAGTGAACAACAATTATTTAATGTAGTTTACGATACCTGTATCACAAAAAAAGGAAAAATAATAATTCCTGCATTCAGCCTTGGCCGTACACAAGAATTAGTTTTTGCACTTGATAAACTGGAATCTAAAAAAATGCTTCCCCGAATAAAAGTGTATGTTGATAGTCCGCTATCTGTTAATGCAACAGGCATCATGCGCAATCATCCTGAATGTTTTAATGAAGATATTTTAAAGTATATGAAAACCAATCCCAATCCATTTGGTTTTGATAATTTGATTTATATACAGGATGTAGAAGAATCAAAACATTTAAATGACAGCAAAGAGCCTTGCATCATAATTTCCGCATCGGGTATGGCTGATGCAGGAAGAGTAAAACATCATATTGCCAACAATGTTTCAAACCCGAATAATACTATTTTAATGGTTGGGTATGCCGAACCAAATTCGTTAGGAGGAAAATTGCGCAATGGGCAAAAAAAAATCAGGATATTCGGGGAAGAACTTGAAGTGAAAGCCAATGTGGTAATTATGGATTCATACAGCGCACATGGTGACTACAAGGAAATGATCACCTATTTAAGTTGCCAGGATAAAAATCAACTTAAAAAAATATTTTTAGTTCATGGAGAATATGAAACACAATTAAATTATAAAGAAAAATTAATTGCAGCAGGATTCAGTAATATTTCAATTCCTGCTCAAGGAGATAAAGTAGAATTATAAATAAAGGAAGTCAGATGTCGCACTGAATTTGTCGAAGTGTAGGAAGCCATCGCACATGTTTCGATGTTTCGGCAAAAACTCAACACAGGCCTAGCTCAACATGACCGCACACAATTCGGTTGGATCGAGCAAAGTCGGAAAAGAGCGTGGCTTACAGAATTAGAAAAATTATTTACAAATAATGTTATTCAAACAAATACAATACCTGATAATTAAAGAACTCAAGCTCGAAATGCGTAACAAATATGCCCTTGGTGGTATTTTGTTGTATGTTGTATCAACCGTATTTGTGTGTTATCTGTCCTTCAAAAAAATAATTGACCCACGAACATGGAATGCACTCTTCTGGATCATTTTATTATTCGCTTCGATCAATGCGGTTGCAAAAAGTTTTATTAGTGAAACTCGTGGAAAACTACTTTATCTATATACTTTGGTAAGTCCGCAAGCAGTGATACTTTCAAAAATAATTTACAATTCATTCTTACTGATTCTTTTATCCTCTTTGTGTTTATTTGTGTACACCCTTTTTGTTGGAAATATCATTCAGGATATTCAATTATTTTTTGTTACGCTTTTGTTGGGTAGCTTTGGATTTTCATCGCTTTTAACAATGGTTTCAGCGATTGCATCAAAATCAAGTAATAACTTTACGTTGATGGCCATTTTAAGCTTTCCTATTATGATTCCTTTATTGATGGTGCTTTTGAAACTATCGAAAAATGCAATAGATGGATTAGAACAATGGGATACTAATTATTTGATAGTTTTAGTTTTTTTAAATGTGATTATTGTCGCATTATCATATTTATTATTTCGTTACCTTTGGCGCGACTAAGCCACAGAGTAGTGTTTTGTCAAATCGAAAAGTCTTGTTTAGAATCTTTCTAAGCTTTTAAAACAGAGCGATTCGGGCAATGGAATATAAAAAGAACAACAATAATGATAAAAAAAAATTGGTGGAAAATAATTGCAGTAGTATTAGTGCTATACACTATTATTGCCGGTTTTCTTTTTAAAGTTCCGGCACAACCCATCTTACATGAAACGATCAGGAATTTATATTTCCATGTTCCCATGTGGTTTGCCATGATGGTAATTCTTTTTGTTTCAGTTTGGCACAGCATAAAATACCTGAATAAATCAACTATCGAAAGCGACATAGTTGCTTCGCAAGCTGCTCATACAGGAATGTTGGTAGGAGCCTTAGGTTTGATCACAGGTTCTTTTTGGGCAAAATATACCTGGGGAGCATGGTGGGTTGCCGATACTAAATTAAATGGAGCAGCTATAACCATGCTTATTTATATGGCTTATTTTGTGTTACGCGGGTCCATTGATGAAGAACAAAAAAGAGCTCGTATTGCAGCTGTTTACAACATTTTAGCATATGTGATGTTAATTGTTTTTCTGATGATTCTGCCTCGCATGAATGATTCTTTACACCCTGGCAATGGCGGTAATCCCGGTTTTAATTCATATGATCTGGATAGTACCATGCGATTGGTATTTTATCCCGCAGTTTTGGGTTGGATAGTATTGGTTGTATGGATTTTCACCTTAAGAGTACGTACTGAAAAATTAAAACGAAAAACTTTATTAAATGAATAATTTTTTAAAAAAAACAGCACTTTTGTTTGCACTTTCTATTCTTTCGATAAGTGCATTTGCCCAGCAAGATCAGCCAATAGAAATGGCTGACGGATTATATCAATCCGGAAAAATTTATGTTGTTGTGGTAGTCGCCTCAATTATCTTTTTAGGCATTGTAGCCTATCTGATTATGTTGGATAGAAAAATCAGTAAACTTGAAAAAGAAATAAAAAATAAATAAAACCTCAGCCCAACCCTTCTCCGAAGTAAAGGGGCCTAGTAAAGCCAAAAAATGAAAAAAATACATATCGTAGGAATCGTAATTATTGCCATCGCTATTGGTGCCATATTTACAACATTAAACAATACAAGTACCTATGCGGGATTTACCGAAGCAACAAATGATGCTGGAAGTGAATTTCATGTTGTCGGGAAATTAGATAAGCAAAAAGAAGCCATTTATGACCCGAAGGTTGATGCCAACTTATTTACTTTTTACATGATCGATAATAAAGGAGTTGAATCAAAAGTTGTTTTACATAAAAACAAACCTCAGGATTTTGAACGATCTGAACAAATTGTTTTGATTGGAAAAATGCAAGGCAATGAATTTCATGCTTCCGATATATTAATGAAATGCCCATCAAAATACAATGATGGAAAACCACAGGCTGAGGGTTAGGTGATTGGGGATTGGGTGATTGGGTGATTGGGGAAATGGGTTATTAGGTGATTGGGGAATTGGGTGATTGGGGAATTGGGTGATTGGGGAAATCGGTGATTGGGTGATTGGGGAAATGGGTGATTTGGGATTGGGAAATTGGGTGATTGGGTAAATCGGTGATTGGGTGATTGGGGAAATGGGTTATTAGGTAAATGTGTGATTAGGTGATTGGGTGATTAGCTTTGGTAAATTCGTGCAGATTCGTAATTCGTAGATTCGTATAAATTCGTTATTCGTAGATTAGAATAGATTCGTTTTTCGCAGATTAGTATTGATTCGTTATTCGTAGATATAAGTATAGGTTCGTTATTCGTAGATAAAAAAAATTGTAATTAAGCAAGTATGGAGTATATTGGAGAACACCTTTGGTATGGTAAAGTTGGAAATGTATTTGTGATACTCTCCTTTATTTTTGCATTAATCTCAACCATCAGTTATTTTTTTGCTACAAAAGAAAACATCGAAGCTGCATCCTGGAAAAGAATGGCACGCATTTCTTTTCGATTACACAGTTTTTCCCTTTTTGGTATTGTGATCACCTTATTTATGATGCTTCAAAATCATTATTTTGAGTATGAATATGTTTGGCACCACAGTAGTAAGGGAATGCAAATGAAATATATTCTTTCATGTTTCTGGGAAGGTCAGGAAGGAAGTTTTTTATTATGGAGTTTCTGGCATGTTGTGATTGGATTAATTTTACAACGCACTGCAAAAGAGTGGGAAAATCATGTAATGATTACCATTTCATTGGTTCAGGTATTTTTATCAACTATGCTTCTGGGTGTTTTTATTTTCGAGAAAAAAATCGGCACCAATCCTTTTACTATTTTACTGCGCGAACATCCTGATTTCGCAAATATCCCCTTATTCTCTGACCCGAATTATCTGCAAAATTTAGATGGTCGCGGTTTAAATCCTTTATTGCAAAATTATTGGATGACCATCCATCCTCCTACTCTATTTCTGGGATTTGCACTAACCATTGTTCCGTTTGCTTATGCACTTGCCGGATTAATGCAGAAAAAATATTCAGAATGGATCAAACCTGCTTTGCCCTGGACATTTTTAGGGGTAATGGTTTTAGGAATCGGGGTATTAATGGGAGGAGCCTGGGCCTATGAAGCATTAAGTTTTGGAGGATTCTGGGCATGGGACCCGGTAGAAAATTCATCCTTGGTTCCTTGGCTTACACTGGTTGGGGCAGCACATTTAATGCTGATCAATAAAAACAAGGGACAGTCATTATTCACGACATTTATAATGGCCATAATCACCTTTGTACTTGTTCTTTATTCTACGTTCCTTACCCGTAGCGGCATCTTAGGGGAATCCTCGGTACATGCATTTACTGATCTGGGAATGACAGGGCAATTATTAATTTATCTTTTGTTCTTCCTTTTCTTAGGTATCTTTCTATTGCTTGTCGATAAAAAGCTCAAGATCAGATATGCTATTCTAACCGGAATATTAACATTAGCTGCTGTTACAATCGGTTATGGTTCCTATATGTTAATGGCTTGGTTTGTATCCGGTATTGTGTTTTTAATTTGGAGCCAAATTAAATTTTTTCCAAAACCTACTGAAGAAGAAGAAGGAATTTGGTCGCGTGAATTTTGGATGTTTGTAGGTTCGATCATTATACTTGTATCTTCATTTCAAATAATGTTTTATACTTCCATGCCCGTATGGAACAAGCTTTTTGACTCGAACAAAGCACCTGCAACTGATGTCATTGCATTTTACAACACCTGGCAGGTTCCCTTTGCAATTTTAGTTACCTTATTAATTGCCGTTGGTCAATTTTTTAAACACAAGGACACTGACATCAAATTTTTCATCAAAAAAATCACGCTATCCTTAGTGGTTTCATTTGCTTTGTCAGCATTACTGATGTATGTATTGAATTACACACAAAAAGTAAATGCCTTACTACTTTTTTCTTCTGTATTTGCAGCAGTCGCAAATGCTGATTATTTTATTCGGATATTAAAAGGAAAGATAAAAAAAGGTGGAGCATCTATCGCTCATATTGGTTTTGCATTAATCATGTTAGGTGCATTAATTTCTACTTCTAAAAAAGATTTTATTTCACAAAACACTTCCGGAAAAAGTGTCGAGAGTTTAGGTAAATCATTTTCAAACAATGATAATATTTTATTAACTCAAGGTGATACCTTACCGATGGGAAAATACTATGTATCCTATGTTGGAAAAAGAAAAAAAGGCGTTAACATTTATTTTGATGTAGATTATTTTACAAAGAATCAGAATGGAACTTACAAAAAAGAGTTTTCATTAGCACCCCTTTTGCAAACCAATCCAAAGATGGGAAACGTGGCAGAACCTGATACAAAGCATTATTTGACTTTTGATGTTTACACCCATGTAACGTATGCCAATCTGGAAAACTTAGATCATCCTGTTTCTGCGAATTCCGAGGAATACGGTTCTGCAAAGATTCATGAACTATCAAAAGGGGATACCGCATTCGCCTCAAATGCGATCATTATTTTCGATTCTCTTTCCACCATAAAGGATAAAACCAAATACAAGTTAGGAGAAAATGACATTGCTGTAAATGCTCATATTCAAGTGGTATCCATGAATAAAAAACAGGAAACTATTCCTATTTATATTATTCGAAACAATATGGTTGAATCGATTTCTTCTACAGTAAATGAACTAGGATTGCAATTTACTTTTGGAAAAATAAATCCTGAAAATGGGAAAATTGAAATTGCAATACAAGAAAAAAAATCCAATACCCGCGATTTTATTGTCATGCAAGCAATGGTTTTTCCTGGTATTAATATTCTTTGGCTTGGGTGCGTAATAATGGGCTTGGGTACCTTACTGGCAGTGATAGAACGAATTAAAAAAAATAAAAAATAAAAAATAATTTTAATACTGATTTCATAAAAAAACATTCAGGAATTTAGAAAAAAACAGCCACCGATTAAGATCATTAACCGCAAAAATGATTGAAGAGAACAAATTATTATTATTTTTTAATTATAATCAGTGCATCTGTGGCAATTATTTTTTTCAATGTTCAATATGGTTGAATTTCATCTGAATTATAATAAATCTTAAATGCGATCAAAATCAAGTAAGCACTTTAAAATAACCCTGATTGGCGCAGGCAATGTAGCTACACAATTAGGTTTAGCGCTTATAAAATCACATCATCAAATTATCCAGGTATATAGTAAAAGAAAACAATCTGCATCCAAATTAGGGAAATTATTGAACTGCGATTTTACAACTTCCGTAAAAAAAATAAATACCGATTCTGACATTTATATTATCGCCATCAAAGATGATGCTATTGAAGAGCTTTCAAAAACACTTCAGCTTTCAGATAAAATTGTAACACATACTTCTGGAAGTATCTCCATGGAAGCTTTACTACCTATTTCAAAAAAATATGGCGTTTTTTACCCCTTACAAACCTTTTCGAAAAATAAAAATGCTGATTTTAAAAATATTCCAATTTGCTTGGAAGCTAGTGATGTTGCCACTTTAAAAACTTTGAATGAACTTGCAAAAAGCATCAGTAATAACGTGCAAAAGATAAATTCTGATCAACGAAAGACCATTCATTTAGCAGCCGTTTTTGCATCCAATTTCAGCAACCATTTATACACGATCGCTTCCGGTATTTTAGAACAAAAAAAACTTTCATTAGATATTCTAAAACCCCTGATCGAAGAAACGGCTTTTAAAATCAAAAACAATCATCCTGAACATATGCAAACAGGACCGGCAATCAGGGGAGATAAAAAGATCATGGATCGTCAGTTGAAATTACTTTCCAATGACAAAAAATTACAAATCATATACAAATTAATGAGCCAGAGTATAATTGATTCGAGTAATCAGAATAAATTGTAAATTAGCATCGTTAGAGACTATTTTCATGGAAAATTTCAAATCAAAACTTACGCGTATCAAAGCTTTTATCTTTGATGTTGATGGAGTGCTTACGGATGGCTCAGTAACATTAATGCCTGATGGAGAACAAGTTCGTATAATGAATATTAAAGATGGTTATGCCCTTCAATTGGCTGTAAAAAAAGGATATAAAATTGCAATTATTTCGGGAGGGAAATCAGAAATGGTTCGAAAGCGTTTGAATGGCTTAGGCATAACTGATATTTATTTAGGTTGTCAATCAAAAATAGACACGTACAAAGAATTTATTGAAACTTATTCTATTCATCCTGATGAAATACTTTACATGGGTGATGACATACCTGATTTCGAAGTTATGAAACAAATCGGAGTTCCTACCTGCCCGGAAGATTCGGCCCCTGAAATTAAAGAAATCTGTTTGTACATTTCTGATAAAAAAGGTGGAAAAGGCGCAGTTCGAGATGTGTTGGAACAAGTCATGAGGGTACAAAACAAATGGTTTGATAAAGAAGGTTTTGTCTGGTAAAACAGTTTCCGGGTCATAGTAAAAAAGTTTAAAGTTTGCATTGAATAATCTATAATTCATACTCTATAATTTAAATTAATTTCTTTTTTTGTGTTATCATTTTTAAAATTAATACGAATCCAGAATTTACTCATTATTGCATTTACGCAATACATGGTACGTTGGTGTTTGATATATCCAATTTTAAAAGTTCGTAACTACGATCTTCAATTAAGCAATTTTCATTTTTTTCTTTTAGTACTTTCTACGGTGATGTTAGCTGCTGCAGGATATATTATCAATGATTATTTTGATGTTCGAATTGACAAAGTGAACAAACCGGAACGGTTGGTCATCGATAAAGGGGTAAAAAGAAGAGTTGCAATGGGCGCTCATACCTTTATTAATATTCTTGCCATCCTCATTGGTTTTTATGTTTCTTATGCAATTGGCATATGGAAATTATCAATTATTCATATTATTTGTGCATCCACCCTATGGTTTTATTCAACACATTTTAAACGACAATTTCTGATCGGGAACTTCATTGTTGCATTTTTTACTGCAATGGTTCCTTTAATAGTAGGTATTTACGAATTATATCCATGTTATAAAGCTTATGCAAGCCTGGGGGTGGAGCTTAGTTTCAGAGCTGTATGGGTCTATGTTTTTGCAGTTTCATTCTTTGCATTCATTACTACATTACTTCGCGAAATAATTAAAGATATTGAAGATTACCAAGGTGATAAAGAATATGGATGCCAAACTCTTCCAATCGTAATTGGAAAACAAAATGCAAAAATAGTTGTTGCAGTAATTTCATTTGCTTGTATGATCTGTTTAAGTTACTTACAATACAGGCAGTTTAAGGCACATGATTGGTTAGCCTTCTTTTATTTCATTCTTGCCCTTCAACTTCCATTTGTATTTTTAATTTATAAAACCTTAACGGCACAAACAAAAAAAGATTTTCGTTTTGCCGCCAATACGGCTAAACTCATCATGTTAATGGGTGTTTTCTTCCTGTTTATTTTTGCCTGCACCCTATTATCATATATCCATGCAATTTGAAGATCTAAAAAAAATTCATTTGATTTTGGCTTCAAAATCACCACGCAGACAATACCTGATCAAAGAACTGGGATTAAATTTTGAGGTATGCATTAAAGATGTGGATGAGAGTTTTCCTGCGAATCTGGTAGCACAACAAATCCCTCTTTATTTATGCGAGAAAAAAGCGAATGCATTTGAGGAGGAATTAACAAATAATACCATAGTTATCACAGCAGACACAATCGTTTGGATCGAAAATCAGGTTCTCAACAAACCTGAAAATTATGATGATGCAGTGAGGATGCTAAAATTACTTTCCGGAAAAATGCATGAAGTATTTACAGGTGTTTGTTTGAGATCAAAAAATAAAACTAAATCATTTTATGCAGTTACAAAAGTTTATTTTAAAGAATTATCCGATCAGGAAATAGAATATTACATCAACAACTTTTCTCCTTACGACAAAGCCGGTGCTTACGGTGCACAAGAGTGGATAGGTTATATTGCGGTTGAAAAAATTGAAGGATCTTACTTCAATGTTATGGGTTTGCCAATAAGAGAACTGTACGAAGAACTGCTGAAATTCTAAAATCTGATTATAAGTCAAGCTGTATAGTTTTAATAATTACCAACCCTTTTAAGAATCCCTCTAACTTATTAACCTGTTTAGATTAATAATGCCTCAAAAACGTCAACAAACAGGGGTATTTATGAAATCAGGTGTTTAGTTTTGTCCTGTTGAATGGAATGAAGCATCTTGCCACTAAAAAAAAATATTTTTCGCAGAGTTTATCCTGAGCGTTGCTGAAGGGTCCAAAATGACAGGTGCTTGTAAATAAGTACCAATGCTCCCATTTTAAAAATCAATTATTAATCGAACTCAGGTTATAAACATTTAAAAAATATAGTATAGTATTGTTTCTTTTTTTTCTCATATTCCACAATGAAAAAATTATTTTTTTATTGTTTGATCATTTGTTGTAAATCAATTTTGGAAATGACGATTTTCATTTCATTTAGCTGATCCCGACAGTAATTTTGTTTTAAAATTTAAATCTTTTAAACAGAAACAAAATGAAAACTGTCTATAAAATATTCATAGCAATTGTATTGATTTTTTCTTGCAATTTGAATTTTAAAGCCTCAACAATACTAATAAATGTTGAAGATTTTGAATTTAATCCGGGTGATTTCACCATCAATATTGGAGATACTATTAAATGGGCATGGGACAATAGCGCAGGAATGCATACCACTGCTTCCACCTCTATTCCAGCAGGTGCTTTGCCATGGGATCAGGAGATTAGTTCACTTAATCCTGTTTTTACTTATATTCCAACTATTGCAGGAAGCTATAGTTATATTTGTTCGCAGCATTTTTCAACAGGAATGTTTGGTCATTTCACAGTGCTACCCGCTTCCGGGATAATTGAAAAGTGGTCTGGCGCCTCCTTTGAATTAAACATAACTAATCCGGTTATCGAGGAGTTTCAGTTAGTTTACAACATTCCAGAAACAACACTACTTAAGATTCGAATGTTCAATATTCTAGGGGAAGCAATTTATAGTTTTGTTTCAACAGCACAAGTTGCCGGGAAATATTCTCATACATACATGTTACCAAGCCTAAGTAAAGGAATGTATTTAATTACATTAGAAACAAAGGATAGGGTTCTTTCAAAGAAAGTTTTGTTACAATAAATTTTAGATACTGTTGAAACAGGTGAAAAAATTTTCGCGGTTCTACATATATTGATATTGCTTTGCTCTATTTATTTTGTTCGTCCACCCGGGAACTTGTCATATTCAATATCGTTGGGTTCCCATAATTCAACTTTGTTCCCTTCAAGATCAATAATGTGAATAAATTTACCATATTCAAATATCTCCATCTTGTCGGCAATTATAACCCCTTCTTTTTTTAACTCTTCAACGAGTGTTGTCAGGTTTTCAACCCGGTAGTTTATCATAAAATCCTTTGTAGAAGGGGCAAAATAGGTTGTTGTATCCATAAATGGACTCCATTGTGTAAATCCTTTTTTTGTTGAGTCTGCACCTTGTCGCCATTCAAAATTTGTCCCATATTGATCGGTGTTTAAACCTAAGTGAGTTTTATACCACTCTTTCATTTTGCCAGGGTCTTTACATTTAAAAAAGATACCGCCAACTCCTGTTACTTTTTTGGTTTTATCAGTATCATTTTTCGCTTTACTAATGTTGTTAGCTTGTTTGGCAATTATTTTATTGAAAAAGAAACCCAAAACAAATGATGTAGTGAGTGCCAAAATTAGTAATACCGTTTTTTTCATTTCTTAGCTTTTTAAATGGTGATTTGAAATATTTATGATACATGTTTATATGCAAATCCCTTTCAATATATCCGAATTAGCAGAAGTAAAATATAAAGCTAAACTCAATAGATTACCTAAACAAATGTAACTCATTTTGTAATCTTACAAAAACACCCTCAAAATTCTTATCAAGGTTCTTATGATAAGTAATCCCTGTTAAAGTTTAATACATATTGCTTGGGGGCATTCTTTAATAAAAATCCTAAAGATTTTTTAAATCTTTAGGATTGTAATGTTCATAGCAAAAAAAATACAGCAACGATGTTTCTAATTGATTTTTGTTTCAATCGTTTCTCTGATTAAAAAAAGCTCAAATTTTTATTCCCATCACCAATACATCATCCACCTGAGGTTCGTTTTGCCTCCAGTTGAGTAAAGCATATTGTAAAAATGATTCTTGCTCCTCCATTTCCATGGATTGTGCAGAAAGCAATAATTCCTTAAATCGTTTTCGATTAAATTTCTTTTTTTGCTCACCACCAAATTGATCGCAATAACCATCTGTAAAAAAATAAAAGGTATCATCTTCCAGTAACTGTATTTGTTTTGACACAAATTCTTTTTTTATATCCCCATACATCCCTATAGGATAACGATTTCCTTCAAATTCGATCACTTCCTTATTACGCACCAATAACATAGGGCGAAATGCTCCTGAATAAGTAATTGTGTTACTTTCAAAATCAAAAACACCCAAAGATACATCCATTCCATCATTTGCAACTACCGCAGTATTTTGTTTATTTAGAGCCGAAAATAGTTCTTCATCCAAAGCATATAATATTTCTGAGGGTTCTTCTATTCCTTTTTTTACGATCACCTCCTTTAAAATAGAATTTGCTATAACAGACATTAAAGCTCCGGGAACACCATGTCCGGTACAATCTACAGCAGCAATAATTATTTTTTTGTTTTTCTGAAAAAAGAAATAATAATCGCCACTTACCACATCCTTTGGTAAATATAAAACGAATGCATCTTTAAATACATTTTTTATTTTTTGTACATCGGGCAATATTGCTTCCTGTATCCGGCATGCATACTGCAAACTATCTGTTACATCTTTATTGAACTGTGTCAGTTCTTTATTTTTTTCAAGCAGTTTTTCCTCTGCATTTTTCCTTTCCGTAATATCATGGCCTATCCCAACAAGACTGTTTGACGGTCCTTTTGAGGTGTTCCATAAGATCCACCGTTCACCACCACTTGCTGTTTTCAACAAACGCTCATAAGGCACAGCTTCCTGCAATGAATCCTGTTGAAGGAAATTATTCATCAATGCTTTCACACTTTCACGTTCAAATTCAGTATGGCGGGTTAAATTCCACCAGCCCTCACCCATCATTTGTTCAGGTTCATATCCAAGTAAACGTTTAACAGACGGACTAACATATTCCACCTTACCATCGCTATTAACTACTACAATTAAGCTGTTTAGCTTTTCAAGTATTGCTTCTGTAACTATTGACATAAAAATAAATATATAAAGGCAAAAACCTTTTTGAAAAAAATTGAGAATAAATGAATGGATTAAAATAGCTGATAAAAAATTACTGTCTTGAAATACAATAATTAAATCGGTTGTGATTTTGCATAAAATGCCACATCCCTATGCTCAGAAAGCAAGGAATAATAGTAGAAATAATGATATGTAATTGTTGTGACATTTTTATTTTATACGGTACAAATGTATAATTTTTTTTAATACTTAGAACAACAGAAATTTATTTCTCTGAAATTTTAAAATTGAAGAATAGATTATTAAAACAGTTTAATGTCTTTAGACCAGAGGAAAAAATCTCATCTCGACAAGCAGATTTCTCTCTTCATTTCATTGCGTTCGAAATGACATACACTACATTTTGAGTAAAATTTAAACAGGCTTTAAATAACTTTGAAATGTTTAAGAATAGAAACGCAAATTTTATTTCCTTAAAGTAAGAATATATTCACCAACTTCTTTTATTTGATCATCTCTTAAAACTTCCGGAAATCTTGGGGAATGCAGTTTATTTCCTATAATTTGTGCAGATTTTATTATTTTAACGATCTCGTCAATATTCAACTCAGAAATTGATAAATCTTTTGCTCCACTATGTTTCTTTTTTCCATCAAATCCATGACAAGTCACACAGTCATCATTAAATATTTTTTCCCCGGCAGAAATGGTTTTTACTTCGGTTTTAGCCAATGTATCTATTGTAGCAACCTTTTCAGCAATAGGTTTTTTTTCTTGAGAACAGGAAAAAAACATTGTTAAGCTTAGCAAAAAGGAAATTGAAAAAAAAGTTTTCATATGATAAATTGTTTTAAAATTCTTGAAATAATATTTGGTTCGGACAAATCTAATTAAAATCTTTGATTTATTAATTTATAGTAAACTTAAATCTGATTGTCAATATTCGTAAATTCGTTGCATATTTATTCCATTATGAAACTTATTATAATAAATGGCCCTAATCTGAATCTTTTAGGTACCCGCGAAACCAATGTTTATGGGAATCAAACTTTTGAAGAATATTTTTTAACATTGAAAAAAAAATTCCCGGAGATCGATTTAACGTCCTATCAAAGTAATGTGGAAGGGGAACTAATCAATAAACTGCATGAGGTAGGATTTTCGTATGATGGTATTATCTTAAATGCCGGTGGATACACACATACTTCTGTTGCGCTGCGGGATGCCATTGCTTCTATCAAAACTCCGGTTATTGAGGTACATATCTCCAATGTTTTTGCACGCGAAGATTTTCGTCATCATTCATTGATCGCAGCAAAATGCAAAGGTTCTATTTCAGGTTTTGGTATGGATTCGTATCGATTGGCAATAGAAAGTTTTATTTAATTAGTGCCTAAACCTTTCGTTGTGGTCAATTTCTTTAAATGTTTTTTTTCCCCGGATATAAAAATCAGCAACAATACTATGAAGATAAACAGCTGAAGTAGTATAATTTTTTATGTGTTTTTTTAACTCTTTTCTTTTGTTTATTGTGGCTCCAAGTGAGGTATAAAAACTATAATGTGCTTTAATTACCGCTAAAAAATGGTTTATCTGTCCCGATAATAGAAATTTCATACCTGCTACTCCATCCAGAATCATTCGGGTAATTATTTTTAAAAGGAAATACGCTGGGGGGTGATTTTTTGTGATCAGAACCAGGTTGTTCCGAAAATTCAAAAATGTTTTTTTGGGATTGGTTTTATTAAGAGTTCCTCCTCCCACATGATAAACAATAGAATCAGGACAATACATAATTTTGTAACCACGGTTTTTTAATCGCCAGCAAAGATCTATTTCTTCCATGTGGGCAAAAAAATCTTCATCGAATCCATGAACTAAGTGAAAACATTCTGCTCTAATGAATAAACAGGCACCTGTGGCCCAGAATATTTCACGCACATCATCATACTGTCCTTTATCTTCTTCAATATTTTCCAGAATTCTTCCCCTGCAAAATGGATACGCATATTTGTCGATGAAACCACCGGCTGCACCGGCATATTCAAAATAATTCCTTCGGTTAAAATCTTTTAATTTCGGCTGACAGGCAGCAATAAGTTTGTCAGTATCCATCAATTTAATGATGCTGCCGATCCAGTTTGGTGTTACCTCTACATCCGAATTAAGTAATACATAATATTCTGCCTCTACCTGTTTTAAAGCATCATTATACCCTTTAGCAAAACCGCCATTGCTGGTATTTTGAATTATTTGGATCTGAGGATAGGTATTTTTTAAAAAAGAAACAGAATCATCTGTTGAAGCATTATCAGCAACAATTACTTGGGCGTAAGAAACATTATTTGAAACAACACTTGGCAAAAATTTTTCTAAAAATTTTTTGCCATTCCAATTTAAAATAACAATTGCAACCTTCATTCAGCAAATGTAATTGAAATGCAACGTATCATAAAAAAAATTTTTATTAGCGTGGATTATTATAATTATCGTCTTGATTATTAGCATCCCAACGAGTATTATGAATTTCCCCTATCGCATCTGAATGAATGAGTTTGTATCTGCTAATCAAATCTGAATTATAAAAAACAAATTTTCTATTCGATTGTTTGTTATTCGGATTGGAAATTATTTTTGATTTATCAACCAGCGTATTGTATTGCCATATTTCATAAAGAGATCCGGTTGGATCATTTTCGTATCCACCGCGTATGTTTGGAGGCCCATATTGCAAATACACCCTTCCTCTATCGGTATTGTACCCCTTTATATTTGTTGATCCGAATTGTTTATTAGCTTTCATTACCTCTTTATAATATTCTAACCAAGCGATTTGTGGATCATCCAAATCGCGGGACTGCCAGAAATTGTAAAAGTACTGCTGCATTAATTCCAGATTTTTTCCTCTTAGCTGATTTTCAGCAAATTGAAGTTCTGAACTGCCAGATATCGGATATAAGCAGCGGATATATTCAGTTAATGTATCTATACTTTTATATTCACGGACAAAGGTCTTGCTAACATCTATCGATTTTAAATCATTGAAGCTTAAGGAATTTTTTTTATTTTGTCGTTGAATAAATGATTTTTTTTCTTCCTGGAGCTTGTTATCCTTATCACGAATTTCGATAACTAAATTATAGTTTCCGGAGGGCAAAGCTTCAATATTTAATTCTGTTAGCAGAATATTAACATCATTAGCCGTTTGCTTTGAAAAAGCAGAATAATCACTCAATCTGGTTTTTGATTCAAATGATTCCAGAAAGTAGCTCAAAATTATTTTTTGTTCTGCTCCAAGTATTTTTTTTGAATTATAAATTTCAGCATAAAGTTTAATTTTATTTATATTTTCAGGATAGTAGTTGGAAACATAAGGAAGCAGATCATAGCCACTTTTACTTAAGGCGTTAGGAACACTTGATTTTGTAAATGATTCTAAAAACTGAATGTCGGATATCATTATTCTCTCATCTGTGAAATTAATAGTAATTGGAACAGTAGTAATAAATGGTTTTTTAATAGTAGCATTTTTATCAGAAATAGAAAGTTCCATGCTATAGGAACCATTTGTTAATGTAAAGCGCTGTTGATCAATGAAATTCGGAAACCCTTTAGTGGTGTCCGCAATTTCAGGACTGTTTAAAGTATATTTCTGAGCACTTTTAATCTCTCCGTTTTGGCTGATACTAATAGCAATGTCAACAGCTCCCTGATAGTTTCCTGCCGAATTCTTAACAAATTTCAAAGAATGTCCCATAACGGTTAAATACGTTTCCAGAAAAGGTCCTTTTAAGGGCGAATTAAAGGTGGCATGGGTTAAATATGCAGTAACATTAGCTGAAGTGCTGACGTTTATTGTAACAATAAATGTCAAACAAAAAAGAGCAAAAAACTTTTTCATACTATAATTTTATTGAAAAATCAAATTAATGGGGAGTATTACAAAATTAAGCAAAAAATATATTTTTTACACTTTTTTATTTATGAAATAAAAAAAATAGTACTTTCGCAGTGGAGAAATGGCAGAGTGGTCTATTGCGGCAGTCTTGAAAACTGTTGAGGGTTACACCTCCTGGGGTTCGAATCCCTATTTCTCCGCTGAAAAACCCAATGAAGTCCCGCTTTTGCGGGACTTTTTTTGTTTCCGAAAAAAAACGAAAGATTGATCCGAAGTGCTTCTATTTCTTACGTTAATACCAATTGAAAGATAAAATAGTCCAATCATCCTCTCCTTTTTTCAAGGAGAAGGTTTGGCTGAGGTTTTAAAAATCGAGACCTATATTTCAATTGGTATAAAATTGAAAGATTGGACTTCTATTTTTTGTCCCTTATTATTTTCTTAAAATTCAGGATAAGGACGCTTTAAAACTAAAAGGAATTAATCCATGCTCTTATGAGAAGTATCAATATTAGTATGATTATGATTTTTTTTACCGTTTTTTAAAGAATTCATATACCAAATAAGATTGGCGCATGTAATAGCTATAACAACTCCAATATAAAGCAATTTTTCAGGATCCTTCCATTCCACAATTTTTTGCAAAATAAAAACCGAAAGGAATATTATAATCGCCTTTGCAAGCTCCGCTTTCATTTCATCAAGTGAGTCAATATGATACCATCCCAGAAGTGTAAACTCCCCTACAAATAGCTTATATATTCCAACCGCGAAAATATAAAATATGATCGCTTGCAAATATATTTCGATGATAATCAGAAAATTAGCAGAAAACAAAATGGTATCTATTTTTTCAGGATGGTCTAAATGGCTATATAAATCAGTAATTATATTATAAAGTTTTACAAAACCTATAATTACCAGTGTTATAGCTGAAAGATTAAGAACTAATACACCTAATAATGCTATCCATTTGCTTTTTCCGAGCAGTTTTCCCAACCCGAATATTTTTTTTAACATCTTCTAATAACCCTAAATTAAAAATTGAAGCTTATTAATGGAACAAATGTATCAGCATTAAAATAAAGTTTTCTTGAGTCGAATCAAAAGATGGAGTGATAATACTCACCTCCTTTTTTTTTGATTTTCAATCCTGCGTTTTCGCATTTATTGTAGATCTTATAGCTGTTAAGTTTTTACTGAACCCTAATCTGGTATTGATGTGCAGTGTATTATGGGAAGGCGGATCCTCACAAGATCGTTAAGATTGAAAATGATTTTTATTACGTAAGTGTATATTTGATTCTCTTTTGACGAACAGGATTAATTTCCATGAGCAGTATAAGATCATAAAAACTCGTAAAGTGCTAAATCATTTTTTTATAATGATCTTAAAAAACTGCAATCCTATAATGCGGACTACTGTGATTTAAATGGATAAAGTCTAGTAATAAATAGTATTTTATCAATATTGGAAAAATGCATATGATCAGAACCGGTGAAGGGTTCTGCTATTAAATCCATCAGGCCCGTTTTTAATTTATCATATAGTTAAGTTTACAGAAATGAATTGTTGAAATTTTTATTTTAGAAATTTTCTTACATTTAAGCATTAAAAAAAATTTAATTTATGCTAAAACAAGGACATACAAATCCATTAAACATTGTAGTTATTGTAGCCGCACTTGGCTATTTTGTTGACATATATGATTTAGTTCTTTTTGGAATTGTAAGGGTCCCCAGTTTACAAGCCATCGGAATTGCTCCCGATCAAATGAAAAATGCCGGAGTATATCTTTTAAACATGCAAATGGTCGGGATGCTTCTTGGAGGAATTGTATGGGGAATGTTAGGAGATAAAAAAGGGCGTTTATCCACGTTATTTTTAACCATTTTGATGTATTCGCTTGCTAATATCGCCAATGGCTTTGTTCAAACGCTTGATCAATATGCGGTACTAAGATTAATTGCAGGTTTTGGTCTGGCAGGTGAATTAGGGATCGGGATCACCTTAGTATCCGAAGTAATGACCAAAGAAACACGTGCATGGGGAACAAGTATCGTATCAGGAATAGGAATTCTTGGAGCTACATTGGCTTATTTAGTAGCAGAACTTGGATGGAGAGAAGCCTATTGGATCGGTGGAGTATTGGGATTATTATTACTCGGACTTCGTGTTTATATCCATGAATCAGGCATGTTTGACAAAGTCAAAGAGTCTAAGGCAAAACGTGGAGACTTTTTTAGTTTATTTAAGAATTGGAAAAAATTTGTCAAATATATCGCCTCCATTTTTATTGGTATTCCTGTTTGGTTTACCATCGGGATCCTTGTTTTCTTTTCAAACGATTTTGCAAATGCTTTAGGGATCACAGGTACAGTAAACCCCGGAAAGTCCATCATGTATCATTATTTTGGCGCGGCACTCGGAAGTATTGTAACCGGTTATATCAGTCAAAAATTAAAATCCAGAAAAAAAGCCTTATGGATCGCAATAACTGCTCTTTCATTTTTATGTGTATGGTATTTTAATGCAAAGGGATCTTCGCCTACACTGTTTTATATTATCATTTTCATGCTTGGCCTTGCGCAAGGATATTGGGCCGTATTTATTACGGTGGCTTCCGAGCAATTCGGAACCAACATCCGCTCAACAGCAACTACTACCATTCCAAATTTTGTAAGGGGGGCAACTTTCCCAATGACCATTTGGTGGCAATACATGACCGAAGGAATGGGCATCATTCAATCGTCTATGATTGTGGGTGCTGTTGTTATTGTATTGGCAATGATAGCGGTATTCTTCCTTGAAGAAAGTTATGGTAAAGATCTTGATTATTTAGAAACTGATTAATATGAGCAAAAAAACAGTAGTCATTGGTGCTTCCGTAAATCGGGAGAGATATTCGTACAAAGCAACTATAGCTTTGCAAAGACATCATCATGAAGTGATTCCCGTTGGTATTAAAGAAGGGCAAATTAATGGACTTGAAATAATAAAAGGGAAACCTGTTGTTATGGATGTTGATACTGTTACACTTTATGTAGGACCTCAGAATCAGGCAGAATGGATAGAGTATGTATTGAGCTTAAAACCAAAACGTGTTATTTTCAATCCCGGTACAGAAAATGAGGTCTTTGAACAATTACTCCGCAAAAATAATATCGAACCAATTGAAGCATGCACTTTGGTAATGCTTTCCATCGGAACTTACTAGAATCAAAAAGTCCCGGACTGTTTTAAGAGAACGGGACATCTTGAAATTTTAATCACAAACAAAACAAAAGGCTATTTCTTTTTATGAGTTTTTTAATTACTAAACCCAGCGCAATGTTTATGCCAAAAAAAAGAAAACCGTTAGACGATGCGAAATTGATCAATGAATAGATTCCAAAATAATTTTGCAGGCAAAAACTATCTCCTCCTCTGAAATAGTTAGTGGTGGGGCAATGCGCATTGAATTTGCATTAAATAAAAACCAATCAACGATCACACCTTTCTCAATGCACAAATCAATAATGGTCTTATTTTGTTCGTAACTTTCGAATTCAATGGCAAGCAATAATCCTTTACCATTTATTGATTTTATTTTAGGATGTTTTAAAAATTTACGAAATAATTTTTCTTTCGTTTCTACACCGGCAATTAATTTTTCTTCCAATAATACATTTAATGTTGCAAAACTTGCAGCACAGCAAACCGGATGTCCGCCAAAAGTAGTAATGTGTCCAAGTATCGGATTATTTGTAAATGAATTCATTATTTTTTTTGATGCAATAAAAGCTCCGATGGGCATCCCTCCTCCCATTCCTTTCGCCAAACATAGTATATCAGGAACAAAATGGTAATGTTCAAAAGCAAATAATTTACCTGTTCTTCCAAAACCACATTGTATCTCATCTGCGACAAGCAATGCTCCAACTTTATTACAGTGTTCTCGAAGGTGCTTCAAAAAATCATTTTCCGGAACAATTGCTCCTGCCTCCCCTTGAATCGTTTCAACAAAAACGCAGGCCGTCCGGGAAGTTATTTCATTTAGATCTTCCAAATTATTGTATTCAATTTGTTTTGTATCAGGCAATAAAGGACGATACGCATTTTTAAACTCTTCGTTTCCCATGATGCTTAAACTGCCTTGTGTGCTTCCATGGTAGCCATTTTTGAAAGAAATTATTTCGGTTCTTCCGGTAAAACGCTTTGCTAATTTCATGGCACCTTCAATTGCTTCGCTACCCGAATTCACAAAATAAACAGAGCTTAAATTATCAGGTAATACATCAGCTAAAGCCTGTGCTAATTGCACTTGCGGACTTTGAATATATTCACCATAAACCATCAGGTGCATATACTTATCCACTTGATCTTTTATGGCATTGATAACTTTTGGATGACGATGTCCCACATTTGAAACAGAAATACCGGAGATCAGATCCAGATACCGTTTACCTGAAACATCATATAAATAAACTCCTTCAGCTTTTACAATTTCAAGCGCTAAAGGAGTTTCACTGGTTTGTGCAAGATGATCAAAAAATAATTGGCGCTGTGTTAACATGCGGCAAAGTTAAATAGACTTTACATAAATTAGTGTATTTAAGTATGCAAATATTTGCTTGATATGGATTGTAGTATGGAACGCAGATTGTCGCGGATATTTTAGGATTAAAAATGATTATTCTTCTAATAAATATCAGTCAGAATGTTTTAGAGTCTTTCCGACTACGTCACCTTCGCGCAGTATAACACCTGAGGAAGAATCTTTATATTTATTAGCATACTTTTAGAGCCTTTTTAAATTTTGTTCAAATTATTTGTTATCGTAATGCGGGTTGTCATTTCGAGTAGCCTTCCTTTTTCAGGAAGGCATATCGAGAAAGTGCGAGAGCTTATTGTTTCGCAATGCTCCCCGCCTTCTCGATACACTCCCGGAGTTTACCCTGAGCAAAGTCGAAGGGGTCGCAACGAAGTGACCATGCAATTTATGTTATATAGGATTTTATTTTAGGGAAATTTAAACAGGCTCTTAAACAAATAAAAAGATTTCTCCGCTACGGTCGAAATGACATTTTCTTAAAGTTGAATATTTTATTAGAAATTAAATAGGTTTTTATAGGTTCTTACTTTTTATCATACTCCTTTTTACTTTAAGTTTTAAATTCTTTTTTTTTAATCTTATTAATCTTCTACCATAACACCAGTATCTTAAAATAAAGAATTCAAAATATCTTCATCCAAACAATCTTAATAAATCGGCATATCATACTACACAATACACTATTTATTAACTAATCTAAATTCATTATAAAATCCAATCTTAATCCTTTCCCCACCTATTTAAAAATCATTTTTCATCCTAACAATCTTAAAAAATCTGCGTACCATACTACACAATACACTATTTATTAACTAATCTAATTTCATCATAAAACCCAATCCTAATCCTTTCCCCACCAAATTAAAAATCATTTTTCATCCTAACAATCTTAAAAAATCTGCGTACCATACTACACAGTACACTATTTTTTAACAATCTAAATTCATTATAAAATCCAATCATACTCCTTTCCCCACCTGATTAAAAATCATTTTTCATCCTAACAATCTTAATAAATCTGCGTACCATCCAACACAGTATTCTAATCAATTCAAAATCTAAATCTTAAAATCCATCATACTCCTTTCCCCACCTGATTAAAAATCATTTTTCATCCTAACAATCTTAATAAATCTGCGTACCATACTACACAGTATTTCAACATCCACCTAATCTATAATTTAAAATTCTTAATTTGGCACAATAAAAAACGAAAATGCTCTATACGATTTTAAAGACATTGATGAAAATTACGAGAAGTGTATTCTTCCGTTCCATCACTATTCGTAATAAAGAGTTGATCCCTTCGCATGGACCATTGCTTGTATTAGCAAATCACCCCAGTACATTTATGGATCCGATAGTTATTGCAACCATACTTGACCGGGAAGTTTTCTTTTTAGCAAAAGGAGAATTATTCAGGGGTTCATTTGCTAAATGGTTGTTGCCTAAATTTAACATGATACCTGTTTATCGTAAACAGGATGATCCTTCCCAGATGAATAAAAATGATGATACTTTTAAAAAATGTTTTGAGCATTTAGAAAAAGGTGGCGCAATTTTAATGTTCCCTGAAGGAGTAAGTATCACCGAAAGAAAATTGAAACCAATAAAAACCGGTGCAGCTCGCATTGTGCTGGGTGCTGAAGCCAGAAACAATTTTGAATTAGGTGTTCAGATCATCAACATTGGATTGAATTATGAAAATCCTCATAAGTTCAATCGCCACTTGTTTATCAATATTAATAAGCCATTACAAACAAAAGAATACAAGGAAATTTATGCAACAGATACTTTCAAGGCAGCAGAGCTTTTATCGGAAGATATTCGCAAACAACTTGAAAAATTAGTGATCGCTATTGAAGATAAAAAAACAGATGAGTTGGTGAATGATATTGAGACATTGTATAAATATTCTATTTCGAAGGAAATAGGAATTGAAAATGAAGATAAATCAAAAGAATTTTTAATCACAAAAGGAATTATAGAAACTGTAAATTATTACAAAATATTGCAACCGGCACGTGTTGAAGCAATGCGTAATCGAATTAAAGATTACTTTAATAATTTAAAAGAATTGGGTTTAAGTGATAGTGATCTGAATGCGAACGAAAAAAGTAATTCTTTTTTTGGAAGTAATCTAAAATCCTTATTAATACTATTTTTGGGATTTCCTGTTTGGTTGTTCGGAGCAATTAACAATTTTCTGCCATTTGAAATACCGGGTTGGATAGCAGGAAAAATATCCAAAGAAATTGAATATAAGGGAGCTATCGGAATGGTTGGTGGGATGTTTACTTTTTCGATCTTTTATTCCTTACAAATTATTACGGTTTGGAAATTATCTCACAGTCAATGGCTCACAATAGCTTATGGAATAAGCCTTCCGTTAAGTGGATTGTTTGCATATTGGTATTGGCACACGGTGAATAAGATCCGCACGAAATGGATCTTAATGATGTTATTTTATAAAAAAAGTGTATTTATTTCCAACCTCATTTCTGAGCGCGAACAGATCATTGCCGAATTTAATAAGGCTAAGAATGAATATGTGGAGTCAATGGAAAAGAATTAATATTACATCCACTTTTCTAAAAAGTCTAAATATTCAGTTTTTAATTCTGTATAGATTTTTTCAAACATATTTATTTGCCTTCTCATCACCGCATGATCTGCAAACAACTCTTCTTCTATATGACTGGGATGCTCCTTTGCATAAATAGCGAGCCATTGTTCATGAATATTCAAATCATGCTGCAACATATCTAACTTTTCCTTTTGAATTATAAACTGATTTTGAAAATGTTCTACCTGTTTTTGGACATCAATTCCGGTGTTTCTACTGGCAATTTCTTCTAATCGCTTGGTAAATATTTTTACTTCATCTTTGTAAAAAAGCACTTCTTCCAGCCATTTTTTATGATCTTCATGTAAATAATTTAAAGGTTTCCGGTTAATTGATAGTGTTGTCATAAGTTTAGTTTTAATTAAGTTACAGGGCAAAACTACTATCGCAATTTTTTTTTCGTAATGATATATTTCAGTTAAGAGAGTGATTAAAATCAATAAAAAAAACGATGACCAAATTAATTTAGCCATCGTTTTTTTTATTTTACTACTTGTTTACTTTTTTATTTTACGTTTAATAAATCTAACCAGGAAATAACTTATTAAACCGATTATCACCCAAAGGGGCCATGCATAAACCATTCCAACAACAAAACTTAAAAACCCGCTCCATCCATTTCCAAATGCAGTTCCTAATCGGCCAAAGAAACCCGGTCTATCAGTTGGTGTATATTCAAACTCCTGATGAAAATTTAGATTGATTGTACTGTAATCAACCTGATCGGATAGTAATTTTAATTCCCCTTCCTTCGCCTCTATTTCTTCCCGTATCTCACCAATTTTTTCTTCGATCTCTAATATGTCAGAAACTTTGGAAGCTTTCTGCAAAATATCCACATAACGTTTTTCAATTTCTTTTTTTGATTTTAATCGCGATTGAATATCAACAAATTCTGCTGTAACATCTTCTGCCGAAATGTTTTTTGAATTTACATTGCTTGCAACAGTTAATAATTTCGATACCATAACATCGAAATCTTTATTCACCACCCGAATTACCATGTCGTTAGTAATGCTGTAAGTGCTATTTTGCTCGTTCTCACTTCCGATGTACCCGTTTCCTGATTTCACGATCTTTTCGATCTCTACACGGGCTTTTTTGTAATCATCCACCGTAATATTCAGATCAGCAGTCTTTTTAATTTTAGAGGGAATTTTAATCGTAACGGTTGTTGAATAATTATTTCCTGAAGACTCCTCTGAAACTAATGGTGGTGTAAATTTTACTGTTTCTGAAACGGGCGATGGTTCAGAGAGTGTTATTGCTGCACTTTCCTCCTTCGCTAAACCAACATCATAGGAGGAAGATTTACTACCGCAGGAACTTAGCATTACAAATGCCAGAATGAGTGAATACATGGTTTTCATTTTTAGAGTTTTTAAAAGGTTAACGCTGTTGTTTTACGATTATTTCAAAAGCAGATGCAATAAAATAAAAAAATCCATAAACTATTCTTCTTAATTTTACACTGTTAAAATACTTCAAAAATTTTGAAGCAAATATTAAATTCAATAAATAAATTATGAGTATTTGGTTTAAACCCTATGTATTGGAAGATATTAAATGGACAATTAAAAATACATTGGCTGAAGCCATTGGCATTGAGTTAACAGAATTAACCGAAAACTCATTAAAGTGCAGTATGCCGGTCTCCAATAAAACAAAGCAATCCATGGGTATTTTGCATGGAGGCGCTTCTGCTGCTTTGGCTGAGACACTTGGTAGTATTGCCTCCAACTTGATTGTAGATTACAACAAATATGTTTGTGTCGGACTTGATATTAATGCCAATCACCTGCGTTCGGTAAAAAGCGGATTCGTTTATGCAGAAGCAAAACCAATTCATATTGGAAAAAAAACGCATGTTTGGGGTATTGAAATCACCAATGAAGAAGGTAAATTGGTTTGTATCAGCAGGCTCACAATGGCTGTTTTAAGTGCTCCTTCCGACAGAAGTTATTTAGGAAACGGACCACAGCAATAGATAAATGAACTACGTTCTATCCTCTTTTTGTAAATACATCCCATGCTTTTTAAGTATTTGCTTTTCGATCTTTCAATTGCATGCACAATCAACCACTAAGTTGAATGCTACAATTGAAAATCTGAAAAAAGATAATGCCTTGAAACATGCCAGCTGGAGCATTTGCGTGATGAACACAAAAAAGGATTCTGCAATTGCCGAATACAACAGCAACATCAGCCTTGTTCCGGCAAGTACCTTGAAAATTGTTACCACCGGAGCAGCGCTATCAATTCTTGGAAGTGATTTTAAGTTTGAAACAAAAATTCAGTACGATGGCGCATTGGATACCGTTACCGGTTTGCTTAAAGGAAATTTATACATCCTTGGTGGTGGAGACCCAACGCTTGAATCAGAGTATTTTAAAAATAAAAAAGACAGCCTTACTACCACCGAAAAATGGGCTGCTATTCTAAAATCAAAAGGGATAAAAAAAATTGAGGGAGCTGTAATAGGCGATGCAGGTATATTTGAGGACAATATGGTTCCATCACAATGGATCTGGGGCGACCTGGGAAACTATTTTGGGGCAGGAGCCTGCGGTTTAACATATCATGATAATAAATACACCCTCTATTTTAAATCCGGTGCAGCAGGTGCAAAAACATCTATCAATAAAATACTTCCGGATGTTACCGGCTTGCAACTGATCAACAATGTAAGTTCAGGTGGAAATGACGACAATGCTTTTATATATGGCTCGCCATATAGCAATTACAGATTCGTTCAGGGCACCATTCCTGCCAACAAAAATAATTATGAGGTAGAAGGTTCTATTCCTGACCCGGCATTATTTTGTGCCCAGGCTTTGGAACGATCCTTAAAATCAATTGGTATCACGGTAAGCGAAAAAGCGACTACCATAAGAGCGTTGAAAGAAACAAATGAATTTTCGGAAGCAACCACACGAACACTTTACACCAACTACTCTCCTACCCTTGATAAGATCGTTTATTGGACCAATCTGAAAAGTATTAATTTATATGCCGAACATCTTTTAAAATATATCAGTTATAAAAAAACAAATTTAGGTTGTGAGTCGCAAGGGACTGAGATCGTTAGTAATTTCTGGAAAAATAAAGGTGTAGATGTGAGTGGATTTTTTATGAATGATGGCTGTGGTTTGGCTCGCGCTAATGTGATCACTACAAAAACCGAAACACAAATTTTACGCTTGATGGTAAAGGACAAAAACTTTAATGCTTTTTACAATTCATTACCTCTGGCAGGAAAATCGGGATCACTGGGAGGATTATGTGAAGGAACCTGTGCAGAAAATAACTTACGCGCTAAAAGCGGATATATTACACGTGCCCGCGGATACGCAGGTTATGTGAAAAATAAAAAAGGAGAACTGCTTTGTTTTTCGGTGCTGGTAAATAACTATGATTGTACACCTACCGAAATGAAATTAAAACTCGAGAAGTTGCTTATTGCTATTGCGGAAACGGAGTAATACAGTTAATAGTTAAAACCAAGAAGAAATCTCATCTTTCATCAACAGATTTCTCTCTTCATTTCATTGCGTTCGAAATGACAGTTTGAATTTGTCATTTCGACTGGAAGGAGAAATCTCTTCTTCGATAAACAGATTTCTCTCTTGGTTTCATTCCGTTCGAAATGACTGTCGTTAATGTCATTTCGACCAAGGGGAGAAATCTCATCTTCCATTAACAGATTTTTTTTCATTTCATTGCGTTCGAAATGGCTTCGTTAATGTCAATTTCGACCAAGGGGAGAAATCTCATTTCGATTAACAGATTTCTCTCTTCATTTCATTCCGTTCGAAATGACAGCGTTTAATGTCATTTCGACCAAGGGGAGAAATCTCATCTTCGATTTACAGATTTCTCTCTCCATTTCCATTATGTTCGAAATGCCAGTCGTTAATTATAATACCCCTTTCTGCCACATCGAACACAGATCCATAGTAATGGCCACACTGTAATGAATAGCAACTCCGAGCCAGATACTCCTGCTTTTTAAACTTAAAGTGCCTAATACAATTCCTGCAATGATCGCTGCAATAGTTTCCGGTAGCGGTTTTCCGAAATGTATCATGCAATACGGAATGGTCATGACAAAAACAGAATAATATCCAAAACGTTGTTTGGTACCATGCAACATAAATCCGCGAAAGAAAAATTCGAGTGCAAAAAACTGAATGAAATAAAACAGTTCCCAGATCACTAAATTGGGGTAAAACGATTCGCCTTTAGCGATGTTATAAAATGGATAACGAGCCTGGAAACTTTCGGTACGAGAGAAAAACAACACTAAAGGGATCATCACACACAGCATCAACAGGTAAATTTTATAATCCGCGAAAGCACCTTTGAGATTTAAACCATAGGATGAAAATTTTTCTTTGAAAACAAATTTTATCAAGATGACCGGAGGAATTAAATAGAAAAAAATTACAGTTGAAACCCAATAGAGCAACCGGTAGAGTTCCGCATTTTTATTGATGGTACAGAGATCCTCAAAAGAGTCTGACAAGCCTGTGAATCCGGCATTATGAAGAAAAGAAAGCATGAATTTAAAATCGCCCAAATACTTGATCATCGTTAGAGAAAAAGCAACAGTGATACAAATAAGTATTACTTTGTAGTCGGGTTTGGAGGATGCTTTAATTTCGCTTTCAGCAGAAGAATAGGCAGTAGTAAAAATCTTTTTAATCATAATTAGTTGCAAACCAAGCCTGGTAAAGATCTGAAATATACATCATTTCGGTATTTCCTTTATATCCCATTGCGGAAGCCTCTTCTATTAATTTTTTTGAATTTAAGAATTGAGTTTGTTTGCCGCTTTTCAGATCAATCAGAAAATAGGAAATTTCCGGTTCATTATTTTTTAATTCCATATTTGTTTTATCTACTTTCAACAACAGATACTGGTTATCGTATGCCAATTGGGAGATATGGCCAACCATGGGTATAGAATTCTTTTGAAGCACATTCACCAAATTAAAATTATAGTCTTTGTATTCAAATGCATACGGATAAATAAAAGGCAGTGTATCAGAATCCAGACCCTTATCTTGATAAAAGGAAAAAGGAATAACATTCTTATATCTGTTATCAACAAATAATTTAAGGGTATCCATTAAATTATCACGTTCCGATCTTGAATAATCTAACTGATCATCTTCCGTGGTAAAACTAGTATTTTCGTGTTCTTTCAACCACTCCACGCCAGATTTAACTTTATTACTTACACGCTCAGCCATTTGAACTACCGAAAAAATAACTACTGAAATAGAAATGGCAAAACCAATTGCCCAATAGGCAGCATTTTCGTTTTTCCCTGCTACTAATGCAAGTATTGTAAATATTAATGTTACCAGAGTAGCTAATCCTCCAATAATGATCCCGATAAGGGAAAATGCGAAAAAGATAGAAAGTGATACCATTTTATTTGTGTATATAATTTCTGCAAAAATACAGCAATATTCTTATATAGGAATGTGGAAGTAATTAAAAGGAATCAATAAAGGATTGATTTCCAAGGCTGAAAAGGGAATAAAAGTTTTTTTGATTTATTTTTTTGTTGGATTGGAAAATAAAGCTATTTTTGCAGTCCAATTCTGAGGAATATCGTTTAGAATTGTACTATTTTGAGGTTTGGTAGTTCAGCTGGTTAGAATGCCTGCCTGTCACGCAGGAGGTCGCGGGTTCGAGTCCCGTCCAGACCGCTCAAAATAAACGTTAAACCCTTAAGTGTCAAGCACTTGAGGGTTTTTCTTTTTTACTCCTGGACGTGCCGCTGGATGGAATTTAAAAATGCTTGACAGTAGAGGGTTGTAGAAGAAGTATTCGATATCTCTCAATATTATCAAGGTGTTGAAAACTTTCAAAATACGTCATTGAGAATGAAATATTCAAATGGAATTAATTTCAAAAAAAATATTGGTTTATATTTCCATTTGAAAAAATTAAAATGTGTTTAATCATAATTCTGCAATAGGTTATGATAATGATAGAAATTTAGATGCAATATCAACTAACGGTAAATATGGAAATTTGCTGGCATTGAAGAAAAGTTAAATCTTTATTCACAAGACCAACTCCTACGATACAGTGAAGTTTTTCATTCAGAAAAAGCATAAAATGAATGACTAGGTGAAAAATCTATTTTTAATAGAATTCGGATCCCTCCGACCCCACCGTGATTAGCAATTGTAAGCTGAAGATTCCAACACAAAAGTACAATTATGGTAATTAATACCTATATTTGTACAAAATGAAATGATATGATAAACCGAACAGCCGAAAAACTTCTCAAGAAATATAGTCGTCAGTTCAGAGCATTAGCTGTTGTGGGACCAAGACAGAGTGGTAAAACAACTCTTGTGAGAAAGGTATTCCCTAACAAGCCTTATGTTTCGCTTGAAAACCCGGATGAACAACTTCAGGCTAATACTGATCCAAGAGCTTTTTTAAGCAGGTTTCGCAATGGTGCAATTATTGACGAAGCACAACGTGTCCCTGCACTATTCAGTTATTTACAGCAAATACTTGATGAGACAAAAAAAGAAGGACTGTTTATTCTTACAGGAAGCAATAATTTTCTTTTACAGCAATCTGTTACGCAGTCATTAGCAGGCCGGATAGGGTATGTTGATTTATTACCTCTGAGTTTCAACGAAATTAATACTTTCGAGCAAACTAAGTTAAGCACCAACGAACTTATTCTTACTGGTTGTTATCCTGAATTATATGATAAACATAGAAAACCTGGCATCTGGTATCCAGCTTACATCCGTACTTATATAGAGCGGGACGTAAAACAACTTCGTAATATCGACAATACACTTTTGTTTACCCGATTCATTCAACTTTGTGCCGGAAGAATTGGGCAGCAACTTTCGGTATCAGCATTAAGTAATGAGTGCGGTATTGATGTTAAAACGGTAAATTCATGGTTAAGCATATTACAAAGCAGCTATATAATTTATTTAATTCCTCCACATCAAAAAAATTTTAATAAACGTGTGGTTAAAACTCCTAAGTTATACTTTATTGATACTGGACTTGCATGTTCGCTGCTTGGAATCAGACAGGAAAAAGAAGTTGCTAATTCTCATTTCAGAGGAGCGTTGTTTGAAAACTATGTGGTAACGGAACTTTTAAAACTAAAATATAATTCAGGGTCTTATACAAATATTTTTTTCTGGCGTGATAATAAAGGTGTTGAAATTGATATTTTGTTGGATAATGGAAGTACCCTATTTCCGATACAAATAAAAGCCTCTCAAACTTTTCAAGAAAGTCATTTGAAACCAATGCAGCAATGGAATAACTTTAGTGGTAACGTAGGTGGATTACTCCTTTATGATGGCGAACAAGAATTTACAAGAAAAGATAAAATAAGAATGCAAAATTGGAAGACAATTAGCAAGCTAAAAATATGAATAATTAATATATCAAAACCAAAAAAAGTTGGCTATTTCCATTAAGATATTTAAAATTTAAAACCTGCCATTTCCCCCATTTTAAATTTTTAAAATATTGGTTTGGATTATTGCTGGTTTTACTTTTGGTCAGTTCTTTCAACCGAATTTACCCGGGGACAATAGAGGGGCCACTCATTTGCAAAATGTTTTAATGCTTTGCAAATATCTGAATAAACGTCATGTTACTTTTAACTTAACACTAGTTCTTTATTATTTTTTTAAAATACCTTCTCTCCGGTGTTTTTAAGTGTACTATGTAAATACCATTTGACAGATCCTTTATTTCAGAAATGCTGATCTGATTAGTGCTGCTTCCATTGAGAAGCTTTGTTTGAGAAATTAATGTTCTGCCGGAAATATCAAGCAATTCAATTTCTACGATTTGTTTTTTATCTGAATAAAACGAAATTTCAAATGTTGAACTGAAAGGATTAGGATACACTATTAAATTTTCATTATTCAACATATTTTCATCAATACCGGCAAGCAGCTGATTGGCGGCACAAAAATCAGGAATACCAAAACCTTTTATTGTATCAGGTATAAAATACTGACTGGCACTTTGCTGTATGGCATTTAGAATTTCCATATTTGTTTTTGCAGGATTTGCCTGCCATAAACATGCTACCGCTCCTGCTGTAATGGGTGTTGCAAAAGAGGTACCATTTTGCCCCCATACATCGCCATTTTGAGAAGCAACAATTGCATCAACACCGCGTGCAACGGTATTTGGTTTTATTCTGAAATCAGATGTAGGACCACGGGAACTGAAAGACCCAATAAAACCAAGTGAATCCACGGCACCGATAGTTAACACACTATCCGCATCCCCGGGTGCTGTTATTTTAGACCATGCGGAGCCACCTGCGTTTCCGGCAGCAATAACAACAAACATTCCTTTACTAACAGCCCAGTCAGCTGCTTTTGTAACAATGGTCGTATTTCCATCCATATCCGCATAGGTATGATTATCTGCAGCATTGTCGAATAAATTATATCCTAATGAAGATGTAATAAGATCAGCACCTACACTATCAGCAAACTCTGCTCCTACCAGCCAATTGATCTCCTCCTGAATACTTTCGCTTGCCGCATCTTCTGTGCGCAGCAACCAAAACTTTGCTTTTGGTGAAGTGCCAACCAATCGGCCCGGCAGATTGCCACCCATGCATGAAAGCACATTCATTCCATGTGGAAAATCTTCATAAACTAAGGTATCTCCAATAACAAAATCACGACAACCTAAAATTTGATTTTGTATATTCAAACTATCGAAAACAGGTAAAATATTTGTATTGTAATAACCCGCATCAAGCACTGCTATTGTCATTCCTTGCCCCTGAAAACCCAGATCATGTAAACAATCAACGCCTATCTGATTGGCTTGCTTAAATGATAATCCATAATTTAAAGTTGTTGAAGTTGTTGTTGAAACACTTTTCTCATTTGGAACAATAGCTGAATTATTTTCCAGTTCAAATTTAGAACTGACTTTTGATTGTTGAGAAATCGTAATTGATCTTACTTGCTTTACAAATGCTAATGATCTAATTGCATCTATTTTATTTTCATCGTTTGTAGAAACTAAAATTGCATTAAACCATTTTGATTGATTGATAATACTTACACCAAATGATTTTAAGGTATTTATATAATTCGGATTAACAGGCAGATCGGTAAATGAAACAGGTATGTTTTGTTTTGTTCTACGTTCAATTGCTTTTGCGGATAAATAGTCGGAAGGTTTTGTCAACGTAAAAGGACTTGCATCTTTGTCCTTGAACAAGATCCAATAATTCGTTTTTGTTTGAGAAAAAGCAAATTGAAATGTAACTAAAAATAAAAAGAGAGAGAGCTGTTTTTTCATAATAATAATTAGGGTTCGATACCGAACGAATTTACCGTCATTGTATATTGATAACCGGATGTTACCCTTTGCATAATAGGTATTTGAAAGAAATTTGGAGGAGGATTAGTACCCGGCTGTGATTCTACATCAATTATCTGACGGTAGATCATACCAACATTCCGGGCATATTTTTCGGTGCGATATTCTCTTTTGGTTAAAATAGCTCCGGCATCATAAACAGTTTGCAAAACCGAATCGAACTGAATGGAACCAATTGTTCTTGACTGATCAAGAAACAGATAATTGAACATTCTTTCTTCATAAGTATTTTGAATGTTTGCATTCCAAAACTGACTCGCTTTTGTTGGAAAGATCAATCGAATATATCTATCATTTTCTTCTACCTTTTCTACCGTTGTTGCTGTTTTGTTTTCCGCCCAAATATCTGTCAGCATCCATGGTAAAGTGCTATACGGAGTTGATGAATTATAATATTTCCTATATCTTTCTAAACGAATGGTTGGACGATTCTGATTGTCAGAATAAATAGATTCAATTTTTTCTTTTACCTGAAATTTAAAGGAATCAATTTTCACAGGAGAAAAATTATTATCATAATAAAATGAATCAACATCATACACCACATATTTTCCTACTTGATCAGGGAAATAATTATAGCCCATATCTGGTACTGTCGATTTATCCTTCTTACAAGAAAAAAGTCCAAAACCAATACTGGTAAAAATTAAGAGAAGTGATACAATTCGCTTCATTGCTTATGCGATATCTAAATTATATTTTAACTGTTTTTTCAAGTCATTTCGATGCAAGGAGAAATCTTGTTTTCTTTTTAAAAAGATTTCTTCCAAATGGTCGAAATTGACACCCGGTTGAAAATTTAAATTACTTAGGAAATTCCAAACAGCATTTAATACCATTTATCAATATAAACTAGTCTAATTTAAATTGCCTCGCTCGTTTCTCGACTCCGCTCGAAATGACCACAGCGCTGTCATTTCGAGCGGAGTCGAGAAGTGTGTTGGGCTAAATTTCGGACTATAATATATTTAGAATTGGTATAATCTACTGCTAAGTTAAGGAATTTTGTTTTGTAAAGAAAATTCTGAAGGAAATACACCGTATGATTTGAATGTGGGAGTTACGGAAAGTCACTCTTAAATGATTCAGCAATCTGTGCGCAGATTCTGAATCATTTAAGAATGACCGCGAGTCTTATTTAAAATTCTAACTTATAACAGGAAACTGTCGTTCGATTATTCCGCCACCAACCAGATCATCACCTTCGTAAAAAACAGCTGATTGTCCGGGTGCAATGGCAGAAACAGTACTATGAAATAATACATTCAATTTATCCTCTTTATAAGAAACATTTGACATTGTTCCCGGATCTTTGTAACGAATTTTTGTAAGTGTTTCAAAATTATCCGGTAAGGATGCATATTTGATGAGATTGTATTTGCCAACAGTCATTTGTTGCAGTTCCAGTTCTTCTTTGCTTCCGAGAACCACCGTATTTGTTTCCGGGATAATTTCCAGTACATGAAGAGGTTCGCCAATAGCTATTACTAATCCTTTTCGCTGACCAATAGTATAAAAAGGATAACCTTTGTGTTTCCCAAGGATCTTTCCTGTACGATCCACAAAATTGCCTCCTGCTACACGTTCTTCCAAACCCTCTACTTTGCGTTTTAAAAATCCGCGATAATCATTATCAGGCACAAAACATATTTCGTAGCTCTCGCTTTTTGTTGCCAGATCAACATATCCATTATCAATGGCCATTTGTTTAATTTCTGATTTGCGAAAGTTTTGTAAAGGAAAAATAGTACGTTTTAAACTTTCCTGCGTCAGGCCCCACAAAACATACGATTGATCTTTTGTTTGATCCAAACCTTTTGAAATCACATACCTGTTGTTTTCTTCACGGATACGTGCATAATGACCTGTTGCAATAAATTCGCAATCCAGCATATCAGCACGCTTTAAAAGCGCCTCCCATTTAATATGCGTATTACACAAAACACAAGGATTTGGTGTACGGCCGGCTAAATATTCATCTACAAAATTATCGATGATATAATTACCAAATTCATTTCTGATATCCAGTATAAAATGCGGAAAACCCAGGTTCACGGCTAACATTCGGGCATCGTTAATAGAATCCAAACTACAGCAACCTGTTTCCTTTGTGGAGCCGCCTGATGAAGCATAATCCCATGTTTTCATGGTGATCCCAACTACTTCATAACCTTGTTCATGCAGTAATAATGCAGCAATGGAACTATCTATCCCACCACTCATTGCCAATAAAACTTTACCTTTTTTACTCATTAATGGGGAGTGTAGCCTTCCTGGTATGGATCTTTAATTTCGAAATTTTCGAATTGCTTTTTCTCTTTTTCTGCTTGCTCTTTTGAAATTACATCCTTTTTACCAACAAACCTTCCATCTATATAAGGGTCGGTTCTCTCTAATTTCCCATCCTCTTTATAATATTTCCAATCACCATTTTTCAGGTCATTTTTATATACTCCTTCTGCATTCACTTTTCCGGTTGGATAGTAAAATACAGCCTTTCCTTCTACTTTATTATTGACGTATTCACCAATATATTTTGTTTGTCCTGATTCAAAAAACTTTTTACAGGGGCCATTAAGCACACCATTTTTCCATATTTTTTCTTCTGAGATCTGACCACTGGCATAATATACTTTACAACTACCATTTTTTAAGCCATTCACATATATTTCATCTGACAGCAATTTCCCTTCCTCATTATAAAATCTCCATATGCTATCCTTTTTCTGATCCACATATTTCCCTTCACCTTTCAACTTTCCACCTGCATCAAACATTTTGGTATAGGCTACTGTCCCGTTTTTTGAAAAAACAGTTTCTGACCAGGGGATTCCGGTATCATAATAATAGATGAATTTCCCAACAGGGATATCATCGATAAAATGACCATCATACATTTTCTTTTGATTGTCATCCAGTTTTATCCAATGACCTTGTTTTTTACCGGCTGCATCTTTTTTATTGATGCTGTCGTTTTGTGCAAACGAGCTTAACGCAAATAAACAAAAAAGAAATAAAACACTGTTTTTTATATAGTTCATATTCAAATTTTCTTTATAACGATTGATTTAGAAAAAGATACCATCTTACTACAATCATAACGCCAAAAATACGAAAAATAGTTGATGGTTGTTGAGTATTGGGTGTTTCGATTTTTCAGAAACTATATTTTTTGGGATTTTGCCTTGAATCAATTAATAAAACAATTTCTATCTTATTTGATCTCTCTCTATAAAATAACAATGTCTTCTTTTTTATCACACATTTTCTCAATTGTTTTTTACGAGAAAATAAAGGATAAATTTTGGGATTATTTGCAATTGATAGAATTACTTCATCAATTTCATTCAGCAAACTATTAACTACTTTATTTGACCATTTAAGTTCGACAAAAGCAATTAATTGCTTTAAACTATTAACGGCTTTAGGAGACCAAACTATTTTTTTATTACTCACAATTATCTTTTAAACTTTGCAATTACTTCACGATGAGGAATCCCTTTCCCGTTTTCTAATTCGGAGAATGCTTCTTCAATTTCTTGCTTCTGCTCTTTAGTAAGTTCGTCCCAACTATCAACATTAGTTTTTTGCAATAGCTCAATTTTACTAATAATTGTATCGTCTTTTAATTTTAAAAGCCATTCAATGATATTGAGTTTTTTTTCTAAAATATTGTTCATTTGTTTTGTTTTTATACTATATGCTAATGTAGTAATTTTTTTCTGAAGGTTTTATTTATTGATGATAATCTTTTTAGAAACAATCCCTTGTTCTGTTTTGAGATTAATGAAATAAATACCATTTGGTTGGTTGGTGAGGTCAATTTGAAAATTTGAAGATGTGTTAATTTGAAAATTAGGTAATTGGTAAACTATTTCTCCTAATACATTGTAAATAGTGACGCTTTCCATTTTCAAATTTTCGGCTGAGATTGTAAATATTCCATTTGTTGGGTTGGGGGAAATAAAAATATTATATGTCAAATTATTCTCTTTTATTCCAGTTGAAATATCAATCTTAAATATTGTACCATTATTACTAATTCCACCACTTACTGTTGTTCCATAAAGAAAATTTCCGATTGAAATAAAATTACCCCAAGAAGAAGTTCCATTTGTGCCATCATAATCTATTATTTTTGCATTTCCTGTTCCATCTGCTTTTATTTTATAGACAATGCCTTTATTATTTGCTCCTCCGCAACCTGTCCCACCGTATACATAAGTTCCGTCATAAAAAAGTGAACCAAATGGACAACCACCAATTATTCCTCCGGTGAAATCAACAAGCATCAAATATCCCGTCCCATCAGGTTTAACTTTATAACTAGTTCCATAATTATTTGAACCTCCAGATGCCGTTGTTCCATATAGAAATGTACCATCATAATAAAGATTAGACGGATGTCTTCCGTTTAATGAACCAGAAAAATTAAAAAAATTGGAATAACCTGTCCCATCTAACTTTATTTTATAAATTATTCCCAAATCATTTGTACCACCACTATATGTCGTTCCGTATAGGAATGTTCCATCTGTAATTAATGAATTAGCTCCTTTTCCATCTGTTGTAGTTCCTCCAAAATTATAGATATTAACATACCCCGTACCATCCGGTTTTATTTTAAAAATGGAACCTTGGAAATATAACCCTTCACTAACTGTGACTCCATAAAGAAATGTTCCATCAAAAATAAGTGATCCGCCCGGATATCCTCCATTGGGATAGCCAGTAAAATCAAATATTTTTAAATAACCAGTTCCATCTGGTTTTATTTTAAAAATTGTGCCCATATTGTTGAAACCTCCTGCTGTTGTCATACCAAACAGAAAAGAGTCGACAGAAATAAGTGATCCTTCAGGATCATACCCGTCTGTTGAATTACTAATAAAATCATGTAATTTGGTAAAACTTGTTCCATCAGGCATCAACTTGAAAATTACTCCATCGTCATGTAAACCACCATTGTTTGTAATCCCGTATAAAAACGATCCGTAAGAAAATAGCGTACACCTAGGTAAACGCCCATTGATACTATCAAAATCATAAAGTTTTGTATACTGTGCAGTACAATTGAAAGCCACTAATAAAATTGCTCCAATAATTAATTTTGATTTCATCTTTTTAATTTTTAGAAATTTTTCCATACAAACCTACTACCCCCTTCACAAAAGCACTCCAAAGGAACCGTTGCTTTTCAACAACAGTATTTTTTATAAACTCTTCTTCTTTATTGTTTGTATAAAAATCAACAATCGCATCAGCAATGGCTTTTGAATTTATTTGGGTAACATAACCAACTTTATTATGGGGTACTATTTCGGGCAAACCACCCACATTGGTCACCAACATGGGTTTTTCGAAATGATAAGCAATTTGTGTAACACCACTTTGTGTAGCATTACGGTATGGTTGTGCAATAATATCGGCAGCACAGAAATAATATTTTACTTCTTCGGAAGGAATGTACTCTGTTTTTAAAATGATGTTGTTTTCCAGATTATTTTTTTTGATAATCTCGTTATAAGGTGCTGCATCTTCGTAATATTCACCGGCAACAATTAATTTTACATTCAATTGTTTGATTCGTTCATCAGTCATTGCCTCCAGCAAGAGATCCAAGCCTTTGTATTTGCGGATAAATCCAAAAAACAAAATATGTTTGTCGGCTGAATTTAAATTCAACTGTTTCAAAGCAACCGATTTCTCAACCTTTTCACCAAAAATATCATAAATGGGATGAGGTAAAAAAACTTTATTTGTTGTTTTAGTAAATTCACTCAAATCATTTAACACCGATTGTGACATGGCAATAAATCCATCGCATTGTTTTACAAAATAATTGGTGAACATGCTGTCGCCAAAACGTTTTTCGTGAGGAATTACATTATCAGTGATCGCAATAACTTTAATGTTTGTTTTCTTTTTTATCCATTTAGCAATGCTTCCCAAACAGGGTCCCATAAAAGGTAACCAATAACGAAAGATGACATAATCGGGTTGCTCAGACTTTATTTGTTTGGCAACACTGAGCCAATTGAAAGGGTTTATGGAATTTATTTTTGTTTCTACCACAATGTCTTGCGGTCCGTTTCCGGTATCAAATTGTGTTTTTCCGGGAAATAAAAAATTGGGATACTGTAAGGAAAAAGAAATGATTTTTGTTTCGATACCCGCTACATTCATGGCTCGGCATAAAGCTTCGTTAAAATTAGCAATGCCACCTCGCAATGGAAATGCCGGACCAACAATAATTACTTTTTGCTTTTGTACTGACATATCCTGCAAATATATAGAATCTGTTCAATAAATAGTTTTACGAAATTTTAAAAATTTACTCAATTCCTCTGCTTCCAGAATTCAGGTTTAAAAGTAGTACATACAATTTGTTTGTGAGCAAGCTCCTCACCAATTTCAGCAAGTACTTCTGTTGAAAGTTCTTTTTCCAGGAATGGAAAAAAAATTCGTTCTTCAAATCTGATGTGAGCAATTAAGGTATCAGCAAGGACCTTAAGTTTTGTAAGATCGGGAGGAGATGTTTGCAAACCATAAGAGAATAGTGCTCTTAGTTCGTGATGATCATTCAGAAATTTATCTGTTAATTCATTTTTAACAGATAGAGACTGAAGAAACAATTTTTCTTCCAGGCGAAAATGTTCGTCTAAATTATTCTCCCAAAAATCTTGTATAAAATCTTTAATTATTTTTTCTTCGATTGAAGCATCAGCCTTCTTTAATCGTGTGCAAAAAACAAGCGCATGATGGTGTTCCTGGGAGAAAAAAATTAAACTTTTATCTCGTTTTAAAGGAGATTTTTTTTCCATGAATAAAATTATCTGGTGCTTTTAGGTTTACCAAACCATTTTTTCTTGTTCGAATTCCCTGCAGGTTTTGCCTGCGAATGATTTCCTGGTTTAGCTTGTGAATGATTGGAATGTCCCTGAGAATTCCCTCTTCTTTGGAACTGTTGTTTTGGAGCAGGAATAGGGTTGTGATCGATTAATGGATAGGCATGATCATCAATCACCGGTATTTTTTTGGAGATCAATTTTTCAATATCCCTTAAATATTCTTTTTCTTCGGCATCGCAAAACGAAAATGCGGTCCCCTTTGCCCCTGCTCTTCCTGTTCTGCCAATACGATGAACATAGGTTTCAGCAACATTTGGCATTTCATAATTTATAACAAATTCAAGATCATCCACATCAATTCCTCGCGCTGCAATATCAGTTGCAACAAGCACCCGTGTAGTTTGTGCCTTAAAATTTGTTAAAGCGCGCTGACGGGCATTTTGCCCTTTGTTGCCATGTATCGCTTCGGCCTTGATATTATGCTTGATAAGAATTTTTACAACTTTATCAGCACCATGTTTAGTGCGTGTAAATACTAATGCTGTTTTAATGTTCTTGTCTTTTAAGATATCTACCAGCAATGCATTTTTATTTCCTTTATCAACAAAAAACACATTTTGTTTGATGATGTCCACTGTTGATGAAACAGGCGTAACAGCCACCTTTGAAGGGTTTTTCAAAATAGTATTTGCCAGTTTCACAATTTCGGGTGGCATGGTAGCCGAGAAAAAAAGTGATTGACGTTTTGCCGGCAGGGCAGTTAAAAGTTTTTTAACATCATGGATAAAACCCATATCGAGCATTCGATCAGCTTCATCCAATACAAATATTTCCACATCTTTTAAAGAAACATGACGTTGATTCATTAAGTCGAGCAACCTTCCTGGTGTAGCGATTAAAACATCCACACCGTTTTGTAAGGCTGACACCTGTGAGCTTTGATTAACCCCACCAAAAATTACGGTACATGTTAATCCGGTATGTCGTCCATAGGCTTTAAAACTTTCGCCTATTTGAATCGCTAATTCTCGTGTTGGGGTTACAATTAAACTTCTGATCTTTCTTTTCCGGTCATACTGTTTATTTGCACTTAATAATTGTAGGATAGGAATGGCAAATGCGGCTGTTTTTCCTGTGCCGGTTTGTGCACATCCCAGCAGATCGGTTCCTTGTAAAACGATTGGTATTGCTTGAGCCTGAATAGGTGTTGGAGTTGTATAACCTTCTTCTTTTAATGATTTAAGAATAGGTTCAATAATGTTTAATGATTGAAATTGCATGAATTATTTTTAAAGTTTTTTGGGAATTAAATTGGTAGTAAAAAAATTGTAGAGATTTTACGCAAGGTACGGTTTAATTTTTTAACGGAGTTGTTTAGCATTATTTTGTTTTTGTTATTCATTGTTACTTACTGTCCGGATAGCCAATAAAATAGCCCTTCCGAGTTTCCGAAAGGGCTATTAAAAAATAATTAATTAGTGTTTAGTGATTCTTTGCACATGTTTCTCCGCATTTTTCCATACACTCTTCTTTTGTTTTGCAAGCTTTATCACAGCCTTCCATACATGTTTTTGCTGAATGTCCGCATGAACTGGTTTTTACAGCTTCCGTTTCTTTTTTGCAACAATCTTTTTTAACTCCCATTCCTTTGGTCTGACACATTGCGGCATGTTTCAAACACATTAATTTTTCGTTAGGAGAACATTTCATTGAATCGCAATAAGCGGTAATTTGCTCGGGAGTCATTGCTGACACTTTGCTCATGTCGCATTTGGTAGCAATATATTTTCCATCAGCTCCATACATACTCATACAAAAAGCTTTATCTTCAGCTGAACATCCTTTTTCATCACACATTTTAGCACATTCTTCTTTTGTCATAGAAGCACATTTGCTCATATCACATTTAGCATTCATGCTGCTCATATCACAAGAAGCCCCCATCTGCATATGGGATTCAGAACCCATTCCGCTCATACCACATTCACTCTTCATCATATCGCAATCCGCGTTCATTCCACCTTCTGACGAGGTAACGGCAATGTGAGGAGCAATTACTAATGATACGATACTCATCAATTTAATTAAAATATTCATGGAAGGACCGGATGTATCTTTAAAAGGATCACCAACAGTATCACCCGTTACAGAAGCTTTGTGTGGTTCTGATTTTTTATAGAACATTTCACCATTTATTTCCACACCTTTTTCGAATGATTTTTTTGCATTATCCCAGGCACCACCGGCATTTGATTGAAACATTCCCATCAAAACACCACTAACAGTTACACCGGCAAGTAAACCACCTAATACTTCCGGACCGAAGGTAAAACCAACAATTACCGGAACAATTAAAGCAATAGCCCCAGGCAGGATCATTTCACGGATAGATGCTTTGGTAGAAATAGCAACACATTTCTCGTATTCCGGTTTTGCTTTATATTCCATGATTCCCGGAATTTCGCGAAACTGTCTGCGCACCTCATTTACCATGTCCATTGCAGCACGACCAACAGCAGCGATACATAAAGAAGAAAAAATAAACGGGATCATACCACCGATAAATAATCCGGCAAGTACATTCGCTTTGTAAATATCGATCGCATGAATTCCTGCGATGCCAACAAAAGCTGCAAATAAAGCCAATGAAGTTAAAGCAGCTGAAGCAATTGCAAATCCTTTTCCTGTAGCTGCTGTGGTATTTCCTACCGCATCCAGATTATCAGTACGGTGACGAACTTCTTCAGGTAAACGACTCATTTCAGCTATACCACCTGCATTATCTGCAATTGGTCCGAAAGCATCGATTGATAATTGCATCGCAGTTGTTGCCATCATTCCGGCAGCTGCTATAGAAACACCATATAAACCTGCAAAATGATAAGATGCCATGATACCACCTGCTAATACAAGGATTGGAGCAACAGTGGATTCCATACCTACCGCTAAACCACCAATAATATTGGTTGCATGACCGGTACCGGATTGTTTGATGATAGATAAAACCGGGCGTTTGCCCATTGCAGTATAATATTCGGTGATCATACTCATTAATGTTCCAACTACTAATCCCACTATTATTGCATAATAAACATCCATGGAAGTAAAAGTTACACTTCTATGCACCATTACAGCAGGTAATAATATGGTAACAGCAAAATAACAAGCAATAGCTGTAAGTATGATAGATGACCAGTTTCCAAAGTTCAACGCTTTTTGCACACTGTCTGTTTCTTTTGTGATCTTTACAAACCAGGTACCAACGATAGAAAACAATAATCCTAAACCGGCAATAAACATCGGTAGAATGATTGGTGATAAACCACCATAATTATCCTGTGATGCATCAATCTCTTGTCCGAGAACCATTGTAGCTAATATGGTAGCAACATAAGAACCAAATAGATCGGCTCCCATACCTGCCACATCACCAACATTATCTCCAACGTTATCAGCTATAGTTGCAGGGTTACGAACATCATCTTCAGGGATGCCTGCTTCTACTTTTCCAACAAGGTCAGCTCCAACATCGGCAGCTTTTGTATAAATACCACCACCAACACGAGCAAATAAAGCTATTGATTCAGCTCCTAAAGAAAAACCTGCCAGCACTTCAATTGCTTTTCTCATTTCAGGACCGGTAATGGCAGCACCTGCAGGAACAAATAATTGATAGAATACGATAAATAATCCACCGATACCGATAATTGCTAAACCTGCAACACCAAGTCCCATAACGGTTCCACCCGTGAAAGAAACTTTCAATGCTTTGGCTAAACTTGTTCTGGCAGCCTGGGTGGTACGCACATTTGCTTTTGTAGCAATGTTCATCCCAATGTAACCAGCTAACGCAGATAATACGGCACCGATAATAAATGCTATCGCAATGATAGGACTTGAATCTGCGACAGCAGTACCCGACCATGCTAATAAAATGGACGTAATGGCAACAAAAATGCCTAATACTTTCCATTCCGCTTTAAGAAATGCCATTGCACCTTTAGCGATATATCCTGCAAGTTCTTGCATGTTAGCATCACCGGCATCTTGTTTAGTTACCCATGCACTTTTAATTGCCATTACCAGCAATCCTACTACTCCGAATAACGGAATCAAATAAATTATGTTCATACTATTTTTTTAATTTATAATTGGTTATTTGACTAAAAATTATTTTCGATAAAAAAATCATTAAATGTATTTTCCAAAAAGGGCTGCAAACTTAGGTAATTAATAGCAAATATCAAAAACGACTGATTGTCAGCAATTTATAATAAAACTAATCGATTGGACGCTTGTTGAACATGATATAGCCGAAATGAAAGAGAATAGAAAAAGGATTTTTTTCCTGATCATAATAATTTAAACTTAAACTCATTGGTCCAACAGGTGTATTCCAAACAAGAGCACCTGTCCCAATAAAATGCTGAAAAGCAAATGGCTGACTGTAATCTGTTTTATATTCAGAATTTTTTATAAGCGTTTCGTAAGGTTGAAAAATATAACCCTCTGCTCGTAATTCGATATTTTTTCGAATATTGACAATGAACTTAATACCTCCTGCCAGATATTTAAATGCACGATAATTTGGTAAAAAAACAGTTTTGCTATCCGGAGTTGGCTGAAATGCAGGAGCCGACAAAATACTTGAAGTATAATTGTTAAATAATGTTTGTGTGGAATAAGCCGCTTCACCTAATAAGCCTATTTTAAAAGAGCCCCTACGATTAAAATATTTTTCTGCAGAAAATTTCAATTGGACCCATTCGTGTTGTTTTTTAAATAATCTAACCGTATCCAATGAAGTAGAACCCGGTGTGTTTTCTTCCAGGCCGTTGATATAACGAACTTTCAGATTCACATAAGATCCCTGATTCGCATATTGTTTTCGATTTAAAGAATTGATTTCATAATATAACTGTGACGTAACAGCACTAAAATCAGTACGGTCAGCTGTATCTTGTTGCGAAAAATGTGGAATTTGATAATACCTGTCTGTAATACGCGTTACTCCTGCCCCGGCAACAATACGCCCCTTTTTTCCGGTTGGGAAACCAAGATTCAAATCACCCGACTCTTCATATTGAATTAGATAAGCAGGTTTAATATCTTCCAGGAATGTATTGCTGCTTTTATAATAATCCCATTTGTTCCAGGTAACTGATGGTTCAATATAAATGGGTATTTTAAATGGAAAATCTAAACGTGTTTTTATTTGTACGGAACTATACAATTTTCCAAAATAGCCATTTGCCATTATGCTGGCAGCAGACTTTCCCAGATAATTATATTGTAACCCAACATATCCTTCACTTATCGGGCGATTGGAAAAGTTTCCACCAAAATAAGTAATAAGGTCACGTTGCTTTTTTATTTTCAAAAATAAGTCGAAAAAACCTGTTTGCGGATTAAATTTTGCTTTCGGATAAATGGTTTTTATTTTGCTATCAGATGCTAATCGAAAATAGCCCTCTTTAATATCCTCTAAACTGATTTGTTTGTTTTTATGGCGCAACACTTTACGCGCATATTCCGACTGTTTTTTATTTAAACCTTCGATGTTAATATTTTCAAAAATAACTTTTGGTTGTTTATTTTTAAAAGTATTTCGTTTTGAATACAATTCTGTAGAATCCACTCTTACCTGAATATTTTGTTTAATGAAATCCATCTTACGCATAGCGGCAACATAGCCACTATCAATGGTAGATTGCAGGTCACTGAAATTAAAGAGAGGCACCTCTGTTTCAGGCTCAATAATAACACCTGCCTCACATAACATGGTATAATTGGATTTACTTTTAAGCATACTTTTTATCTGAGAAAAGAGGTTATCTTCATCTGGTGGTGGACTATTTGCACTTACATTGCTACCAATAATAAAATCAGGATAAAAATCATTCAGCATAATATTGGTAGGGAAATTATTGTATAAGCCTCCATCAAACAATAATTTTCCATCCACTTTAATTGGTGGAATGTAAAAAGGATACGTCATGGATGCTCTTACGGATTCCCCTAAGTCACCTCCTTTAAAAATAACCGATTCCTTTAATTCGATATCAGATGCCACACAACGAAATGGAATAAATAAGCTATCAAAATTATATTTTGCAGCAGCTGACGGACCAGAGGAAAGCTCCATAATATTAAAATCCATTGGGATCGGAGACATTACATTGGTAGGAAATGAAGAAATTATGCTTGAATTTGAATCCAGTGAAAGAGGATAAACAATCCAGGAAGCATTATCATCATTACGTTTAAAGTAATATGCATATTTCTCATCAATAATTCCTTCCGACCAGTTTTTAAATTTTTCGGTCTTCACAAGCTCTTCTATTTCCTGTGGTGAATTACCCATTGCATATAAGGAACCGATCAATGCCCCCATGGAGGTACCTGCTATATAATCAACCGGAATGTGATTATCTTCTAATGCCTTTAATACGCCAATATGTGAAATACCGCTTGCCGCACCACCACTAAGCACGACTCCGACCTTTTGAGCCTTGATGTTTTGGCTTAAAAACGGGAGAAAAAAAATTAAGAAAAAAAAACAGAGTAGTGGTTTTCGAAAACTAATCATGAGTATTATTATTCATGCAAAACTAATAAGAATTCATCGAGAGAAAAAGTACATTCGTATTTTATTATTTCAATTTTGCAACTAGTTTCAAAAAATACTCAGGAGCTTGTAATAACCTGGAGCCATACCATGAAAAAAGTTCGCCATCTACCAACACTATTTGCGCATCCGGACAAATAAGTTGAAACTCCTGAAAATGTTTTTCCTGAAAAGGATAAGGCTCAGAGGAAAGGAAAATAAGATGAGGATTTGCATTGGCTAGTTGTTCGGTTGAAATAATCGGGTAACGACCAAGATCATTCGATGCAAACACATTTTTAAAACCACTACGTTGTAACATTTCGTTTATAAAGGTATTGTTTCCGGCAACCATAAAAGGATTCCGCCAAATGAAATAAGAAACATTTTGGATTTGTGCAGGCTCAATTAAGGACGCTAAATTTTTAAATGCCGCTTCGATTTTTAATTTTAAATTAATAGCTTCAAAATTTTTATCCACCATCATCCCTACTCGTGTTATCATATCAAACGCTTGTTTTAAGGTGTTGATATCACTCATCCAAACAGGATAATGTTTCATTAATTCTTCTATTTGTTCTTGCTCATTTTCTTCTTTATTGCCAATAATTAAATCTGGGTTCAATTGTTTGATCTTTTCAAGATCAATTGTTTTTGTCCCTCCAACTTTTGTTTTTGTGCGAAACCATTCATCAGGATGAATGCAAAATTTGGTGATACCAATTACTTCGTCTCGCAAACTCAGATCAAATAATAATTCTGTCTGGGATGGAACCAAAGAAATAATGCGTTTGGGAGTAGTAGCTAAATTGAGTTCATTAGCCATTTGATCAATAAAAATCATGTATGCTGTATTAGATTTATTAAAATCATTTTTTATTGGAACGCGGATTTATCAGGATAATTATAAAAAAATGGGATTTGAGATTTAAAGCTATTTATGTTATGATTTTTACTCAAAAGGCGAATCATATAAACTACTAAAATTACATCCTTTTTAATCCTAAAAATCTGCGAAATCTGCGTTCCCATAACACTACTCCTACTCAGAAAAATTAGGCTTCATATGCGCTAATTTCACATCCAGATTATAGCGAAGATAGATTGAATAAGAGAAATCAACAGCTTTACGGCTGAACTCATAAAAAGGCTCAACTCTTACTTCTAAGTTCAACCCTTTGTAAAATTTTTGCTCATAAAAAAGTCTTAAAAAAAGCAATTGACGGCTATCTTCCCTAAATGACTTTACGGTTGGTTCAACAGGATTTAATGATCCATAAATCTGAGTTCCATTGGCTGCCATATAATACTCCCCGTTCCAGTAACTTGCCATTACATTCAGCAATTTTGTTCGTACTAACAGGTTTAAATAGATGCCATAACCATCTTCATAAGGTTCCACTTTTTTAGGCGATCCATCATGAAAAGTTACAAGGTAATTATCCGAACGCAATTCTTTTACAAATGAATTTTCCGCAAATACTACTGAAAAACGCAAGCCACCAGCTAAATTTACCAGGGTGGATAATGGAGCTGTTCTGGCAGTATCTATTTGTCCGCCAAAATGATGCACAATACCTTGTAATGGTATGGAAATTTTAAATTTTTTATCGGCTCCTAAAATTGTAATCAGGTTAGATGTACCGGCTGAAATTTCTTCTTTGAATGGTGATCCTTGATAGATCATTCGTTGCCAATCGATCCAGGTATCGCTAAAAATCCGTTTTTTGTTTATTTTAAATTGCAAGCCATTTTCGAGAGGTTTGGTAATTGCATAATCAATATTAAATAATGGTTCGATAAATTGATGGGACATACCTCCTTCATAATTTCCGAAGATTCCTGAATACCCATTTTTAGAAATTTTTATAGAATACGTTGGGGCTATTATTGTAAATTCAGCAGTTCCAAAATCTTTTCGAAAAATCCCGCCTATATCAACCCTTACAAAAGAATTAGGATAATAAACCAATTTAGGATTTAAGGAATAACCAAACAAGGTTTTTCCAAATTCGATCGAACCAAAATATTCTGTGTTTCTTAAAAAATTTAAACTATTGAAACTGAATACCAGTTTGTTGGTATCCTTTGCATTTATAGGCAGCTCAGTACTCAAAATTTGATTATCGAGTTGAGAATAGGCGTTTGTTGAGATCAAACAAATTGCAAAAGAAAAAAGGATTATTAATTTTTTTAAAGTCATGAAGCAATTTTGGTTACGAATAAACGAATTGTTACGAATTTACTAATCTGTGTTAATCTACGAATACGAATTTGTACGAATTTACGAATCTGTGTTTGCTATATAAATCTACGAATACGAATTTTTACGAATTTACTAATCTGTGTTAATCTACGAATACGAATTTGTACGAATTTACGAATCTGTGTTTGCTATATAAATCTACGAATACGAAACTGTGTTTTATTTTCCTTTTTGCACAAAAAACATCTCTACAAAAACATCCCCCTGCAACACACCTTCCCGCACTCCCCCCATCTCATACACACAAACAATCACACAAGGGGGAAATAATTCATTTTTTCTTACTTCGTTAATGCATTAATAATATCGTAACGAGTAATGATATAATTTTTATCTAATTTGAAGTCGCGGATTAAAACAGCCGGATTTTTATCTGTGATCATTGCAGAAAGGGAATCAATTGGTGCTGAAATATCGACAAATGGAAAAGCAGGTTGCATAATGGTTTCTATCTTATTATTCTTGATCTCCGGATTACCAATTACTTTAGCATACAATAAACTTTCATTCAACGAACCGATGATACGTTTATCATGAGTCACAGGGATCTGGGAAATATCCATCTTATTCATCAATTTTACTGCATTTGCAATAGTATCAGAACTTTCGATAGTAATTAATTTTGCATTGGTATTTGTATTTACCAGATCTTTAGCGATCAAGCCTTTTTTATCAAAAAATCCTTTTTCCATCATCCATTCATCATTAAACATTTTACCTAAATAACGTGTTCCATGATCATGGAAAATGACAACAACAACATCTGTTTCTTTTAATTCATTTTTTAACTGAATCAATCCGGCCATTGCAGATCCCGCAGAGTTTCCGGCAAAAATACCTTCTTGCTTGGTGATCTCACGTGTCATGATCGCAGCATCTTTATCAGTCACTTTTTCGAAACGATCAATGATATTAAAGTCAACATTCTTTGGTAAAAAATCTTCTCCAATTCCTTCGGTGATATATGGGTAAATTTCGTTCTTATCAAAAATGCCGGTCTCTTTGTATTTCTTGAAAACAGAGCCATACGTATCAATTCCCCATATTTTGATATTCGGATTTTTTTCTTTTAAAAATTTCCCGGTACCACAAATAGTTCCACCTGTTCCAACACCAACCACCAAATGCGTGATTTTACCATCAGTCTGATCCCATATTTCAGGACCTGTTTGTTCGTAATGTGCTTGTGAATTGCTTAAATTATCGTATTGATTCGGTTTCCAGGCGTTTGGAACTTCAGCTACTAAACGTGAAGAAACAGAATAGTAGGAACGAGGATCTTCCGGTTCAACATCGGTAGGACAAACAATTACATCGGCACCAAATGCTTTTAAAGCGTCCACTTTTTCTTTCGATTGTTTATCGGTAGTTGTAAAAATACATTTGTATCCTTTTATGATGGCAGCAATGGCCAACCCCATTCCTGTATTACCGCTTGTACCTTCAATGATGGTTCCACCCGGTTTTAAAGCTCCGCTTTTTTCAGCATCTTCGATCATTTTAAGAGCCATACGGTCCTTTATTGAATTACCGGGATTAAAAGTCTCCACCTTTGCGTAAACTGTTGCTTTTACGTCTTTTGTTAATTTATTGATACGTACCAAAGGCGTGTTACCAATTGTTTCAAGGATATTGTTACATGTTTTTTTCATATTGTACTACGAATTATGAATTTAGCGAATTACGAATCTTGTTTTTTTCAGAATGCGAAAATACGAAAATAAAGTTTCAAGTAATCTTGTTTTTTTCGAGCAAATAATTGGCTTATTGTGATTAAAAAAAACTATTCGTATTTTTTTTAAGTTTGAAAGCTTTACACACGTTCCAGATACATTTTTCAAAAAAGAAAAATACTCGAGTGCAACTAGAGAAGTAATTACACGAAAATTTGTTTCGAACTCTTATTGCCTACACACGTTCTCGATACATTTTTCAAAAAAAGAAAAATACTCGAACTGACCACACAAACAGACCCTTACTATTCCATGATAAAAAAATTCAGAGACGTTTAAGCCAATAAAAAAGCCGAAAAAAATTTCGGCTTTCAAGAATTTTTTTTGAAAAATTTAGAGCCTGTTTAAGTTTCATTCAAAATGTTTTATATGTTCATTTCGAACGCAATGAAATGAGGAGAGAAATCTGTTTACCGAGATGAGATTTCTCCCTCTGGTCGAAATGACATTAGGGACTGTCATTTCGAACGCAATGAAATGAAGAGAGAAATCTGTTTACGGAGATGAAATTTCTCCATCTGGTCGAAATGACATTAGGGACTGTCATTTCGAACGCAATGAAATGAAGAGAGAAATCTGTTTACCGAGATGAAATTTCTCCCTCTGGTCGAAATGACATTAGGGACTGTCATTTCGAACGCAATGAAATGAAGAGAGAAATCTGTTTACCGAGATGAGATTTCTCCCTCTGGTCGAAATGACATTAGGGACTGCATTTCGAACGCAATGAAATGAAGAGAGAAATCTGTTTACCGAGATGAAATTTCTCCCTCTGGTCGAATGACAAAACGCTAAAAAATATTAAAAATCTAATCTTTTACCCAATTTTAAACAGGCTCTTATTTTTTATCCTTTTCTTCTTTTATTGCTTCCATCTTAGCTTTCAATTCAGCCATTTGCTTTTTCAAAAGTTCAATCTCAGTTTGCAATTGCTGGTATTGGTAGAACATAATTTTTGTGGTATCCGACTTGATCAAATTTTCTGTTTTCACCACAGTGGTTGTACTTACCGTATCCTTTTTAACTGTTGTGTCATCTTTTTTAACCGGATTACTGTCAGTTGTTTTGGTAGTTGTAGTGGTTGTATTAGTTGTTGTTGTAGAAGTAGTTGTTGCAGCTCCGCCTTTTTTTAATGTTCTCATAAATGCCACAACTTGCCAACGCTCGTTATCACTAAGTTTATCTGAAAAACCAGGCATTGGTTTTCTTCCCTGGGTTATTTTCCAGTAAAGAGCACCATCACTTAAATTTTGTACCTCTGCCGAAGAAAAATCACCACAGGAAATATCTATTTTTTCAGCTTTTGCGCCATCACCCAATCCTTTTGAACCATGGCATGATTTACATTGTTGTACCCAGATTTCTTTACCTGCTTTTATTGCTGCATCATCTGCTTTTATAGCACTTTTCTTTTTTGCATCCGCATCAGGAACTTTCCATTCTTTTCCTTTTGGTTTATTCTGCGCAAGAACAAAAGTGTTTGATAATGCAATAAACAGGATTCCAATAAAAATAAAATAAATGATTTTTTGAAGTGTTTTCATGTGATTATTTTTTTAATGAGAATAAAATGTTTCTAAAAAACAAAGCTATACTAATAACACAATAAAAAAAATGATATTTTTCAGCTATAGCGGATTGCCTTTACCGGAGTAATTTTTGAAACAATAAAACTGGGGATAATTAACATGATCAGACAACTTAATAAGGTGCCTATGTTTAATAATAAAACATATACTAAATTAATATTAATAGGAATCACTGAAACATAATAGGTTGCCTGATCCAATTTAAACAAACCGAAATGCTGCTGGAACAAGGCAATTCCAATGCCAATAATATTTCCCCATAACAATCCTTTACCTATTAAATAGGCTGCATTGTATAAAAATATTTTTTGGATGCTATTGTTTTTTGCTCCTAAGGCTTTCAGGATTCCAATAATATTGGTACGTTCTAAAATAAGGATCAGTAATGCTGAAATCATATTAATACCTGCCACCAAAATCATTAATGTGATCACAATGATCGCATTTACATCTTGCAGATCGAGCCACGAAAAAACAGCCGGGTTTATTTCTTTAACCGTTTGTGCCACCAACCCCTGCCCCACAATTTCATTTATATCTTCTCCTGTTTTATCAATTTTTTTATAATCCTTAATGGCAATTTCAAATCCACCAATCTGATCCTCCTCCCAATAATTTAATTTTTGAATCTGACGTATATCAACCAATACAAGTTGTTTATCAATATCTTCGAAACCTGTTTCATATATTCCGGAAATATAAAATGCTTTTACCCGTTGTTCATATTGAGTGCTGGTGCTATCCTCTTTCTTTGTCAAAAAATAAATGATCATTTTATCATCCTGTTTCAACTCTAACTTATCAGCTAAATATTTTGAAATGATTATATTTTTTGAAGCTACAGTATCCTTAACATTGAATGCTTTTCCACTTTTCAAATTCTCATTAATAAAACCCCAATCGTAATCTGAGCCAATCCCTTTCAGCATAACCCCTTCATTATCCGTTTTGGTTTTTATGATCCCGCTTTTTGTAGCATACACCTGAAAATGATTGACCTCCGGATTGTTTTTTAATTTTTCAAGAAAGGATTGATGTTTACTGATAGGTTGTGGTTCATTACTTGCATTGTTATCATAATTTGTAATTTGAATATGTGAACCGATACCAATTAATTTATTCCTGATCTCACGTTGAAAACCGGTAACAATAGCTACTGTAAGAATCATTACCGCCAATCCCAACGCGATTCCTATCACAGAGATCCGGACGATGGGACGCGATAACTGTTTGGAATTTTCGGTTCCAAAAATGATTCGTTTGGCAATGAAACTTTCGGTATTCAAAATTTATTAGCTTTGATGTTTAAAATTACTACGAAATACGAATTTTTGCGAATTACAAATAGCAAAATATTCGTTGCGAATGTAAAGAATTACAAAAATACTATTTTAGGTGTAAGATGATGGGTTATAAAAATTTTATATTGTTTTTTACTGTTGCACTTGCACTTAATGGCAATGCACAAGGAATTACAGCGGTTGACAACAACAACAAAACAGGGAAAGATCTGAAGGTTGGGGCCGACCGTACAGTTGAATATCTTCCATTATTAAAAGGAAAATCAATTGCAATTGTTGCTAATCAATCCTCCAATATAAATAAAACACATTTAGTTGATAGCCTTTTATCATTAGGTATTTCAGTAAAAAAAGTATTTTGTCCGGAGCATGGTTTTCGTGGCGAAAAAGATGCAGGAGAAAAAGTAAAAACATACAAAGATTCAAAAACAGGATTACCGGTAATTTCCCTTTATGGAAAAAATTTAAAACCAAGTCCGGAAGATCTTAAAAATATTGATGTGGTGATCTTTGATATCCAGGATGTGGGTGTTCGTTTTTATACGTATTTATCCACTTTACATTATGTGATGGAAGCTTGCGCTGAAAACAATAAATCCCTGATAGTACTCGACCGTCCTAATCCAAACGGGTATTATATTGATGGACCGGTAATGGAAGATGCGTATAAATCATTTTTAGGAATGCATACCGTTCCCATTGTTTACGGTATGACCATTGGAGAATATGCGCAAATGATCAACGGTGAAGGTTGGTTAAAATCCGGAGTAAAATGTAATTTTAAAGTTATTACAATTGGAAATTATACCCATAAAGATCTGTATGAATTGCCTGTAAAACCTAGTCCTAATTTACCAAATATGTCATCCGTTTATTTATATCCAAGCCTGGGGCTATTTGAAGGAACAATTGTATCTGTAGGCAGAGGAACTGATCTGCCTTTCCAGGTGATAGGACATCCAACTTTACTAAAAGCAAATTACATTTTTACTCCACAACCAAAGCCAGGAGCAATGGATCCAAAGTATAAGGGACAAATTTGTAATGGATATAATTTATCAGAATTTGGTGAAGAGTATTTAAAAGAACTGAAACATATTTATTTGTTTTGGCTAATAGGTACGTATCAAAATACACCCGACAAAACTGTTTTTTTTGATGATAATTTTAATTACCATGCCGGGAATGCCACCTTGCAAAAGCAAATAAAGGATGGTGCTACCGAAGAGGAGATCAGAAAAAGCTGGCATGAAGGAATTAAAAAATTTAAGATTGTTCGTAAAAAATATTTGTTGTATAAAGATTTTGACTGAAGTAGGTTTTAGTTTATAAGAACTGTTTTACATAAAATTAAAAATCCTGTTTTTAGGCTTGATTTTGAGGTTCATGCAGAAATAGAAAGTATAGCGTATTAGATTGTTAGTGGTAATTTTAAGTACTAAACTTTTAAAAATATGGCAATAGATTTTAACGAAGTAATGGCTAAGCAAACTGATGAACAATTAGTAACCATTTTGACAACCAAACGCTCAGACTATATTGAGGCTGCATTGAATTCTGCGCAATTAGAAATGGATAGAAGACAAATTTCTCCGGAGCAAATAGAAGAAATCAAGAAAGAACAAAAGATAGTTCAAGAAAAAGTAAATGTTAAAAACAAGAGCCTTGAAAGTATTCCAAAGGGAAAAATAAGACGATTGCTTATTTATTCTATTTCAATTCTTTTTATAAATATCACTCTATCAATTGTACAACCAACAGGAACAACTACAAATCTACAGGGACAAGTCGTTTCTTCAGCTGGTGTAAAACAAGCGTTAATTACCACTTTAATTGTGACTATCACAGCATTTGGTTTTATTCTTGGTTTAATATTAAGTCTATTTCCGTACAAAGAATTGAGCTACAAAAAAAAATATTTAGGTGCTTCATTAATTAGTATTTTGGCTCTTCAACTTTTTTATTTATTAATGGAGGTGAAATATTTAGTTGGAATTTATGGTTAAACCCAAACAAAAAACTACCACTAACACTACCTAAAATACATGCAGAGTTTCTGCATTTGCAAATGTTTGTCACAGCGTATTAAATTTATTTCTAAACATTTGCTATAATCAGTTGTGCTTTTAATTTATATTTGTGATAATGAACAGCTGAGTGCAAGTAAATCCGCAATCTTTTAGCTTCGTTCGTTAGTAGCAAGGCAAAACAACCCCGACAATGAAAAAGTATCTATTTATCTTGACAACTTTTTGTACCCAAACGGTTGGGCATGGACAAAATTTTGTTCCAAATCCCAGTTTTGAAACACTTGCTAAAATTGAAAATCTTAAAACCTTTGCAAAGGTCTATGGCTATGTGAAATACTTCCATCCCAGTGATCAGGCTGCGAATATTGATTGGGAAAAGTTTTCTATTTATGGGTCGGGAAAAGTTGAAAAATGCCAAACCAAAGAAGAACTTTTTAAGACACTACATGACCTCTTTTATCCGATTGCTCCCACAATAAAATTTTATTATACCGAAGAAAATGTAAAATTCGATATTAACTCAATTACACCGACCAATCTAAAGAATTACAAACCTACTTATTGGCAACATTTAGGAGTAAGTAATGGGATGAAGGTGTATCAAGGCGAAAATATTTATAGAAGTATTCGTGTCAATCGAAAAATAGCAATTGACAAAACTTCACCTAAATCTGCCGGATTTGGGAATCTTATGACCTATGTGGACGCTCAGAAATATAATGGCAGAATAATAAAATTTACTGGAGAGGTAAAATTAATTGATGGCTCAAAAGGTACAGGTCATTTGTGGTTACGGGTAGATAAGCCCAATCGTCAAACCGGTTTTTTTAATAATATGGACAATAGTCCAATTACTGAAAATGGATGGAAAAAATATGAAATTATAGGTGATGTGGATACTATGGCTATAGGTATTGCTTTAGGTTGTTTTTTGGAAGGTAGCGGTGAATTATTGACAGATGATTTGAAACTTTTTTATCAGGAAAATGAAAAATGGATTGAAATACCAATCAAGAATAATGATTTTGAATCAGACGAGCTTGGGACTTCAATGAAAGAAAAAACATGGATTTATTGGGGAGACGATTATTCGATTAAAATAGTTAGTGAGGATAGTTTTGAAGGAAAGAAGTGTGTATCAATAAAAAAAAATAATACTACCGAAATTCAAAAAGGAAAAAAAATATTTGAAGCCGAACCTACAATTGGAGAAGCCATTAATAAAAATATTGGTAGTGGAATTTCCTGCATCGTTCCATTAGTGCTTTATTGCACTGATTCAAATACCTATCCTGAATCAAAGAAGAATGAATTAGATAGTATTCTGAAAACTATAAATACAAAAGATATAGACTTACCAGTTAGATTAGGAGATATAATTATTACATGGAATGTATTTCAACATTTTTTTCCCTATTTTGATGTAGCCAATGTAGATTGGGAAAAAGAATTAGGAAATGCATTACTAAAATCTTATGAAGACAAGAATGAAAATGACTTTTTAATTACACTTCAGCAATTCACCGCACCATTAAAAGATGGTCATATATGGGTTTCTGGAGGATCTATGGGGTCATTTACTCCTCCAATCGCTTGGGAGTTTATAGAAAACAAATTAACTATAACTAAGGTTTGCGATAGTAATCTAAGGCTAAAAGTTGGAGATATAGTTACTCAAATAAATGGAGTTACTCCTGAAAAGTATTTTGAAAATATTGAAAGAAGGATTTCTGCTGCTACTTCGGGATGGTTAGCTTATAGGGCCAATACTACGTCTTTGACTGGGGATAAAGATTCCAAATTGTCCATAGTGGTAAATAATACTCTAGTTGAATTAACGCGCAATATTGAACCTGATTCAAGAGGTTGTGATAATTCCATATCATCGTCAAATTTTAAATATAAACTCATAGGCAATGATATTATCTATTTGAATTTAGACCTTATTGAAATGAAGACTATTGATAGCTTATTGCCACAGCTTACAAAAGCTAAAGCAGTCATTTGCGATTTGAGAGGATATCCAAACGGGAATCATGAATTAATTTCATATCTCTTAACAAAAAATGATAAAGATAAATGGATGTTCGTGCCTGAATTTATTTATCCAGATCAGGAAAAGATTGCAGGATATGAAAAGGGAGGATGGGAGATGAAGGCAAAAAAGCCGCACATCAATGCGAAAATTATTTTTATAACTGATGGCAGTGCTATCAGTTATTCTGAAAGTTATATGGGCTTTATTGAAGGTTATAAGTTAGCAACAATAGTTGGTCAGCCAACAGCAGGAACGAATGGGAATGTTAATTCCTTTGTATTGCCAGGGCATTACCAAGTTTCATGGACGGGAATGAAAGTAATTAAACATGATGGCAGCCAACAGCATGGTGTTGGGATAATTCCTAATGTCTTTGTTTCTAAAACAATTAAAGGTGTCATTGAAAGTAGAGATGAGTTTTTAGAAACAGCAATAGAATTAGCAAACGAAGCTAAATAATTGATTTTTACTCTGCTTGAATCAGAGCAACAGAGTAATCACAGACAACTGACATGAATATACATTGGTCTGCTACTAACACTAAAATAAATGCGGAGCAAGTGCATTTGCAAATATTTTTCAGAGCGTATTAAATTTATTTTTTATTAGTTTTTGCCACCGATAATTTTATAATTTCGTTTTACGAGTCGGCCTCATAACCTAGCGAATCGTTAATGGCAAACGTTGGAGAAATTCCGGTCATCGTATAGGTGATAAATCATTTTGCAGCATTTTGTAAACAGCCAGAAAATTACGATATTTATTTGAGAAAATAATTGGCCAATGAGTACAACAGACATTTTAAGAAATAACATTATCGACAAACTTTTGACAATTTCTAATAAAGATTATCTATCAGCTCTTTATCAGTTGGTTAAGACAAGTGCTGTCGATAAAGACATTGTGGAATTACCTGAAGAACAAATTTTAATGCTTCAATTAAGTGACGAGGATATTAAAAATGGAAAGTTGATTTCTCAAGCCCAATTAGACAAAGACGACTTGAAATGGCTAAAAGGAATGTAATTTGGACTGAAACGGCAGGTAGACATAGAAGAGAAGTTTTAAAATATTGGATAAAACATAATGGCTCAAGAAATTTTGCTGAAAAACTAATCAAGTTAACAGCATGACTGCTAAAATCATTCACATGAAAAAAATAATAATTCTTTCGTTTGTTATTGCAACAGCATTGGGGACAAAAGCTCAAACAACCCCTTGGATTGGTCAAGGCGCAATATGGAATTATAAATTTTGGAATATTGGAATTAATGGGGTTGTCAAAATTGAATATACACATGATACTATTTTGTTTGGAAAGACTTGTCAAATATTAAAAACAACCGAAGACATTTATACTCAATCCCCACCAATAGGATTAGTCAGTTCCGGGAAGTGGAATGACTATACTTACAATAACGGAGATACTGTTTTTTATTTAAACAATAACACATTTAATATACTTTACAACTTTGGTGCACAGGTGAACGACAAATGGGACTTGGGTGTTGATACCAGCGATATGAATTGCTCCAAATCAATTGTTAAAGTTGATAGTATATCATCATTAATGATAAACTCGAACTCTCATAGGGTTTTATTTACAAGCGATTCAGCAAATTCATCAGTAGGTATAACAGGTGCAATTATTGAACATATTGGCTCCATGAATTATCTATTTCCTACATATAGAAATTGCTCTCAAGGTGTTGTAGATTTCCATTTTTATAGTTTTTCTTGTTTTCAAGATATTACAACAAGCTTTCTTCTTGTTACTCCTGCTGAATGTGAAAATCCATACCATGTCGGAATGATTGAAATATCTGAAGATACAGATGGAATTCATTATTTTCCAAATCCGGTTGAAGATAAATTTAACATTACCTTCCTTAAGAAAAAAGATTATCGAATTTTTATTTATAATTTACTTGGAGAAAAAATAATTGAAATAAGAAATCAAAAAAAACAATCAATAGATATTGACATTAGCGATTTACCAACAGGAATTTATTTTGCAACATTTGAAAACAGTTTAGGAGAAAAAATAAATAAAAAAATCATCAAAAAATAACAAAAAAACACCGTTTTTATTTTTTATTTTACGAACTATGTTTAACGACTGCTGAGTGTCACGACCGTAGTGTATTTCGACTGATAGAAAATATGAATCGAAAGAAAATTTCCCCTGTGACAATTTTTTTTTTTGCAATAGGATGGGTTTAGTGCATTTGCATAAATTTATTTCTAAACATTTGCCATCTCCTATTCTGCTTTTAATTTATATTTGTGCTAGCTTTAGTCAAGTGTTAAACATTTCGTAACATCCTAGCTGAAAACCGATTTGAAAAATTATAAAACGATAAAATATTTTCACAATTAAAATTTACACCATGAAAAAAATAACATTTATTTTAGTAATCCTAGTTGCAGTGTTCGCTGCTTGTAATAAACTACACATTGAAAAAGGGACACCAACCTGTGTAGAGGAAAAAATTAAAGAATTCAATAAATCTTCAACTTGCAACAACGCAACTGTTAAAGAATATACTTTTCAAGGAAATACTGTTTACACGTTTGAACCTGGAACATGTGGGGCAGACATGACAACTGAAGTAATTAATTCCGACTGCAACACGCTTGGATATTTAGGTGGAATAGCTGGAAATACAAAAATCAATGGAGAAGAATTTTCAAAAGCTACCTATATAAAAACGACCTGGAAGAAATAGAAACCAACCCGTAAAAGCAAACCCTTAGGTTCTTGAAATTAACAAAAATCAATTCTTCATAATTTTAAAAATGAATTTCACTGCTTCGCTTTTTTCTAAAACAATCACACTGTTTTTTTTCATTCTTATTTTTTGCTCTCCCCTTCATTCACAAGATCTAAAACGTGTCAAGCATTTTGGAAAGAACAAAGGACATTTAAAAATGTACCTGCATGCGCCTCCAAATTTTGATAAAACAAAATCAGCACCAATGGTTGTGGTATTGCATGGTTGTTTGCAATGTGCCGGAAAAGTGGCCAGGCAAACCGATTGGAATAAATTAGCCGATGAATATGGCTTTTATGTGTTGTATCCGCAAATGCGCTCCATCAACAATCCAATGAAATGTTTTAAGTTTTTCAAACGGAAACATGCGAATAAAAACAGGGGAGAAAATTATTCCATCATGCAAATGATCGATCACATGAAAAGCAATTATGCTATTGATTCGGGAAAAGTATTTATAACCGGACTTTCGGCAGGTGCAGCCATGAGTGTGATCATGATGGCTGATTATCCCGAAACATTCAATGCAGGCGCCATATTTGCCGGTGGAGCTTTTAAATCGGGAAACGGATACATCACGGCAATGATGGGAATGTTAGGCTTACGTGTAAAATCAGCAAAAAAATGGGGGAATATTGTTCGGAAACAAAACCCTTATTATTCGGGCAATTACCCTCGAATGATCATTTACCAGGGGAACAGCGATTGGGTGGTAAATAAAAGAAATGGTGTTGAGCTGATGAAACAATGGACCGATGTTCATGGAATAAGCTCATTACCGGATGAAACAATAGAAAATTATGTAAACATTAAAGATATTGAACGTAACGTTTACAAAAATTCAGAAAAAAAAGATGCGGTCATTTTTTATAAAGTGAATAAATTAAGTCATGCACTTTTAATAGATCCCGGTAAATGCAAATATGAAGGCGGGAGACGAGGTTTTTTTTCGAAGGACAAAAATTATTTTTCTACACTTTGGACAGCTTATGATTTTGGATTGATCCCTACTCCTGTCATTACCGGAAAATCCTTTGTTCCGGAGCAAGAAAAAGAGGTTACTTACACTGTTCCCATGCATGCCAATTCCACTTACCTATGGACCTTCCCTTCTGATTGCAGCGTTGTAAAAAACGATAATACAAATTCCATTACTTTAAATTGGGGTGGCACCAGCGGATGTATCAATGTAACTGAAACAGATTCCAACTTTTGCAAAAAACAATATCAGACTCTTTTTGTAACAAGTACTTCCATAAAATAGTTTCCAACGAAATTTGTTATTTCCGACACATTCAAGTGATTACTAATAACCTGAACTCGATTAATAATTGATTTTAAAAATGGGAGCAGCAATTTATTTACAAGCATTGTTATTTTGAACCCTTCGGCTTCGCTCAGGAAAAAACTTTACTGTTCGAAACCTTGTAAGTTTTGTCCTTTTGTTCTTTTTGCTTGATCAAAAAGAACGAAAAAATCAAGAACAAACGATCGCTCCACACATGCAACTCGGCGTCGCGTTTGTTCAAGTCTCACGCGCTCTTACCAAATTAAATTCTGCACAAAAGAAAATTAACAGCGGTGCGGCTGACGTCCACAAAAAGTGCGGGGCTGAACGTTAAGAAAAAGTTCAGCGAACTTTTTTAGTGAAAGAGCCGGCATGAAGGGTTAGCCAAGTTTCGTGGAGATATGGCGCAAGGGCTTTTGTGGAGGACTGAGTATAATAATGTCCAGAGGACATTATTTATGATGTGCCAGGATGTGTGCAAACGAAGACTTGGGGTTGGTTTTTGTGGTGGGTTTTCTTCCTTCACACATACTCGCTCAAATACCTAGCAGGTATTTGCCGCTTTCTTTTTGCGGCAGAAAAAGAAAGTAAAAGATTAATATGTTTTGAACAGTTATGGTGCTATGGTCGGAATGAACACTATTAATACTGTTAATTATTTTTATAAAATTTAAATAAATCATAGTTATTAACACTATTAACAATTGATAAATGCCAATCTATCATTGAAATCTACCACTTAATTAACATACAATTGTTAATTACTTTTACTTCTTAAGTAAAAAGCTTTTTTATTGTAATCTACTTTTGTTTGATTAAAAACAAGAAAAAATACGATGAAAAGTCCGGTTTACATTTTATTTATTTTTGCTCTTTTGGTTTTGCAGCCAATCAAATCCATAGCAGATAATGGAGGCAGCGAAAATACGGTAAAGAGAGAAAAAGTAATTTCCACTTATGAAATTTTATCCTTTACGATCAGTAACGATGGACTGGTTAACTGGACCGCAAAAAGTGAAAATGGATCCTTACCTTTTTATGTTGAGCAATATATTTATGATAAATGGATAAAAGTCGGAGAAGTCGATGGTGTCGGGACACCAAGTCCTAATTCCTATTCTGTCCCTGTATCATTTCATAGTGGCGAGAACAAGTATCGTGTTCGGCAAAAAGGCTATGATAAAATAAGCAGGTTTTCAGATGCTATTTCGTACTACTCAAAAAAAGATGCTGTGATGTATATGATCACCAATCATAATCAAACGATTGAGTTTTCAAGCGATACATATTATATTATTTACGATCCTTATGGAGTTATCGAAAAGCAAGGCAATGGCAATTCGGTTGATATTTCGGATTTTACCCAAGGATATTATTGTTTGATCTATGATAATAAACTGGGTGGGTTCCAAAAGAAAAAGGTGCTCTTTAAAAACACCTTTTGTCCTATCGAAATAAATACTCCCCGCTTTCTTCAGAAAAGAAAACTAAAATAAAAAAACTAAGCTCTGTAATAATCGCCTTTCCAGTTTTTAATAGCTTTTTTAATAGCTTCTGCACTCATATTACTATCAGCAGCCTTTTTTGCAAGTTCAACAAATTCATCATCAGACGAAAAACGTAAGGCTATAACTTGCTTAACACCTAAACGTGTATCTAACAATTTTCCGGTTAAAGCAAAATGGCGTAAGTTTTCTTCCGCACGAATAGCACGGTCCTGCGCTTTCAAGGCAAAAATCCGCATAAAGAAAAATGAAAATAACATGGCTATTGAAAGCGAAACGATAAGATCTGCCGAATAAATCCGTTCATGATCTCCAATTGATTTATATAGATTGACAAACGAACCTATTAAAACTAAAGTAATAAGAGCAAACAAGAAGTAATGAAACATTGGTACCAATCTTCTGTGGTTTTTGTAGTTCTGATTTTCCATTTTTTTTATTTTTTTTTATTTTTTTCTTGCAAAGATAAAAATAATCATTTTATAAAAACCTAACCTTAATCATATCGCTCACCAATTTGCTGACGCCACATGGCATAATACAATCCTTTTTGATTCACCAATTCATCATGCTTACCCTGCTCAATAATTTTTCCTTTTTCAAGAACAAAAATTTTATCGGCATGCATAACAGTGCTTAACCTGTGAGCGATTAATATCGTTATTTGATTTTGATCTTTTGATAATTCGCGGATCGTTTTACTTATCTCTTCTTCCGTTATCGAATCAAGTGATGAGGTAGCTTCATCAAAAACCAATAAAGAAGGCTTACGTAATAATGCACGGGCAATTGACAGGCGTTGTTTTTCACCCCCGGAAACTTTTACCCCACCCTCGCCAATTAATGTATTTATTCCGTTTTCAGCTCTTGCCAATAAATTTTGACAAGCTGCTTTATGAAGCACATTTAAACATTCTTCATCAGTTGCATTAGGAGCAACGAATAATAAATTTTCTTTTATGGTACCGGCAAATAATTGTGTATCCTGCGTTACAAAACCAATTTGGGTGCGTAGCTGATCCAGGTCAATTGATCTTCCTGATTTCTCATTATAAAATATTTCCCCTTCCTGGGGATGATATAAGCCAACTAATAATTTCACCAAGGTAGTTTTCCCTGAACCCGAAGGACCAACAAATGCAATAGTTTCCCCATTTTTTGTTTTGAAAGAAATTTCATCAAGGGCCTTATTATTTGAAGTTTGATGTTTAAAGCTAACCGCATTAAATTCCAATGTCTGAATGCCATTAATTATAAAAGGATTGTTCGGTTTTTCTTCTTTAGGGGTATTTAGAATTGTTTGAAAATTATCCAATGAAACTTCCGCTTCCCGATAGATGTTGATGATGTTGCCTAACTCCTGCAATGGTCCGAAAATAAAGAAGGAATAGATCTGAAGCAAGAACAAATCACCTAAGGTCATGTTATCGGCAAAGATCAGATACAACAATAGAAATAAAATACAGCTTCGTAAAAAATTCACCATCGTACCCTGAATAAAGCTGATACTGCGTATGTAACGCACTTTTTTCAGTTCCAGACCGAGTATTTTAATAGTTACGCCATTCAACCGATTGATTTCCTGATCAGCTAATCCAAGGCTTTTTATTAATTCGATATTTCTTAATGATTCGGTTGTTGATCCAGCCAAAGAAGTGGTTTCACCCACTATTTTCTTTTGGATTATTTTTATGCGTTTACTTAAAGTTGAACTTATAAACCCCAATAATGGAATTGCGGCAAAATAAACTACTGCTATCAACCAATGAATTTTGATGGCATATACCATCACAAAAACAACTCCTACAATAGAAGCAAACAATATGTTTACAAAGGCGTTAATGAGTTTCTCAACGTCAATTCGTACTTTTTGAAGTTTGCCCAAGGTTTCACCACTCCGCTGATCCTCAAAAACCTGGTAAGGTAATTCTAATGAATGTTTTAATCCGTCAGAATATATTTTAGCGCCTAGTTTTTGAGTAATTACATTCACATAATAATCCTGAAAATTTTTAGCGATACGGGATACCATAGCTGTTCCCATTGATAAAAGAATAAATAAAGCAACTCCATTTATAAATTCCCGCTTAGACAGTTCATTTACTTTGGTTGCATATTCGTTAATGATGTGCTTAAAGATGATGGGATCTAATAATGAAAAAACCTGGTTGATTGTGGCTAAAACTAAGGCCAACAAGACCAAGCCCTTATATTTTTTTAGGTAAGATAAAAGTAATTTCATTGTTAAAAACGTGTTTTTTTACAAAGTTAAACTTAATATACATGTATATACATTTATTTAAAAAACTTGCTCAGCTTAAAAATTTAATCTATATTTGGTAATGACGAACAATAAATTATGCTTGACGAACACATACATATCATAGACAAAGTTGAATTTAACAAAACAAGTGTTGCATTAAGAGACGATGGAATAATGCTGGTTGAAATTAAAGCAAACGAAGAAATTGATGTTGTTTTAGTAAAACGTATTGTCAATTCTATTGAGAAAATTGGAGAATACAAGCGATTTCCTTTACTTATTATTTTAGGAGAAAACACCCTGCCAAATGCTGAAGCCCGTGAGTATGTTGCAACACCGGAATCTGATCCCTATGCAATTGCAGAAGCTTATGTAATAAATTCTTTTGCTCAAAAATTAGTTTCGAATGTATATACCAGTTTTAACAAGCCTGCCCGACCAACCAAATTTTTCAATTCTGAGGTAAAAGCTGTTGAATGGTTAAAAACATTTCTATAATTTATCTGCCAGTTTCAGTAAAGTTTTCTGATCAATTTCATGTTTCCCATCGAATGAAACAAATTCAAATGGAATTTCATTTTTGCTTAGGATCTGTTCCATTTTAATGACCGTACTTCCATCATTATATTCGTCTTTATCGCCCATCACAAAATAAGTTTTTATTGATCTGAAATACTCCTTATCCATTTTAAAATCAATATCGGAAGGAAAAGTCCCTCCCCATAAAAACAAATTATTCACCAATGGTTTTTTAATAGTGAGCCATCGCAAAACAGTTGCTGTTCCTTGTGAAAAACCAAGTACATTAATTTTAACCTTTTTATTTTTTATGGGTAACAGCACTTCCTTATAAACAAGGTCTAAATAATTGCAATAATCTTTTATGTCTTCTAATCTATCTTCCTTTGTCATCCAGGAAGCTACTACCCTACCGGTAAATCCCTGCCAGTAAAAACGATGCAATCCTTCCGCTGCAATAATTAAGTGTTTTCCATTGTTCAGCGCTTCAAAATTTCTGATAAAATAGTTTGCCAATTGAGCGTATCCATGACAAATGATCCAGATGTGTTCTATCTTTTCAGAAGGTTCGCCTAATACAAAATAGCGGGCAGTTTTTGGAATGATTATATTTTTTTGTTGCATGGCGCAAAATAAATCAAAAAAAAGCACCAATCGTTGGATTGATGCTTTAAAATTTTATTAATAAAATTATTCTACCACAATAACTAAATATTTCGATGCACTCCAGAAGTCATCTGTATTATTAATAACAAGCTTTTCAGCTTTCCCATCGGCACCAACAATTTTATAAGAACCGGCAGGATGGGTGGTTACTATTTTTGCTTTTTTAGCACCCAGAATAATTTCATTGGTTACAGAAGCATCTACTTTAATAAAATAATTTTTATTGAAATCATCTTTCATTTTTTGAATTTTACCTAGTCCGATAAATCCACCTTCTTTGGTTAATACACCATTTTTGATCAACTCTTTTGCAGTACCGAAAGCATAAAAGGCGGTATTTAGTTTTTCTGTTTTAACAGCTGATTCTTGTGTTACTTCCACATAATTGGTATTCAAAGTAGCCATCTCAACATTTAATTTTTCTAACTGTGTCTTCAAATCATTGATCTCTGCATCTTTTGTTTCGATATCAGTTGTTAAACGAGTAATGAATTTTTCAAGTTCTTCGTTCTTTTTATTAGAATCGTTGAACTTTTTTCTCATTGCAGCCAGTCGTTGTTTGTTTTTATTCATTAAATCATACATTGCCTGAATATCAGCAACAATCTGTTCCTCTTTAGTTTTACGGGTTTCAGCATCTTTGCTGGAAGCAGTAATCATTTTTTCTTTTTCTTTTATGGCATCCAGGTTATCCTGAATTTCATTAAATCCGAGAATAAAAGATTGTATGCTCGAATCCTGATTGTGGATACGAACCTGTTGCCCTCCGGTAATTGCTGTTAAACTATCTTCAGCGGATAATACACCTTCTTTATTTCCATTACCACAGCCAAACGCTAATGGTAGTAAAGCGATCAAATAAATTAATTTTTTCATTTTGATTTTTGTTTTTTTGAAATTTCGCTCAAAGATATAGCAAATTGATACTATAATGTGTGATTTTAATCAAAATTTTTTTGTGATTGGGGACTTGCTCAAATTTGATTCAGATTATTTATTCACCACATGGCTTGTTAGTTCGGGTAACCTTTCTTTTTCAGAAAGGTGTATAAAGGACGTGAATGGACTTTTTGTTTCGCTCCTCTTCTCGATACGCTCCCTCCTGCCGCAAGGAAGCGAGTATGCGCTTTTATACTATCCGATATTTTTCGATTCAAATTTAAACAGTGTCTTCATCATTCGGCACCTTCGAGTTCCATTAACACAGAATTACTGTTTAGAATAGATAAGACTCCTTGTATTTGATAAATACTGCGGTTATGCTTATTTGATAAAATTATAATTGTTGTTTGATCAGTTGGTCTTCTGAAAAATAAACTGTTATAACCATGCCACCAGCCATTGTGATAAATTACTTTATTCCCTTTTCCATAATCAACCAGGCGCCAGCCATAACCATAATTACGCTTTCCTTTGTGTTCATTACTATAACCGGTAAATGCCTCTTCCAGTGTTTTTTTGCTTAATAATTTTTCAGAATACAAAGCCTGGTCCCATTTGAATATATCTTCCACAGTTGAAAAAACACCTTTGTCGCCATAAACATCATCAGCAAACTTCTCTTTCTCATAGCTTCCTTTCGCATTATGTCCAACTGTTTTATCTGCATGCAGCGAATCATATTTTGCACTATGAACCCAGGTATCCTTCATTCCAAGAGGTTTAAAAATAGTTTGCTCCATAAAATCGGGAAAACTCATCCCGGAAACCTTTTCAACGATACAAGCTAACAAAGCATAATTGGTATTAGAATATTCGAACTTTTTATTGGGCAAAGCATAGACCGGTGGTTTGCTGGTAAGCATGATCTGTAAAAAAGATGCATTATCAAAAACCTTCCCATTATAACAATTGTCCTTGTCGCAATAAGGCTCACAAAAATAAAGGTAATTACCTAAGCCGGAACGATGTGATAACAATAGGTTTATCGTAATATGTTGATACGGAAAATCAGGAAAGAATTTTTGAATACAATCGGTCAATTTTAATTTCCCCTGATCACGTAATAAAAGAATAGCAGCAGCAGTTAATGTTTTTGAAGTGGATGCCAGTTGAAAAGCGGAATTTATTTTTAATGAATCTTTTTTCTCCAGATCAGCATATCCAAATGATCGTTCATAAATAATTTGTCCGCGTTGTGCAACTAAAACACAACCGTTAAAACCGGCCAGTTTCACTTTATTTTTAAACAGGGTATCTAATTGATATGCTTTTTCTTTAGCATGAATTTCTTTTAAAATTTTATTGATACTGTCTTTAGATAAAACGGCTTCCTGATTCTCACTGTTTTTAGATGTTTCGGAAGAACAACAAGTAAATAATAAAACAAAAAAAGAAAAAATAATATAGTATTTCACAATCTAAAAAATTTGAAGCGTTCGTTAAGCGCACAAAAATGCACATTCAAATTAAAAATAAAAACGATTGTGGATAGATTGGTGGAATTGTTTAAAACTATACGCGAATACCGATGATCAAAATATCATCGACCTGCTCTAAATTACCTCGCCATTGATCTATGGCATTTTCAAGAATTACTTTTTGTTCAGACATTAATTTTCCCTGAGCAGCATGAAGCAATTCTTTCAATTGTTTGTATTTGAATTTTTTTCCTAATTTCCCTCCAAACTGATCAGCATAACCATCCGAAAAAATATAAAAGCAATCTCCTTTTTTAAGAGGTATTTTATGAGTTGTAAATTTATTTTCTATGCCGGAATATGCGCCAATAGGCGTTTTATCGGCATCAAATTCTTTCAGTTGATTATCAGAAAACATCCATAATGGATTGTTTGCGCCTGCATAATTCAATTGATTTGATTCCTTATCGAAGGAACATAAAGCGATATCCATTCCATCCATTACGGTGGTATCTTTTTTTTCCTGATTTAAGGTCCCGGAAATAATTGTATTGATTGTATCCAGAATATCCGAAGGAACTGTTTTCTTATTTTCCTTGATGGCGTGTTCTAAAGCATTATATCCTAACAAACTCATAAATGCTCCAGGAACTCCATGCCCGGTGCAATCTGCTGCTGCAACAATAGTATGGGAAGCGCTTAAATTATGAAAATAGTAGAAATCCCCGCTTACAATATCTTTCGGTTTGTACAATATGAATGAATCCGGAAAGAATCCTTTTATCAAATCACTTGAAGGAAGTATTGCCTCCTGAATTCTTCTTGCATACCGGATACTATCAGTAATGTCTTTATTTTTTTCCTCAATAATTGCTTTTTGCAGTGTTATTTCCACATTCTGTTGTTCCAATGCAATATTGGCCCGTTTCTTTATCTTATAACGATTAAATATGATCAGTACCATGAGTAAGATCAATAAGAAGCCTCCCACAAACGAATACAATAAAATACGGTTTTTATTAAATGCAATAGATGCTATCTCTGCTTTCTGATTTAAAATTTCAATTTCTTTCTGTTTTTTTTCACTTTCATATTTTGTTTCCATTTCTGCCAAAGAGCGATTGTTTTCAGTAGTAAACAGGGAGTCTTTCAATTCAACAAATTTCACATGGTAATGTAAAGCTTTCTCATAGTCATGTTTGAGTGAATAGATCTGAAACAAATTCTTATATACCTCTGCTATCCAATCTTTGGAATTAATTTCACGAAACATGTTTAATGCCTTTAAGTTAAAAGCTATTGCTTTTTCATCATCATGCATCCGGTGATATACCATACCCAAATTACAATTAGTAATTGCCTCTCCATTTTTATCATCCAGGGTGTGATATAATTTCATTGCTGATTCATAATACTTCAATGCGTTTTTTGTATCATATTTCTGATTATAGATCAAGGCAATATTTTGCAGAATCATAGCAGTAGAACCGCTATCACCGGAGATCCTTGCAAAGGACAATGCTTTGAAATAATAAGACATTGCCTGATCGTAACGTTCTGTTTCATAATAAGTCAATCCGATATTATTCAATGTATTACCAAAAGCGGCTGTGTCACGAACCTCTTCTTTGATCGCGAGTGCTTGTAAATAATACTCAATGGCTTTATTCTGTTTTTTTGTATTTCTGGCAACCAATCCCATATTATTCAGACAGGAGGCCTGTCCGCTTTTGTAATTGATCGTTTCATAGATCTTCAACGCTTTCAATAAGTTTTCCATTGATTTGGAATAATCACCGGTATTCAGGTAAACGCATCCCAAACCATTGAGTGCACTGCCTTGTTGTTTTTTCAGATCATGCTGTTGTGAATAGCTTAATGCTTTTTGGTAGTAGAACAAAGCACTGTCGGAATTGCTGACATCATCATACAAATTTCCATATTGAATGTAGGAGCTGGCAATATATTTTTGAATATTCAGACGATGAGCGAGTGCGTAAATTTGCCTGGAATATTCCCATGCCCTGGCAATATCATTGTACTCATAATTATCGGATAGAAAAAACAAAGCTTTTATCTTGTTTGTATCAGAGCCTGTCTTTACAACATTATTCAGACTATCTAAATAGTTGTTTTGAGCATAAAAACTAAAGCTGAAACATAAAAATAAAAGCGTAATGAATTTTTTTTTCATTTGAAAAAATAAATTTATAAAAGAAATAGACTTAAATAAGTTAAAATATTCCTACTGTTTACAATGAAATTAGAGTTAAAAATGCTTCCACACAATTTTCCCGACAAACTCGAAATGACCACGCACGCAGTCATTTCGAGCTTGTCGAGAATTACGGTTGATCCTATTAACGAATTAACTTTTATAAAATCTAATTATCTTCTTCTTTCTTCTGCTTCCTGAACAATTAATTCACGGCCCTTTACTTCTTTCCCATTTAATGTTTCAATGGCTTTTTGTCCATCTTCTTTTTTTGCCATTTCTAAAAAGGCAAATCCTTTTGATTCCCAGGTAATGGTATCATAAATAATTTTTGTTGAAAGCACTTCACCAAACTTAGCAAATAAGCTCTCTAATTGGGCTTCATTAATATCTCGGTCGAGGTTTTTTACGAATAGTTTCATAGGTTATAGTTTGATGGAACGCAGATTTTTATGATTATTAAGATTTAAAATGATTTTTTTGATTGATCCCACAATCATAAACATGTTATTAATTAATTAATAAATTCACTGTTAATCTTTCACAAAAGTATTTATTTAATTGATTTTTGATTAATTTTGGTAAAACTATTTATAGAACATGAAAAAGTGCATACTATCAATTTTATCATTCGCATTTGCATCTGTTGTTATTGCACAAAATGATTCCGTTGAGTATTATACTCCTTCAAAAGCAAAGCTAACAGCGACAGACAGAGTTTCTGCATCTATTTCAATGGGTGCCGGTGTTAGCTTTTTAAACACAACAAAAAACACTGCCTATACAACTTTCATTGCTCCTAAAATTGGTTATCAGCTTACTCCGAAATTCAAATTGAATATTGGTTTAATGCATTATTCTATTACAGGAAATACATTTACAATGTTAAACCAGAATGAAGCATTATTCAATTCAAGTAAAAAAACTATTTCCGGAAATTTATTATTTGTGGAGGGTCAATACAAATTGAATAAAAAAATGATTTTGTCGGGTGCTGTGATGTATGATGCAAACGGATTTAATCCCAATAAAAAAGATAATTACAAAGCGGCTTCAATTGGTTTAGAATACAAAACTTCCAAACATACTTCCTTAAAATTTGAAACCACTATTTCTGCCGGACAAGGTAATTACTACAACAATCAAAATCCATATTCTACAGGTGGATTTAATACTTTTGGAACCGGGTTTTCAAGTGGAAATTCAATTTTCAGATAATCTCTCTTTCCCTTTTTAAATGATGCTTTGGCTTAATTGTCACTAATAGACTTTATACATTTAATTTATTAAAATAATTGAATGCCTATTTAGAACGTCATCGCGAGACTTTTTCAGTCGAAGCAATCTCAAACAATGATAGATGTGAGATTGAGTATCTGCTTCAACGCAGAATGTGCCTCGCAATGAACTGTGTTGGATGAACCTTTTTTTATAAAAAATAATATTTTATACCATTTTACTCAGAGCCTGTTTAAATTTCCCTAAAATAAAATCCTATATAACATAAATTGCGTGGTCACTTCGTTGCGACCCCTTCGACTTTGCTCAGGATAAACTCCGGGAGCGTATCGAGAAGGCGGGGAGCATTGCGAAACAATAAGCTCTCGCACTTTCTCGATATGCCTTCCTGAAAAAGGAAGGCTACTCGAAATG
>MEPB01000093.1 GCA_001769385.1 Bacteroidetes bacterium RIFCSPLOWO2_12_FULL_35_15 | reverse complement strand
TGCCCTTCAAAGGGGGACATAATCCTGTAAGCAATGAAATAGACGTCATTTTATATTGCTTTTTTTGAAAAAAAATTACCCCTCGAAATGACAGCGCTGGTGTCATTTCGAGCATTCTGCGTTGAAGCAGACACATCGAGATTGTGTTGGGCTAAATTTCGGAAATAATATATTTAGAATTGGTATAACAAATTGTCAAATTAATTTTTTTATGCTCTTCCGGCAAGCAAAAACAAAACAGCCATCCGGACAGCTACCCCATTTTCTACTTGTTCGAGAATAATGCTTTGATCGCTATCAGCCACATCGCTGGTTATTTCAACACCTCTGTTGATAGGACCTGGATGCATGATGATGATCTTTTTTGAGAGGGAATCCAATAGTTCTTTATTTAAACCATAAAGCATGGTATATTCCCTTAGGGAAGGGAAAAATTTAATATCCTGTCGTTCGAGCTGAATGCGTAACATATTAGCAACATCGCACCATTCGAGGGCTTTTCGTAAATTATGTTCTACTTTTACACCTAAATGACTGATATATTTGGGAATTAAGGTAGTTGGTCCGCAAACCATTACCTCTGCACCTAACTTTTGCAGGCAGAAAATATTTGACAATGCTACACGGGAGTGTAGCACATCGCCAACAATGGCTATTTTTTTACCTTTGATACTTCCTAATTTTTCTTTTATTGAAAACGCATCCAATAAAGCTTGTGTAGGATGTTCATGTGCCCCGTCTCCTGCATTTATAATTTTTGCATCAACATGTTTTGAAAGAAATACGGCAGCTCCCGGATTCGGATGACGCATTACAATCAAATCCACCTTCATCGCAAGAATATTATTCACGGTATCAATTAACGTTTCACCTTTTTTAACGGAGGAAGCTGCTGCAGAGAAACTAACCACATCAGCACTAAGACGTCTTTCTGCTAATTCAAAAGAAAGTTTTGTCCGGGTTGAATTTTCAAAAAATAAATTAGCAATAGTAATATCCCGGAGTGAAGGGACTTTTTTTATAGGACGATTAATGACTTCTTTAAAACTTTCAGCTGTATTTAAAATTAAATTAATATCATCCGCTGTTATTTCTTTAATCCCTAGTAAATGTTTTGTACTTAATTTAGTCATCTTTTTAAAATTAGAGATTTATTGATTTGGAGATTTATTGAATTGTATATGAATAAAATTCTCCATTTCTCTATTTCAACAAATCAACCATTTATTAGCGTTACTTTATCGGCTCCATCAGATTCTTTCCATTCAACTTTTACTTTTTCGGAAGCGATAGAATCAATTATTTTCCCGATATATTTTGCTTGTATAGGTAAATGACGGCTTAATCTGCGATCGATAAGTACCAGAAGCTCCACATCATTTGGTCGGCCAAATGCGAGCATTGCATCTAAACCGGCACGAATGGTCCGACCTGTGAACAATACATCATCCACCATGATCACATTTTTGTTTTCAATGATAAAATCAATTTCGGTTGCATTGGGAACCAATTCTTTCTGACGGAAATCATCACGATAAAAGGTAATATCAAGGCTACCGCATTTAATATCTTTTTTGCTTAAAATTTCAGAAAGTTTTTTCTGGATTCGTTTTGCTAAATAAATTCCGCGGGGTTGAAGTCCGATTATGACTGTATTTGAAAAATCGTTATGTACTTCAATTAATTGATAACAAAGCCGGGTAACGGTAATTTCGAAGTGTTTACTATCTAAAATGATTCGTGGCTTCATCATATTCAGGGAACAAAGATATATTAAATATCCATTATTTTATTTTCATTTATTACTTTTTTTCAACTGTGTGTTGATAGGCACTTGAATGCATGAACACAGGAGAAAAGGATAAAGAAATAAATGAATACTCTTATAACAGAGCAGCGAGGCCATGCAAAAATCCTTTGACCAAAATCAGAAGTTTTTTTTCGGATAACATTATAGAAAGGTAGCCGCAGATTCGCAGATTTTAAAAGAGATTTATTGCCAAGGGCAAAGATTAATGAAAGTTCAAAAAAATATAACCTCAAATCCCCAGTAAAATGACTTACATACGCCCCCTTCCATTGTGAAAGGGATAAAGGGTATGGGCTTTTTTTTACAATTGAATTTTTAAGCCATCATAAGCCAATTCGATAGTTGCCGGTAACTCTTTTGCCACATCAGCATGTAAACCCAATTGGTGGCTGATATGAGTAAAATAAGCCTTCTCGGGTTTTAGCTCCTGAACCAATTCAATGGCTTGCTCTAAAGTAAAATGGGAGATATGAGGTTCTTTGCGTAATGCATTTAAAACTATAACTTTTGAGCCTTTTATTTTTTCTTTCTCTTTATCAGAAATATAATTTGCATCTGTAATGTAGGTAAAATCATTGATCCGAAAACTAAATACAGGTAATTTATAATGCATTACTTCGATAGGAATGAAATCAACCCCGTCAATGGTTGTTAATTTATTTTCCAGTAAATGCAGATTTATTTCCGGGATACCGGGATATTTAAAATCACTGAAAATATAGGCGAATTCACGTTTTATAGCTTCCTGCACATTAGCAGAAGCATACACTTCTATTTTCTTTTTACTTACATAATTGAATGCCCGAATATCATCAAAGCCGGCAGTATGATCCTTATGTTCATGGGTAAAAATAATGGCATCCATTTTTTTTACATTTTCGCGTAACATCTGTTGGCGAAAATCCGGACCGGTGTCAATGACAAAAGTCTTACCTTTTTCTTCAATTAAAATAGAAGAACGCAAACGCTTATCTTTTGTGTCATCTGACAAACAAATCTGGCAATTGCAGGCAATAATTGGAACTCCTTGTGATGTTCCTGTTCCTAAAAATGTAATTTGCACGATAGGTCTTATTACAAAATTTTTTATTTATAAGTATCAATTAATTCTGCCAAAGCGTTTTGTGTAGCTTTATTTACTTTCACTAAAGGTAAACGTAAATTTGCAGGAGCAATATTTAATAACTCTAATGCAGCTTTTATTCCGGCAGGATTTCCATCAGCAAATAATTGTTCAATAATATCTGCTAATTTATAATGAATTTTTTGGGCATCTTTTACATTACCGGCTAAGATCTGACGGGTCATTTCTGAAAAATCTTTTGGAAAAGCATTTGCTACCACAGAAATAACGCCATCGGCACCACAAGCTATCATTGGCAACGTAAGTAAATCATCCCCTGAAATTACCAAAAAATCTTTGGGTTTATTTTTAATGATCTTCATGCATTGTTCCAGATTACCAGAAGCTTCTTTTATGCCAATAATATTTTTAAAATCATTAGCCAATTTCAATGTTGTATCGGCAGTAATGTTTGAATTTGTTCGGCCCGGTACGTTGTATAATATGACAGGAACCGGACATGCTTCTGAAATAGCTTTATAATGCTGATATATCCCACGCTGATTGGGTTTATTGTAATAAGGAGAAACAGAAAGTATAGCACTAATATGATTAAAATCGGTAGAATGACTCAAACTATTTAAAATTTCCTGTGTATTATTTCCACCTAAACCAAGTACCAAAGGAACCCTGTTATCAATGGTTTCTATTACATGAGCAACCACAGATTTTTTTTCTTCTTTGGTCAAGGTAACTGATTCACCTGTGGTTCCGAGTACAACGATATACTCCACTCCACCATTAATAATATGATCAACTAATTTACCAAAAGATTTAAAATCAATAGCATTGTCTTTGTAAAATGGTGTTACGATAGCAACACCAGTACCTCTGAATTTATTATTTTTACTCATGTTAAAGTGGATATATTATTTTTTAAAACTATTTTGAACTATTAATAAACCGTATTATTTTCTATTGAATATTTTTAAAAAATCATCTCTTTTTCGAACGGAAATATCGATCCATTGATCATTTGTCATTTGAACACGTGTACCATCTATCCTGGAATATTGTTTAATAAAATTCAGATTTATGAGCCATGATTTATGGCAACGAAAAAAAACTTCGGTATCTAACATTTCCTCAAATTCTTTCAGATTTTTTGTAGAAAGAAATGAATCGCGATTGCTTGTAACTACTTTTGTATAATTCATATCAGCCTCACAAAATAAGATTTCTGAAGTATTTAAAAAAACATATCCGTTTGCATTAGGGATAGCAATTTTATTAACTGTTTGCTTACTATTGTTAACATTTTCAAGTAAAACTTCGATTTTCTTTTTGTTTACTGTAAGTTGTTTTTGTTTTTCAAATTTCTCCACTGCTTTTATCAACTCTCTGTAATCAATAGGTTTTAGCAAGTATTCCAAACAGGATGATTTAATGGCTTGTAATGCGTATTTTTCATGAGCGGTAGTAAACACAACTTCAAAATCAGGCGAAGGAAACAGGTCAAACAGATTAAAACCTAATTCATTTTGTAATTCAACATCTAAAAAAACCAATTCGGGAGCATTTTTTTTAATGGCTTTTTCGGCATCTTTAATATTTGTACAAGTTGCGACCACCGAAACAGTCGGGCAATATTCATTTAATAAACCGTTCAATAATTGCAAATTTGAAGGCGCATCATCCACCAAAATAGCTTTTGTCATATTAAAATAATTCAATGAATGGTATTAAAATTTCTGCTTTTGTTCCGGCAGATTTATCCTCAACGAATATATCAATTATTTTAATGCCTTTAATAGGTTCAGGAAAATGTTTTTGATTTAATTTAAAAATTCTATTTTCTGTTATTTCCATTCCTTTCGACTCATGTGCAATAACATCATATTTTTTTGTTGCTTGAGACAAGGCTCTACCAACACCATCATCAGAAATAGTTATTTTCAAAAATTCATTTTTAAAATCTTTCACCTTTTCAAAATTCAGATAAATATTCCCTTTTGCATTTTTGGGGATAATACCATGTTTTACCGCATTTTCAATAAAAGGCTGAATCAGCATTGGAAGAATACAGGTATTTTCAATATCAATTTCATCGGTAACGAAAATATGAAACTCAAATTTATTATCGCAACGTAATTTCTCGAATCGGATATATTGCTGCAAATAATCTATTTCTTCTTTTATTGAAATAAATTCTTTGTCAGAAAAATTCAAGGTGCTACGCATCAGTTTAGATAGATCATTTAAATATTCCAATGCCACTGATGATTGTTTTTCCAATACAAATTGCTGAACAGAATTGATCGCATTGAATAAAAAATGCGGGTTCATTTGTGCTTTGTACATGGCAATGTCGGCAGCTTGTTTATTGAGTTGTTCGGTTTTTTCGATTATCTCTTGTTTTTGTTTTGATAATAGAATATTGGCTTTCCGCTTTATGTTATAAGCTATACTAGCCAATACGATGAGTAATACTGTAACAGCAATAATTACAAGCAGGAATAAAATTTGCTGACTTTGTTTTTCAGTATTTTTCTTATTCAATTGATTATCCAAATTCAATAATTTCAACCGGCTTTCTTTTTTATCAAGCTCATATTTAGTTTGAAGTTCGGCAAGTTTATCCTGGTTTTCTTTTTTGATGATAGAATCATTCAGGTTTAAATATTCAAGAAAATAGTCATTGGCAAGTTTATAATTTTTCAATGCCTGATTTGCCAATGCCATATTATAATAGGAATACCAAAGATTATTTATGTCATTATATTTTTTGTTATAATAGATGGCTGAATCTAAAAAAATAATTCCTTTTTTGAAATCACCTCCTTTGCATGCCACATCGCCCATGTTGTTAAAGATCCAACCAAAACTTTTTTCATCCAATTTGTTTTTTCGAATAAGGTTAATTGTTTTATTATAAAAAAGTAAGCTGTTAGTTATATCTCCGATTGCAGAATAGTATCTCGAAAAATATTGATAATAATTGAATTCCAGTTTATAGATATCGGGGTTCGAAAGAAACAGTTCCTTTAATTGATCACCAATTTCAAGTCCTTCTTTATACTTTTTATCTTTTGTTAAATAATAACCATATTTAGTATATGTATCAGATAAAGTAACTGTATCATTCGATTTTTTTGCAAAATAAATTGCACTTTCAATAAAAGAATAATTCATTTTGGTATTCTGATCATAACTTATCCTGGAGAGTAAACTATAAGCTTTGGCAATACTTTTATATTCTTTTTGAATAGTTCCGAATTTAATACTTTGGTTACAGGCAGTAATTGCTCCTTTCGCATCAAAAAACTCGTACTTCTCAAACGCTAAATTAAAATAGGCCTTAGGCAAAAAAGAAAACTGTTTATTTTTAAGATAAAAATCAATTTCTTTTTGATAATAAAAAAGTACAGAATCTGATTTAGATTCCGAACTGTACACACTAGCAATTCCGTTGTATGCTTGTGGGATATTTACTGAAAGATCAGAACAACTTATTAAATAATTTAAAGAATGAAAGAAATTATTTTTCGATTTGGAATTTTCATCGGAATAATAATAAAGGTAACCCTCTATTAAATAATATTTCCCGGTATCGCATTTAGTTGAAAAATTATTTTGAATATTTTCTATTCCATGCTGAACAAAATTTTGTGTGCTTTTATCATGTATAAAATCTGAATTGCAAATTCCAATTAAAACATCGAGCTGTTTAGAAACCGTTGTTTGAGTTTCATACAAGCGAAATAAACTGTCCGGTTTATTTTGCTGAGAAAATGCTGCAACAGAATAAAACAGAGAAAAAATGATAATCAATAAAGAAAACTGAATGAATCTGGTGTTCATTATTACTTATAGCCTGTTTAAATTTTGTTTAAATTATTTGTTATCTCCAATGTGGGTTGTCATTTCGAGTAGCCTTCCTTTTCTGGAAGGTGTATCGAGAAAGTGCGAGAGCTTATTGTTTCAAAATTCTCCCCGCCTTCTCGATACGCTCCCGGAGTTTATCCTGAGCAAAGTCGAAGGGGTCGCACTCGATTGACCCCGCAATGTATGTGATATTATATTTTATTTTAGCGAAATTTAAATAGCGTCTTAGCTATTAAAATTTAAAAGTAATTAAAAAATCAAAACGATAAACCCTTAAACAATAACGTTAATCATTTAAGAAGTCCGTTTGGATAAAACAGCATAACATGCACATAAATAATATAAACCTTTGAAGAAAAAAAGCTATGAAAAAACTATTACTCTCGATCACCTTAATCTGCGCAATCACCTTTTCAGGACAAGCACAAGGATTAAAAAATTTGGCCTATGGCTCCATCATCACAGGAACTTCCACTTATAATGCAAGTCTTGAATGTTCTTATTCCGATAATAGTGGAAATATTTTCTTAGCCGGAGCAAGCAAAGCAGGGACTGCTGATTTTGATGTTTTCAGCCCCGGAACGTCTTACGGAACATCAGGTTTGTATTTTTACTTTAATAAATTTGATGCTGCAGGAGTTTTGCAATTCTCAAAATTGCTCACAACAACAAGCACTTCGACTTCACCATATGTTGGGGTAAGAGGCGTTGTTACCGATGCCACAGGAAATATTTATATCACAGGCACCTTAGATGCAACTGTCGATTTCGACCCATCAGGTGTTACTTATAACCTATCTTCTGCAACAGGAAAAACTTTTCTTGCTAAGTACGATAGTAATGGAAATTTTTTATGGGCAAGAAATTTTGGTGGTGTAACCAGTTCAAATGGAAACACTATTCTTCCGGAAGATATTGCCATTAACCCAACATCCGGGAAAATATTTATTGCAGGGTGGTACATTAGTGGCAGCGTTAATGGTACATACGTTGATTTCGACCCGAGCGCTACAAATACAGCCACAATTGGATATTCGTCTGCAAAATGTGGTTTTTTTGCGGCATATAACCCTGCCGATGGAAGCTATGTTGCAAATTCTCAATGGGGAGCTATTTCTTCTGCTCCAACAGTTGCTAATGTGGAGGTAAAATCAGTTCAATTTGATAATGCAAATAATATTTATGCGGTAGGTCAATTTCAAAATACATTTACGACAACAGGAGGCTTAACATTTACAAATACCACCCCAACAGGATTTCTTGTAAAAAAACCTGCCACAACAGCCGGGAACGCAACAGATGCTACCGGAACCACTTTCGGTATAGCAATCTATGATATAGACTTAGATGCAAGTAATAATGTTTACATCGGAGGAAATTTTGGACCTGCAGTAAGTGGAAATGGAATGGTAGTAAAATATAATTCGAGTTTGGTTCAATCCTGGGCAAAATACCCAACAGGAGTAATCAATAGTCTTACAGTAAATTCGTCCAACCAAATTATTGCAGTAGGAAATGATTGGAGTGATAATTTTGTACAAATATACAACTCTACCGGAACAACTAATTTTGGTGCGAATGGATTACATATACTGATTAGTTCCGGTTACCAACAACAGTTTATAAAAGAAGTTCAGGTTGTGGGCAGTAATCTTTTAATTGGTGGTGATTTTTACACTACAAATGCTTCTTGGGCAAATCAAGATATCGGTTACAATAATGAAACTATTCTTGTAAATAATCCCACCTCTTACAAAAATCAATTTTGGGGCATATACTCTCCTGATTTTTTTGGCCCAATAGCAACAATTACGACTACAGCAACAGATCCAACCACAGTATCACCTATTCCGCTTACCATTACATTTGATGAAGAAGCTTATTTATTCGATGCAACGGCTTTCGGAACAAACAATGGAACCATCAGCAATCTGGTTCAAACAGGTACACTGACTTATACCGCTGATCTAATTCCTACAACAGCCGGTTTAACAGAGTGTGAAATTTTCGGAGCAATGTTTTATGATAATCAGAACAATCCGAATCAGGGATCAAATTATTTTTCAATCACCTATAATCTTGCAGATGCTATACCACCAACGGTAACAATTTCAAGCACTTCAAGTGATCCTACCAATGTTTCACCAATCCCTGTAACTTTTACATTCAGCGAAACTGTTACCGGATTTACAATTGCCGATATTTCTGTTACAAATGGTACTGCCGGAAATTTTGTTGCGCTCAGCGGAACAGTTTATACTGCCGATATTACTCCAACAACACAAGGACTTGTTTCAATAAATGTGTTAGCAAACGTATGTATTGATGGAGCATCCAACCAAAATACGGCTTCCAATACACTGACCCGTACTTTTGATTCTGCAAATCCATCCGTAACAATTTCAAGCACTTCAAGTGATCCAACCAATGTTTCGCCAATACCTGTAACATTTACGTTTAGTGAAACGATAACCGGATTTATACTTGCCGATATTTCGGTTACAAATGGTACTGCCGGAAATTTTATTGCACTTAGCGGAATGATTTATACAGCTGATATCACTCCAACAACACAAGGACTTGTTTCAATAAATGTGTTAGCAAACGTATGTATTGATGGGGCATCCAACCAAAACACAGCTTCAAATACATTGACCCGTACTTTTGATTCTGCAAATCCATCCGTAACAATTTCAAGTACTTCAAGTGATCCGACCAATGTTTCGCCAATACCGGTAACTTTTACATTTAGTGAAACGGTAACCGGATTTACCATTGCCGATATTTCGGTTACAAATGGTACTGCCGGAAATTTTGTTGCGCTCAGCGGAACAGTTTATACAGCTGACATTACTCCAACAACACAAGGACTTGTTTCAATAAATGTGTTAGCAAATATGTGTATTGATGGAGCATCCAACCAAAACACAGCTTCAAATACATTAACCCCTACTTTTGATTCTGCAAATCCATCCGTAACAATTTCAAGCACTTCAAGTGATCCTACCAATGTTTCGCCAATACCGGTAACTTTTACATTTAGCGAAACGGTAACCGGATTTACCATTGCCGATATTTCGGTTACAAATGGTACTGCCGGAAATTTTGTTGCGCTTAGCGGAACAGTTTATACAGCCGATATTACTCCAACATCACAAGGAGTAGTTTCAATAAATGTGTTAGCAAATATGTGTGCTGATGGAGCTTCCAACCAAAATACTGCATCTTCCTCATTTACCCGCACTTTTGATAATGTGGCCCCAACAGTAGTAATTTCAACTACTGCTAGTGATCCAACAGCAATATCTCCTATTCCTGTTACAATTACATTTTCAGAAACTGTTACAGGATTTACAATAAGTGATCTAATTATTGGAAATGGAACAGCGTCCAACTTTATCGCAGTAAGCGGAATCATTTATACGGTTGATATCATTCCAACTGCACAAGGGATGGTTACAGTAGATATAAATAGTGCAACTTGTTCTGATAATGCTACAAACCAAAATATATCAGCATCTCCATTTAGTATTTTGTATCAACTCACAACAGGAATTACAACCAATACTGATAGTAAAGAAATTAATGTTTATCCAAATCCTTCCAGTGAGCGAATTACAATTAACTGCAAACAAGAAGGAAACTTAGAAGTTTTTAATCTGTTAGGAGAAAAAGTTTTTGAAAAGAAAATTGAAGCAATAGAAACAAGTCTGGCAATAGTAATTGAAACGGAAGGTACTTATATCTGTATATTTTCATCAAATAATAAAAGCTATTATTCCAAATTCATTATTGTAAAATAATTTAATCTCGTACTAAAAAAAACAAATATGAAAAAATCTACAAAATCAGCTTTGCTTTTATTTGCTTTATTGGTAGCAAATCTTGCTAATTCACAAACTACTGTTTATGCCGATACTGTTTTGGGGGTTTCCAGCGAATACAGCCTCACAATTGTAAATTGTACAAATGCCAATTCAGCTTGTAAAATACTGGGAGCTCCCGATGTTTATCCAAATTGTGGAGATATAACTAATGCCTGGACTTTCAGTAATACTCTTGGTTCAAGAGAATGGATTCAAGTAGGTTATTCAACCCAGATGTATGTGGATACAATTAGAATCTATGAAACAAATCATTCCGGAACAATCGATACCGTTTATTTAAGAGATGTACAAACAGGACTTTGGAATACCATTTATTCAACTACTGTTAATGTTGTATCTGGTTGTAATGTTTTAGATATTGTTATCCCGACAACAACTTATAAAGTAGATGCGGTTCGTTTGGCTATTGGAGATTATACGGGATTCTATTGGCCCGAATATGATGCTGTTGCTTTAATAGGAAGTGCTGTATCAACTGTTGGAGTTGACGAATACAAATTAAAAAATACAACTATTTTTCCAAACCCATCAAATGGTGATATAACAGTTAATACAGATAGAACTGGAACATCAACATTATCTATTTATGATGTATTAGGAAATAAAGTATTTAGTAAAACACTTTCACAACAATCAGAAAACCTTTCTTTGAATTTACCTTCCGGTATTTATTTTTCAGTAATTGAAAAAAACGGGAAAAATGAGATCGAAAAATTAGTACTACAGTAAATAAAACGCTGTAAAGTCCTGAAAATCTTTATTTAAAGTAAAAGCCATCGCGAAAACGATGGCTTTTGTTTTTTATAAACAGAAAAAATATATCTTTAAAATAAATACTGAAAGCACCTACAATGAAAAGAATAACCATTTATCAGGTGAATTTCACCGCTTATTGAAATATCATTATAGAATATTACCCCTAGAATTACTTTTATGCAACTATGAAAAAGCGATTATTTATTTTATTCTTCTTATTCAGTTTTATATCAAGCGTATATGCACAAAAGGATTCTGCGATCGTTCGGAAAGAATATGTGACTACGCGCTCCGAAAAAAGCCCTAAAATTGACGGGGTGCAGGATGATGAGGCCTGGAAGAACGTTACTTCCACCAGTAGCTTTTTACAAGCAAATCCAACTTCAGGATTACCGGTTAAAAACCAAACTGAGGTCAAAATTATTTATGACAATACAGCGATTTATGTCTGTGCGATGATGTATGATAATGCCAGTGACAGCATTTGCCGCCAACTTGGCAACCGTGATGAAGGAGTGAATGCAGATGAATTCAGAATTGTATTTGATACTTATAATACAGAGCAGGATGCTTTTGTATTTATAGTTTCCGCTGCCGGCTTGCAGGGAGATAGTAAATTTTCAGATTATCTATACAATGCTGTTTGGGAAAGTGCTGTAAAAATAAATGATAAAGGTTGGTGTGTTGAAATGAAAATACCCTTCTCGGCAGTGAGATTTCCAAACACCGATGAACAGATCTGGGGATTGCAAATAACCCGAAATACAATTAGAAACGGTGAATTTGACCAATGGGCACTTACGAAAAAGGGAGATGCAAATTTCATAAAGTATTTTGGATATCTGAAAGGTATAAAAAACATAAAAGCACCTATTCGATTATCGCTTACTCCTTATATCACAGCTTATACTTCACACTATCCAACAAATATAAAAGGCGAGAGTAATTATACTAGTAATGTAACAGGCGGACTTGATCTGAAATATGGGATCAACGAAAGTTTTACGATTGATGCCACCCTCCTACCCGATTTCACACAAGTACAAAGCGACAATGTTGTAAAAAATTTAAGTGCTTTTGAAGTTCAGTATAATGAGCAACGACCATTTTTCAGGGAAGGAACGGAGTTGTTTCAAAAAGGCGATTTATTTTATTCGAGAAGAATAGGAAGAAAACCAAGCGGATATTATGATGCGTATTATCAATTGAAGGATGGAGAAAAAATTATAAAAAATCCTGATCAGGCTAAATTATTAAATGCTGCAAAAGTATCCGGAAGAACAACTAATGGAATGGGGATAGGATTATTAAATGCGGTATTAAATAATACGTATGCCATTGCTAAAGATAGCTTAGGTAACGAACGCAAAATTTTAACTGAACCATTTTCGAATTATAATATTATAGTTTTTGATCAGCAAATGAAAAACAGTTCATCGGTATATCTGATCAATACCAATGTAACCCGTAAAATGGATTATAGTAATGCGAATTCTACGGGAGCCGGTTTAATTTTAAATAATAAAAAAGGAACCTACGGAATAAATTGTTCGGCTGCTATCAGCAATGTATTTACAAAAACAGACACCATTGCAAATCAATACACTGATCTGTTTGGATTTAAATATCACATGAGTTGGAGTAAAATAAGCGGCAATTTTCAATTTGATCTTTATAGAAATGCCATGAACCCTACATTTAATAACAATGCGATGGGGATTACCAATGAGACAAATTATTACAACAATGGAATTGCTGTCACACTTTATCAGTTCGAACCGAAAGGGAAAATCTTAAATTCTTCACTTTCATTTTCCGCGGAAGAGTATGAAAACTTTACTACACATCGCACCAATAGTCTGAATCTTAATTTGACTGAAAATATTGCATTCCTCAATCGTTATTATTTTTATTTAGGTTGTAATGCAGAACCAATAGGGAGAATTGATTATTATGAGGCAAGAACCCCGGGAAGGATACTAAGGAGGCCGGGAAATTATTCGGGATTTACAGGATTAAACACCGACTCCCGGAAACGATTAAGTATTGGATTAAATATTCATGGAGGATCCACAACGCTTATTTCAAAAACTATTGGATACAATCCTTACATTGGTGCTAACATAGCAAATTCAGTACGTGTAAGTGATAAACTTAGTTTTGTATTATATATAGGATATCATATTGATGATGGCGACAGAGGTTGGGTAAATAATGATGAATATGGCAACATCATTTTTGGGGTACGTAAAATGAATTATATGGAAAACATTCTGGAAGCCCGTTATTTATTCCGGAATAATTTATCCTTAAGCTTGAGAGCACGCCAATATTGGGTAAAGGCACATTACAAAAGTTTTTATAATTTAACTGAAGAAGGATATTTAATTGACAACATCAGCTACAGCCAAAATCATGATTTTAATTTTAACGCCTTTAATATGGATATGAATTTTCAATGGCAATTTGCTCCCGGAAGTTCATTAAATCTGGCATGGAAAAATTCTATTAATGATGAAGGAGATAAAGTGATCAACAGCTATTCCGACAATTTCAAATCTACATTTAAAGCCAATCAGTTGAATATTGTTTCGTTAAAGATTTTATATTATTTCGATTACCTTTACTTAAGAAAAAAGCATGTATAGTTTTAGAAAAATCTCATAAACTTAACCACATAGATACATAGAAAAAAGTTAAAACAAAGAAAAATAAATTTTTTACACATAGCGTTTCTATGTTTTCCCGATTTATCGTAGTACTATCTAAAACTTAAAACAAAATAAAAACTATGTATCTATGTGTTTAAATTTCAATAAATAAAAAACCTGATAGAACAATCTTCCAACATGATAAAAGCAACAAACATTCATAAATCCTATGCAACACTTGAAGTATTAAAAGGTGTTTCAATTTCGATAAATAAAGGGGAAGTAATTTCGATCGTTGGTCCTTCGGGTGCCGGGAAAACAACATTGCTGCACATTATAGGGACATTGGATAGAGCAAATAGCGGAACCCTGGAAATAAACAACACCCTTATTTCGAGCTTAAGTGATAAAAAACTTGCCGATTTCAGAAATAAAAATATTGGATTTGTTTTTCAGTTCCATCATTTATTACCTGAATTTACTGCTTTGGAAAATGTTTGTATTCCTGCATTTATTGCCGGAGTTTCAAAATCAGAAGCAGAAAAAAAAGCATTGGAACTTTTAACTTTTTTAGGATTAATTAATCGGATAAACCACAAACCAAATGAACTTTCGGGTGGTGAACAACAACGTGTTGCTGTTGCAAGAGCATTGATAAATAATCCTGCTGTGATACTTGCTGATGAACCATCCGGTAATTTAGATACTGCAACTGCAAAAGAATTACATCAATTATTTTTTACTCTTCGCGAAAAATACGAACAAACATTTGTAATTGTTACACACAACGAAGAACTTGCAAACATGGCGGATAGAAAGCTGATAATGAGGGATGGAAATATTGTGGAATAAATGCGATACAATTTTCATAATTTTGTAGCAAACTTTTAGGGCGTTCCCCTGCGGGTCCGGGATAGGAATTTATCCTGAGCAAAGCCGAAGGGCTGCAACCTGCCTGCCGGCAGGCAGGTCTTTTGTTCGTTCCTCACAAAAGGATTTCCGCGGATTTTATCCTGAGCTTGTCGAAGGAATCCCTAACGCAAATTATTCAATTATTAAAAACGGTTTTTTCAAGAGCAAGTTTATTTTGCTGCATTTATTAATACTGAATGTGGGTTGCCAGTGCATAACCTATCTTTTTCAGGAAGCTAATTAGGATCTGTCTATAATGTTCGTATAAACAAATTTTTCAAAAATATTAAACACAGAATTACGAAATTGCAAATTCCGATTCAATATCAATTATTTAAGAATAAAGCTTATCCTGAGCGTCATTGCGAGGCTTTTTTTAACCGAAGCAATCTCAACAATTAATGAGATTGCTTCTGTCGTTCCTCCATCGCAATGACGTTCTAATTTTAATGTCGACTCTATGGACAGACTCTAATTAAATTTAATCAGGTTCAAAAGCCTTTAAAAAATGTAATTCTCGATCAATTTTGATTAAAAACTAACCGTTAACTAAACAGACCGACCGTTAAATAAATAAGACGACCGTTAGATAAGAATCTTATCAATTTATTAAAAGTAAAATTATGTTTGCTGCAGAATTTTTGTGCGCGTTTTATTTTTATGTTTTAAAAATGATCCGGTGAAGCAAAAAGAAAAATTAATTATTAACCTATTAAAAAAATTAAAAAAATGAACGCATTACGTAACAAAGTACAATTGATCGGCAACTTAGGTATGAATCCGGAAATTAAAACCTTAGAAAGCGGAAAAAAATTAGCAAAAATGAGTATTGCAACCAATGAGTCGTATAAAAATACAAATGGCGAATTGGTGAAAGAAACGCAATGGCATAATTTGATCGCCTGGGGAAAAACGGCAGACATTATTGAAAAGTATCTTAAAAAAGGAAGCGAAGTAGCTATTGAAGGCAAATTGATCAATAGTAACTATACCGACAAAGACGGTCAAAAAAAATATGTTACCGAAATTCAGGTGAATGAATTACTGATGTTTGGGAAACAAGATTAGAAATTGCATGTGGTTTGAGTACAAGTAAAGAAGGCTTTCCAAACCGGATCGCACTCTTTACTTGTTTTTATTTTTGGTTTCATAGTTTAAAATGAGGCAACAATTAAGACAATAAAAACAGCGACATATGAAAGCAAGTCAATTATTTCATAAAGATGAAAAAAGAATTAAAATTGATTTTCCTTTTAATAATATTATTGCATCTAAGCTAAAACAAATACCGGATACTAAATGGAGTAAAACTCATCAAACCTGGCATATACCTTATACAAAAACTGCATTTGAATTATTAAAAACCTTATTTCCTGATGTAGAATATCCGCAAAAAGCATCAGAAATTAAAAGGGAAACGAATGAAAGCATTCTTTTACCTGAGGAGTTTTCTGAGGATAGAACTCAATTCACCCATCAAAAGGCAAGAGGTGTATCTATTATTGTTTTCGGAAAGCGGATTGCAATAAAATTACCCAAGAACGATTTTGATATCCGATATATCCTTTCTTTGGGTTATAGTAAATGGAACACTAAAGAGTACTGTTGGATAGTACCAAATTATGATAAAAACCTAGAATGTTTAAAATCATATTTTAAAGACAGGATCACGGAATTGGTGATACATGCTGAACACGAAACTAATTTCAGTTCCAGCCGTGAACGAAAAATTGGCAAAAACGATTTACTAATTATTAAAACCAGTGCAGGAAGATTAAAACTAATTTTCGGAATTAATAAGGAATTGATCCAAACAATAAAAAACTACCCTTATTGCAATTGGAATACTCAAAACAAATGCTGGAGCATACCATTTGCTGAAAAATTTTTAGCTGAGATAAAAACAATTGCTGAATATCAAAATCTGAAACTGATATATGAAGAAGAAGAGGGTGATAACACAAGAACATTAAGGATCTCAAAATTCGATATACCGAACTACCATGAATGTCCGGAAGAATTTATTCTTAAATTGAAGGAACTAAGATATAGTGAACGAACGATATCAGTATATAAAAGTTCATTTGAGGAATTTATAAATTATTATAATGAAACAGATATTGATACGATTGATGAACCAATGATTACTACTTATTTAAGGTATCTGGTGATAGAAAGAAAAATTTCATCTTCCTACCAAAATCAAGCTATTAATGCGATAAAATTTTATTATGAACGAGTATTAGGCGGACCGCAAAAAGTTTATTTGATTGACAGACCACGGGAAGAAAAAACATTACCGGTTGTAATGAATGAAAAAGAAATTGCGGACTTATTTAAAGCAACAGATAACATTAAACATAAAGCTATATTGATGCTTGGTTATTCTGCCGGACTTCGCCTGAGCGAATTAGTAAATGTTAAATTAATAGATATTGATAGCGAAAGAATGCAAATTCGTATTGCACAAGCAAAAGGTAAGAAAGACAGGTATTCGATTTTATCACCTCGATTATTAGATGTATTACGAATTTATTTTTCTTCTCATAAACCAAAAGTCTGGCTTTTTGAGGGACAAACCGGTGATCAATATTCACCGCGAAGTATTCAATTAATAATGAAAGAATCGACTAGAAAAGCTGGAATAAAAAAGAAAATAAGCGTACATACTTTACGTCATAGCTTTGCAACCCATTTGCTGGAAGCAGGAACAGACTTGCGTTATATTCAAAGTTTGTTGGGGCATGAAAGCAGTAAGACCACAGAGATATACACACATATTACCACAAAAGGATTTGATCAGATAAAAAGTCCGATTGATAAGTTGGATATATTTTGATTTTATGTTTTATGATTACACTAATAGGACACAGAGGCAATGAAAAATGTTCACTTTAAAAAAATTATTAAAAATATTTCCCAATTTGGGAACTTTATGTATCTTTGTAAAAACATGGAAATTGAGGATAATATCAAAAAGAATATTACGGGAATTTTGGGAAAAACACTCCGATAGTCAACAACAATTGAAATCGTGGTATCAAGAAACCAGCAATATTGAATGGAAGAGTCCAAAAGACATCAAAAAAGAATATCCAAGTGCTAGTTTTTTGGCTGACAATCGTGTTGTTTTTAATATTAAAGGGAATAAATATCGGCTAATTGTTAAAATAAACTATGATTTCCTAATGGTTTGGATTCGATTTATTGGGACCCATGCAGAATATGACAAAATTGACGCAACTAAAATTTAAAAACAATGACAATAAAACCAATAAAAACAAAAAAAGATTATCAAAATGCTTTGGAAAGGCTTGAACTGATATTTGATTCAAAGAAAGGCTCAACGAAAGGTGATGAACTTGAAATATTAGGAATTTTAATTGAAAAGTACGAAGACGAAAATTTTCCTATTGGATTTCCTGACCCTATTGAAGCTATAAAATTCCGAATGGAACAAATGGGATATAATCAAACAGATCTGGCTAAAGTTGTTGGGCTTAAAAGCCGAGCAAGTGAAATACTAAATAAGAAAAGAAAATTAACGCTTGAAATGATTCGACTGCTACATGATAGTTTGAAAATTCCAACTGAAGTTTTGATTCAAGCTTATAAATAGAGAAAACCTTGCTACAAATATCACAATGCGGCTGTAAAAATTTATTTCCGAATTTGAAAAACAAATCGCATCTTGCATAGCTGATAGCCGTTTTGAATAAGATAATTCTTACAATAAGCTAGTTTAATTAAAAAAAAGAAAAAGGATTATATGAAACAAGGGAAAAGCATAAAAAGTTTATATTTATTATCAAAATTGAGCCTTTCCCCGCCTACGTCCAATTCGGATATAAACGAAACTAGTTTCGCCTATATCTCAAAAAAGAACGATAATACGAAACTAGTTTCGTAAACACAGATGTTACGCGCAAGCGGTAGAGCAAAATCACTCGGAAGAAAAATTTGTAAGTTGAACGAAATATTTGAGACAATAGCCGGAAAAGAATTTATGAGGCTCGAATTTATTTTGTGCTAGTATTCAGTTGACTCTTTCTCTCAAATCCACAGCAGACGGAAAATTACGAACGGAAAAAAATCTATGAGGCTCGAACAAAAGTGATTGCCAGTATTCAGGTAATCACTTTCTCATACCCCCAGAAGGTTTGCATTGTTTGAGAAGCAAAAAAAACGCCTGGCGCGTAACACCACCTAAAATAAATGCGGAGATACTGCAAGTTGCAAATGTTTGTCACAGCGGTATAAATTTATTTCTAAACATTTGCAGGGATCG
>MEPB01000092.1:16242-24660 GCA_001769385.1 Bacteroidetes bacterium RIFCSPLOWO2_12_FULL_35_15 | reverse complement strand
GGAGAAGAAAAAATATTTGAACTCTTCCTCTATAATGCACTACTAACAAACAAAGTTAAACCAATTGCTACCTGTTAATATGACATTGCCCCTTGAAAAGGAGGGGAGCTGGTAAGTGTTAAAATTAAATAAGAGAATTTGGAAGCTAAGAAGCATTCAATTAGTAAGTGTTTTAAAGGATGAAAAATTTAATTTGTATTGAAATTATAGTGATTAGCAGGATCACCTCCTTATCTTAAAATGAGGGCAAAGTGGGTTAAAAACAATTCATGTTCGACTTTAAAATAGACATACAAAAACTTTTACAGCAACTCACCTACAATGTGAAGGACCCTCTATTGTTCAATAGCGGATTTTTTTTATTTTTCTTTTGCATCTTTTTGTTGGGCTACCAGTTTTTATACAAGCGTAAACTAACACGTGTAATTTATTTCACTCTTTTTTCCCTTTACTTTTTTTATAAAGCATGCGGATTTTATTTCGGATTTATTTTGCTCTCCGCAGTAGTAGATTTTAATTTATCGAATTGGATCTATACAGCAAAAACGAAGGGAAGAAAAAATGCAATATTAATTTTTAGCATCTGTATCAATTTAGGATTGTTATTCTATTTCAAGTACACCAATTTTTTTATAGAGATCATCAATGATTTGAATGTTGGACAAATTAAGCCTTTGCATTTAATTCTTCCAATCGGTATTTCATTCTATACCTTCGAGAATTTAAGCTATACCATTGATGTGTATAGAGGGAAATTTAAACCGGTAACAAGTTTTCTGGATTACTGTTTTTTCCTTTCCTTCTTTCCAAAGCTGGTGATGGGACCAATTGTAAGGGCTTCTGATTTTATTCCCCAAATTCGCAAGGATATTTTTATTACTAAGGAAGATGTCGCACGAGGCATGTATCTTATTCTGGGCGGACTTTTCAAAAAAGTGGTCATCTCCGATTATATTTATGTGAATTACGTCCAATATATTTTTGATGACCCTTCCCGTCATTCAGGGATTGAATGTTTATTAGGTGTTTACGGATACGCCATGGTTATTTATTGTGATTTTTCCGGTTATTCTGATATGGCAATTGGTATGGCAAAATGGATGGGTTTTACGATAAATGAAAATTTCGATTCCCCTTATCAATCAAGCAGCATAACAGAGTTTTGGCGAAGGTGGCACATATCGTTATCCTCATGGTTAAAAGATTACCTATATATATCGTTGGGTGGCAATCGGGTTGGAAAGTTCCGTCAGTATTTTAATTTAATGATTACCATGCTTTTGGGTGGTTTATGGCATGGAGCTTCTTTTAACTTTATTGTTTGGGGAGGAATGCATGGTTTGGCATTGGCTGTTGATAAAATGAGAATATCCATTGTTTCAAAACTTCCTAAATCGAACTTTAGACTCCCTAAATTAACGAAAGTCTTGGGTGTGATCATCACGTTTCACTTTGTTTGTTTTTGCTGGATCTTCTTTAAAGCATCCTCTTTTCATGATGCAGGAGTGATAATCACACAGATATTTACCAATTTTGATGCAGCCGCATTTGTTCCCATGTTATCGGCTTACAGAACAGTATTCGCTGTGATGCTTTTGGGGTATATTATTCATTTTATTCCAAAATCCTATCAATATTTTTCAGAAAAGGTACTTGTGAAGATTTCTCTTGTTGGGCGTATCGCTGTTCTATTAGTATTCATTTGGATTGTTATTCAGGTGAAACAAGCTGATCAGGTAATGCCTATTTATCTGCAGTTTTAAACTTAAATAAGATCAATATTAAAGTTTACTTATAAAAAATTAATACCGTAAATTGAAAATTAAATTTTTAATTTACGGTATTAATTTTTTAAAATTGCCATTTTACGGGCTATTGGAGTAAATGGTAAAAGATCCCTGAAAAGAATTTTGAGGGAATATTTCAAGCAAATCCAAAGATTTCTCAGACTATTTGGTAGTTTAGATAAAATTTACGTTATTTGCAGTCCGAAAATTAAAAAAAGAACATTTTAATAAAAAATACAATGTCAAGAGTTTGCGAAATAACAGGAAAAAAAGCGATAGTAGGGAATAAAGTATCTCACTCAAACGCTAAAACAAAAAGAAAATTTAACGTGAATCTTCAGGTTAAAAAATTCTTTTTACCTGAAGAAAACAAATGGATCACTTTACGTCTTTCTACTTCAGCCTTGAAAACTATCAACAAGAACGGTCTTGCAGCTGTTCTGAAAGAGGCAAAAGAACAAGGATTTTTGAAAAAATAGATCTATTTTCCAATTAAATTTGAATAATAAACAATAATACAATGGCAAAAAAAGGCAATAGAATTCAGGTGATCATGGAGTGTACTGAGCACAAAGACAGCGGGCAACCGGGAACGTCTCGTTACATCACAACAAAAAACAAAAAAAATACCACCGAAAGATTAGAATTGAAGAAATACAATCGTATCTTAAAAAAAGTAACAGTTCACAAAGAAATTAAATAATAAATAAGATCTGAGACAGGAGATATTAGTGAGACTATGGTCTTTATCTATAATCTCAAATCTCAAATCCCAAATCTAATAAACATGGCAAAGAAAGTAGTTGCAACACTTAAATCAGGTAAAGGAAATAACTTTACAAAAGTGATTAAAATGGTAAAATCAGGAAAAAGTGGTTCTTACTCATTTAAAGAAGAAATCGTTCATAACGATCACATAAAAGATTTTTTATCAAAATAAAATTTTTTACGTTATCCTATTTATAAAGGCTTCCTCAACAAAGGAAGCTTTTATTGTTTAAGCACTTATCAAAAATTATAGTTTCCTCCATGGGTTTTTTCAGTTTTTTTAGTAAAGAGAAAAAAGAAAGTTTAAATAAAGGACTTTTTGTTACCAAACAAAGTTTTTTCAGCAAACTGGCCAATTCCATTATGGGAAAAGCGACCATTGATGATGAGGTCTTGGAAAATCTGGAAGAAATCCTCCTCACTTCTGATGTTGGTGTTGATACCTCCTTGCGGATCATTGATAGAATTAAAAAGCGGGTAGCTCAACAACGAAAGGTGGAAACCTCTAAGCTGAATGAGATTTTACGTGAAGAAATTGCTGAACTTTTGGTTTCAAACGGTACTGAAGATAAACCTGATTTTGATTTGCCTTCTGATAAAAAACCTTATGTAATAATGGTTGTAGGAGTGAATGGAGTGGGGAAAACCACAACTATCGGCAAACTCTCTCATCAATTTATCAAATCAGGGAAAAGTGTGGTGATAGGTGCTGCTGATACTTTCCGTGCTGCTGCTGTAGATCAGATAAAAATATGGGCAGAAAGAACCGGTGCCTCACTTGTTTCACAAGGAATGAATGCCGATCCTGCTTCTGTGGCTTTTGACACGCTTACATCTGCTGTTGCTAAAAATGTTGATGTTGTGATCATTGATACTGCCGGACGTTTGCACAACAAAATTAATTTAATGAATGAGCTTACGAAAATTAAAAATGTTATGCAAAAGATCATTCCGGATGCACCACATGAAATATTGTTGGTTTTGGATGCATCTACCGGTCAGAATGCTATTGAACAATGCAAACAGTTTACTGCAGCTACAAACGTAAATGCACTGGCATTAACAAAATTGGATGGTACTGCTAAAGGTGGCGTTGTAATTGGTATTTCGGACTCATTTAAAATTCCTGTGAAATATATTGGGGTAGGAGAAAAGATGGAAGACCTGCAAGTATTCAATAAGCACGAGTTTGTTGATAGCCTTTTTAAACAATAATCTTATATTTATTCCAATCTAAAAACTTTACGAAATTCTGTTGGGATGTTAAAAAAAATTAATTTTTTGGTTCATCTGGGTATCACTTCTGATCTCCCATTCAACCGACAAAATAAAATTCGAATTTTTAATGTTTCTTGCTTTTTTGTCTCTGTCATAGCTGTATTTAACACCTTTCTGTTTGGCTTCTATCATTATTACAACGCTTCATACTTAACCATTTTTGAATTTTTTGCTTTGCTGTTCGGACTATTTCTTGTTCATAAAAAGCAATCGAATGCAGCATTTCATTTTGTTTATATTTCAAGTTTTCTATTTCTTTTTGCAAGTGCTATGGTTCTTGGAGAAAAATCAGAGATTCATATCTATTTGCTCTTTATGCCCCTGGCAGCAATAGCCTTATTTGATTCACTAAAAATTATCATTACCTATTTCATTTTATCAATGTCTGTTTTGATAGTGTTGATGGTCCTTTTCCAGATCTTTAAACCTCAATATCCTACCAATATGATCATTGAAGGTATTGGGCTTTCAAGCATAGTTTTTACAGGTTTCTTGATCTTTCTGATCATGAAACAATTTAAAACAGAGAATGTTGCATTTAACAATGAAATAAATTTTCAACGATTGGAGTTGGAAGAAAAAAATAAAGACATCAGAGATTCTATGCATTATGCTAAAAAAATACAAAGAGCATTGATGGCTTCTGATACGTTATTAAATAAAAATCTAAACGAGTTTTTTTTGTTATACAAACCAAAAGATATTGTTAGTGGAGATTTTTATTGGGCAGAACAGGTAAATTCTCATTTTCTTGTTGCTGTTTGTGATTGTACGGGGCATGGAGTTCCCGGGGCCTTTATGAGTTTACTGAACATTACAAAATTAAATGAAACAATAAATGAGAAAAAAATTATTCAGCCAGATCTGGTGTTGAATCAGGTACGTGAAGATATTATCAAGGCGCTCAATCCGGAAGGTACGGAGGAGGAAAGAAAAGATGGAATGGATGCCGTATTTTGTCGTTTTGATTTTGAAAATTTAAAAATGGATTTTGCTTGTGCTAACAACCCGATATGGATCATTAGAGATGAACAGGAAAAAAGTTCCATTATTGAATTTAAAGCAGATAAAATGCCCGTTGGGATGCATTTTGGTAAAAAAAATAATTTCAATCTAAATTCGATCGATCTGAAAAAAGGTGATACCATTTATCTTTTTACGGATGGATATGCTGATCAGTTTGGTGGAAGTAAAGGCAAAAAATTCAAATATTCACAGCTGCAGGAAGTATTACTTTCTATACATAAATTTCCAATGCAGCAACAACAAGAAATTCTGAATGATAAGATAGAAACCTGGAAAGGTAGTCTGGATCAGGTGGATGATATTCTTTTAATGGGAATAAAAATATAAATTCAGATGCGTTTAAATTTTATAATTTTTTTTAATAGAGATTCTTCATTTCAACAAGAATGACATTGCAGGGTTTTGTCATATTGAGCATAGCGAAATATCTGAACAGAGGAGAGATGAATTTTTTTGTATAAAAATTAAACAATTTCTCAATCATTTTAATTACCATACTTATTATACCAACTATATTTATAAAATGTTCCAATGTGCGAAGTCCGTCAGAGTTTGTCGAAGACTGTGCGCGGGAATTTGTTGAACCAAAATATATTTGTAATTGGTATTAAAAGCAGTATAGTTATCTTTGTCGTACTATAATTTAAATAAAATTGAAAACTAAAACATTAAAAAAAAATAAGGTCAATGTTGTTACGCTTGGTTGTTCCAAAAATATTGTGGACAGTGAAGTATTGATGGGACAATTAAAAGCTAATAAGTTTGATGTTGAACATGAAAGCACCACTGACGATGCAAGCATTGTAATTATTAATACCTGCGGATTTATCGACAATGCAAAACAAGAAAGTATTGATACTATTTTGCGTTATTCGGAGGCGAAAACTGCTGGCCTGGTGGACAAAGTTTATGTTACCGGATGTTTGAGCGAACGTTATAAACCTGATCTGGAAAAAGAAATTCCTAACATAGATGGTTATTTCGGAACACGTGAATTACCACGTTTATTAAAAACATTAAAAGCAGACTATAAGCACGAATTAGTTGGGGAACGTCTTTTAACAACTCCACATCATTATTCCTATTTCAAAATTTCAGAGGGTTGCGACCGCCCCTGCTCGTTCTGTGCCATACCATTGATGCGTGGCGGACATATTTCCAGATCAATTGAAGATCTTGTTAAAGAAGCAAAGCTTCTTGCCAAGAATGGAACAAAAGAATTGATGCTGATTGCACAGGATCTCACGTATTATGGTTTGGATATTTATAAAAAAAGAAACCTTTCAGAATTATTAAAACATCTTTCAGATGTGGATGGAATTGAATGGATTCGTTTACATTATGCGTTTCCTGCAGGTTTTCCGATGGATGTATTAGATGTAATGAACGAACGAAAAAATATTTGCAAGTATCTGGATATGCCTTTGCAACACATTACAGATAATATGTTGGCGAGTATGCGCAGAGGAACTACCAAGAAAAAAACCATTGATCTGGTAAATGAGATACGTGCAAAAGTTCCCGGTATTGCGATCAGAACTACTTTAATTGCCGGTTACCCCGGTGAGACAAAAAAAGATCACGAAGAAATGTTAGAATGGATCGAACAAACCCGCTTTGAACGCTTAGGGATATTTGGATACTCACACGAAGAAAATACAAGTGCTTTTTTATTGAAGGACAATGTTGCTGCAAAAGTAAAACAAGCACGTACGGAAGCTGTAATGTCTTTACAGCAAGGGGTTTCATTCGAGTTAAATCAAAAGAAGATCGGTAAAACATATAAAGTGTTGTTCGATAAAAAAGAAGGAGATTATTTTATCGGTCGTACCGAATTTGATTCTCCCGAGGTAGATAATGAAGTACTTGTAAAAGCTGCTGATCATTTTGTTCGAGTTGGGGATTTTGCAAATGTGAAAATTACTTCGGCTGAAGATTATGATCTGTTTGGTGATGTTTTACAAAAATAATTTTTGTGCCCTCCCATAATTATAAATTAATATTCATTTGTTATTTGATTCCTCTAAGTGAGGACAATCAAAATGAATTTTGATGCTACTCATACTAATAATGCTTTTATGACATTAATTTTGTGGTGATTAAGCAATTAATTTTAGGAGTAATTAATAATTAATTAAAATATAAATGAAAGGTTTAATAAAAGATTATACAGACAAATATCCCGAAATAATTATTGATAAGAGTACAGGAATTTTTGAAATAAAGGGAGTATCATTGCCTGAAGATGGAAAAGAGTTTTATCAAAATGTACTTGATTTACTTGATGATTATGTTAGAGCACCACATCACACCACTCATTTTACTTTCAATATGAGATATTTTAATATTTCTTCTTCAAAAATGTTTTTATTCATGTTCTATAAATTATTGGAGATTCCTAAAACAGGGAATTCTGTGACAGTAACATGGTATTATGAAGATGATGATATATTAGAAGCAGGTCATGATTATGCCCACATGATTGATCTTCCTTTTCAATTTAAATGTGTCGAAGAGGAATGTTTGGTATTTTAAATTTTATTTTCCAGGATCATTAATTTTGTTTTCAGAACAAGGACAACAGTTAAGCTATCTGTAATTTCTCCATTTTCAACCATTTTATAGAGTTCGTCAAAATGAAGTTTTCGCACTTCTAATTGCTCATCATCTTCCGGTTCGGATTCCCCGAAACTTAAGTCTTGTGCGATATATAAAATACCAAACTCATCACTTGCCGAATTACTTAAATGCAATTCCTGGATTTTTGTCCATTTATTGGCTGTAATACCAGTTTCTTCTAACAATTCACGTTTAGCCGAATCCAATGGAGCAACATCCCATTTTCCTCCACCTTCCGGAATTTCCCATGAATATTGATTAATCGGATAACGGTATTGACCAACAATCCAGGTATTATGATCCTTATCAAGCGGTAAAATACCTAAGGCCATATTTTTAAAATGGACAACAGAATAAGTTCCTGGGTTGCCACTCGGATTTAATACATCATGCTTTGTAAGGCCGATCCAAGGCGAATCATAAATTTTTTCTGATTTTAAAGTTGTCCAGGGGTTTTTATGTTCTTGATTTTCCATTGCAATGCTTTTTGACAAATTTACTTTCTTTTTTAGTATCATTTTGCGCATGTGGGAAAAAAGTTAACCACATTGAATAGGTTAGAAGGAGGTGATAACCCTTCAAATAAGGGTTTCACATAGCCTATGTTTAAAGTTCTGCCTATGTATTGTGTTTTTTTACTTTTTTCCATGCTTGTGGTTTCGCATTTTTTTAAAGTGATTTTTCATTAAACTAAAACTAATTGAGTAAATGGTATTATATTAACTTTGCATACTTACGATGGCTTTCAAAAAATCTAAAATACCATTAGCGGAAACTGGTCAATTTTCAAAATTAATCGTTGATTACATCAATGGAGATAGTTCATTGCGTCCTTTCTATACGTATGAGCCCAAAATGGAGTCATTCAAAAAAGTTATTGGGGATAAAAGTAAAGAACTGATTAATCGTGGTGTTTTGGTTGAAGTTCTGAAGGGCCAAT
>MEPB01000092.1:0-16231 GCA_001769385.1 Bacteroidetes bacterium RIFCSPLOWO2_12_FULL_35_15 | reverse complement strand
TGAAGGGCCAATATCAAAAATCCAATATCAAAAATCCCAATTTAGATTTACTAGTAAACAAAAACACCTTCACCGTCTGTACCGGACACCAATTATGCCTTTTTACCGGACCTTTGTATTTTATCTACAAAATAATTTCTACTATAAATCTTTCTGAAACACTAAAGAAAAATTATCCTGATTTTAATTTTGTACCCGTATATTGGATGGCATCCGAAGATCATGATTTTGAAGAGGTAAGATCAATTAATTTGTTTGGAAAAAAAGTGAACTGGATTAATCCGGAAGCAAAAGGAGCTGTTGGAAGATTAAAAACGGATTCCTTGAATGTTATAATTGAAGAATTAAAACAAATTTTAGGGGATTCTCAAAATGCAAATGAACTAATTCAGCTTTTTAGTGATGCCTATTTAAAAAAATCAGATATGGCTGATGCTACACGGTATTTGGTTCATCAACTCTTTGGTGAATTCGGATTAGTAATCATTGATGCAGATGATGCCCGATTGAAAGCAGAGTTTTTAGATATTTTAAAAGACGATATTTTAAACAATACCAATTATAAGATCGTAAGTCAAACAATCTCCGAATTAGAAAAAACAGGAGTAAAGCCACAGGTTAACCCTCGCGAAATTAATTGTTTTTATTTGACAAATGAAGATAGAGTTCGAATCGAAAAAAATAGATTTACCTCCGAAACTTTAGCTGTTGAATTAAAAGAGCATCCTGAACGATTCAGCCCGAATGTTGTTTTACGACCGATGTATCAGCAAAAAATATTGCCAAATCTGGCTTATGTCGGTGGCCCAGGGGAAATTGCATATTGGCTGGAATATAAAGCAATGTTCGATCATCATAAGATCACATTTCCTGTTTTGATCCCCCGTAACTTTGCATTGTTGAATGATGAAAAAACAAATCAACAATTGCAAAAATTAGGTTTTACTGTTGCAGATATTTTTAAGGATACAGATAGTTTGTTAAAAGAATTTGTAAGTAAAAATTCAACTTCGGAACTATCATTAAATAAAGAGCAAGAAAAACTTTCTGATTTATTTTCTGAAATTTCTGCGAAAGCAATTGCTGTTGACGCAACATTAAAAGCAAGTGTAGAGGCAGAATTGCAAAAAGGTCTTAATTCACTCAAAAATATTGAGGCTAAATTACTTCGTTCAGAAAAACAAAAACAAGAAATAAATATCAATCAGATAAAAAAAATAAAAGATAAATATTTTCCTGACGGATCTTTACAAGAACGATTTGAAAACTTCTCTCCTTATTATTTAAAATATGGAAAACACTTCATCTCTGAATTAAAAGAAACCTTTGATCCCTTGGCATTTGAGCTTTTAATATTGGAAATATAAAACGCGGATTTTTATGATTTTTAAAAGGAAATATGATTTTTTATCTGCGAAAATCAGAAAGATCAAAAAAATTGTGTTCAATTTTTTATATAAATCCTGAACAATGTTTTTAATGATAAAATATGATTTTATAATCCGCGTAAATCATAAGAATCATAAAAATCTGCGTTCAATTAAAAAATGATTAAATTGGAAACAAAACAAAATAAAACATTATTGGAGCAAGGTCTTGAATTGCCTTTGATGGAAGAATTTTACACTATTCAGGGCGAAGGATTTCATACCGGGAAGCCTGCTTATTTTATTCGTGTAGGGGGATGTGATGTTGGTTGCCATTGGTGTGATGTAAAGGAAAGTTGGGATGCAAGTTTGCATCCCCTGACAAGCGCTGATCTGATTGTTGAAAATGCAGCAAAATTCCCTGGAAAAGCAGTTGTTGTTACAGGTGGTGAACCAAGCATGTACAATATGGATTATATTACCAAACAATTTATTCGTAAAGGAATTCAAACATTTGTTGAAACCTCCGGAGCATATCATTTGACCGGCATCTGGGATTGGATATGTCTTTCTCCTAAGAAAACAAGTCCGCCTTTGAAAGAAAATTATTCGAAAGCAAATGAATTGAAAGTCATCATTCACAATAAAAATGATTTTGATTGGGCCGAACAAAATGCTCAATTTGTAACTAAAGATTGTATTCTTTTTCTGCAGCCCGAATGGAGCAGATCAAAGGAAATGATGCCTTTACTTGTGGACTATGTAATGGCAAATCCAAAATGGAAAGTTTCATTACAAACGCATAAATACATGAATATTCCATAATGGAATGATAATTGAAATTAGAAGTTTCGCGTTAGGGATAGCAGCGAAAATCCTTTTGAGAGGTACGAACAAAAGATTGCAGCGAATAGCCCGACCCGCAGGGAAACGCACAAAAAACAAAAATATTCAAACAAAGTTAATACTGATGAAAAACATTTTAGCACTTTCTTTTCTGTTATTGATTATATTCTCCTGTAAAGCACAATTACCTCCGGGTGAATACACCACTAAAAATAAAAAGGCAATTGCTTCATTTGAGGCTGCATTAAAATATTTTAATGCACGCAATGATATAAAAGCAAAAGAAGAACTGGCAAAAGCAATTGAAAAGGATCCTTTATTTATTGAACCACATCTTTTATTAGCTGAAATATATGCAGAAGCACGGGAACTGCAACAGTCTATTGATGAATATATGAAGGCTATACAGATCAACCCGAAATTTGATAAAAAAACATATTTCTTACTTGCTAATATCGAAATGACCACAGGTAAATATGAGGAAGCAAAAAAAGATTATGAAACCTATTTGAAATATCAAAACCTTAATCCTGATTGGAAAGAAATGGCCGAACATCAATTGGCGAATTGCAATTTTTCAATTTCTGCAATAAAAAATCCTGTTCCATTTAATCCAAAAAATATGGGGGAAGCTATCAATTCTAATCTTGATGAGTATTTTCCGGCAGTTACTGCTGATGACCAAACCTTTTTATACACTAGAAATAATCGGACAGAACAATTTCCAATGCAAGAAGATTTTTTGGTAAGCCAAAAAATAAATGGGGTTTGGTCTCCTGCAAAATTTGTTTCAGGAATTAATACTTCCGGAAACGAGGGAGCACCCGGATTTTCAGCTGATGGGCAGATCTTGTTTTTTACCGCTTGTGCCGAAATTGATAATTCGTATGGTCCCAACCGAAAAGGTTATGGAAGCTGTGATATTTTTTATTCCCAAAAAGTTAGTAATGCCTGGTCGCGACCATACAATGTTGGGCCAATCATTAACTCAAAGTATTGGGAAACTCAGCCATCGTTTTCTGCTGATGGAAAAACATTGTATTTTGTGAGTAATCGCCCTGGAGGACTGGGAAGTTCAGATATTTATTATTCTGTTTTAAAAGAGGATGGAAGTTGGGGAGCACCTTTAAACATTGGATCAAAAATAAATACTCAGGGAAAAGAAGAATCGGTTTTTATTCATCCGGATGGCAAAACTCTTTATTTTAGTTCTAACGGACAAGTAGGAATGGGAGGATTAGATATTTATGTGATTCGAAAAAATGAAAAAGGAGAGTGGGAAGAGCCTGTTAATTTAGGCTATCCGATAAATACGAATGGTGATGAAAATAGTTTATTGGTAAATGGTGCCGGTGATCTGGCTTATTTTGCAAGTAACAGAGTAGGAGGTTTTGGTGGATTGGATTTGTATCAGTTTGATTTGTATGATGCGGTTCGGCCTGATAAAATTACATATTTGAAAGGAAAAGTTTATGATGCAAAAACAAAAGCACCGCTTGGCGCACATTTTGAATTGATCGACCTTGCCACAGCAAAACAAATGATCGTATCCGATGCTAACAGTGGCAATGGGGAGTTTTTAGTAACACTTCCTGTGGATAAAGATTATGCATTGAATGTTACTCAACCGGGATATTTATTCTATTCTGAAAATTATTCATTAAAAGAACTAAAAGATTTCTCAAAACCTTATTTAATGGATGTTCCACTTCAACCAATAGATACAGGGAGCATCGTAGAATTAAAAAATGTGTTTTTCGAAACTGCAAAATTTGATCTGAAAGAAAAATCAAAAGTGGAGTTGAATAAATTGGTTTCGTTTTTAACTTTAAACAAAACCTTGCGCATTGAATTAAGCGGGCATACCGATAATATTGGGGATAAAAAAATGAATTTAACCTTATCACAAAATCGCGCTAAAGCAGTTTATGATTATTTAAGTGCAAATGGGATTGATACGAAGCGATTGACCTACAAAGGTTATGGTGATAACAAACCAAAAGTGAAAAATGATTCCGATGAGAACCGCGCTAAAAACAGACGTACTGAATTTAAAGTTATTGGAAAATAATATTTTTAAAAATAAAATGAAAACAGTAGCCAAATTGTGATCTTAGCTTCAATAAATATTCCTAAAAATGTTTAGTGTAACCCAATTTCTTTTCCTTTTTCAAGCATAAAATTATAGGCTTCCTTGTGATCATTTTTTATGATCCCATCCAGAATAGCTTCGCGGATGGCATTTTTAATAATACCTACTTCAGGTCCTGCCTTAATATTAAAAGCTTTCATAATATCTTCACCGCTTATTGGTGGTTGCCAATTGCGGATGTTATCTTTTTCTTCAACTTCTTTTAATTTTTGACGAACCAATTCAAAATTCTTTAAATATTTCTGAACTTTATATTCGTTTTTTGAAGTGATATCAGCTTCACATAATTTCATCAGATCATCAATATCATCACCGGCTTCAAAAAGCAATCTGCGAATGGCGCTATCTGTTACTTCACTTTTAGCAAGTACTATTGGGCGTAAATGAAGAAGAACTAATTTTTGAACATACTTCATCTTTTCATTCAAAGGAAGTTTTAGATCAGCAAAAATTTTAGGAACCATTCGTGATCCTTTGTCTTCGTGCCCGTGAAATGTCCAGCCATGATCCTCTTCAAAACGTTTGGTCGGAGGTTTGGCGATATCATGCAAAATGGCCGCCCATCTCAGCCACAAGTCATCAGTTGTTTTGCAAATATTATCGAGCACTTCAAGCGTGTGATAAAAATTATCTTTATGAGATTTTCTATCCCGTATTTCAATGCCATACAAAGCTTGCATTTCAGGAAAAATAATTTGTAACAATCCGGTATCGAACAACAATTTAAAACCAATGGATGGAATGGGAGCAAGGATTATCTTATTCAACTCATCAGTAATACGTTCTTTAGAAATAATTTTGATCCGATCTTTGTTTTTCGTGATACTTGCAATTGAATTGGCTGCTATTGTATAATTCAACTGTGTTGAAAACCTTATGGCACGCATCATTCGCAAAGGGTCATCAGAATAAGTTACATCAGGATCCAATGGTGTACGAATGATTTTTGATTCCATATCCTTAATTCCATTAAAGGGATCAAGCAATTCACCATAGTTTTTTGAACTCAATGAAATTGCCAGGGCATTAATTGTAAAATCTCTGCGATTTTGATCGTCTTCTAACGTGCCGTTTTCTACAATTGGTTTACGACTTTCGGAACGGTAGGATTCTTTACGAGCACCCACAAATTCAACATCATAATCTTCATAAGCAATTTGCGCTGTTCCAAAATTTTTATAAACATTCACATGGAATTTATTTCCTAGTTTTTTTGCAACACGTTCAGCTAATTCAATTCCACTGCCAATCGCAACAATATCAATATCTTTACAAGGTCGGTTTAACAGTAAATCGCGCACCCAGCCTCCAATAACGTAAGCAGGAATGTTCATTTCATCAGCACAATCAGAAATAATTTTAAATATTGGATGTGTAAGTTTTGTTTTCAAGTTTTTATCAATAAAATTTTAGTCATTTTGATCCTGAATAATTTTATTATTAATTTTATTAAAATGAGATTTCTCTTTTCAATTCCTTTCGCGAGAAATGAATTTGATTTTAAATAAAACTATTCATTTTCAATTTTTTCTTTTAATTTTTTTAGGACATCTTCAATTCGTTTAAAATACCGGTAACGTTGTTTTTCAGCTACACCACTAATTAAATTTGATTTGCGAATTAAATTTTTCAGCCACAGATCGGTTTCGTTACAATAGTTTGCATTGGTGGTCAGCATTGCATTAAACGTATGGTAGGAGAGATAAGTTGCCTGAGTTTTTCCCATGTTTACTAAAATACAATTGTTGCCGATCATTACATCGCTATGATACAGGGAGTAATTATTTTCGGTACTTACCGGTTTGTTTTCTCTATCAATTTTAATATTTAGTTCTGCTTGTTTCTTTATTCTATCAAGCATTTGAGAAACCTGTTCTAAAATTAATAAAGCGTCATCTTTGTTTTTAAAAATCCCTGAATCCCAATAAAATTCAATTTGTTTAATGGTACTGTTAACTGTATCATCACTCCAGATTTCAATGGAAGGGATTTTTGAATAGCGATCTAAAATTTCAGCAGCGATATTTATCAATTCAATATCAACAAGGTTTTTGTCAAATTTATTTTCTTCGAATCCTTTTGCATTTAATATGGATTTGTTCCAATAGAATATTTTAAATGCAGTTAGTTCGGGATGATAAAAATGGTGGAAAATTGGTACATCTTCAGCGGCATAAATAATTTGTTTGTCTTCAAATTGAATGATTTTGCCAAGATCGTTATGGATATTTACCAAATAATCTTTATAGGAATTAACGTGACTGTTTAATTGATGGTAGGAAAAGGTTACCAAACCGTTGTCGTTACTATTTACAAAGGCATCAAATGAAAGGCTAAAGTGTTTGCAGATAGCTGCAATTTCTTCAATACTCAATGCAGTTTCACCACGCAGGCGCCTGTATGCGCTATCATTACTAACTTCTAATAGATCAGCCAATTCGTCAACCAATGAAAGGTTCGAAGGAAGTGCTTCCTTTAATCGTTGCATTAATTTCGATTGAGCTGATTCCTGTGTTTTTTTAGCCATAATAATTTCGCATAAAGTAATTATTGAATAAGCTATTATTTGCAATTATTCATAAAAGTACAAAATGTATTTGCAAAAATTGCAAATTTCGTGATTCCAGCCATCTGATTCCAACTGTTTTTTTGCAAGTCCTGCTATAAATCAATTGTCAGCAGCGGAGTTCCGTTTCTTCTGGTACTGAAGTCAATGTAATTTTGTTTCAGAAATAAAAAGAAATGAAAACGAAATACACCATACAATTAATAATAGCTGCAATTATTCTTTTAAGTATTGATCTGAGATCACAAACTCCATTTGTAAAGCAATTTGATACCCCATCCGAATATTCAAAAAAAGTAAGATCAGAAAAAAGTTCTGGCATCAATTTAAATTCTTTAAAAGCGCGTTTCGAAAATCATAAAAAATTTAAAAAGTATAATCCCACTTTTTCAGTAGATGTATTGGATGGAAAAGGAATTCACCTGTTTACAATTTCGAATATTAGTTCAATACCAACAATTAGAGTCAGAGTTGATATAAATATAGGTTTAACAATTTCATTATAAAAAACTAAAGAAATGGAAACTCAAACAATCACCAGGATCTCAAAAACAAGAACTATAGTTCTGTGTTGTTTTATCACTTTCATGATTTCTGCAACAGTAAGTTTTGCAAGCAAAGTGAACATTCAAGAATTTGTAAATAATATTTTGGTCTGGAACACAATTTAAATTTTTATTAAAAAAATCAAATATTATGAAAACCGGGAATAATAAAGTACTAAGAATGCTAATGGCATCTGCTCTTAATTCAATCACAATTCTTGCGCTGTCACAAGACACATTACATTTTAGAAACGGAAGTTTAATTATTAGTAAGGTATTAGAAATTTCCCCATTGGAAATAAAATATAAGAAGATTGAAAATACGGATGGTCCGGTTTATATTGTGAATAAAGAAGATGTTAAATTAATTAAATATAAAAATGGCTTGATCGATAGTTTTGCCGAAATAAAACCTTGGTTCAAAGCAATACAAAAAATTGAGAAACAAGAACCCAATTATATTATCCCTAAAGCAACAAAACAACCTAAAATAGTTAAAGAAGGGAGGTCTTATTTTATGGATAATACTTTATACAATGAAAGTAAGATCCTGGCTGTAATGAAACACGCTAATAATCCCGAGATCAATATGCATATCCGAAAATCAAAATTAGCGAAGGCATTTCAACCTGTTTGTATCATTGGTATTCCTGCTGTTGCGGTTGGTGCTGTTGCCGTAGTTTCCTCAGGGAGCATTTATAATTCACAAATAAATGCAAAAAAAATGGAAAATTTTGGATTCTCTTTGATTGCATTTAGTGCTGTCTGTTTAACTACATCTATTACTTTAGAAAATTATCGTCACAAACACAATGAAATTGCTTTGCGTTTATACAATCAAAATAATTAAAAATAAACAAATCATGAAAACAAAAAACAAAATATCTAAGCTGAATTCATTCAATGAATCAGTCAAATCAGAAAAAATCTCAACAGAAAATTTACTTTTATTTTTAAACCTGAACGTTCTGGAAAAATATTGTAAACAAACATTTAATCTGTACTCATCAGTGTTGGGAGTAAAAAAATGGTCGCTATTTATCTTGTTTATCGCATTTGGCTTTTCAGTTAATGCTCAAGAAATATCTTTGGAAAAAAATGAAAACAAACCAACGGTATCTGTTTTAAATATTGATACCAAAGGCTTAGGAAATGACCCGACACAAATGGGAAACATGGTTCGGATTGAATTGGAAAAGCTGGATACATTCGAAGTTATGGACAGATATGATGTTTCATATGTGGTAGAAAAAAACAAATTAAACATCAATAATTGTTATGGTAAAATTTGTTTGGTAGAAATTGGCAGCTTGATCCATTCGGATAAAATGTTTACAGGAAGTGTTGAGTTGATTGGGGAAACAGTGGTGGCTACTTTTCGGTTGATCGATGTAAAAACAGCTACTATTGAAAAAACGCAAGTGAACGAGTATTTGAATTTACCAAAAGATCTGCAATCCATGGTGAAAATATCTGTTCGCCAAATGTTTGGCAAACCGGTTGAAGAACCTCTGTTAACTTATCTGACAAAAAGAAATAATTTTGAAAGCTCGGTAAATAATCCCAACTCATCAAGCGTTAATTTATCCGGTCCGAGAAGCGGCTTTGCTTATTTTACAGGAGAAGCAGCGCGTATTTTACAAAAACCACATAACGAAGGTGGTTATGGAACATATCCAATAATGTTTCAATTTGGTTATCAATTTGAAGTTCAATATTTAAATGAAGGGAATTATCAGGCATTATTTGAGTTTTTACCGACCGTTTCCGGATTTAATCAAAATGTATTTATTCCAAGTATAACCATTATGAATGGGTTCAGAAATAATAAACACGGTTGGGAAATAGCATTTGGACCAACATTTGGACTTATCAATAAAGCAAATGGCTATTACGACAATGATCAGAATTGGCATTTGCAAAATGATTGGACGGACTCCACACAATCAAATCCTTACCGAATCGAGAAACGACTGGATAGTAGGGGAGCATATGAATTGCAAGCCGGTTTTATTGTTGCAGCAGGCAAAACATTCAAATCAGGTAAACTAAATATTCCTGTGAATATTTATGTTGTTCCAAATAAAGATGGAATAAGAATGGGAGCTTCTTTTGGTTTCAATGCTAAGAGAAGGTAAAAAGCAATACTGCTTTTTAAGCTCCATCACTTATGTGAATGGGGCTTTTTTTGTTTATTTCTTTTTAATGATTTTGAGCACTCTTTTTAATGAAAACAATCATTTCCCTCCGCAAATATGGATTGTAGCTTTGTCACGTTGATTTGAATTTTACTTTCTATGCAATGAAAATACGCATTATTAATTTTAATAAAATTATACTCCACAGTTCTTGTGAGAGGCTTGTTTATAGACTAAAACAGATTGTTAAGCCTAGATCATATTTATTTTTTATTTGTTTTTCTTTATTTTTTATAGTTAAATCCTATTCACAATGCGGGCCGACTGTGCCTGTATTCAATGTCGATCTTACGGGTTCTCCCGCTGGTACATGGAATAGTCCTAGTGTTATTAGAACCGGTAACTGCTGTGGAACAAGTCCACCGGCTAACTGTCTTGATTTTATAATAACGCTGGATCCTGCTGCTGCCGGAATAAATTTCAATATTGTTTCAGGAGCGATACCAGGAGGTGCTCTGTTCTATCAGATCAACTGTGGCCCTCCAACTCCCTTAGGGCAGGCAATTTGTTTATCAGGGACAGGACCACACGTATTAACATTTTGTAAACCCGGGAATAATGAAAATGTTTACGCAATAACTTCCATTCCTGCTGCTATAGGAGGTAATAGCATTGTAATCAATGATGGTTGCATTGGCCAGATTTCCGCAGTAGGTTATAACCTTTCTACTGTTGCATGGTATTCCGTTTATCCGGGAGCTATCGGAGCTTATAATAGTTATTTGTCATGTACAAGTAATTGTCTGAACCCTGTTGTAACCCCAGGCTTAAACCCTCCTCCCTATGTTGATTTTGTGGTTTGTGGACAAGATGTTTCATTGTGTGATTTTAATGATGTATGCGATACAATACGAGTAACTTTTAATCCAACACTTGCTGTTGATATTATTCCACTTTTGCCTACTGTTTGCTTTGGACAAACTTCTACAACTATTACTGCTGTTGCAAGTGGAGGAACACCTCCATATACTTATTTATGGAACACCGGAAATCCGTCATCAGCAATAACTGTGGGAGCAGGAACCTATTCCGTTCAGCTTTCTGATGTGTCCGGGTGTCCTCCTACAAATAATTCAGTTACAGTCACTTCCTTTTCAGTAACAATCACTGCCATCGCAGGTTCGGATCAAACAGTTTGTTCACAAACAGCTCCGGTAGCAATTTTAAACGGGGCTGTATTAGGTGCCAGCGGAGGAGTCTGGTCAGGTGGTGCAGGTGTATTCAGCCCGAATAATACAACCCTTAATGCAACATATATTCCAACTGCCGCAGAAATTGCATTTGGTTCAGTAAATCTTACACTCACCACAACAGGTAATGGAACATGTCCAGGGGCATCCGATATTGTAAGGATAAATTTTTCTGATTTTTCAGGTGTAGATTCCATTATAACAACAAATGTGAGTTGTTATGGAGGAACCAATGGCTCAATAGCTGTAAGCATTTTAAATGGAACAGGTCCATTTACTTATTTTTGGAATACGATCCCGGTACAAACATCGGCAACAGCAAGTAATCTGGGAATAGGAACCTATTCATTAACGGTAGAAGATGCTATCGGCTGTATTTCACAAATATCAGCAACCATTACCCAACCATTACCACTGGTACTAAGTTCAATAATTACAAATGTATCTTGTTCAGGAGGGAGTAATGGAAGCATTTCAACAACTGTAGGTGGGGGTACAGCCCCTTATACTTATTTGTGGCAACCGGGCAGTCAAACCTCGGCATCTTTAATTGGAAAGCCTGCTGGGACATATACAGTGACTGTAACAGATTCAAAAGGATGCACAGCGACATATAATTACCAGATTACGCAACCATTACCTTTAAATATTTCATTAACAGCTTCAGCTGTTAATTGTTTTGGTGGAAATTCAGGTTCGATAATTTCCACCATATCGGGAGGTACAATACCTTATAGCTATAATTGGAATCCAATTGGAGCAACAAGTCCTGATTTATCAAACGCGGTAGCAGGTACTTATACTTTAACTGTTGTAGATTCCAAAGGATGTGCGCAATCAAGTACTGCTACCGTGACACAACCTACCCAATTAACTTCAAGCATAACGAGTACCAATGAAACCTGTAATAATATGAATAATGGAACAGCTACGGCAGTTGTATCAGGAGGAACACTTAATTACTCTTATTCATGGCAGCCTGGTAACCAAATAACAAATAGTCTTTCAAATTTAGCAAGCGGGACATATACTTTAACCGTTACTGATTCCAAAGGATGCACCACTAATGCATTTGCAACAATAAGTGAGCCTTCAACATTAGCTGTAAGTTTCATTAATCAGGTAAACGTAAGTTGCTATGGAGGAACAAATGGATCTGTAACAGCAATAGCCACCGGTGGAACACAAAGCTATAGTTATATGTGGACTCCTGGAAATATAACTGCAACTACTTTAAGTAATATTGCAGCAGGTAACTATATCATTACAGTGACCGATAATAATGGTTGCCAGGTACAAAATAATCTTTCAATAATTCAGCCGGCAAGTCCGCTTTTAGTGATAGGCTCTTCAACAACCACATCTTGTTATGCAGGAGGCAATGGAACCCTTTCATCTGTTGCCATAGGAGGGACATCTCCCTATACTTATAATTGGATGCCGGGGAATGTGAACACTCAAAATGTAAGCAGCCAGGCAGCAGGAACTTATACCGTAACAACAACGGATGCACAAGGTTGCGTAGCAAGCAATACCGTAACAGTCACGCAACCTCCACAGATAGTTGCAACAACTTCAACAGTAAATTCAAATTGCAGTATGGCCAATGGGATGGCATCCGTTTCAATAACAGGTGGAACAAGTCCTTTCAGTTATAGTTGGTCCCCTGTTGGAGGAACAAATTCAAATGCCACAGGTTTGCTTTCAGGAGCATATACCGTTTCTGTTACCGATGCAAATGGTTGTAGTGTATCACAATGGGTAAATGTAAATGATAATGTTGGGCCGAGTGTAACCATAATGTCATCAACAAATGTTTCCTGTTATGGCGGAGCAAATGGTTCTGCATCAACCTCGGTTTCAGGTGGAACAGGTTCTTTAACTTATAGTTGGGCACCTTATGGAGGAACAGGTCCAACAGCAACGGGCTTGATAGCAGGCACATATACTGTTACGGTCTCAGATTCCTTAGGGTGTCAATCTCTGGCAACAACAAGTCCGGCCATCACCCAACCACCTTTATTAAGTTTAGCAGTTGTAACAAGTAATGTAAGTTGTTATGCCGGAACAAATGGAGGTGCTTCAGTAAGCGCATTGGGTGGCACACCGGGTTATACCTTTCAATGGTTGCCTGGTGGAAGTGTGGGTGCAACAATTAGTAATCTTTCCGCGAACACTTATACGGTTCAAGTTACGGATGCGAATTTATGTGTAAAAACTTTGCCATACACTATCAATCAGCCTAACCAATTAGCAGCAACAATTACATCTTCAACGAATGTAAGCTGCTTTGGGTCGAATAACGGGACAGCAACGGTAAGTGTAAGTGGGGGCACACCTTTTTATACTTACAATTGGTTACCTTTAGGTGGAAATAGCCCAACCGGTACAGGTTTTTCTAATGGTACCTACACGGTAAACATTACCGACACAAAAAGTTGTACAACATCAGCAATAGCTATAATTACACAGCCTTCGCAAGCATTAGTTGGGACAAGCAGTGCATTTCCGACATCCTGTTATGGAGGTTCAAATGGAACAGCAACGATTAATCCTGTTGGAGGAACCCCGGGATATAGCTATCAATGGTTTCCTTCCGGGGGAACAGGTCAAACAGCAACAGGCCTTTCACAAGGCAACTATTTTGTTTTGGTTACGGATTTTCTAGGTTGCCAAACCAATGTATCCCTGACGATTAATCAACCTGCTCCAATTACAGGAACACTTTCAACTGTGAATCCATCCTGTGGATTTTCAAATGGCTATATAACTTCTCAATTATCGGGAGGAACAGGACCATACAGTTATTTATGGCTTCCGAATTCGGTACCTACTTCCGGAATAAGTGGAGTAGGACCGGGCACTTATACTTTGCAAGTTACGGATGCGTTAAATTGTACGGCTACATTTACTGCAACATTGACTAATATCAGTGGGCCAACGGTTTCCATTGCATCTTCAACAAATGTATCCTGCTTTGGAGGGAATAATGGTTCAGCAACAGCGAATATCAGTCAAGGAACTGCGCCATATTCTATAAGTTGGTCACCTTTTGGTGGAAATAATTTAATGGCATCCACATTAACAGCTGGTAATTATACTGTAACTGTTATTGATGCTTTAGGTTGTGGATCATCAGCAATTGCAACAATCAGCGATCCACCTCCCTTGAGTATTTCAATTTCTTCAACCAATAATGTATCGTGTTATAATGGAAGCAATGGATCAATTACTGTTGCCCCTTCCGGTGGAACACCGACCTATAGCTATTCCTGGATGCCTATTGCATCTAATTCAGCAACTATAAATAATCTTCCGGTTGGAACATATACCGTAAATGTTACCGATCTGTTCAATTGTGTGGCATCAATTTCTGTCAATCTTACACAGCCAACATCACTTGTATCATCCATTGTAACATCCATAAATCCAAGCTGTTACAATGCTTCCAATGGTAGTGCCACGGTTCTTGGTTCCGGTGGTACATTTCCTTATGTCTATTCCTGGTCAACAAATCCCATTCAAACAACTAATATTGCAAGCAATCTTACTGCAGGAACATACACGGTAATGATAACAGATAATAATGGCTGTAACATTTCCTATAATTTTTTACTCACTCAACCTACACAAATAATAACAAGTGCAGGAGCGAATGATTCTCTTTGTCTGGGGCAATCCGGAGTTTTGACAGCCAGTGCTTCAGGTGGAACCGGGAACTATTCCTATACCTGGCTGCCACAGAATTTTACTACTCCTGGAACATTAACTGTATCTCCACTAACCACAACAACGTATACTGTTTTTGCGAATGATCAGAATGGATGTGCAGGTCAATCGACCACGGTAACAGCATTTGTTTTTACACTGTTGCCATCCAATGTACAAGTTTTGGGAAGCAGTCCGATCTGTCCGGGACAAAGTACTACTGTTTATGTTCAAACATCAGGTACTACCGGTCCATTGACATATCAATGGAATAATGGATTAGGAAATGGCCCCGGCCCTTATACTGTTACACCAATACAACCAACAACCTATATTGTAACAGTATCCAATTTCTGTGGTTCATCAGTGATGGATTCGGTTCAAATACTTTTTAATCCGCAGCCAACTGTTATGTTGACTTCAGATACGAATGAAATTTGCGTTCCAAGCTCACTTCAGTTTTATGATAATTCTGTAACCGGAAATATAACTGACCCGATAACCTCCTGGTATTGGACTTTTGGAGATGGAACGTCTTCCATATTACAAAACCCTGTTCACATTTATACTTCAGCAGGAACCTATTTGGTTTATTTAACAGTTTCAACAAGTGGTGGATGTACAAATAATAATTCTTCGGCACCACTTATTATAAATGCCTATTCATCACCAATAGCAGCATTTTCAGTTAATTCAACTACTCTTGATCTGCCTCATGATATTTTAATATGTACCAACCAATCAGCCGGAGCAAATAGTTATAACTGGAGTTTTGGCGATGGTGGAGTAAGTACAAGCTTTAGTCCTCAACATATATATACTTCAGTTGGTTTTTTTAATATTCAACTGATCGCAACAAGCATACATGGCTGTTTAGATACAGCAAATGCGGAAGTAATGACCAATGCAGACGTTATTTTCCCGAATGTATTTACACCAAATTCAATTAGTTCTTCCGGTGGATCATATGATATTGCAAGTTTAAGCAATGACGTGTTTTTCCCATACACGACAGGAGTGACAGACTTTAAGCTACAGATATTCAACAGATGGGGTGAACTTATCTTCGAAACCTTTGATATAAAACAAGGTTGGGATGGCTATTACAGAGGACAAATTTGTCAACAGGATGTATATGTATGGAAAGCATATATAAAATTAAATAACGGAAAAACATTTAATAAGACAGGCGATGTTACACTTCTTCGATAAAAAATATTTTATCATACTTGTGATGCTTATCGTTTCTGTGCCGATGCCGGCACAGTTAACTTCGCGTGAAAATAAAAAGCTGATGATTAAGGCTGATAAAGCTTTTGAATTTGGTGATTTTTTAACTGCGCTAAAAATCTATAATCAACTGTATATAGTAGATTCTACTGACCATGACCTAAATTATAAACTTGGTATTTGTGATTTTGAAATAAAAAAATTCAGAAATGAATCAAAAAAATATTTTGAAAAATTACCAGCTTCCTCTTATCCTGAAAGTAATTATTATTTAGGAAGACTTAATCATTTATCAAGAGATTATAATAAAGCGATAGACTGTTTTTCACAATATAAAAAATTTAAGGGTGATAAAGAGCATACCGAAAAAGAGATTGATGATCTGATAGATAAATCAAATACAGCCATGTTATTTGAATCAAGTGCGGA
>MEPB01000091.1 GCA_001769385.1 Bacteroidetes bacterium RIFCSPLOWO2_12_FULL_35_15 | reverse complement strand
ATCAGTGCCGATTAATTTTTCGCGGGAAACACCTGTTACCTTTACGGAAGCTTCGTTTACATCCGTGATTTTTCCATCTGGGCTGATGGTAACAAGCGGGTCCAGACTGGCTTCAATTAAACTGCGGGCATATTGAGATGCTTGTTTTTGTTCTGTTATATCACGGGCTGCTGCAAAAACACCTAACACTTTCCCCAGACTATTTTTGTAAAGGGAGGCATTATAAAGTACATCTGTCAGCTTTCCATTTCTATGTTTGATAGTTAATGGATAATCTGCCACAAAACCTTTTTCAAAAACCTGTTGATAACCTACTCTGGCTTTTTGCGGCTCGGTAAAATAATTTGAAAAGTCGGTACCAATTAATTTTTCCCGTGAAACACCGGTGACTTTCACAGAAGCTTCATTCACATCTGTGATCTTTCCATCGGCACTGATGGTAACAAGCGGATCGAGGCTGGCTTCTATCAAACTCCGTGCATATTGTGAATAGTGCACACTTTTTGTAATATCCCTTGCAATGGTTGAAAATCCAACAATATTTTTAGTATCATCAAAAATTGGAGAAACCGTTAAGGACACATCTATGATGCTACCATCTTTTTTTACCCTTTGGGTTTCGAAATGCTCTATTTTTTCTCCCCGCTTATATTTTTCCAATATCTCTTTATGCTCGTCTTTTTTAAAAGGCGCTAAAATGTTGATGGATTTTCCTAACACTTCTTTGGAGGAATATCCTAATATTTTTTCAGCACCTTTATTCCAATATATAATGATGCCTTCCATTGATTTGCTTATAATGGCATCATCAGAAGATTGAACAATGGCAGCTAAATGATCTTTCAGGGGCATTTGTATTTCCTGAATCTCAGGATTTTTTAATTCAAGTGTTTCCATATTTAAAAATTTTCATCAGGATTTACGAATTGTGAAATAAAAAGTACTTCCTTCATTCAACTTTGATTCTATCCATATTTTCCCTTTATGTAAGTCAACTATTTTTTTTGCGATAGCCAAGCCGATTCCTGTACCTGGATATTCAACAGAATTATTTAACCGTTGGAAAATAACAAACAATTTAGGAAACAATTTTTCGTCAATCCCAATGCCATTATCTTTAATAGAAAAAAGAAATTCGGTCTCTTTTTCCACAGCCTTAATTTCTATTAAGGGATCAACATTTTTCTTTCTGAATTTTAAAGCATTACTAATTAAATTTTGAAAAATCCGCTTTAGTTCGATTTCGATTCCTTTTATAACAGGGAGAACCGGATACGTGATCTTCGCATTACTCTCTTTAATGGATGGTTCTAATTCAATAATTACTTCTTTTAAAACTTTATTACAGTCAACTAATGAAAATACAGGATTTCTTCCAACTCTTGAATACTCTAATAAATCTTTGATCAGACTTTGCATTCTGAAAGAAGCGGAAGTAATAAATGCAAAATAATCATTAATGTCTTCATTTTTTGTTTCAGGAAATTCTTCTTTCAAAAGTTCCACATAATTGGTGATTGTACGAAGTGGTTCCTGTAAATCATGCGAAGCAACATAAACAAATTGTTCCAGTTCTTTGTTGGACCAGGCAAGATTCTCGGATCGTTGCTTTATCATTTCTTCCACTTTCTTACGTTCAAAAAAAGTAGGGATTTCATAGGTGATTTTTTTATTGAATTGTTTTTCTATAACGGAGGAATATTGTTCCACATGAGCTTGAATTTTTCCCGGGGGTGCCATAATAAACGTACAATTTTCATCGCCCTTTGCTTTACATGTCACTTCCACTGCAGTAAGAGCCATTCCAAAACTCTCTTCGCACCATCCTGAGGAATATCCTGCATTCATAATACATACAGGCGCATCCGATTTTTTGTTTGAACGTATCCAGGAATCCGCTTCAAATGAAAAAGGATGATGATAGATCAAATAATAATTTTCATCCATGGTAGGATTGCTTTCAGGCAATATATCAACATACGCCCACCCGGCATAGGCAAAATGAACCGGACCTGCTGATAGTTTATCAAGGGGTGCTTGAAGATGCATTTTGTCACAAAAGTTTTTGGCATCATTCATTCCGATGACGTGTGATATGTCGAATAAAAAATTCTTTCCGATGTTTAATGCTTCTTTTTCTCCTCTGTCAGCATATAATTTTTGAATAGTACTTAAAAAATCAATGGACAATGCCGAAGCTCGTACAAGGATATAGCGCTGATCATTAATTTCAATTGTTCCATGAGTAGGATCCATCTTGAGTTCTCGAAAATAGTCGCCTACCGTTTTTTGAGCAATATCAAATACAGGTTTCATCGCATCAGGCACACTAACGGTATTGCCTTTTGCCGGAGAAGAAAAATCCCTCTTCAACATGGCGTTTTCTTGCTTTAGTAGTTCAATAGACTTTAAAAATTCTTTTTTTTCTTTAATATCTTTTGCTATGATTGAAAATCCAACACTATTTTTAGTATCATCAAAAATTTGCGAAATCGTTAAGGACACATCGATGACCGTACCATCTTTTTTTACTCTTTGCGTTTCATAATGCTCTAATTTTTCTCCCCGTTTATATTTTTCCAATATCTCTGCATGCTCGTCCTTATTAAAAGGAGCAAGAATATTAATGGATTTTCCCAGTATTTCTTTGGAAGTGTATCCGAATATTCTTTCGGCCCCATTATTCCAATAAATGATATTTCCATCCATTGCTCCACTGATAATGGCATCATCAGAAGATTGAACAATAGCAACTAAATGATCCTTCAGGTTCAATTGCGTTTCTTGAATTTCAGGCTTTTCCGGTACAAGTATTTCAGTCATATTTAAAAAATTTCAGGTTATGATTTATGCAGAGTAAAGTAAAAAGTACTTCCTTCGTTAATTTTTGATTCTACCCAGATTTTGCCTCGATGTAAGTCAATTATTTTTTTTGCGATTGCCAGGCCAATACCTGTACCGGCATATTCCTCTGCAGCATTCAATCGTTGAAAAATAATAAACAACTTGGGTAAAAATATTTCTTCGATACCTATACCGTTATCTTTAACAGAAAAAAGATATTCTGTCTCTTTTTCCACCGCGGTAATTTCAATCACAGGAGCAGTATTTTTCTTTCTGAATTTAATAGCATTACTAATTAAATTCAGGAACACTCGTTTCATCTCAATTTCAATCCCTTTTATAACAGGGAGAACAGAATACGTTAGTTGGGCATTGCTTTCTTTAATGGAGGCATCTAATTCAGTAATTACTTCTTTTAAAATTTTATTACAGTCAACTAATTCAAATACGTGGTTTCTGCCAACCCTTGAATATTCCAGCAGATCTTTGATCAGGTCTTGCATTTTGGAAGATGCGGAAGTAATGAATGAAAGGTACTGTTTAACATCTTCAGTTTCCGATTGGGAATATTCTTCCTTCAGAAGTCCCGCATAATTAGCCATGGTGCGAAGCGGTTCCTGCAAATCATGGGATGCGACATAAACAAATTGTTCCAGTTCCTTTGTGGACGCGTCTAAATTTTCGGTTCTTTGTTTTATCATTTCCTCTACTTTTTTACGTTCAAAAAAAGTAGGGATTTCATAGGTGATTTTTTTATTGAATTGTTTTTCTGAGACTTTACTATATCGTTCCAAATATCCTTCTATTTTATCAGGAGGAGCCATAATAAACGTACAATGCTCATCCCCCTTTGCTTTGCATGTCACTTCCACAGCAGTAAGTGGCATTCCAAAACTTTCTTCACACCAGCCTGATGAATAACCTGCATTCATGATGCATACCGGCCGGTCCATTTTTTTTTTGAGGCGGATCCATGAATCCGCTTCAAATGAAAAAGGATACTGATAGATCAAATAAAAATTTTCATCGATGGAAGGATGACTTTCAGACAATATATCAACATATGCCCAACCGGCATAAGCAAAATGAACAGGGCCTGCTGAAAATTTATCGAGAGGAGTTTGAAGATGCATTTTCTCACTAAAGTTTCTGGCATCATTCTTTCCAATTTCATGGGAGATGTCAAACAAAAAATTCTTCCCGATGCTTAATGCTTCTTTTTCATCTCTATCCGCATACAATCTCTGAATGGTGTTTAAAAAGTCAATGGACAAAGCCGAGGCACGAATAAGTATATATGGCTGGTCATTAATTTCAATTATTCCTTTAGTAGGTTCCATTTTGAGATTACGAAAATACTCGCTAACATTTTTTTGAGCCGTGTCAAATACAGGTTTCATAGCATCAGGAAAACGAACGGTATTGCCTTTTGCCAGAGAAGAAAAATCCCTTCGCAACATGGCATTTTCAAATTTCAGTTGTTCTATTGACTTTAAAAGTTCTTTTTTTTCTGTTAACTCATCAGTTGCGATTTCCATTTGCAATTTTTTTATTAAGACGCTGTTTAAATTTTGTTCAAATTATTTGTTATCGAGGTTGTCATTTCGAGTAGCCTTCCTTTTTCAGGAAGGCATATCGAGAAAGTGTGAGAGCTTATTGGTTCGGAATTCTCCCCACCTTCTCGATACGCTCCCGGAGTTTATCCTGAGCAAAGTCGAAGGGGTCGCATTCGAAGTGACCTCCGCTCTTCGATATGCCTACCATTCTCCCTACCCGTCCGTACCAAGTCATTTCGAGAGCAAATCATTTTGAACCAGAACATTTTTATCCTCCTGAATAGTTAAAAAATATTTCGCAATTATATCCTGAAGTGTTTTAACACTCAATGGTTTGTTCTGAAATTCGGCTACTTCTTTAGTTGCCAAAGCTCGTTTTTGATCCTCCGGATTTAAGGAATTGGTGAGCATCACAATCACTACCTTTGATTTTAGTTTCTCATCTAATTTTTTATATTCCTCCAGAAATTCAAATCCATTCATTCCGGGCATGTTAATGTCCAGAAATATAAGATCCGCTTTTGGGAACCCCACTTGCACGTCAGCCATGCCCGAAGGATCGCTGGTTGGTGATTCAGGTTCATTTTGTCCACCGGCTTTTATAATATATTCCAATGCTTCAGGACCACTTCTGGCAACATGAATGTGATTGCAAACATCCGCTTTCTTGATTCTGATCTCATGAAATCTATTATCGGCAGGATTATCGTCTATCAGTAAAATGCAATTGATGTGTTTCATAATAATTGATTTTGTTAAAATTTATTTTAGATTTTCTTTTGGAATTGTGAAATAAAAAACGCTTCCTTCATTCACCTTCGATTCTATCCAAATTTTACCTTTGTGCAAATCGACAATTTTTTTTGCTGTAGCTAAACCAATACCGGTACCGGGATATTCTTCAGCAGGATGTAACCGTTGAAAAATAACAAACAACTTTGATTTAGATTTTTCTTCTATCCCTATACCATTATCTTTAATGGAAAAAACATATTCGCTCTCAGTTTCCACAGAAGTAATTTCTATTTCGGGAACAACATCTTTTCGTCTGAATTTTAAAGCATTGCTGATCAGATTTTGGAACACACGCTTAAGTTCAATTTCAATTCCTGTAACAACAGGGAGAACAGAAAAAGTGATTTTTGCTTTACTCTCTTTTATGGATGACTCCAGTTCAGCAATTACTTCTTTCAAAATTTTATTACAATCAACTGAAACAAACACAGGGTTTTTTCCCACCCTTGAAAAGTCAAGCAAATCTTTAATAAGGATTTGCATTCTGGAAGAAGCGGAAGTAATAAACGTAAAGTATTGTTTTATAATTTCATTTTTTGTTTCGGAATAATCCTCCTCCAAAAGATCTACATAATTGGAGATGGTACGTAGCGGTTCTTGCAAATCATGGGATGCCACATAAGCAAATTGCTCCAGTTCCTTATTAGAACGTTCCAGTTCCTTTGTTTTATTATCGAGTGCAGCCAGAATTTTTTTCAAGTCGGTTATATCATTTGAAATGCCGAGCAGGTATAAAGGTTTGCCCTTGCTGTCAAGAATCGGAATTTTTTTAGTTTCAAGTATCCGTTCCCCTTTGTATTTGGTATGAATTGTTTCTTCTTCAATTTGCAGGAATTGCTTTGATTCAAGTACCTTTTTGTCTTTGGAAGTAAAAAAATCAGCTTCATTTTTTGGAAAAAAATCATAATCGTTTTTCCCAATTAATTCAGCTTTTGAATAGCCCAACAGTTCTTCCCCTGCTTTATTAAACCGTACGAATTTCAGATCTTTTGCATCTTTAACAAAAAGCATATTGGGAATATTCTCCACAATTGAATTTAGAAACAGTTCAGAATTTCTTAACGCTTCATCCACTTTTTTCTTCTCTGTTATGTCGCGGATAGCGGCTGACACCAATAAACCTTCCGCGGTCTCAATCGGACTGAGAGAAATTTCGACCGGAATTTCTTTACCATCCTTATGTTGTCCAAATAAATTCAATCCTAATCCCATTGGCCTTACTTTCGGGTCTGCGTAAAAACTTTTTCTATGTCCAGGATGAACCTGTTTGAATCGGGCAGGAATTAGTAACTCTACTTCCTTCCCAAGAATTTCATCTCTCTTATAACCAAAAAGTTTTTCTGTTTGAGAATTCACTAATTGAATCTTTCCTTCCGTGTTTACTATTATAATCGCATCCGGAGCAGATTCCAGGATCCCACGGAATTTATCTTCCGATTTTTTTCTTTCAGTAATATCCCTGGCTGCTCCATACATTCTTCCTGTTACAGCATCATAAGTCGAATTCCATTCGAGCCATATATAAGTATCGTCTTTTTTACGATACCTGTTTATAAAACTGGTAGTATCAACACCTTTTTTTAGCTTTTCAATTTCTTTCAGCGTGAAATTAACATCATCAGGATGAATAAAATCAGTCAGCTTATTTTCAAGCAACTCTTTTTCTGAATAACCCAACACCTTCAGAAAATTAGGATTTACGATCTCATTATAGTTCTGTTTATTGGAAATAGTAATAAAGTCGTGACTGTTATTAAAAAAGTATTGGTATTCTTTTAATTTTCCCTCATTTTTTTTCCGTTCAGTAATGTCATAAAATGAGGAGAGAAAAAAGACCTCGCCATTGATCTTAATTGTTTGAAGTGAAGAAATGGACCAAAATACTTCCCCGTTCTTTTTTCTCACAACGGCTTCAAAATCCTTTACAAAACCTTGTTGTTTAAAAAGGGTAATGACTTTTTGGTAGGATTCAGGTTCAATTATATTTAATTCGGTGCTTGTTTTACCAATTACTTCTTCTTTTGTGTAGCCAAAAGTTGTAAGAAATATTTCATTTGCATATTGATACTTATTGGTTTCCAGATTTATTAAAACCATTCCAATTGCATTGCTATTAAATATTGTTAAAAACCGTTCATTGGATTTTTTTAATTCATCTTCTATTTTTTTCTTCTCCGTAATATCTCTCACAACTGCATTGTGTCCGGTAATCCTGTCTCCTTCTTTTTGTTGGGTTACAATTTGTTCCACCCATTTTTTTTCTCCTGATTTAGTGAGGATAGGAAACGAAAATGTGCTTTCAGAAATTCTGTTATCGAATTGTTCCTGGTAAAATTTAGCGACTCTATCTTTCCATTCCGGATCAATAATTACCGAAAAATGTTTACCGATCAGTTCATTTCCGCTAAAACCGGTAAGCTTTTCTACAATTGGATTGAAATAGGTAAAGTAACCCTTATAATCACTGCTGTAAACAACATCTCCAACTCTTTCTACAATTTCACGGTACTTCTTTTCACTAAGCTGTAAAGATTCTTGAGTTTTAGTTAAGTCAGCAGTGCGTTCCTGCACTCTTTTTTCAAGGTCAATGTTGGCTTTTTTTAAATCAAATTCAGATTTTTCGATCTTTTCCAGCATGTTGTTAAATTCCTCCGACAGCCTTCCGATCTCATCCTTTCCGGCTGCTGAAACACGAATAGAATAATTACCGGTTTCTGACACTGTTTTTGTTTTTGTAACAAGTGATAAGAGGCGGTTTGAAATCAAACGTTGGAGAAAAATGGAAATGATAATAACTGCAAGAAGACTAATAACAATAACAATAAGTGTATCTTTTAAGTTATGGTAAATAATGGAATTCATATCCGCAAATTCTGCATGTATCCATAAAGTTCCAACTAACTCCTTCTGCAGAAAAAAAGGATAGTTAACAATAAATTCTGAATCTAAAAATTTTGATTTTACCGGACCTTCTTCTTTCGGAAAAGAAAATTTTTCCTCTCCTATTTTAGAATAGCCGGCAAATGTTTTTCCGTTTTTGTCAATTACTAAAACATTTAAAATAGCGGGATTATTTTTAAATTTTGACAAAATTTTGGTCGCTGCATCCTGATCATTAAATAAAATAGGAGCAATTAAATTATCACCAACAATTTCCGCGATCGATTTTTTTGTTCGGACCTCCGAATCTTTAAATATGTTTATTTCATTATTTAAAAAAAATGCAGCACAAATAAGTACACCTATAAATGCTGTTGACACTTGAATGAGGATCAACTTATTTCTTATCGTTACGTTTTTAAGTCTTAACATTTTATTCTATGATTACAGCTAATTTCAAAAACTGAGCACTTGCTTTTAATCCAATGGATTCTAAGGTTTTGGTATTTACTTCAAATTTTAGTTTCTCCTCAATGGTAACAAAGTTGATAGCAGATCCTTTTTTACCATATCCTTCGTGTTCACTTATCGTCAATATTTTTTTAGATTTTGCTTTGTCAACTATTTCCTTCAGAGAAAAGGAAGTGTTTTTTGGGATAAAGAGAATAGTGCAATTATCTATTTCTTCTAATTTTGTAAATTGCTTAATAATTATTTTTTTATCCATCACAGTTTTTGTTTTGGCTATCTTTTCCAATGGTTCATAGATTGGAGAGGGATCAATGACCCCGATGATAAATTCATTGCCGGGAATGGTTGAGTCCCAATAAATAAATTTTGTGATATTAAAAATATAAGCTGCCTTAAGGTCATATTCCTGAGCTTCTGATTGAACAAATGGTCCAAATCCGGCAAGAATAAACATTAGATTAAGAAAAAATATTTTTGGCAACATGTTGAAAATTATCTTACTACTAAATTTTACTAATTCGTTTTAAATTAAGCCTGATACTAATTTTGTTTTATTGATATATAATTCTTCCTTCAATAATTGGTGTTACAGGTGTATTTAAAATAATATATTCTTTCACAGCACCCGATTGATCTTCATCAAAATTTTCTTTTTTATCTGCGCTTATATTTCTAAATGTCACATATCCATCATTACCATTAGCTATAAAATCGGATGTTACTAATGTATAAGTCGCTAAAGAATCATATTCAACATTGTTTATTTTAATCGAAACTATTCTATTCCCATTGCTAATTATTACATGAGGTTCAACCAGTTCATTAATTATCTGCGGGGCCTTAGTGCTATCAATTATTATTTTCAGCTCTTTCGAAACTTGGAGGAATGGACCTGCAGCCAGTGGTAATTGGGCTACCGAACGTTCAAAAATGCTTTTAAGTTCTTTACCTGTGACCTTTACAACCACATTTGTGTTTCCTAAAGGCAACATTTCATCAATCATTTCTGTAGTAAATAAACCGGCAGGATATATTCCTGATGGCCGACTCTCCGGGTCAAATCGTATTCCGCCACCGTTCATTACCGAAAAATTCACTGATCTTCCTTTGCGTTCGGCATCTGCTTTAATAGCATCACATACCATATTTCCGATTAAGGTCTCTTTTGTGCGAAGTTCATTTTTTGAAGCATCCAGATCAACTTTTATTTCCCCTAAAGCAACCGGTTCTTCAATAGTCTCTTTACAACACGATTGAAAACAAAGTGTTAAAATGAAATAAAAGAAAATAGCGCATTTGTTTTTCATGATTGTAAATTTTATGTCCGAACTACTTTATTAATTTATTAAAATAATTGAATGCCTATTTGGAACGTCATTGCGAGATTTTTTCAGTCGAAGCAATCTCCAAACTTGACAGATATAAGATTGTTGTTTGCTTCAACGCAGCATGTACCTAGCAATAACGCTCTGGATTTACCTTTTTTATAAAAACTCATATTTTGTACCCTTTTAACTTAATCAAGTCTAATTACGATTTATTTATTTTCTGTTTTTTTGCTTCCCTTTTTTCCGATCTTAAAATTTATAAGAGACCGTAAGTAAAAATGTTTCTGTTGGTTGTATTAATCCTTTTGAACCGAATGCACGAATATTAGTGGATTCATCAGGATCTGAATATTTTTTTCCAATATTGTTTGCTGCAATTCTAAATTTGAATTTATTAAGGGAATATGCAATACTGAAATTAGCTTGTAAATAAGAAGGAATCCTGGTAAACCTATTCTCTTCCAGGTAAAATCTTTTATTGTTTTCACTTTGGCTCCCATAATTAAACCCTGCAAATACGCTGAATTTATACACGTTGATATTAAAACCTAAATTTAATTTTATTGTAGGGCTATTTTTAATTTGTTGATCACAGGAAGATTGTTTTTCAAGATAAATAAGATCGGCTTTACGAGCTATCTTTTCATTCCATTTGAACTCACTGATATATTGTGAATAATTTGCAAAAAATTTAATTTTTGGAGTTATAAGCAATATTGCTTCCGCTTCATTTCCGTATTTAGTTAAGTCACCTATATTTTCATAAACGCCAATACTTCCGCCACCATGAGGATCATAAATACGAATCAGATTATTTTTAAAATTATAAAATATGTTATAACGTAAAATAATTTTTTTATAATTAAATTCTGTTCCTAATTCAGCGGTTTGAATATTTCCTGGCTGTAATTTTTCATTCCCCTTTACACCCTCCATGTTTCCCAGACTGGAATTATCATATAATTCCTGAAAAGTTGGAGCCCTGAACGCTTTTCCATATAAACCTTTAAAGCTGATTCTTTTAGATACATTGTAGGTTATGCCCAATCTCGGATTGAATGATTGTCCGAAATCACTGTAATCATCATAGCGCAAACCGGCAGTAATATTGAGTTTTTTCCAATTGTAATTTCCTTGAATATAATATGCCGTAACAGTTCTGTTTTTTTCTTTTTGTGTCAGAACAATATTATCATAATTACCAAATTCTTCTTTATATACATCACCTACAATTTTATAATTTCTGATCAGATCAAACATTGGTAAAAATTGATATTCATATATATTCCCGGTTAAAATTTCACACTTATCATTTACTTTTATTTTAATTGCAATTTCTCCACCATATGTTCTTGCACTATATTTTTCATGAATTTGCTTCCCATTTTTAAAAACATCACCTGATAATAAAGACACATAATTTACAGGTGTTTCATTCAGTAAATTATCCTGATTAGCTATACTGTAATAAACTCTTGGAGTCAGAGTTAAATTTTTATTTATTTCAAAATCGTAGGAAATATTGGCTATCATTTGATTCGTTTGATATTTAGAACCCGGTGCAACAATAAATTGAGGACCTGCCCATGCACCATGCTCTTTGTAAATATTAAACAAACTGAATTTTAAATTACTAAAGAATAAATTTGTGCTGAGATAAGCATCTTTGTTCCAGCGTTTCGTCCTGTAGGTATCGGAACCATATGTAAGGCTCCAGGGACGCTCTTTAGCACCATCTTCATCTATGATAGCATTAGCACCATCATTCTGAGTGTATCCACCTGAAATATCCCATTGTATTTTATCTTTCTCCAGATAATAATTTATATTTCCTGAAAATGTACCGTTTGTTCCAATACCCGCAGTTACTTTTTTTTCTTTCACTGTAAAAACATTGATTACTCCGGCTACTGCATTACTGCCAAATAATGCGGAACCAGGACCCCTGATAATTTCTATTTTATCAATAAAATCAACAGGAAGGTCGAATATGCTTTTACCATCATAGAAATTATTCATATGAAGTCCGTTTATTAAAAGTAAAATATCGCCATCTGTTCGTGTCCCCCTGATTGATACCCGGTAATGCCCGTCAGGCCCCATACTTGTTTCTATACCGGGGATATATTTTAAAACATCTATAAGCGATGTCACTCCCATTTCTCTTATATCTTGGTATGTAACAACACTAATAATAGCGGGAGCATCACTTGTTTTTTGTAATATTTTGGAAGCAGTATAAACTTTTATATTCATCAATTCTTCCAAAGAAAGTTCTGTCAGGGTTGAAAGCTTTTGAATGGAATCATGCTGTGCATGTATATAAAAAGACATGAAGGAAAGAAGAATTGTCAACGTAATTTTTGTTCTCATTTTAATCCGGTCTTTTAATAAGCAAAGAAATTCTTTATTAGTAATTTGTAAAATGATATCTCTCAAAAAAAAATATAAAACTCCGTGATTAATATCATTCGTCTTTTTGTTTTTTTGTCTTCAATTTGCCTATCGCAGGCAGAACTTTATATAATGGAAACAAATAAAAAATAATTCCTAATCGCATACAATGAACCCGCTAGAAGTACCTGACTTGCTATTCTTATTTTTACTAATACATTTTGAATTAGTTCAGATGCTGTTTAAATTTTGTTCAAATTATTTGTTATCGCAATGCGGGTTTCATTTCGAGTAGCCCTTCCTTTTTCAGGAAGGCATATCGAGAAAGTGCGAGAGCTTATTGTTTCGGAATTCTTCCCGCCTTCTCGATACCCTCCCGGAGTTTATCCTGAGCAAAGTCGAAGGGGTCTCACTACTATTGACGTATTTTGTAATCTCTAGGATTTAAAATTATTACCACCATCCCCCTGCCCCCTTCAAAGGGCAATGTCATATGATAAGGTAGAATTATTATATTTGTAAAATGGAACTAATAGAAATT
>MEPB01000090.1 GCA_001769385.1 Bacteroidetes bacterium RIFCSPLOWO2_12_FULL_35_15 | reverse complement strand
CTTCCCCTGCAAGTACAACAACATATACAGTTACAGGGACTTCAGGCACCTGTACAGGTGATACAACAATCACAGTTACTGTTTCACCTAACCTGGTTATTTCGGTAACACCTCCTGTTGCAACTATTTGCAATGGCAGTTCCGTAAATTTAACAGCAAGTGGCGCAAGTAATTATACCTGGGCAAATGCAAGCGGGTTAAATATAACAAGCGGAGCAGCAGTTATCGCTTCTCCTGCAAGCACCACAACCTATACAGTTACCGGAACATCAGGAACCTGTACAGGTGATACCACAATCACAGTTACTGTTTCGCCGAATCCGGTTATTTCAGTAACACCACCTGCCGCAAATATTTGCAATGGAGCTTCCGTAAATTTAACAGCAAGTGGCGCAAGTAATTATACCTGGGCAAATGCAAGCGGGTTAAATATAACAAGCGGAGCAACGGTTATCGCTTCCCCTGCAAGTACCACAACATATACAGTTACAGGAACTTCAGGATCATGTACCGGTGATACAACAATTACCATTACTGTTTCGCCAAATTTGGTTATTTCAGTAACACCACCTGTTGCAACTATTTGCAATGGCAGTTCCGTAAATTTAACAGCAAGTGGCGCAAGTAATTATACCTGGGCAAATGCAAGCGGGTTAAATATAACAACCGGAGCAACGGTTATTGCTTCGCCTGCAAGTACCACATCATATACAGTTACAGGAACTTCAGGGACTTGTTCAGGAGATACAACGGTTACAATCACGGTAATGCCGGATATTATTGTAAGCTTAAGTTCAGGCGATAGTACTATTTGTATCGGAGCCACTGTATTAATGGCAGCTAGTGGTGCAGTAAATTATACCTGGAGTCCGGTTACAGGATTAAGCTCAGGTACAGGTTCAAGCGTGTCTGCATCACCCGCTATTACAACAACCTATACTATAACAGGAACAAGTAGTGTATGCACTGATGACACGACTATAACAATAACGGTGGTACCTACACCAGTTATTACAGCGAATGCATCTCCGGAAACAATTTGTGCCGGTGCCGGTTCAACGCTAACAGCAAATGGCGCAAGCACTGCAAGTAATTATACCTGGTCGCCAAGTAGTTCACTTAATAGTTCGACAGGGAATAGCGTAATTGCAACACCCTCAAACACTACAATATATACTGTGATTGGATCAAATGGAAGTTGTACAGCATCGGATCAGGTAACAGTTACTGTAAATCCTTTATCTAATGCGGTTGCATCAAACAATGATACTATTTGTATAGGAGAGTCTGCACAACTTGGAGCAAGCGGTGGCAATACGTATGTTTGGATTCCTGCTTCAGGATTAAGTAACTCAACTATTTCAAATCCGGTAGCCACCCCAACTATAACAACAAGTTACACCGTGACGGTTAGTAATAACGGACAATGCTCCACTACCGATAATGTAACAGTTTATGTAAACCCATTGCCAAATGTTAATGCCGGAATTGATGTAACACTAAATAATGATGAAATTTTGAATTTAATCGGAAGTGGACAGGGAAGTTTATTATGGATCGATAATGGATTTATATTAAGTTGTTATGCGTGTACAACACCTTATAGTTATCCTACACAAGATACCTATTACATATTAACCGCAACGGATACGAATGGATGTACAAATTCAGATACCGTTAATATTACAGTAACAGATTATTATGGATTGTTTGTTCCAAATGCTTTTACACCAACTGAAAGTCTTGGTACGAATGATGTGTTTTTAGTAAAAGGATTCGGTATTAAAGAATTTAGAATGATGATCTTTGACAGATGGGGAGAAAAAGTATTTGAAAGCAATGATATATACAAAGGTTGGGATGGCACTTATAGAGGATCGCTTGTAAAACAAGATGTATATGTTTATAAAATTATAGCTAAACCAATTGTAGGAAATGTAATACTGCGTATTGGTAATGTAACGGTTGTAAAATAAAAAGAGAGTCGCAATTTGCGACTCTCTTTTTACAACTCTAACTCTTTCATCGGATCCCAATAGTATTTTTGAAAATCCTTGATCTTATCTTTCAGCACTTTGATTCCTTCTTTTTCTAACAATTCCTGCATCAGAAAGGGGGTGGCAAAATGAATTTTTCCGGTAAGTTCACCATTACGGTTTACAACTCGGTGAGCCGGAACATCTTTTTGTGAATGTGCTGCATTCATTGCCCATCCCACCATGCGTGAGGAGCGGGCAGAACCCAGGTATTTTGCAATAGCTCCATAATTGGTTACTCGACCTTTCGGAATAAGTCTTACAACATCAAATACATTTTGGAAAAAATCTTCGTGCTTTTTCATTTTAATTTTTTTAGTCACATTCAATTTTGTACGTTCATTGCGAGGGAGGAACGACCGAAGCAATCTCTAAATGATTGTAAGAGATTGCCTCGCTATCGCTCGCAATGACTCATCGAACATGTTTTTGATTCTGATTTACTCAATCTTATATTTCAAATAACAAATTTTAAACCCTTTTTCAGAAAACAATTTTTCATAATATGTTTTTATATTGGTTAATGCTTCATCACGTATAGTGGGGTCAGCATACAAATCATTGGTGGCATCTACTTCAATCAATTTATTTTCTTGAATGACCTCTCTGCTAAAATCATAAAATGGTTCACTATCAGTTTTTAAATTAATAATGCCACCTTTTACCATTAGGTTTTTATAGCGATTGATAAACATCATATTGGTCAAACGTTTTCGTACGCGCGTTTTTTGTGGTTGCGGATCCGGAAATGTTATCCATATCTCACTTACTTCATTTGCAGCAAAACAAGCTTCAATAAAATCAATGCGTGTCCGGAGAAAAGCAACATTATTCATTTTTTCGTCAACAGCTATTTTCGCTCCTGTCCAAATACGATTTCCTTTTATATCAATTCCAATAAAATTTTTATCGGGAAAACGTTTTGCCAGACCAATAGTGTATTCTCCTTTTCCACAGCCCAATTCCAGAACAATTGGATTGTTGTTCCTGAAAAATTGTGTATGCCATTTTCCTTTTAAGGTTAATCCATTTTCTCTTGATTCTTCAAACGAAAGAAAAAAACAATTATCGAATGAATCAACTTCTCTGAATTTTTTTTGTTTATTTTTTGCCATAAAAGCAAATCGCGTTTTTAAAATTTATTAATCATTTTAAAACATTATTTTTACAAAAATAAACATACTGAGGAATTAAATTCCTTTAAAAATTATAATATTTAAAAAAAAGTCATTCCGACCGAAGCGGAGGAATCTTTATATTTACCAGCATAATTGCAAATGAGTATAAAGATTTCTCCGCTTCGGTCGAAATGACAAAATCAAAATGCTTTTCAATTCACCAAAACGAATATTAATTTGCCCCCTCGACTGGGGATTGGGACATGCCACCCGTTGCATTCCTGTTATTCGTTTATTGATTAAAAAAAATGCAGAAGTGATCATTGCCGCTGATGGTCGTCCGTTCGAATTGCTGAAACAAGAATTTCCCGATCTGGAATTTGTGAGGTTTGAAGGATATGATATTCAGTATCCGGAAAAGGGTTCAATGGTTTGGAAAATGATTTTATCTATTTCTAAAATTTTAAAAGGTATAAAAGCGGAGCATCAGCAATTAGATAAACTAATTACTGATCATAAAATAGATGGTGTGATCTCAGATAATCGGTATGGCTGCTGGAGTAAAAAAGTAAAAAGTGTTTTTGTCACACATCAGTTAATGATAAAAACACCTTTTGCGGAAAATATTTTACATAAAATTGTTTTATCCTACATTAAAAAATTTAATGAATGTTGGGTACCCGATTTTGAAGGAGTAAATAATCTTTCAGGTGATCTGGCACATAAATATCCCTTGCCGGCTAATATATTTTATATTGGTCCTTTATCCCGTTTTACAAAAGAGAAAACAGCATCATTCGAATACGATGTAATGGCAATTATTTCTGGCCCGGAACCACAACGAAGTCTTTTTGAAAAAATTATGTTGAAACAATTAAGCAAAACAAATTTGAAAGCATTGCTTGTTGAAGGAAAAACAGAAATGGAACAAAAAATTGAAAACCACGGAAATGTAAAAATCAGTTCACATCTGAGATCAAATGAAATGCAGGATGCGATTTCTCGATCAAAAATAATTATTGCACGCTCAGGTTATTCTACAATTATGGATTTAGCGATGCTAGGAAAAAGAGCACTATTTATTCCTACTCCCGGACAAACAGAACAAGAATATTTAGCCGAATTACTCATGCAAAAAAATAGCGCCTATTCAAAAAGTCAGGAAAAATTTGATCTGGAAAAAGCTTTAAAGGAATCCGAAAATTATAAAGGATTTGATGCGATTGGAACTAACAATGATTTGGAAAAAAGAATTGATCTTATCCTTTTTTCAAAGTAAAAGAAAACACTGTGCCTGCACCTTCTGTACTCATAACATTGATAGTTTGATTGTGTGCTTCAATAATATGTTTTACAATTGCTAATCCTAAACCAGTACCCCCCTGCTCACGGGAGCGACTTTTATCAACCCGGTAAAAGCGTTCAAATAAACGTGATAAATGTTCTTTAGCGATACCAATTCCATTGTCCGCAATTTCTATTGAAACGGTATCTCCGATATCATAAAAGCGGATTTTTGTTTCGCCATATTCTTTTCCATATTTAATAGAATTGACAATTAAATTAACGATCACTTGTCTGATTCTAAATCTGTCAGCATATACAAATACAGGTTTATTGTCTTCGGGGATTGTAAGTATGATGCCTTTTGCAGTTGCTTTCATTTCCATGGCATCAATAATATCTTTTACCAAAACTGCAATATCAAAACGCTCGGGTTCAATTTGAAGTTCTCCTGTTTCCAGTTGTGAAATTGCTTCCAGATCATCAATGATAGTTATCATTCTATCCACACTCTTTTCGGCACGAATTAAGTAATTTCTATTGATTGATGGGTCTTCCAGGCCGCCATCCAAAAGGGTAAGGATATATCCCTGAATATTAAAAACAGGCGTTTTTAATTCGTGTGAAACATTTCCTAAAAACTCTTTTCGATATACTTCTAATTTATGTAGTTGTTCATTTTCATTTTTCCGATCTTCTGCCCAAGCATGAATTTCTAAATCCAGATTATGAATTTCGTTGTTGGTATAATTAGGTCTTGGAGAAGGATTGTCACTATTTGCCCGATAATTTTTTACGGTATCTAGTAATCTATCGATTTTTTTAAGAATAATTTGATTCAAGAAAAAGAATAAGATTAGGGAAGATAAAAATGCGCTACAAGTGCCAATTATTGCAGCGGTCATAGCAATGTTATATTCAGAAGGAAAATAAAGATAAAGTGCGAGAAACACTATTCCGGAAATGAGAATAGCAATAATCAGAACAGCAATTTTAGGAGAAATTTGTTTCATTTAAAGGACTTGCTTTTCATTCATAAATTTAATAAACAATTTTAAAATCCGTTTAAATCTGCTTTATCAGTGTTATCCGTGTTCAATCTAAAATTCAAATTTATAACCAATTCCTTTAACTGTTTTAATAAAATCTTCACCTAATTTTTCACGTAATTTTCGGATGTGAACATCAATTGTTCTATCTCCAACTACTACATCTCCTCCCCATACTTTATCCAGAATAGCTTCTCGTGTAAAGACTTTACCTGGTTTGGAGGCAAGTAGGTCGAGTAATTCAAATTCTTTTTTAGGTAAATTAAATTCCAGATCTCCTTTCATTACCAAATAACGTTCGCGGTCAATTTTTATTCCGCCCATTTCCGATTTGCTTGTTGGAATTGGTGTTGACGAACCACTACGTCTCAACAATGCCTTGATTCTACTGATCAGTACTCTCGGTTTAATTGGTTTGTTGATATAATCATCAGCACCTACTTCAAAACCGGCTATCTGTGAATAATCTTCATTACGTGCTGTTAAAAAAGCGATCATCACATCTTTTAATCCTGGTAATTCGCGTATCTCCCTGCATGTTTCAATACCATCCATATCCGGCATCATCACATCTAAAATAATTAAATCCGGATTTTCTTTTTTTGCAATTGCAACCGCCTCTTTTCCATTAATAGCACTAAATACAATGTATCCTTCTTTTTTTAAGTTATAACTTAAAAACTCAATAATATCCGGTTCGTCATCTACTAATAAAATCTTGTGCTCGTTGTTATTCATAGTATTTGGTTTTAAAATTCACTGTAAAGTTCTCTATTAGCCATAACCATCGTGTTAAATTCAGATTAACATAATATTAATAAACTAGAATACTGACCTCTTTAACTTAACACTAGTTTAATTTTTGATTAACCATATATTGACTTTAACACAATTACTTTGCAAGCGAATTAAATGAATTCCAAATGAAATTAAATATTTTTATTACACTTGCTATTATTGTTGTAACAAAGGTAGTGTTTTCTCAAAGCTCTAGCATAAAAGGGAAAGTAATTGATGAAAAAACAGGTGAAACCTTGCCAGGAGCGGTAGTAATTTTAAAAGGAACAACAACAGGGGGAAATACCGATTTGGATGGCACATTCAGCATTAATAATCTAGATTCAGGAACTTATACTTTAGAATGTAAATTAATATCATACAATACAAAAGTCCTTACAGGTGTAACAGTAAAGTCTTCAGCCCCTACAACTTTAACTATTACAATGCAAAGTGCTTCTGCTGAATTAGGTGTTGTGGAAATTACTGCAACCATGAGTAAAGAGTTGAGCAGCACTTTACTTGTGTTACAAAAAAATAGTGCAACTGTTTCGGATGGTATTTCTTCAGAAAGTATTAAACGTACATCTGATAAAAGCACAAGCGATGTTTTAAAACGAGTAAGTGGAGCCAGCATACAGGATAATAAATTTGCAATTATCAGAGGTTTAAATGACAGGTATAATGCGGCATACCTCAATGGTGCGCCATTACCAAGTTCTGAGCCGGATAGGAAAGCATTTGCTTTTGATATTTTCCCATCAAACATGTTGGATAATTTAGTAATTGTTAAAACAGCAACTCCGGATCTTCCTGCTGAATTTGCAGGTGGAATCATTCAGATCAATACTAAAAACATTCCCGATAAAAACTTTCAATCTTTTTCTATTGCCAGTGGATATAATACTATTACTACAGGAAAAAATCAAGTTTATTATGAAGGAGGAAAAACAGATTGGTTGGGTTTGGATGATGGCTCCAGAGCAATGCCATCTGCAATTTCTTCTTCAGAGGCATTTCCTGTAAATATTCATGAACAGGCCGCATTGGCAAAAAAAACAAATGTTGATTGGAAATTATATGACAAAAACTTTTCACCCAATTTTAATTTACAATATTCAATGGGATATACAATTCCTCTGAAAAAAAAATCATCCGATACAACATTACCCACGAAAGACAACCTCTTTGGAATTGTTTTAGCAGTGACTTATAATAGAACCAATAATTATAATGAAAATGTTAAACGGGGATATACAGGCAATGGAAGTACTAATACAACTCCATCACAAATTGATTATGACTATTTGGATAAAGTTTATTCCGAACAAATACTAGCTGCTGTATTAGCAAACGTATCATTTAAATCAAATGATAACAATTTATTTAGTTTTAAAAATCTTTACAGTATTAATTCAGATGACAGAGTCATTTCAAGAGGTGGAAAAACAAATCCATTGGAATCAAATCCGACCATTTTGAAATCGAATGCGCGTTGGTTTACAAGCAATAAAATTTATTCAGGACAATTTACGGGTGAGCATTATTTGCCAAAAATAAAAATTCACCTCAATTGGACTGGGGCATCAAGTCAGATTGAACGTAAAATTCCGAATTTGCGCAGAACTATTTATACGAGATTGGATCACATTAATGATCCATCAGACCCAGTCTCTTCGGATACTGTTTATACAGCTAATATAGCCAATTCTAATGTTGGTCCCGATTATGGTGGGGGGATGTTTTTTTCTGAAAACAAAGAAAAGATTTATAGTTTTAAAGCAGACGCCACTTACGGGTTTAATTTAACAAAAGAATTTAAAACAGATTTAAAGATTGGTGTGTTTTTTCAAAATCGTTCACGCATATTTTCTGCACGCCAACTGGGTTATACGCGATACGGAATTAGTGGAGGGAGTATTGATTTTAAAGATTCCTTATTATACTTTGATGATAATGAAATATTTAATAATGAAAATTTAGGCTTAATCAGCCCTGCTACAGGAAGTGTTAATGGTGTTGGTGGATTTAAACTCACAGAAGGAACTAAACCTTCCGATCAATATACCGCTGCATCCCGTTTAGCAGCAGCATACATTATGTTCGATAATAAATATAAGTTTGCAAGATTAGTGTGGGGAGCTCGCTTAGAAAATTTTAATCAAAAATTGAATGCAAAATATTCTACTATTGATACAGTAAATTTAAACATAATCAAATTGGATGTTCTTCCTTCAGCGAATCTTATTTTAGCATTAACAGAAAAACAAAATATCCGCTTGTGTTATTCTCACACATTGAACCGTCCCGAATATAGGGAGCTGGCACCATTTGCATTTTATGATTTCAACACACAATTTGTTATTTCGGGTGACACCAGTTTGAGACGCGCAAAAATTTACAATTATGATTTACGTTACGAATTTTATCCGGGAAGAGGTCAGATGGTTTCTGTTTCGGGATTTTACAAGCAATTTGTGGATCCTATTGAACAAATTTCAAGACCGGATGTAACAAATGAAATTTCATTTAGAAATGTTCCTAAAGCATCTAATTACGGTGTTGAATTGGAGTTTCGTGTATTGCTTGCAACAATCTTTAAAGCGGATTCATCCCGATTATTAAATAACCTGACTGCATTTTCAAATTTTGCTGTTATTCGCTCCAAGGTAGATGTGACAGATGTAGTTGGTAGTGCATCACCTAATCGTCCTTTGCAAGGACAATCTCCTTATGTATTAAATGCAGGGTTGCAATATATTGATCGTGATTTAGGGATCTCCTTTTCTGCGAGCTATAATAAAGTTGGTCAACGTATTGCAATTGTTGGGAATGTGAACGAACCCGATATATGGGAAGATGGAAGAGCATTTTTAGATTTACAGGTTACTAAATCAGTATGGAAAGATCGAATTGAAATTAAATTGAATGCACAAAACATTTTAGCACAAAAACAGAATTTTTATCAGAACAGAGATCTGGATGATGCGAAAGTGAATGCTGCAAAAAGTTTTTTCAATTCAATAATTACCGGGGACTCTGAAAAGAATAACGGATATAACAAAAACGAGGATGATCTTATCTGGTCAACAACATTCGGACAAGTATATTCATTAAGCATTTCCATTAAATTCTAAAGATTAATTCTTCATTATCCCCCAATGCTTTTTCGTAATGTTATTTTAATCAATTAATAAGATAACATTAATCGTACAGTAATAATTAGAAAAGGTTAGAGCATCACCTTTGTCGCATAAATTATAACTTCCTAAAAAATCTAAAAACAAATGAAAAGAATTTACAAAACAGCATTGTTCGCAATAATGAGCAACATTGCATTAGCACAACCTTTTTTTGTGGCAACTACATATCGTGGTGCATTTGCTCCAGCACCTACTGCTATGTGGACAGACAATTGGACAAACTGGGACCCGCAAAATGCAGTTTATCCTTCGCCAACTGTAACAATTAGTTCAAATATTACAGTCAATACTACCTGGACCTCAGGGAATGTTTATCTTTTACAAGGTCAGATTTATGTAAAATCAGGATCAACATTGACCATCCAGCCGGGAACTGTTATTTTAGGAGATAAAGCTTCAACCGGAGCTGGACTATTTATTACAAAAGGTTCAAAAATTATGGCGGTTGGTACTGCTGCTCAGCCAATCGTTTTTACATCAAACCAAGCTGTAGGCGCTCGTGCTTTAGGTGATTGGGGTGGTGTAATTTTAATGGGTAAAGCTGCGAATAATCAACCGGGTGGTATCGCAAATATTGAAGGAATAGCGCCAAGTGCTGACACTGAATTTGGTGGAGGAACTTCAGCTGATGACAATGACAATTCAGGTGTGATGCAATATGTTCGCATCGAGTGGGGAGGTTATGTCTACGCTCCAAGCAAGGAGATTAATGGATTAACCTTTGGCTCTGTAGGTAGCGGAACAACAATCGATCACATTCAGGTATCGTTTGCAAATGATGATGCATTCGAATGGTTTGGCGGAACAGTTAATTGCGGATATTTGGTTTCATACAGAAATTTAGATGACGATTTTGATACTGACTTCGGTTTCAGAGGAAACATTCAATTTGGTTTATCTGTTCGAGATGCGAATCTTGCTGATAATCCTTCTGTTTCCACATCTGAAGGTTTTGAATCTGATAATGATGGAAGTGGTTCAACAGCAACTCCTCAAACAGCGGCTATCTTTTCAAATATGACATTAATAGGACCTTATCGTGGAAATACGGCAGCTACAATAGCTACAGGTTATAGAAGAGGTGCTCGTTTAAGAAGAAATACAGGCTTAAAAATTTACAACTCTATTTTCATGGATCATAAAACTGGAATTCATATTGACGGAGCTTTGTGTGAAGCAAATGCAACTAATGGGGTTTTAAAATTTAAAAACAATATTCTTGCTGGAAATACAAGTGGAAAAGTTTGTGAAGTAAATGCTGGAAGTACATTTGCTATCCGCACTTGGTTTGGTGCAAACGCAAACGACTCTTTGGCTTCTTCATCTGGAGTTTTAACTACACCTTATAGTTATACTTCTCCAGATTATCGCCCTGTAACCGGCTCTTTAGCATTAACTGGCGGGGATTTCTCTGACTCTGGATTTGCAGGATTAGTAGCAGGAATAGAAAATAATTCTATGGATGTAAATTCACTCGTAGTGTACCCAAATCCTGTTCATGATGCAGCCAATGTTATTTTCAATATCAATAGAGCTGCAAAAGTTACTGTTACTATTTATGATATCACTGGGAAATTAGTAGCGAATGTGTATAATGGTGAAATGAATTCAGGTAAAACAATTCTAACTATCAATACTTCAAATTTCAATACTGGAATCTATTATATTAATTTTTTGTCAAACGAGATAAATAAAACAACAAAAATGGTTGTTGTTAAATAAGTTAAGTTGAATGAATTATTAAAAACACTCATAGCATTTGTTATGAGTGTTTTTTTGATAATACCACAACTCTTTTATAATTAATAATAATTTAATATTAAGAACGCACGTGCATATTACCATGAATGTAATTTTGAAATAAAAGCAAAATGAATAATTCTATTAAAATATTAATAGTAGATGATGAGCCGGATATTTTAGAATTTCTTTCTTATAATTTTCGTAAAAATGGATTTGTGGTTGTCACTGCAAATGATGGAGCAGAAGGTCTCAAGAAAGCAGTGGCTGAATTACCGCGGTTAATAATTTCAGATGTTATGATGCCGGATATGGATGGTGTAGAAATGTGTAATGAAATAAAGAAGAAGTCCGAGTTGATTTTAACCCCTTTTATTTTTCTTACTGCTTTAACAGATGATTATAAAGTGCTATATGCCATGTCTTCCGGGGCGAATCAATATGTATCCAAACCAATTCGCTTTGAATATCTATTGGCAATTGCTAATCAAATATTGCATAAAAAAGCGACCTGACTATCAAAGAGTTTGCAATTTAATAAGGTTCATTTTATAGTCGGAATTTGTTTTTGCTAGGATTTAAACAATCAAAAGTGTTGAAAATGAAAAAAATGAAAAGTGTACTGTTGGTATTTTACGATCAAAAAGAAATAGAATTTATCGAAGCTAATTTAATTGAAAACGGTTTTCAAGTTTTTAAGTCAGATAATTTAAAAAGTGCTTTAGTTTTGGCTGAAAAAAAACTGCCAGATTTAATTGTCGTGAACACATTGGATTCGGAATCCGATATTCTATTCTTTAGCAACCTCATCAAAATACAACAATCAAAAGTCACAACTTTTCTTACCTTAATAGAATTAGAAGATTATTTTAAAACATCCAGTAAAGGACATTTTGTGATGAAACCAATGCGTCCAAAATTATTATTAAGTTTAATAAGATGCTTAATGGATCACGAAGAAATAAATTGGTTATCTTCTGTTCGTTGATTTCGTTTTTTTACAATTGAATTCCCAAGACTAATACATCGTCAGTCTGCTCTTCATTATTTTTCCACTCTTTAAAAATTCGTTCCAATTCCAATTGTTGAGTTTGCATCGAATGTTTGGTTGTTTGCAATAAAACATTTTTGAATTTTTTTGTCATAAATTTTTTATTTTTCGGTCCACCAAATTGATCTGCAAAGCCATCGCTGCAAAAGTAAAGTTTATCTCCTTTATTATAATTTGCACTTGTGCTTTCATATTTTCTCACTGGTTCAAGGTTCATTCCACCGATAGGATAAGTCGCCCCTTTAATGATATTAAATTCTTCTTTTGAAATATGATAAAGAGGGCGTTGTGCACCGGAATAGGTTAGTGTGGATGTTTCATAATCAATGCAGCATAAAGCGATATCCATGCCATCATAAGGGCGTTTTTCTTCATCCATATATTCTGAAGAATAACCAAAAGCCTTTTTTAACTTGTGGTCAAGGCGTTGAAGAATAAAAGAAACATCTGTATTTTTTTCTTCTATAACTATTTGATTCATTAGGTTTATCCCTAAAACAGACATAAATGCTCCGGGAATACCATGTCCAGTGCAATCTGCAACTGCAAGTATTATTTTATTTTCAATTTTGGTGAACCAATAGAAATCCCCACTAACAATATCTTTTGGTTTAAAAAGTATAAAAGATTTAGGGAATAATCTGAAAAGGTGTTTTTCTTTCAGCATCATTCCTTCCTGAATCCGTTTAGCATAGAGTATGCTATCATTCAGCTCCGCAATTTTGTCACTTTGTTTTTTTTCTTTTAATAATATACTTTTTTCAAGCTCTTTGTTTTTAAAGAATGTTTTGGGTTGAAATATTTTGAATGTAAATGTTTTTATTAAATGCGCCTTTCTGTTAATGGCTTGTTTCATATGGAATA
>MEPB01000089.1 GCA_001769385.1 Bacteroidetes bacterium RIFCSPLOWO2_12_FULL_35_15 | reverse complement strand
CAGATCATCAATCTCTTTTTCGGTATGCTCTTTATCACCCTTAAATTTTTTGTATTGTGAAAAATATTCTATTGCTTTATTATAATCTCTTGATAAATGATTAAGTCTTCCTAAATAATAATTACTTTCAGGATAAGCGGAAGCAGGTAATTTTTCAAAATATTTTTTTGATTCGTTTCTGAATTTTTTTATTTCAAAATCACAAATACCAAGTTTATAATTTAGGTCATGGTTTGTAGAATCTACTATATACAGTTGATTATAGATTTTTAGGGCAGTTAAAAAATCACCGTAATCAAAAGCTTTATCAGCTTTAGTAGTCAGCTTTTTATTTTCACGCGAAGTTAACTGTGCCGGCACTTGCACAGATACTGATAGTAGCACCAGTATAATTAAATATTTTTTACCGTAGCAGCGTAACATCACCTGTCTTGTTAAATGTTTTATCATTATTTAATTTTAAATACGCTTTCCACACATATACATCCTGTTGGCAAAGTTTCCCTCTGTAATAGCCATCCCAACCTTGTTTTATATCAAATGTTTCGAAGATCAATTCCCCCCATCTGTTGAATATCTGGAATTTAAAATCCACCACTCCCGATGTATATGGAAAAAACACATCATTGGTTAAACTTGCAATATCATAAAAACCTCCAGTGCTTTCATCAGTATTAGGAGTAAATACATTTGGGAAAATTACATCCGCATTTGTTGTCACTTCTGAATATGCAGTATCAGAACAGCCATATTGCGAAGTTGCAATAAGCATTATCGGAAATATCCCAACAGAAGAATAAAGATATTGCGGATTCGTTGCCGTAGACGCTCCGCCATCACCGAAATTCCATAAGTAACTGTTCGCTCCTACTGATTGATTTGTACAAACTAATATATCGTAAGGCAAATCCAGATTGGTTGAGTTAACCGAGAAAGCTGCTATCGGGAAAGGAAAAGCATTTATCAGCAATGGTGATGAAGAATTATTATTTGTACATCCACCATTTGTTGTAACAGTTACGGTAACAGTGTAATTTCCAGGTATAGTATAAACATGCGTTGGATCTTGGAGTGTTGATGTATTTCCGTCACCAAAGGTCCAAAACCAGGATGTTATTGGATCATTAATATTTCCGCTGATCGAATTATCATAAAATTGAACTGAACTTGGTACGCAAGCAAAACTGGAATCAGGGAATAATAACATTGTGGGAGGCGGGTTGAATAATATCTGCACAGAGTCAGTTACTGACGTTCCACAAGTATTGGAAACTGTAACAATATAGGTTGTAGGTTGGCTAGGCGTTACAGAGTATCCACCCGGACCATTTCCTAAATTGTTATTCCATGAATAAGTTAACGGCCCAGTAACGCCTGATGTTGTGACATAAACTACGGAGCTGGCTCCGGGGCAAATAGGAGAATATGCAATTGCATCGATATTTGCACCTGTAAGATGATATACAATTGCAGATACTGTATCCGGTGTTCCTGCACAACCTACCTGATCATACGCAATAACTGTGTAAGTAGTGTTTGCAGTCGGAGTTACATTAAATGTTCCTGCATTGATAGCACCGGAAGGTTGCCATGTGTAATTATAGTTACCTGCACCTCCCGAAGCTGTTGCTGAAACAGAACCGGAAGATCCAAAACAAATTGTATCATTGATTCCGGCAGTTGTTATAACCTGCGCAGGTTGTGTTAACAGTGCACTATTTGTTGTTATACAGGAGTTGGCATCTGTTATGGTAACAATGTAAAAACCTGCTACCAGATTTGTTGCAGTGCTTCCGGTTTGACCATTGGACCACAAATATGAATAAGGTAAAGTTCCTCCTGTGATATTAACTGTAGCACTACCATTATTACTGCTAAAACAGGTTGGATTTACAAGTCCGCCAACTGACGAACTCATAATTGTGGGTTGAGTAATTGTCATTGATATGGATGCTGTGCAACTTTTTGTATCTGAAACATTAACAGTATATGTTCCGGCAATAAGATTAGTGACTGTTGAGGAAGAAGATGTTATGGGTGACCAGGAATAACTATATCCCGGAGTTCCACCTGAACCCGAAACTGTTATTGTTCCATTGTTTCCTCCGTTACAGGAAACAGAAGTAAGTGATGAAACAGATACATTAACTGCAGAAGGTTGCGTTATTGTAACAGAAGCCGAAGCGATACAACCCAACGCATCCGTAACATTCACCGTATAAGTTCCAACTGTAAATCCGGTTCCTGTAATTGTATTTCCACCATAAGGCGACCAGGTAATACTAAATGGTGCCGTTCCTGAAGTGATATTCGCAGTAGCATTTCCATTGTTTCCACCGAAACAGAAAACATTATTTTGAGAAATGATTGAAACACTCGGTCCTGCAATATTAGTAAGCGTGATTGTAATAGTTTTGATACAATTTAAGGCATCCGTAACCTGAAGCGAGTAAGAGCCTGGACCCACCCCACTTATTGAGGAGGAAGTGGATGAACCGGGTGTCCATAAATAAGTATAAGGTCCGGTACCACCTGAAATCATTGAAGAAACAGATCCGTTATTTAATCCACACGAAGGATTTATAGATATTAATGTTCCTGTAACTTGGGTGGGTTGAGAAACAACAATTGCTGTATTTGTCTGACAACTATTTGCATCCGTTATTAATACCGTATAATTTCCGGGAGAAAGCCCCGTTGCTGTTTGGCCTGTTCCACCAATAGGACTCCATAAATAAATATATCCGGGGGTTCCTCCAACAGGATTAACAGTTGTTGTACCATTTGATCCTCCGAAACAACTTGTTGCCGATCCGGTTCCTGCGGCAGAAAGTGCCAATGCCGGTTCGGTTATCAAAACAGTTGCGGAGGTTGTGCAACCTTGAAAATCAGTTACATTAACAGTATAAGTTCCTGCTGACAAACCGGATCCTGTTGCATTACTTCCTCCTGAAGGGAGCCAGTTGTAACTATAATAAGCTGTTCCGCCACTTGCACCTACCGTTGCTGAACCATTATTACCACCAAAACAGCTTACCGGAGAGGAAGCAAAAATAGTCGCCAACAATTGGGTGGGTTGGCTGATGGTGTATGACATTGTTTGTATACAACTATTAGCATCAGTTACCTGAATGGTATAAGTATTTGCTGAAAGACCTGTTATTGTTGTTCCGGAAGTTGTTCCTGGAAGCCATAAGTAGGAATAACCCGAAGTTCCACCACTTGCACTTACCGTTGCTGTTCCGTTATTTCCACCAAAACAACTTACACTAGTTGTCGTTACTGAAATAATGATTGGTGAAGGCTGTGTAACAACCGGACTCACAGCGGGAAGTGACTGACAACCATTGGCGTCTGTAATTACAACCGAATAGGTTCCAACAGGTAATCCTGTGGCCGTTTGTGATACCCCCCCCATAGGCGACCATAAATAACTGAATGGACCGGCACCACCGGATACACTTGCCGTTGCAGTACCATTTGATCCATTATAACAACTGACATTCGTTACAGAAGCAACAGAAGCCGTAGGACCCTGATTGTCATTAACTAATACAGAAGCATTTGCTATACATCCGTTCCCATCCGTAACTGTAACTGTATAACTACCCGACAGAACTCCGAATGCTGAATTGCCGGTTCCTCCTGAAGGCATCCATTGATAAGTGTAAGAAGGTGTTCCACCTGTTGCATTCACTGTTGTCTGTCCATTTGCTAAACTACAATTAGAACTAATACTGGATGTGGTTAAGGCAATTGCAGTAGGTTGTGTAACCGCTATAGTATTTGTACTGGTACATCCATTAAGATCTGTTACTGTAACTGTATATGTTCCTATTGGAAGCCCTGAAATAGTTGCTCCGGTATAGTTCCCTGGCATCCAACCATAATTATACGGAGGGGTTCCACCAACCGCAACAGCGGAAATGGTTCCATTTGATCCACCAAAGCAGGAGACCGGAGTTGATGAAACTCCAACAGAAACAGCTGTAGCAGGTTGACTGATTGTATAAGTTGATGGTTGTATACAACTATGTGTATCTGTAACTTCAACTGTAAAAGTTCCTGCTGAAAGTCCGGTTACAGTAGGTCCGCCTGTTCCTCCCGGCAACCATTGATAAGTATAACCCGGACTTCCACCAGAGGCAGTTGCGGTAGCACTACCATTAGTACCACCAAAGCAATTCACTGATGAACTTATAATACTAATTGTGATGGGAGGAGGTTGTGTAATAGCAGGGGTTGTTGTAGCTATTGACTGACATCCGGTAGCTGCATCATTTACAGTTACACTATAGATACCAGCGGTTAAACCTATTGCCGTAGGGGCATTGCCTCCAGTAGGCGCCCAGCTATATGTAAAAGGCCCTATACCACCTGAAACACCAACACTTGCTGCACCGTCAGATCCTCCATAACAGTTTACATTAATAATTGAAAAGATAGTCGCTGTTGGCCCACTATTATCATTAACGTTCGCAAATTGTATGGCTGTACATCCATTCGCATCTGTAACAATAACAGTATATCCCCCCGAAAATAATCCGTTTGCTGTGCTTCCCGTTGCACCTCCCGGAGACCATAAATAAGTATAAGGAGGTGATCCTCCAGTTACAGTTACAGAAGCTTGTCCGGATGCTGAACCACAATTTGAATTTATAGTACTTGTTACAGGTAAAATCTGAGATGGTTGATTAACTATAACCGTATTAACACTTAAACAACCTTTTGAATCCATTGCAGTAACCGTATAAGTTCCTGCAGTAAGTCCTGAAATTGTTTGACCTGATAAATTTCCAGGTATCCAATTGTAGGTATATGGCCCTGTACCTCCTGAACCAACGGCTGTTACAGAACCAGTACTTCCTCCATAACAAGCAGCAGGTGTTGAAGAGACTGCAACTGCTAATGGGGAAACAGGCTGAGTGATGGTTACCATATTTTGAAACGTACAGTTATTGTTGTCAGTAATTGTGAGCGTATAGGTTCCTGCTGAAAGTCCGGAAATTGAATTGGTGCTTGCACCTCCCGGAGTCCAGAAATATGAATAATTCGGGGTTCCACCACTTGGTATTGCCGATACAGAGCCATTGTTACCTCCGAAACAACTTACATTTATTTGCGAACTAAAAGTTATTGCAAGTGGCGCAGGTTGTGTTATAATTGCAGTCGCAAGACTTGCACAACCTTTTGAATCTGTAACTGTTAAGGTATAGGTCCCGCTTGAAAGTCCTGTTATGGTAGAACTGGAAAACCCGCCTGGTAGCCAGGAATAAGTATATGCGGGAGTACCTCCCAGAGGTAATGCTGTTGCTGTTCCATTATTAAGATAGTTGCAGGTTTCGTTAGTAACCGAAGTACTGGCTGTTAATGCACTTGGTTGGGTAATGGTTACTGTATTACTTACTATACATCCTTTTACATCCGTAACAGTTAAAGTATAGGTTCCTGCCTGTAAACCTGTGGCATTGGGCCCGCTTCCACCTGATGGGGTCCAGCTATACGTAAATCCCGGAGTTCCGCCTGTAACGGTTGAACTAGCAGTACCATTGCTTCCACCAAAACAATTCACTGTCGTTTTTGTAAAAGTAATTGCCAAAGGTAATGGTTGTGTTATCGAATAATTGGAAGTTAACTGGCAGCCTTTTGAATCAGTTACGGTTACTGTATAAGTACCTGCTGTTTGTCCTGCAATGGAAGAAGCAATTTGTCCATTAGGTAACCATAAAAAAGTGTAAGGCGCTGTTCCTCCATTGGGTGTTACAGAAATAGAACCATTTGCTCCATCGAAACAAGAAACATTTGAAATGATCGGACTTAATGAAACCGGTAACAAAGGTTGGGTAATGCTAACCGAATTTTGAACCTGACATCCATTATTATCGGTGACTGTTACTGTATATGTCCCTGCAGGCAATCCTGAAACAGTACTGGATGTACCACCTCCTGGAATCCAGGAATATGAATAATTCGGAGTTCCTCCACTTGGCGATGCTGAAGCAGATCCATTATTTCCTCCGAAACAGCTTACGTTCACCTGGCTGCTGTTCATGATTAATACAGGAGGTTCTGTAATTGCAGCAAAAGTTATAGCTGTGCAACCTTTAGAATCTGTGACTGTTAATGTATAGGTGCCACTTGCTAGTCCTGTTATTGTAGAAGTTGAAAAGCCACCAGGTTGCCATAAATAACTGTAGAATGGTGTTCCACCTGTTGTTATTGATGTCGCTGTTCCATTATTCAGATAATTACAGGCTTCATTTGTCACCGAAGTGCTTGCTGCTAATACAACAGGTTGAGTTATGGTAACAGTATTTGTAAGAGAACAGCCTTTGGAATCAATAACAGTTAATGTATAGGTGCCGGCTACTAAACCTGTTGAATTAGCAGCTGTTCCACCGGAAGGACTCCAGCTATATGAATATGGAGCTGTTCCGCCTGTTACTGTTGAATTTGCTGTTCCGTTATTCCCGTTATAACAGTTGAGATTTGTCTGGGTAAATGAGATCACTAAGGGAAACGGTTGAGTAATAAGGTATGTAGATGAAATAGTACAACCTTTGGAATCCGTTACTGTTACTGTATATGTTCCCGCTATTTGGCCGCTTAAAGTTGAAACTGTAGCACCACCTGACCATAAATAGGCATATGGTGGCGTACCACCTGCAGGTGTTATAGCTATTGATCCATTATTACCACCGGCACAGGAAACATTTGTGATCACAGAACTGAGTGCTAAAGGCGGAGGTTGTGTTATCGTAACCGGAATTGTATAGATACAACCTATTCCATTTTGTATTGTCGCTGTATAAGTGCCTTGTGTTAGATTAGTTGCTGTTGCTGTGGTTTGTATAGGAACTGTGTTCCAGGTATAGGTAAAAGGTAAGGTCCCTCCTGCAACAGAAACTGTGGCTGATCCATTGTTTCCGCTAAAACAACTCACATTATTTGGTATTGCTGTTACAACGCCTGTAAATCCTGAAAAATTAATTGTAACTATATCTGATGCTGGCGGACAGGTCCCATTACCCGTGGTAGTAAGCGTAAGACTAACAGCACCACTTGCTATTTCAGTAGCTGTGGGAGTATATACAGCGGTAAGGGTTGTATTATTTGGACTGAATGATCCCGCTCCACCAGACCAGATTCCTCCGCTGGCACCCGTTACAGATCCATTTAATACAGGATGTGGAGTTGTTTGTGAACATAGTGTTTGGTCTGGACCAGCATTTGCTGTTATAGTTACCGAAAATGATGTCACTGTTACTGAATTATATGTGGGGGGACATCCAGATACATCTGAAAGCTCAACAGTATAGGTCCCTGCTCCTACATTAATACTTTGTGATGGATTCACATTGTTCCATAAATAGGAATAAGGAGGGGTACCTCCACTCCCTATAGCTGTTATCGTTGTTGAAGTTTGCCCAAAACAAATTGTTGGATTAATTGGAATAATATTGACAGCAAGTGTAGGGTTAAATGTTACGCGGACAGTATCGCAAACGGTAGAAAAATTACACAAGGAAGCAGGCTGTCCGCAAATCACATAATCAATGTAAGATGGAGGAGCTCCTGTTGGGGTTACAATAGGATTAAGGCAGTTGCTGGTGCATGATAAATAACTGTTATAGGTTCCGGGAGCACCAGGATAAATTGAATTCCATGCCACTGTAGAGGTATTAAAACCTGTTGCAATAATCTGCCCAATACATCCGTCATTAATAACAATGTTAGTTCCACCTATTGCAGGTGGAATAGAAGTAATTTGATACACATTGGGATTGTTACCCGGTTTACAAAAGGTTAACAAGTGCGGGCCCACCCCTGACAAACAGATTGGAGACCCTAAAGCTGTCTGAGGTCCGCAGTTGATCTGATAAAAAAGAGCCCCTCCTGGAACAGCCCCTGAAAAAATATCGAAGTTGATTCCAACAGCTCCCGGATCCAAAGTGATAATAAAATCAATGCAAGTATTTGGGAATGAAGTTCCACAACAATTACCATTTCTTGATATATTCGGGCTAAACCATGTACCAGCCGGAGAACCTGTTAGATCAACATTAAATGTTGGAACATCAGGATCACATTGCGAATATGACTTGCTTAAGAATAAAAAAGTGATAAATATAAATAGTAATCGTAATCGCATTTTTTGAAATTTTATACTCTTTACGCTAAAGAAACTAATAAGTTTCCCCTGCTCATTTTTTAGAATAAAGTCTAACTTATCAATATGGTAATTTTTAATACTGAAGTGGCCAAATGTATCGACCAAAAAAACGAGGAAAATTTTATTCTACTAAGGATAAAACCCAAGCATTGTTAACATTTTCAGCTGATCTGACCTCTTTCAACTTTTCTAATGCTTCTTTTTTGGAACTTAATTTATGAGTAAATATGTAATGATATTTTTTTGATTCACAGAATATCCAGTTAGTGTTTTTGTAACCGTTTGCAATAAAACGTTTTGTTTCGGCATTTGCGAAATCTTCATAGAAAAAAGTTCCAACAATAATATAAAAGCCCTTTTCCACAGGTGTGCCACTCCTTTTTTTAAAGTCTGTTTTTTTTGCATTGTAAACACCATCCGTATCTATTACTCCTATTTTACTATATTCAGAAGGTATTTTACCTTGTTCATTCGTTTCTGGATGATCTCCACCTGTTGATGAACTTACATTATTCACGGAACTATTATTTATATTGATCTGAGCCGATTTCATATCTTCCTGTATCTTTGATTGTTCTTCGAGTTTATCATTCAATTCTTTGATCTTTTTTTCATTCAGATTTATTTTTTCTTCATCAACTTTTATTTTTTCCTCGTTTGCACTAAGCACGGATATCAGACTATCAACACGATTAATGGTTTCAACTAATTTAGGATCAATTGCCGGAGGAGTTTCTTTTTCCGACTTTTTATTTTTTGCAAATTTAAAATTCACCATGATCTCATGACTCATTCCTGAATATTTACCTATACCACCAATAATATAATCATAAGCATAACCAATGTTTACTTGTTTATGCAGGCAAATTCCTGCATTAACCCCAACAGCATAATCGCTTTTGTAAGTGCCACCAATCCAGAATTTTTCTTTCCAATCAACCATCACTGTTGCATCATATTGAAAAGGGGTATTTGGAACAAACCTGGTAAGCACCTGAGGTGCAATAGAAATACCTTTTTCTTTAGACACGAAAATTTTATATTTAAGAGTTCCCATGTAATGACGTGTTTGGGTATAATAAGCACGAACATTGGTATTGTCAACATAATTTATTCTGTTACCGGCAAGTTGCGGAACAGCAAATCCAAATTCAATCCCTTTCCATATAAATGCCAGACCAGCGTTTGCATCAAATGAAGTTTTCCTTTGAATATCATTAAACAAAAGTGGATCAGTTGAATTTTCTACGAGTGCTTTTGAATAATTTATTGATTGATCAATAATTCCAATGGAAATACCAAACCTAATATACGTATCATCATTAATATTCAGCCTGTATGAATAATTCATGTTACCACCTATGCGCTTAGTAATTCCTTTACGGTCACTGATAAAACTCAAACCAAAACCCACTTTGTTATTGATTAAAGCACCATCTAGTGTAAGGAGATTAAGCTGTGGTGAACCATTAAAATCAGTCCATTGAGATCTGTTAATGATCATCGCATTTATATCACCGTCATTTCCTGTAAAGGCAGGATTATAAACCATTGGTTTAAAGAAATAATGGCTGTACATCCCAATTTGCTGCGCCTTGCTAAGAAGAACAAATAAAATAAATACTATAGAGAGTAAAAATTTTTTCATTGAAATTATATCATTTATTTCTAAATATATCAATTGAACCTTTTATTATCTTTTCTGATTTGTTAAATTTCAGTACATAATAATATGTTCCATCCGGAAGTTCCGAACCATTAAATGTTCCCTGCCAATCATTAGCATAAGCTTGTTTAAAATATACCTGGTTACCATAAATATTATAAACAAAAACTTCATTATCAGGAAAATTCTGAATATCCTGAATGTACCAGTTATCATTGATTCCGTCACCATTAGGAGTAAAAAGATTGGAAACCATTCCGTCAAAAACAGGTGGTAAAACTTTAATAATAACCTCATCGGCATTTACACATCCGTTTGTATCGGTAACAGTAAGTGTATAAGTAGTGGTTGATAAAGGTGTAGTTACCGGAGAATAAACACTATTGCTGTTCAAGCCGCTCGAAGGCGACCAAATTGGCATACCGCTGCCTGAACCATTTAAGATTAAGGTTTGTCCCAGAATTATTGTTGTATCATTTCCTGCATTTGCAAAAGGAAGAGCTTGAATTATTATTTCAGCAAATTCGGAAGTATCAGCCGGACAACTTCCATTTTTAACGATGGCTGAATAAAGTGTAGTAGATATCAAACCACTGTAATTTTGGGATAAAGTTGTATTCGGGATTATTGTCCAGGTACTGCCATTATCTATTGAGCTTATCCAGTTTATTATCGATCCAATAGTTCCTGAAAGATTAAGCGATCCTGAATTAGTATTATAACAGACGGTATCGTTTCCGGAAACGGTTCCTTCATTTGTTAATGCATCAATAACAAAAGATACCTGAGAAGATGTGTCTGATGGACAAGTAGCTCCATTTTGAACAACTGCGGTATAAATTGTATTCTGAGAAATGTTTGTATAATTTAAACCAGTTGTTGTATCTGAAATATTGTTCCAGGAAACTCCATTATTTGTTGAAAACATCCAGAATAAAACATTTCCATTATTTCCTGTTAAATTCAAAGTGCCATTCCCTGATCCGGTACAAAAAGCTCCACCTCCACTTATTGTCCCACCAATACTTGGAGGAAAAATAGTAACACAAGAACTAGTTGAAGTATCAGGTGGGAAAGAGCCTGATTGAACTATCGCTCTGTAGCATGTTGTTTGTGTTATGTTATTATAGCTGTTCTGATTAGAGATATTACTTATATTATTCCATGTAATTCCTCCATTAATAGTGAACTCCCAATTTAAAATAGCTCCAACATATCCATTAAGCAATATGATGCCCGAATTGGTCGAATCAGGACAAACCTGTGCTGCCCCAGAAGTGATTCCTCCTATTGATTGGGCAATTGCTTGTGTTGAAAGAAACCCTATAAATGAAATAAATAAATAATATCTTATAAAAATCTTATTCATATTTAAATTTTAAAAAAGTAACCTTATTGAATCCTTAAAACTTAAAAATAATTTTATTAAAAGTATTTCGGTACATATTACGTGAAACTTTAAACTAAGTTCCTTATTGAACATTTAAAAAAAAGTCAATTGTGCTAAAACCTTATATTTTCATCATAAATGAAGTAAATTGTATAATGATTCAATGAAATTGAAATCTAATTTTTTTATAAAAAATAATTCTTGATAAATAAAATTTCAATATTTTACCCGATACGATGAGCAATTAAATCCTTTTTTATTTACATGAATAAAAGATCAGAGATATCCAATTAGAGAATAATCGAATTAATACGTTTCGTAAATTGCGAGGAACGAAGCAATCCATAAACAATGCGTTACGTAGAGATTGCTTCGTTCCTCTCAATGACGACTATAATAAAAAAATTTGTAGAAACTGAAAGTCTTGCACTTAAAGCGCATAGTTTTAAACTAACAAACTGAAACAATAAAAATTAAGCTCTCCTTTTTCACAGAGATGATTTTTGAGAGAGGCTTAAAATAGATTGAATTGTTTTTCCAATTGATATGATTTGTTCGTTTAGATTCTATAAAAATTCAATTTACAGAAAATTCGAATAAGGAAACTGGAAGATGAGATACTTTATGGGTTTATTCCGTAAGACTAGAAAATTCGAATCTCCTCCCCTCCTGCTTTTTTTGAAAAACAATAATTTTAATAAACCAAGCACTTTGAAATAAAAAATAAAGTTTTGTTTTAGCACTTTATACCAAATTGAAATATATTTTAGTCCAACAAATTTCTTAGCACGGTATTCGACAAACTCAGACGGACAGTACACATTGGACTGTTTTATAAATATAATTGGTATTGTGTATTTTTCCTTAAAACTTAGGACAAGGAATAAGCAAACCGTATTTTTTCTTTTTATTTGGTTTACATAACTGATATGCTATAGTAATTTCATGTGCTCCATTTGTTAGTAAAGCAAGTTTTGAAATAGTTATATCGTAGCTATAACCAATATTCATACGTTTTGTTTTTAGTCCGGTCACAATAGCAAGAGCATCATTATTACTATAACCTTTTTTGTATGCTTTGAATCCAGGTATTCCTCGATACCAAAGCCCGAGATTAAATACATACCGGGTGTAATATAATCCCAAATCAAACTGATCAAATTCGCTTTGTCCCCGATAATGAAAAACAGCAGTCATTGTTTCTTTTTTAGTTTCTTCCGCTTCACCTTCCTTTTTGTTAAAAGGGAATTTTGCGCCTCCATGAATAGTATATTTTACAGGCAATCTACCTTCTTCATTCCCGGTTAAGGATTGATCGGGTGTGTTCAAATGAAAGACCGATGTTCCCAGCCAATATTTTTCGCTATAAATCAATGCTCCGACTCCAACATCAAAAAAAAGTTTTGTTTGCGTAGGGTTTTCAATTGTAGGCACATTTCCACCCCGAGCTATCTGATCACCAAATATCAGTTTGTTATAATCAATACTTACTAAGCCAATCCCCGGCTGAAAACCTGCCCGAACAACAGCTTTTCTTCCCAACTTTACTTGGTAAGCAATTGATGGATTTATAATAGTTGTTTTTAATTCCCCCGTACCTGCAATATCATTCCCAAGCAACAATCCCACTCCTAATTTATATTTTTGAATAAAATGATCAGCCGAAAATAAATAAGATCTATAGGTTTTTGAAACTCCAGGCCACTGATTCCGATAGGTTAAAGAAACTCTTCCACATACATCAGCTCCTGTAAATGCAGGATTGAGATACAATGGTGATGAATAAAATTGAGTAAAATGCATATCCTGAGCATTTACATTGCTCATGTAAAAAATCAAAATAAAGGATAGTATTTTTATTGCTTTGCTCATTCTTTCTTTTTTATCAATTTATAGGTAATATAATTATCAGTATTAAATACCGAATAAGTAATGAAAGGCTCAAAACCATTCGACTGAATAGTGATCTGATATTCTTTTTTCGGCTCCGCTATTATTAAAATTTTACCGGTTCTTTCATTTGATTTATAAACACCAAAAACTTTCATTGCTGATAGATCAGTAAGTACAATTTCAACTTTATTTATCAATGTATCTGAATAGTCAAACACACAAATATTATAAACACTTAAAGGCAAGGAGTAAGCTGAAAATCTGACTTGATAAATATCCTGTGAGCCGTATCCTCCTGCTCTTTCAGACGACAAATAACCTCTGGAAGCGGAAGTATTTAAAACAAAGAAAATATCATCATCAGCTGTATTAATCGGATAACCCAGG
>MEPB01000088.1 GCA_001769385.1 Bacteroidetes bacterium RIFCSPLOWO2_12_FULL_35_15 | reverse complement strand
ATTGAAACCACTTTCAATATCCTTCCTTCAATCCTTTACCTATATTAGATTATAGGTTGTTTTACCAACTATTTTTTGCTATTATACCGATAAAATATATACTATTTCTTTACAGGGGGTTGCGTTTTCGGGTCCATTAATTTATTCATCGCCATCATTTCGTGCATCGTGCGATGCATTCCTTCGCTAGAGCCATCAAGGAAAATAACATTTCCTTTGCCATACTCTGCAAAGTTTTTGATTGCTTCTGTCCACATACTAAATAAGATAACCGAGGTATCTAAATTTGCCTGTTCCATTTCTTTAGCAGCCTGACTCATTCCCTTGGCCACCTCTTCACGGAACAATGCAACACCTTGTCCGCGTAACTGAGCTGCCAAACGTTCAGCTTCTGCAGCAATTTTAGTCGCATTTCCATCCGCTTCAGCAGCTTTGGTTTTAGTAATTAATAAAGCTTGTCCTTCATTTTCAGCGGCAGCTTTTAAGTTGCTTGAAGCAACAACTTTAGCCATTGATTTAATAATCTCTTCATCAAATGTGATATCATTTAATTGAAGATCAAGAAGGTGATAACCCCATGTTTCAAGAGTTTGGTCAATTTGTTCTTTTACATCATTAACAATTTCTTTTCGTAATGATAATACTTCAGATTGTTTTTTTGTTGCAACAAAACCTCTAATAGATCCTTCGATCGTTCGAACCAATGCTTGCATTAAATTTCGATCATCAATAAATTTAAAAGCAACATTTTTAATGCTTTCTTCATTTGTATTAATAACGGCATATAATAACATTGCCTTAAAATAAACATTCGCCTGATCTATTGTTATTGCTTGAAATTCAAGTTCGACAGAACGATTTTGAATAGAAATACGTTTGTAAACTACTTCGAAAAAAGGAATTTTTAAGTTTAGTCCTGGTCCGAGAATTCTTCTGTATTTCCCGAAAATAGTAACAACAGCAATTGTTCCCTGGGAGACAGTAACAAAAGAAAGAAAAAGAACTAGTATCGCGAATGCAATCATGATAATTGTAAATACCGGAATTACGGGGGTCATAATTTTTAGATTTAATTGGTTACGTGCAAATGTATTGTAAAATACCACAAACAAAAAAAAGTAACCGACTTTTATTTTTAACAAACCTGATTATTATAAATTTAATTAATGTTAATCAAGAATTAAAAAGCAATTAGAATCTTTATCATTCAGTGTTACCAAGCAATGAATGGATAACAAAAGGAAAGAAACAGGATTTGAATTGGAAATTAATTAGTTTTTCTTTTTCAAGAAGCCGGTCAGCGTTTCTGATAACATTTCAAAAAAACGACATAACGAAAAAAGCTTCCAATTTTTTGGAAGCTTTTTTACATTGATTCACTTATATATTTATTTGGTTGTAGATTCAGTTTTTGGGGCAGTAGCGGCCGCTTTGTTTTTGTTTTTTTTATTTGGCATTCCTTGTTCATTTATTGCCATCCTTGTTCCACCTTTTGTAGTTGTATCAGTAGTAGCTTCTTTTGTAGTTGTTGTTGTTTCCTTTTTTTCCTTTTTAGGTTCTTGCTTTTTTTCTTTTTTAGCAGATTCTTGAGCAAAAACACTGGTGCTAATAATTAATACAGCACCAACAATACTTAGTTTCAGAAAGTTTTTCATTTGTTTGTTTTTTTATTTTTTAAAGAGAAGACAAAAATAATGCCATTGAAAAAACGAAAGGAATTATTTCTGTAATTCCAATGCTTCCTGCAATGATATAAATTCATTATTATAGTATGCAACTACGAATGCATCTGTAATACCGTATTTTTTAATAATATCATTTTTAAATGCTTCAGCAGATTTATAATCTTTAAAGGAACCAACCACATATCTTTTCAAACCTGTTTGAGTAATTTCACCGGTTATTCCATCCAATTTTGCAAAAATTGCCATTTTTTCATCTGGCGGATCAGATTTAAAGACACCAACCTGAACTTTAAAAAGGATTAAATTTTTATTCACACCGTTTGTTGCTGATGTATCGGAAAGGTTGGTAAGATCTTCTTTTTTTGAAGTTGCACCTGCTTCTTTTAATGAAATACGTTTACCATCTTTGTAAGCTGCTACAAATGCACCTTCATACCCCTTTAATACCATATCAACCTTGTGTTTCGCTGCGTCTTCAAAATTTGTGAAAGAACCGGTCAAATATTTATACAAACCATCTTCTGTTTTTATTTCAATTACTCCCGGTACATTTTTATAAACACTTTTCGACATAGGTTTCTTGTATGCTCCAAGTTGAATACGCAATACCATACCGGGAGTATTTAAAACCATATCTGTACTGTTAGGTACAAGTGATGTTGTGTTTTTACTGATTTTTGGATTTTTTTCAGTTGTTGTTGTTTCTGAAGTAGTTGTTGTGCTAGTTGTGGATGTTGAAGTAGTGGATCCTAAAACAGGTGCGTCAAAATAAGTTCCATTTTGTTTATAGACTACTTTTGCATGCGCTAAACCATCGTCAATAAGTTGTTTTTTTCTGTTTTCAGCATCCAGCAGGTTATTAAATTTTCCGGCAGTGTAAACGGTTGTAGAATCATTAATATTTGTATTTGTAATATCCTTGATACTTAAAAACTTGGTCATCAGTTCAGGGGGGAGTCCTTTATTAAATGTACCAATAAGAACTGTATATTCTTTTTGATTCATAATTGGCCTGCTACCACCTGAATGATCATGCATTTCCACTTTTCCAAATTTCCCGGTTGAATCCATGTAAAATTCATATTGATAGGCAAGTAAAGAATCTGATAACTGTACTCCTTTTTCATCAACATAAGCACCGATGGGAGTAGTTAATTCATTGTCTTTATAATTGGGAACACCATCCATATCATCATCAAGCGGACACCCCTTTCTGTCAACAGGAACTCCTTCGGGGGTTCCTAAACAAGAATCTTTCGTGTCCAAAATACTATCGTTATCTTCATCAGCATTTTCAAGGGCCAAAAAATCCACGCCTTCGTATTCATCTTCATGATTGTATTTTGGATCATTTTTCTTGCTGCTGAAATTATAATGAATAGAGAATGAGGTCATCATAAAATTATCATTTTTACTATTACCTGCTCTGTTTCCTGTACTTTTAGATGTTACACCATCAATATAATCAGTAAATGTAAAATGCATGGTCGCTCCCAGCCTAAAGGCCCAAAAATCGTTTATATTAAATGATGCACCTGCTCCAACCGGAATTGCCCATGAACGTTCAGGATATTTACCAAATCCATCTAAATTCATTTCGCGAACATCTGATTCATATTTATAATCACGATGAATAATAATTGCATCAGAAGCATTGGTTGAATTTTCCGGGAGATTTCTGGTAGAACCATCTGCCCAATAGTAATATTTACTTCCATATTGGTCGTATGCATCAGTTTTTGAAAGAAACTCAAAAGACTCAATGCCAACCGTAATATATGGACTTGCTAAGCGGTCTTTTGGTAAAAAATTCCCAAAATTGTAAATTAATTGTGCTCCACCAGCATTGATCTGGGATTGAAAATTAAGATTACGATTGTCGGCTGTAAGTCGTTCGTTTGCACCTAATTTACCAAATAGGGCATAAAAATTCAATTGTAGATAATTAGTTAAATGTTGTCCCAGACACAATTCATATCCAATCCGGCTAACCATTGGAGCCTGAAAATGTTTTTCATAAATATCGCCATAAAACGATAGCATTCCTGTACCCAATCCCAAGGTGGGTTTGAAAATAAATTCTTTTTTCGGACTTTCTATTGGAGGAGTATCGACCGGGGTTGAAGTAATCTCTTGTGTAGGGTTGGATAATGCAGCTGTACTATCACTTGCAGAAGTTTCGTTATTTTGAGAATACGAAAAAACGTTAAATAATAAAAATAAAATAATAAGCCTAATTCCCTTAAACATAGTTACAAATATAACAAAAAACTCAAATAATTATTGAATGGAATGAAATTGAGTTTAAGGAGTGAAAATTATTTATACCATTTTTGGCTTGTAATCATTAAAGCTTCTTGTACTGTTATTCGTTTTCCAGTATTGTAAGCTGTAACAAAGGGCCCAACAACTCCTTTGTTTTTAATTGTTTCACGAGCATCACGAGCTGATTTATATTCCCCATGTGAGCCAATTGTATATTTAGTAAACCCTTCAGCCATTTCGGTATTTATCTGTTCATTTATGTTAAACATAGTTGCTAATACGTTTGGATTTTTTGCATTATGCAAAGCAGCTATTTGAACACTGTATTTAATTTTTCCCTGAGGAGCAGGAATAGTTGTAGCAGATAATGATTTAGTGGAATTATCCGTAGTTGTATTATCTGTAGTAGTTGTTGTTTTGGTTGTATTGTCAACAACGTCAGTAGTTTTTACAGTGTTATCTGTTGTTGTTTTAGTTGTATTGTCAACAACGTCAGTGGTTTTAACAGTATTATCTGTTGTTGTTTTTGTTGTATTATCAACAACGTCAGTAGTTTTAGTAGTATTATCGGTAGTTGTATTGTCTGTTGTATTGGTAACAAGAGGTTGAGTTCCTGTACCAATGGTGCTTGTTGGTACAATGAATTTTTTTGTTTCATCATTTTCAATATAGGAAAATACCCCATCAATAGTTTGTGCACCGGTTACATTTTCTGCAACTTTTATTTTGTAGGATACTTTAAATTCAGGAGCAGATGGCATGGAAACCCATACGTATTTTACTTTTTGATCGGCAAAAGTAAAGGCTGCTTCTTTTGATTCAAGAGCTGTTGCAGTATATCCTGCTGGTAACGTTTCCACAAGTTTTGCAAATCCACTTAAGTTTCCTTTGTTGATGGTTATTTCTATAACATATTCGTTTGCGCCACTTTCCTGGACGTTACGACTACAAGAAAATGGCGAAGTTTCAGGATTTGTTTGAGTGGGCGTTTTTGTTGTATTGTCAGTGGTTGTAGTCGTTACAGTATTAGTTGTAGTAGTTGTATCCGGAGTAGTAGTGGTTACAACCGCCTGTGAAGAACCTCCTCCGGTAATAGTAATTGTAGCAGGAGGGATTTCTGCAATTTGTTTTATATTCTCAGAAATATAGGAGAATTTACCGGCAATAATTTTATCTCCGTTTACATCATTTGCTGCAACTTTAACTTTATAAGAAACTTTTATTTCATTTTCACCAGGTAACGACATCCAGATAAATTTAACAGCATGGTTGCTAAAAGTAAATGAAGCTCCGCTATTTTTGTCTTCAATAGCAGTAAATCCTTCGGGTAATTCTTGTTGAAGTTTTGCAAACCCTCCGACAGCCCCTTTATTAATCGTTACTTCAATTGTAAATTCACTTTCAGCTTTTGCAGAGGAAGGTACGTTCTGTGTTACAGTAACGCCTTCTGCGAAAAAAAACTGATAAATCAACAATGCTACAGTGTTGAATAGTAGAGCGACAAATTTTAACATATATACAGTTTTTGGGTTATATTTATTTTTTTATTGTTCAAAGAAATAATCTATTAAATCATTTAGTTTTTCAACTGTGAAATTCGAATCTCCTTCGAAAAAACCATCAATAGCCTGGGTAATTTCATCAGTTGAAATATAACCATCGTTATTTTTATCTGCGGCTCTTAAAGCATAAGGAATAGTAGATGCTTTATTTGGATTGGTTTTGTGGGCTTCTTTTGTTTTTGCTTCTACTTCTTTTAAGAAAGCCAAGCTGGGATTCTCATTAAATAATTGATTGCGTTCTGTTGCCAATGAATCAAATTGTGCTTGTTTTTCAGCGATCATTTGATCCGTTTGAGTAACTCCATTTACATCGACCAATGCATCTTTTTTTGTTAATGGTTCTTTATCAAGATAATCGGGAACACCATCTTCGTCTCCATCTAAAGCACAACCATGTCCATCAACTTTTACTCCTTTGGGAGTACCAGGGCAACGATCATCTCCATCAGTGGCACCATCTTCATCCGTATCTAACTTGTCAAGTGCTGAAAAGTCAACAGATTTGTATATATCCTTGCTATCATCATAAGGTTTTCCAAAATTGTATTGAATATTAACATTGGCATAGATGTAATTATCATTTTTACCACTTTTATAATTATCGATCCAATCAGAAAAAGTCATGTAATAAGTTGCACCAATATTTATATCTAAATTGTCAAGAATTTTTAATTTAAATCCTCCACCAATAGGTAGCGCAAAAGTGTTACGCGTATATTTTGTTGTTGAATCGGTTAACTTGGTTTCATAAGTATAATCTCTTTGAACAATTACAGCTAATGAATCGGCTTCCGGTAAATTACGAATTGTTCCATCCGACCAGTAATTATATTTTGCACCATTCTTATCTGTTAAATCTCCATATGGATCAAATTTTAAAAACCCAAACCCGACAAATAAATAGGGAGCGCAGGCACTGTTACGTTTTAAGATCAGATCGTTATCAAAGTGGAGGACTAAATTTAAATCAGCCTGGATAATTGAAGATTGGAAATTAAGGTTACGCGTTTTACTTCTTTCACTATCAGCTAATTTTCCATAAATTCCATTTATTGATACTCCAATAATTTTTCCAATACGTTGTTCTACGGTTAAATTATATCCACCTCTTATTCTGCTGAATGAGCTTAAGTTAATTCCATTGCCAATATCACCGTTAAAAGAAAGTACTCCTCCTCCAATAGCAATTGAGGGCAATTGTTTTGCTTTTTCGGTTTGCGAATTGATTGTTCCACCAATTGCAAATACTGAAACTAAGGTGAGTAAACTTTTTCTTATCATTTTGATTAGTTTAGTTGTGCTGAACTTTCTTTAATTGTTTTTAATTAAAATGCTCAATTCATCTTGAACAAAACTATTCTAAGTTGATTTGAGTTTTAATGCCCGGAAGTTGTAATTACAAACAAAGGTTTGTTAATAACCGTTGGTGTAAAAAAAACAAAAAAATATAACACCTTATTTTAATGACTTGTGTAAGCCATTAAAATAAGGTGTTATAAAGGTGTGTGGGCTGGGTGGGAACTTAACTAAAAAGCATTTATTAACAAATAGGTTTTGATAAGTTGGATTAGAAATTTGGTTTCAATAAATATTTTGAATAAAACTCATTAATGATTGCAACTGCTTCATCAGAAGTATCAACAATTTTAAAAAGATCTAAATCTTTTTCATTAATATTATTTTCTTCATTCAGCATTGTTTCTTTTACCCATTTAAGCATACCTGCCCAATATTTTTTTCCAACTAAAATTATCGGGAAGTGCGCAACTTTATTGGTTTGTATCAATGTTATAGCTTCAAATAATTCATCTAATGTTCCAAATCCACCGGGCATTGCAATAAACCCTTGCGAATATTTTAAAAACATTGTTTTGCGAACAAAGAAATAATCGAAATTAACATTTTTGTCAGTGTCAACATATTGATTTGAACTTTGTTCAAATGGCAGCATGATATTTAAACCTACCGATTTCCCTCCACCGGTTTTTGCACCTTTGTTAGCTGCTTCCATAATACCGGGGCCACCGCCACTTATTATGCCATAACCTTCCCGAGTTAATTTGAAGGCAATTTCTTCAGCAAGTTTGTAATAAGGACTTTCTGGTTTTGTTCTTGCTGAACCAAAAATAGAAACGCAAGGACCAATGCGACTCATCTTTTCAAAACCATCAACAAATTCGCTCATGATCTTAAATATTTGCCATGAGTCAGATGCTTTTATATCATTCCAATCTTTAGCTGCAAAGGCTTTACGGATTTTTTCTTCTTCTTGGTTTGTCATATATTATCTACGAATTACGAATTTTTACGAATTTACGAATTGTTGTATTGTATTATTATTTACACATTTTCAAATTTACACATTTTCAAATTATTTTAATTCTGCTTTTAAAAATTTTGCTGTATAACTGATTTTGTTTTTTATTATTTCTTCGGGAGGGCCTTCGCAAAGTATTGTTCCTCCGGCATTTCCGCCTTCCAGTCCTAAATCAATAACATGGTCAGCAACTTTTACAATATCCATATTATGTTCAATTACCAAAACAGTATTACCGCTATTTACCAATTTATCCAATACTTCCAACAATATACGAATATCCTCAAAATGCAAACCTGTGGTAGGTTCATCTAAAATGTAAAATGTATTTCCTGTATCTCTTTTCGATAATTCTGTAGCTAGTTTTACACGTTGTGCCTCACCACCCGACAATGTTGTGCTTTGTTGCCCAAGGGTGATGTAACCTAAACCAACATCATGAAGTGTTTTTATTTTTTGAATGATGGAAGGAATGTTTGCAAAAAAATCTACTGCAATATCAATGGTCATGTTCAATACATCACTGATTGATTTTCCTTTGAAACGGATTTCCAATGTTTCTTTATTATAACGTTTACCATTACAGGTTTCGCAATTTACATATACATCCGGTAAAAAATTCATTTCAATTGTTCGCAAACCAGCGCCTTTACATGTTTCACACCGACCGCCTTTTACGTTGAATGAAAATCTGCCGGGTTTATATCCTCGGATTTTTGACTCGGGAATTTCCGAATATAAATTTCTGATATCCGAAAATACATTGGTGTATGTTGCCGGATTGCTTCGTGGGGTGCGGCCAATAGGGGATTGGTCAATATCAATTACTTTATCAATATTCTCTAAGCCTGTAATTGATTTGTAGTGCAATGGTTTTTTTTCAGCGCGATAGAAATGTTTATTAAGAATAGGGTAGAGGGTTTCATTGATCAAAGTAGATTTGCCACTTCCGGAAACTCCGGTTACACAAATTAATTTTCCTAAGGGAAATTCAATTGAAACATTTTTTAAGTTGTTTCCTGTAGCGCCTTTTAAAACAATTGATTTTCCGCTTCCTTTTCTTCGTACAGAAGGTGTTTTAATTTCTTTTATACCATTTATATAATCAGATGTAAGTGTATGATATTTTAAAATTTCTGACGGGGTTCCTTGAGCGATAATTTTTCCACCATGCACTCCTGCAGCAGGGCCAATATCAATTACATGATCGGCAGCCAGGATCATTTCTTTATCGTGTTCCACTACAATTACGGAGTTGCCGATATCTCTGAGGTTTTTCAGGGCGTTGATCAATCGGATATTATCACGTTGATGTAATCCAATGCTTGGTTCATCAAGAATATAAAGCACACCCACTAATTGAGAACCTATTTGGGTTGCTAACCGGATACGCTGAGCTTCCCCACCAGAAAGACTTCTTGCGCTTCTATTCAATGTGAGATAATCCAATCCAACATCCAGCAAAAATAAGATGCGTGTGCGAATTTCTTTTAAAACTTCTTTGGCAATAGTATTTTGTTTTGTATTTAATCGTGTTTCAAGATCTGCAAACCATTCCTTTAATTCAATAATTCCCATTTCTGCTAATTCCGAAATGTTTTTATTATCAATTTTAAAATGAAGCGATTCTTTCTTTAACCTTGTTCCATTACATTTCGGACAAGCCACCTTATTCATAAAACCCTGTATCCATTTTTCAATGGTAGGTGAACTTTGTTCATCATTTTGTTTTGCGATAAAGCTTGCAATTCCTTCAAAAGCAATACTGTAGCTGGTTGCGGAGCTGTCCGTAAATTGTTTTATTTTAAACACTTCATCTGATCCGAATAAAATGGTGTTGATAGCTTCATCAGAAATATCCTCCAATGGTGTATCCAGGGTAAATCCATATTTTTCGCCAATGGCTTCTAATTGTTTGAAGATCCATGTAGTTTTATATACTCCAAGTGGTGCGATTCCCCCTTTTCGGATCGTTGATTTTGTGTTGGGAATAATTTTAGTGATGTCAACTTCAGAAATAGCTCCCAATCCATTGCATTTTGGGCAGGCTCCATAAGGTGAATTGAAAGAAAACATATTTGGTTGTGGCTCATCATATGAAATACCGGATACCGGGCACATAAGGTGACGACTATAAAATTCTACTTTTCCGAATTCATCTTCAAAAACTCCTTTTTCAAAGGGTTGAACCATAATAATACCTTTGCCTTGTTTCATTGCCAGTTGCAATGATTCAGAAATTCGCTGACGTGACTCGGAATTCACTTCTAAGCGGTCAATAACAATTTCAATATCATGCACTTTATAACGGTCTAATTGAATCCGTTTGGTTAATTCCTGTATTTCGCCATCAATACGAACCCGTAGGTAACCCCATTTTTTTATTTGTTCGAATAGCTCTCTATAGTGTCCTTTACGCCCTTTTACAACAGGTGCAAGGATTAGTATTTTTTTATCATTGAATTTTTCAAGAATAAGATTTAAGATCTGATCATCGGAATAACGCACCATTTTTTCGCCGGTAACATAACTGTATGCATCTGATGCCCGTGCATAAAGCAAACGTAAGAAGTCATATATTTCAGTAATAGTACCTACTGTTGAACGGGGATTTTTATTGACTGTTTTTTGTTCGATGGAAATAACAGGACTTAAACCGGTGATCTTATCCACATCGGGGCGTTCCATGTTTCCAAGAAACTGACGTGCATAAGCCGAAAAACTTTCGATGTAACGTCTTTGACCTTCTGCATAAATGGTATCAAAAGCCAATGAAGATTTTCCACTGCCGCTCAAACCTGTTATAACAACCAGTTTGTTACGAGGGATGGTAACATCAATGTTTTTTAGATTATGTACACGTGCGCCAACAACTTCGAGGTAATCGCTTTCACTAAATCTATTTTCGGGCATTCGTTAATTTGAAGTTTTCAGATTCTATTTAAAAATTCCGCACATTTTGCCAGGAACTTTTATTTATCAAAGATAAGCAACTAAACTTGCAGAAGCAAAAGGTTTTAATCAAATAATACTTGCTGTTTGCAGGATGTATAATAGAAGCTTGCAGATTCATTAATTTCTTCCGGCAAAATAATGTTTAGCTTTTAATAAAAAGTGGAAATCAGGGAATAATAAAAGCTACAAAAAAAATATTAATAATCTGTGAATCTGTGGCGTTTAGATTGTTGTAGTGTTTTATTCTTTATTAATTTGTCTGTAAAGTAAATTTGAATTCACTTCCTTTTCCACATTCACTTTGTGCCCATATTTTTCCACTATGTTTTTCTACAAATTCCTTACAAAGTATTAATCCTAATCCTGTTCCGGTTTCATTATTTGTTCCAAGAATGGAATATTTTTGGTCGATCTTAAATAGTCTATTAAGCTCAGTTTGAGGAATTCCGATTCCTGAATCTTTAATTGACAATTCCACATGGTTCACATTTTTTCTTGCTGAAACAGTTACTTCAGCACCAGGATGGGAAAACTTAATTGCGTTTGATATCAGGTTTCTTAAAACTGTAGAAATCATATTTGGATCAGCATAAACAGTAATATCGGGAGGTGATATTAAATTTAATTTTATTTTTTTTGTCTGGGCGCAGTTTTCTAAAGCGCTAATAGATTCAGTTATAATATCATTGATATTGGTCAGCTTGGGGTTAAAAACAATACTCCCAATTTGAGCATGTGACCATTCTAATAAATTTTCCAAAAGCCGATGCCCGTTCACTGATGCTTCAAATATTTTTGAAGCATGCTTAGCTACTTTTTCCGGATCACAATTCTCTTTTTTCAAATTTAGAATCATAAGTTCAGCTGAACCGATTAAAGCAGCAAAAGGGTTCTTAAGATCATGAGCAATTATGGAGAAAAATTTATCTTTTGTAGAATTGATCTCTTTTAATAATAATTGTTGTTTTTTTAATTGGGTAACATCTTCAATGGTAACTAAAACAAATTCTTTCTTTTTTATTTTTATTGGAGCCGTGGAAATTAAAACTTCCATTTTTTTTGTTCCCGATTTTTTTTTAACAGAAATATGACCTTCAACTTTGGATCTATTTTCTTTTGTAGCAAATGAAAATTTTATAGAATTTCTGAGGGTGCATAACTCGCATTGTATCCCTTTCCCGCATTCTACAGGATTTATCTCCTGGGCAATAGCGCAATGAAAAGTTTCGCCTTTGCTTAAGCCAAGGATATCCCCTTTTTTTTTCCCAATCATTAAGCTGCCTGTCCTGTTAATATTTACAATACGGTCAGCCTGATCTATTAGAAATAAAGCAACAGCTGCATTTTCAAATATGGCATTAAATTCTTCGGAAAATATTGCTTGATTAGTAAGTTTACTCATAGCTCTTTATATATTAATAATTCTATAAAAAATTATAATAATCAACGTACTCGTAATTCCAATTTTAGGCTTCTTTTTGAAAATATTTTAATTAGTCGAATAAATTAAATGGTTGGCATAGTAAATTATATAGTTGGTCGAATAAATTAAATCTAATTCAAATATAGTAAAATATTTAAAGTGCCAAATAACTTTTTACAAAAAAATATTTTTATTGATGAATTTAAATATTTTTTCGCTTTATTTTATTTGTTGGTAGTTTTATTTAAATAAAGATTTCTGTCCGATTACGTAAAATTTATTGAATTTAATCCAGGTGTTCCGTTAAAAATTCTAATGGATCATAGAAGTACTTTTCTAAGTCAGAAGCTTTATAGCAAATGAGGGAGAAGGAGTTATAACATCTGTCGGGGTGTAACTTATCCGGAGTAATTTGGATTGGTTTTATTTTTAAAATTTCCAGATGAAAGTGATCAAATTGCCAACCGTATTTATTTAATTCATTTGTATTCATGAAACGGGCCAATGGTTTTCCGGGGCTGACAATCTCATTAAGATTAGCCTTTATCCCTGCAATGTGTTCATAGACAGTCCAAAATGTTTGGTTGTTAATTTCATGTTCAATGATTAGTTGTGCATACGGACCATCTGTTCGTTTGCTGATCACTTTCCCTTTTGCGATTGGAAAAATAGGTTCATCAAAATAATTTTTGTTTGGTCTTTTTATATCAATTCCTGTGTGAATATGCGAAGGAACTGTTTTTCTCGCTTTTCGGATGAGCCCGAATTTACCAATTTCTGTTAATTGAATTTCCGATACTTTTTTTCTGTTAGTGTTGTTAATGGGAAGAAAAAATGGAGATTGAAAGTTAATGAATGCGACAAAGAAAAGAAGTAGATTTTTAAATCCCATTTTTAAAATCTTTTGCCTGTTTTCTACTTTAGCGAATCCTTTATTAATAGGGAAGGAACTATTAGATTTATGGAATCTTTTGCAGATAAGGTATCGCTGCCATCATAATTTCCATCCATATCATAAATTTTCACTCCATTTTTCGGGATTTCAATTATGTATTTTTTCTGCTCCTCATTTGTTAAAGTATTTGCGCGTAACCAGGGATTAAACATTTTTAAGATTTTGTAATTTGTGCCTTGTGCTATTGCAAAATCGGCAAGGTTAGGAATACCGGTAGTTATTGTTATTTTTTTTGTTGGAATAACGGGATACAGATCTTTTTTGCGTAATTCAAAGCCATATATTTTGGGCCGAGAAATAATTTCTTTCATGGCAAGTATTCGAAAAACATAACGTGCTGTTTCATCTGTCAATAACAAATCATAATAACTATCTGCTTTTTGCTTATCCAATTGCACTTGAATGCCGGTCATTCCAAGATTATACGATGCCGCAACCAATGTCCAGTTATTAAATTGTTTGTATGCTTCATTAAAATACCTGCAGGCTGCTTCCGTAGATTTTTCAACATTATATCGTTCATCCACTTCTTCGGTGATTTCCATTCCATATCCTTTTGCAGTTGGTTCAATCAATTGCCAAAATCCGGTGGCTCCTTGAGGTGAAACGACATTTGTCAGTTGACTTTCAATAAGAGCAATGTATTTAAAATCTTCCGGAATATTATTTCTTTTCAGGATCGGCTCTATCAGGGGGAACCAACGATTGGCGCGTTTGTGAAGCAATAAGGATTGTGATTGCCAATAAGTGTTGATGATCAATTCTTTTTCTACTGCTTCACGAACAGTAAAATCAGTAATAGGAACTTTTTCATCTGCAAAATTTAAATTTTTTGGAATACGAATGCTGAATACTTTGTAGTTAGCATTAAAATATTCTTCATAAGCATTATCAGATAAATTGTCGGTAAATGAATAGGAAAATAATTTGAAAACGCTCAATAAAATTACGGCACATCCAAACGCAATTAAATACCTTTTGGATGAATAAATTAAATGTAGTGCTTTACTAAAATATGTTTTCAAAATTAATGTTGACCGTATTTACGTGTAGGAGCATATAAAAACCAAAAGAGTGTAATAAAATAAACGGAGAATAAAATGATGTGTAAATAGCTCCAGTTATCGATATAATGAATAATTAAATAATTAAAAAACATGGAAACAAAGCTGATACCAGTATATAATACAGCGATGCGTTTTTCGGTTAAACCCATAAAAAAAAGACTATGGGTGGTGTGGTCTTTGCCACCAATAAATGGCGATTTCCCATGTAACAATCTATTTATGACCACTGTTGTTGTGTCAATAATAGGTATTGCAAAAGTAAGAATAGTCACAAAAAATTGTTTTGACTGAATTTTTTCTTCATTAAAATCAGGCGTATCCCAAAAATATATTATTCCTATTGCAGCTAAAAATAATCCTAAAAACTGACTTCCAGTGTCGCCCATAATTATTTTTGAAGGATGCCAGTTATAAAATAAAAAACCAATTAAGGAAGCTAAAACTCCAACTAATAAAAGGATATGGATATTGTCGCTATGACTGTTTAGATATAAAATAAACAATGCATTAATTATAATTGTTATTGAAACGAGTGTTGTAATAGCATCCATATTATCCAGCATGTTGATAGAATTCATGATAGCAACTACCCAAAATATGGTAAAGATATAATTGAGAAAAGCACTCGAAAACAATGAAATAGAGGTGTCTGTGAATATCAAAATGAATGCGCATGAAATTTGGATTGCTAATTTCAAAAGAGGCTTGGTGTTGTATGCATCATCCGATAAACCCATTAAAAAAGCAAGTGTGCTTGCTGCCATTATGCCAAGCAATTGTTTATTAAAAGAAATAAAATGATGTTCAAAAAATATGGGATAACTAGCTATTGATAATAAAAATATAAGAAAGAAAGAAATCCCACCGAGTGCTGGTTTTGCTTGTGCACTCCATCTTATAGTCGTTTCAGATGAATTTCTGATACCTAAATTTGATGCAAATTTTAAAAGCAATCCGTTTATTAAAAACGAGAGAATGACTGTGCTTATAAAATAGGATCCATAAATTAATAATAAGTAGAGCTTTCCTTCCATAAAAATCAGCCGCCAAAAATTAGTTTCTTTATTTTGGTAATTAAAGATATGATTTTTTTTGAAAATAAATAGTTTTTAATAAGTTTTTTGCATTCAGCCATAATTGATAATAGAGCAAATACCTGGTTCTGATTCATTAAAAAGGACTTATAAAATCCTTAAAAACGTTCCCTTGGACATCTTTTTCAGATAAAATGGGAGAATTGATTTTCCAATCGATGGCTATGTCAGTATCATTCCATAAAATACAGTCTTCAGAAGCCTTATTATAATAGTTGGTGCATTTATAAAGAAATATAGTATCATTTTCAAGAGTTAAAAAGCCATGAGCAAATCCTTCGGGGATCCATAACATGGTTTTGTTTTTTTCTGAAAGTACAATATCAAAATGATTTCCATAGGTTGGTGAATTTTTTCGAATATCTACTGCAACATCTAAAACGGAACCTTTGATGACGCGCACTAATTTTCCTTGAGCAAAAGGAGGCTTTTGAAAATGCAAGCCTCTTAAAACTCCTGTTTGGGACAAGGACTGGTTGTCCTGAACAAAATTTACATTTATTCCTAATTGATCAAAAATAGTTTTATTGTATGATTCAAAAAAGTGCCCGCGATCATCTTCAAAAATTTTAGGTTGGACAATTAATAAATCAGAAATAGGAGTGCTTTTTAGTTCCATAAAACTTGGGTTCTATTTTATCTTTTGAAAAAAGATTTTTTCTTTTTTTGCTTGGTATGTTCGTCATAATAGCCATATCCATAACCGTAACCATAACCATAACCGTAGCCATAGTTATAACCATAACTTTTCCGCTCAATGTCAACACCATTAAGAACTACCGATAAGTTTTTGATGTTTGTTTCGTTATATAACCGATCTACATTTTGAATAAAATTACGTTTCGAATAATCTGCTCTGAAAATATAAATTGGATAGTCTGCTTTTTGAATCATCGCAATACCATCACTCACTAAACCTACCGGAGGGTTATCGATAATAATGATATCATAAATTGATTTCAACTGGGTTAAAATGTCATCCATTTTTTGACTAATGATCAACTCAGAAGGGTTTGGAGGAATAGGGCCTGCGGTAATAAAATCAAGGTTCTCCAAACTACTATGTTGAACTGTATTTTCAATAAAATCTTTACCAATTAATAAGGTGCTCATTCCTCTTGAATTATCTGCTTTAAAACCAATATGAATTTTCGGCTTACGCATATCTAAGTCAATGATCACCACCTTTTTTCCTGAAAATGCTAAGATCCCTGCCAGATTAATTGCAACAAATGTTTTTCCTTCTCCTGAGATGGTTGATGTTAATGCAATTATTTTTGGCCCCGGAGTATTTGAAATAAACTGTAAATTAGTACGTATGGATCGGAAGGCCTCTGCAATTAATGATTTTGGACTTTTATCAACTAAGAGTTGGGATACAGGAATGTCTTGTTTACTGTTAGGAACAATTCCTAAAATACCAATTGATGAATTTGTATATTTTGAAATTTCATTTAAAGAGTTAATTTCATTGTGGGCTAAGTATCTGATAATGATTAAAAAAATACCTAATAAACCTGCGATCAAAAAATAAATAATAAAAGTGATCCTTCTATTGGGAGACACAGGAACCAAATTTGCCTCAGCCTTTTCAAGAACAACATTTTGTGTGACAAATCCTGCTTTTGAAATTGAATATTCAGTTTTCTTTTCCAGTAATAAATTATAATATTTTTCATTTATACTAAACAAACGTTGGAGTCTGCCATATTCAATTTCATTTTCGGGAAGTTTTTGATATTTACCTTCAAATTCAAGTGCTTTTCTTTTTAGATCTTCTTTTCGTGATTTAACATTGTTTTTAACTGAGTTAATACTTTCTTTCAATAATTTTTTTTGAATTTCGATTTGATAATCAATTAAACGTGTTGCTTCGCTATTGGGTTTAACATCATACAGCATTTCTTCTTTTTGTATCAATAATTTATGCAAAGCCTCTACTGCGGAAGTAATATTGGATTCAGTTGTAGTTCCGGCCAGCATTGCTATTAAAGTATAAGTATCAATATTTTTAGAATTAGAAAGTGTAGTTTCAATTTTGTTTAATACATTTTCTTCTAATTCAAGCGAAATGATTTGGTCATCAAGTGCATTTAAACGAGTTGTTTTTGCTGTATTTTCGATATCGGTATTCGTAACATTGTTATTTTTTGTAAACTCCTGAATAGAAGTTTCTGATGATTTTAATTGTTCGTAAACAATATCAATCTGATGGTCAATGAACTCAATAACTTTTAGGGAACTTTCTCCTTTACGTTCAATATCAAAATTTGAATATTCTTCAGTCATTTTAGAAACTATGTCAGCCGCTTTTTGGGGGTTAAACCCTTTATAGGAGACAAGAATAGTTTTTGCCTGATCATTTAGTAATTTAACTTCAACTTTGGGATAGCTTTCATTAACTATAGCATCTAAATCATTCAGCGTGAAATAGTAGGCATTTTTCTTCACTACATTTTGTTCGTTTGCGATTTCTGTGAAATTTTTTATGGAAATGAACAAGTCCATTTCCGGAAATTTCATCCATTTGTTTGAAATAAAATTATGTTGTTGTTCAGTTTCATTATCAAAAGAATAACTAATTGTGCCATGTGTACTGTCAACAAAATCAATATAAATTTTAACTCCGGAAATTTTTGGATTAATTATTTTATAGTCAACAGAATATGGGCTTGAAGTATATAGTTCGTTGTTTTTAAAAGTTCCTTCAGCATAATAACTGGCCTGAAGGGGCAGTTGGGATAAAACTCGTTTTAAAAAAACTTTTGATTTTAAAAGTTCTATACCTTCTGCAAGTCCATTATCAGGTTCTGTAATATTTCCAACATTTAAAAGCTTACTTGCCTGATTGGTTGTTTCAATTTGCAGAACACTGCTTGATTCGAAAATAGGAGTTGTATAACGCAGATAAGCGGAAGCACCTAAAAAAGCTAAAATAAAAAAAAGGATGATCCAAAAAAAACTTTTACGCGCAATAAAAATAAAAAGACCTAGTTCAAATTCTCCGCTAAAATTTGAAATGCGTTCTTTATAGCGTTCAAAGTTATCATTGGTTTTTGATATGTCTTCCTGAAGCATCTTTGTGAATAATTTATTTTACCTATTAAGCACACTAACGTAAGTGAATACTAAAAATGCACTTGTTAGAATACTTATAATTGGAGCCATTTCTCCAACAAATTTGCTACTGTATTTACGTCTTGGTTCAACATAAATAATATCATTTGCCTGCAACACCATGTTTGCCTGATTTAAGCCTTCAATTTTAGAAAGGTCGATTAAATAAACATCATATTTATCTTTATTTTGACGAATGAGTTTTATTTGTTTTGCTTTCCCATCATCAGAAATACCACCAGCCAAGGCAATAGCTTCAATAAGTGTTGTGTTATTGTAAACTAAAGGAATGGTTTTAGCATCACCAGGGTTTCCCGGAAATACAATTACTCTTTTGTTTGTGATGGTCATCAATACAAAAGGTTTTACATAAAAAGCTGAATAGGAATCTTCTAACATTAATTCGGCTTCACGAATCGTTAATCCACTAAGTTTTTTTCTTCCTAATATTGGCAGCTTCACATTTCCATCCGATTCAACGAGGTATTTTAAATCCGAACTCATTCTATAGCTGGTGTTTGCACTATTTAAGGATGTTAGGTCGATCAACTTAAAGCCATCGTTTGAATAAATATTAAACCCAAGAATATCATTTGGTGATATTTTGTATTCTAATACTTTGGTGCTGTCAGGCGTTTTGGCATATTTATAATCTTTACCGGTTGTAAGCATAATGCTGGGATTAAGCCATCCACAACTTGAAAAAAACAAGAGTAATCCGAATAAATAGAGCAGTTTGCGCATAAAAATGTTTTTTGATAACAAACAAAGGTAAAAAATATTCTGAAATGCTTATAAAATTTATGATTGTGCTATTTTTTGAGTAGTTGGAGATATAGCTTTTCCATATCACTTACTAAACGGGTATAATGAAATTTTTCCCTGACATGGATCCAGCCTTTTTGCTCCATATTAATTCTTAAATCAGGATTTTCGATAAGTTTTAACAACCGGTTCGAAAATTCACTTAGATTATTATTTTCGCATAAAAGTGCAGTTTCGTTCGGTATTACTACATTTTCAATTCCACCAACATTAGTACTGACTATTGGTTTATTGGATGCTTGAGCTTCAATTAAGCTAACGGGGGTCCCTTCATTAAAAGAGGTAAGGGCAATAATATCACTTCCGGCAAGTGCAACGTCAATTTCTTTTATCCAGGAGGTAAAAGTTAAAAGTACTTTTTCATTTGTCTTAGTCCCGTTTGTAAACGGAATATTTAATTCTTTTGCTTTTGTTTCTATTTCCGATCGGGATTCTCCATCACCAATAATAAAAGCTCTGATCTTTTTTGATGTTTTTTCCGAAATGATTTTTAATCCTTCTAAAAACAAAGAATGATTTTTTACAGGTACCAATCTGCCGATGATAGAAATCGCAATTTCATCCTCATCCAAATTGTATTTTGAACGAAATATTTTTCTTTTTTCTAATTGATTTTCCTGAAACTTTGACAGATCAAATCCTAGAGGTATAACATGAACTTTTTCTGCATTACAAATTTTATGAATTTCGACTAATTCTTGTTTTTGTTTTTCGCTGATGGCAATGATGGCAGTTGATCTTTTTGCTAAATAACGCTCGATCTTTTTATAAAATATTGTTTTTAATTTTCCGAAGTAAGAATGAAAAACATGGCCATGAAATGTATGTATAATTACAGGTACTTTACAGGAAAAGGCTGCTAATCTCCCCAATGTGCCTGCTTTTGAAGCATGTGTGTGAACAATATCAGGTTTGAATTCCTGGATTATTTTTTTGATTTTTTTATACGCGGCATAATCATTTTTTAAATTAATTTCGCGCATCATTTCCTCTACAATAACAGGTTTTAGGCCAAGGTTTTCAACAATGAAATCAGAACTTTCCTCTGATGAATCTTTTGCCCCACCCACTAAAAGTGTTTCAAATTCAGGAGACATAAATTTACTCAGATAGGCAACATTATAGGTGGGCCCACCTAAATTAAAACGATTGATAATGCGTAATACTTTTGCCATAAAGGTTATGCCTTGAGATATTTTTTCCACCAAAACTGAAAAACAATTAAGGCCCACACTTTTGCCACTGCATCATTCGGGTTGTTTGAAAATAATTCTGATTTCAATTTTTTTATTGCTTCTAAATTAAAAATGTTTTGTTCAGTAATAAATTCATTGCCCAAAAGATCATCCGTGATCATTGTTCTCAGATCTGTTTTGAACCACTGTAACAATGGGACCTCAAAGCCTTGTTTCCCTCTATGGTAAAGTTCTTCGGGTAACATGTTTTTGAATGTATCTTTCAGTATTATTTTACGATTATTGCTATCAATTTTAAAATGTACAGGCAAGGAAAATGCAAAGTCAACAATTTTATGATCTAAAAAAGGAACCCGGACTTCAAGGCTTTGACTCATACTCATTCTGTCAACTTTAACCAGCATATCGTTTTCCAAAACTAATTGAACGTCTGTCAATAATACAGAATTGTAATCGTTATTTAAGTTTTTTAAAACTTCCATTTTTCGTTTTTCAAACTCGGCAAAGCCATTCGGCGTTTCTGTAAATTTTTGTGTGAATATTTCTCCCGCCTTAAATCCCGACCATTTTGCCCATTGCCAATAACGCTCCTGTTCACTTAATTTCATTCCTTCAGCAAATTTTTCCAGTTGCCGGATTTTATTTCCTGTTTTACTATTTCTTGATTTAGGTAATTGTTTTAAGATTGCGTGAGAAGATTTAACAAGTTGCGCCTTAAATCCTCCTTTTCGTGCTTTTAATTCGGCCGCATGTTTGTTATAGCCTGCAAAAATTTCATCGGCACCATCGCCTGAAAGTGCTACCGTAACATGCTTGCGTGTATGCATGCTCAAAATGTTTACTGCTAATGCTGAGGAGTCAGCAAAGGGTTCATCAATATAATTAAGTACTTGATATAAATTCGCGAACAGATCATCGTTGCTTAATTGAAAAACAGTATGATTGGTTTTATATCTTTTTGCTACCAATTGAGCATAATAAGTTTCATCAAAAAGTGGTTCATCTTTATAGCCGATAGAAAATGTATTTAAGTGTTTGGTGTGCTGAGCCGCAATAGCAGTAATGATAGACGAATCAATTCCTCCGCTTAAAAATGTCCCTAAGGGAACGTCAGCGATCATACGTTGCTGAACGGATTTTTCGAGTAGTGATCTTAATTGTACTTGCGCTTTTTCGTAATCTGTGAATACCGTTGGCACTGATAAATCGGGCAGAGAATAGTAAATTGATTTATTCAGCTTCCCCTCCTTATTAATTGTCATATAACTCCCGGCATCTAACTTTAATACATTTTTGAAAATAGAGTAGGGGGCTGGGATGTAATTTAAATGTAAATATGTTTGTAAAGATGTTTTATCAATTTCTTTCGGAATATCAAAAGCAATAATTGCTTTCATTTCGGAAGCAAATACAAACCGCTCCCCATCTAAATAATAATACAATGGTTTGATTCCAAATCTGTCGCGGGCAAGAAAAAGCTCTTCTTTTACATTGTCATAAATAGCAAATGCAAATTCGCCATCTGTTTTTTCTAAACATTTTTCTTTTTCGCTTATGAATAAATAAAGTAATACTTCTGTATCACTCTGCGATTTGAATAGGATACCTTTGCTTTCCAGTTGTTTGCGAAGTTCTTTGTAATTAAAAATTTCACCATTAAAAACGATGGTGTATCTCCCTGAACTATCTGTAAAAGGTTGTGTTGCCAGTTCGCTGGTATCAATGATTGATAATCTGCGATGTCCTAATGCACAGTTAGCGTGTTCATAAAACCCTTCTCCATCCGGCCCACGCTTTAACAAAGAATGAGTGGATGCATTTACTTTATGTAAATACCTTTTCCCGTTTTCCGTAAAAGCTAAAATACCAGTAATGCCGCACATAAATTATATTTTAATAGTACTTCGTTTTAAATACGACCCAGTTACATTGCTTATCCGTTTGAGTTTTCATTCTTCCAATAGTAATAATTTTTTTATCTGATGGATTTCTATACCAACCTTCATCCCAGGCTCCCATATCTGTGTAAATTGCATCCGCCACTCCCAGTTCCAAAAGATCGGTTGTAAATACTGAAAGCGTAATGTTCTCGTAGCATTCTATTACAGCAGTTTTATTGTCTTTGAATTTTACGATTGCTCTGCGCTGAAATAGTTTTACATCTTTATATTTTGCACCAACACCTTTTTCGATCATTTGTATTTGCTGAAACAACGAACCTTTCTTAGCTACCACAAAATTAATTAAAGAATCGGTTAGGAGCTTTCCTTTGTTGGTTGGAAAGATAACACATTCGCCATCAATTATTTTTATAGCCCCCCCAAGTGAATGATTTATCTTGTTTTTATTTAACACTTTTCCATTATCTATGTAAAGCCCATCTACCATATAGGTTTGTAAATCAGTATAAGCTCCCGGTAAACATAACAGAATAGTATTATCCGTTTTTTCGGGCCGGGTTAAAGAAACATCCAATTTAAAATTATTCTTGTAAAAGATGGTGTAATTGTATCCCGATTTTGTTTTTTTATGCTCAATTTTTAAATCATTATCTGTAATTTTCTCGGTTTTGAATGCGCTGATCAAAAAGGGGAATGTTAGTATAATAAGTAATAAAACTGAAATAACAGATAAACGTTTTTGTCTCGTCATTTTTATAAATGTGAAAAACTTTGTTAATATACTAAAATTGATTGAAGTGAATTCATCTGTTTAATTGATTTATTTTGAAGATCTTTTAAACTCAATTCAAAAAAATGTCCTCAAATTTAATTCTTATTTGTGTAATTTCTTATTCCATATTGCTATTTGCTGTTACGTGGTACACTTCCAGAGGAGCAACAAATGAAAGTTTTTTTGTAGGCAACCGATCTTCGAAATGGTATCTGGTAGCTTATGGGATGATTGGTGCATCCTTGTCGGGTGTTACTTTTATTTCTGTTCCGGGTGCAGTAGGGTTAGCTCAATTCAGTTATTTGCAGGTTGTGTTGGGATATTTGATCGGATATTTTGTAATTGCTTTTGTGTTGCTTCCATTGTATTATCGATTAAATCTTACTTCAATCTATACCTATCTGCAACAACGCTTTGGAAATTATTCATACAAAACAGGTGCTTTGTATTTTATTTTTTCACGAACAGTTGGAGCAGCATTTCGATTATATATTGTTGTAAATGTGTTACAGGAATTTGTATTCGATGATATGCACGTTCCTTTTTTTGTAACTGTTGCCGTTTTTATAGCTTTGATTTTATTATATACCTATCAAGGCGGTGTAAAGACCATCGTTTACACAGATACCTTACAAACCACATTTATGCTTCTTTCGATGGTTTTGTCAGTTATATTTATCATGAAAGAGTTAAATTTAAATGTTGGAGATTTATATGATAAAATTGCAAACAGTGAGTATTCGCAAGTAATTTTTTCTGATTGGAAATTGAAATCGTTTTTTCCAAAACAATTTTTTGGAGGGATGTTTATAGCTATTGCCATGACCGGACTGGATCAGGAGATGATGCAAAAAAACATTAGTTGCAAAAATGTCGGAGAAGCAAAAAAGAATGTGCTCACCTTTAGTTTTGTATTACTTATTGTAAATATTCTGTTTTTGATCCTGGGAGCATTACTTTACATTTATGCCAATGAATCAAACATTCCTTTATTGATTGATGCAACAGGGAAAATTGTTTCTGATAATGTGTTTCCTAATATTGCGTTGAATTACCTTGGCCCGTTTTCTGCTGTCTTTTTTATTATCGGACTGATATCAGCTGCATATCCAAGTGCTGATGGTGCTTTAACAGCATTGACCAGTGTTTTTTGCATTGATTTTTTAGGGTTGAAAGAAATGCAAAATAGAACCGAAGCCGAAAAAACAAAAATCAGATATGCTGTTCATATTGGTTTTGCCTTTTTATTACTTTCTGTAATTGTGATTTTTAAATTGATCAATAATGACGCTGTCATAAATAATTTGTTTACCTGGGCCGGATTTACTTATGGGCCATTACTGGGGTTGTATTCATTTGGACTAATGACAAAGAAACAGGTACATGACAAGTTGGTTCCTATAATCTGTATCATGTCTCCGGTGATCTGTTTTTTTCTGAATAAATTTTCGCAGCAGCTATTTAACGGTTACATTTTTGGTTTTGAAATGCTATTTGTTAATGGATTAATAACATTTATTGGTCTTTTAGCTATTTCCAAAAAAAATAATTAATCCCGGATTGTTTTATAGAAACGAGAAAAGCACTACATTTACTTTTCAATAATTAACAAATAAAATTAGTTCATTATGTCTAAGTTAGTACGCATTTTATCAATTGATGGAGGTGGAATACGAGGTGTTTTGCCTGGGCAAATAATAGTTGCATTAGAAAAAAAATTACAAACGAAGTCGAATAATCCGAATGCCAGGATTGCTGATTATTTTGATATGATCGCAGGTACAAGTACGGGTGGAATTTTGACTTGTTTATACTTATGTCCGGATGAAAATAATCCTGGTCGCCCTCAATTCTCTGCACAAGAGGCTGTTGACCTTTATTTAGAAAATGGGAAGGATATTTTTGTTGATGATATCCGACATAAGTTATTTTCATTGGGAGGTTTAACCGATGAAAAATATTCAGTTGAATCATTAGAAAAGCTATTGAAAAAATACTTCAAGGAAAAAAAATTAAGTCAATTATTGCGTCCTTGTATTATTCCATCTTATAATATTTTCACTCGGGCTGCTCATTTTTTTACACAACATGACGCAAAAGAAAAACCTTCATATGATTATCTGATAAGTGATGTCGCAAGAGCTACTTCTGCCGCACCAACTTATTTTGAACCTGCTAGGGCACATTCTTTTTCAGGTGTATCATATCCTTTGGTTGATGGTGGCGTATTCGCAAACAATCCTGCATTATGCGCTTATGCTGAAGCTCGTCAGCAATTCAAACGTGAGAACGGCTCTAAAAATGTTACAGCAATGGATATGTTCATTGTTTCTATTGGTACAGGTTCCAAAAAGCGATCTTATGATTATGAAAAAGCAAAAGGGTGGGGTTCTTTGGGTTGGATCCAGCCGGTTTTAGATATTATGATGTCGGGAGCAACAGATACAATAGATTTTCAATTGAAACAAATATTTGATGCGATAGATCGTAGCGATAATTATATTCGAATTAATCCTGAATTAGGGGAAGCTGTTCCTGAGATGGATAATGCTTCAAGTGAAAATATGCAAGCCTTAAAAGAAGCAGGAATTGTTGCTGCGGAAAAAAAGGATGAAAAACTGGAAAAGATTGCAGATTTTTTAGTGAACAGCTCCGGGTACAAATAAATCTGATTATTCCTTTCATCTTTTTTTAATCAGATCCAAGACTCCATTTACAAATGTTAAAGGATGAATTGGATTTCCCGGAACGAATAAATCAATTTTGTATTTACTCAAAAAATTTCGATTCAAAGCTGCACTTCCTTCAAATATTCCGGAACTGATAGCATCTGTTCCTGCAAGGATAATCAGTTTAGGTTCAGGTATGGCATCATAACAAATTTGTAAAGGTTCCGCCATATTTTCCGTGATAGGTCCGGTGATAACAATTCCATCAGCATGGCGCGGTGAAGCGACAAACTCAATGCCGAAGCGTCCCATATCAAAATTCACATTTCCGCAAGCATTCAATTCCAACTCGTTACTCCCATCGCCCCCGGCACAAACCTGGCGTAGCTTGAGTGAACCGCTGAAATATTTTGAGATCTCATTTCGAATCAAATCAGGATTTAGCACCATCAGCTTATCTTCTCCTTCTTTAATGACAAGCTGTCCACGTTCATTCGCAGCTATTTTATAATCGGAAGTAAATTGAATTTTTTCTGGAAATGTAAAAGCACATTCACCGCAAAAGGTACATTTTCCTAAATCAATACGAATGGGATTTGAGGAAATGGCACCTGTAGGGCATAATTCAATCAATTCATTCTCGTTTATTTTTTCGGAACTTATTATTGGCCTTCCTCGGAAAACCCCAGGAACAGTAGCTTTTGTTATATCAGGAATATATTGTTTCCCTTGATGATACAGTATTTTTAAGTTGTTAAACATAGTTCTTTCATTTTATTATTCTACGAATTACGAATTTCTCGAATTACAAATATTGTTTTTCATTAATAGTCCGGTTTAATTTTCGTAATTCGTTTTTATTCGTAATTCGTAGTATTATAGGTCATGCCCGCAATAGGATAAATCAAAACTTTTATTGCAAATCGGAAAATCAGAAATTTCATTGTTACGCACCGCCAAAGCCAGACCCAACCAATTATGCAGCGATGGGTCTTTCACTTTATAGTGCATTAATTCCCCTTGTTCATCAGTAATTGCACAGTGGCATATTTCACCTCTCCATCCTTCCACCAGTGATATGGCAAAAGAATCCGGCATTGGTGGGTTCAAGGGTTTTCTGTTTTTATTTTCTTCAGGAATAGTTTTAGTTAGTTCTCGGATATATTTTATTGATTGTAAGATTTCTTCTTTGCGAATTTGTGCCCGTGAATAAACATCGCCATGGCGTTTTATAATTGCCTGATGATGGAGTGTAGAATAAAAATCATGAGGATGTGATGTTCTTATATCGCGATTGATACCGCTTGTTCTTGCAATCATTCCTACTGCGCCAATGGAAGCAGCATGTTCGGGAGTTAACACTCCTGTTTTTTCAAAGCGGGCAAGCACTGTCGGAAGTGTAAATGTCATGGAACTGATCTCATTAAAATCAGGCTCATATTCATCAAAAATCTTAATTAGAGAATCACCCAGTATTTTATTAAATGAAAAATTGTTTTTTCCCGGGCGAATTAAACCTTTAGCAAGGCGGTTCCCACACCATACCTGAAAATAATTGATAACAGGAGTTCTTAACCTGCCATATACTGAACTGCCTAATTGATAAGCAACATCGGTACACATAGCGCTTAAATCTCCTGTATGAATTGCTATGCGTTCAAGTTCCAAAGCGATGGTTCTTGCGAATTGCAGATCAGGTTCAGTTTTGTAATTACATAAACTTTCCCAAAGATTAACGAATGCGGTGGTATGCCCTGTAACTGTATCTCCAGCTATGCTTTCAGCGAGAGCGGTTCGTTGTAACAGTTTTTTCTTTTCCAGAAAAAGAGTTTCAATTCCCCGGTGTTGGAAACCTAATTGTATTTCAAGATGAAGGATCTGTTCTCCATTACAAATAAATCTGAAATGTCCGGGTTCAATTATTCCTGCATGGATCGGACCAACACCCACCTCGTGTAACTCTTCACTGTCAATTTTTAAAAAAGGATAATTGGCAATCGTATTATTATTGTTTGGCCTGTTGAAAGAGAACCGGAGAGGTTTGAGCCAGGGATGGTCAGTATAATTGATTTCAAAATTTTCGTGAATTTCACGTTCAAAAATATGAAAAGAAAAATGATGTTGGCTAAATGAAGGTAATGTTTGTTTACTTTCTACAATTGAAGAAGAAACATTTATAGTAGCATCATTATCATTAGCAATGCAACAAATTAATTTAATTTTTTCCTTGTGTTGGATTCCATAAAAATTAACACAGTGGTAATGTTCTTCGCGAAGAAAAGAAATATTATGTTCCAGAAATCGTTCGTAGTCCAATACAGGGATTGACGATACCGGAATACACTGATTATTTTTTACAATTGTGTGATTCATGGTTGGTTCATTAACATATTATCAAATTATTCCAATTTCATTAGTTTTTAATGCGGTAAATTTTTTATTGATTCGTTAATTAATTCTACAAACTGATCCGGTGGGTTAATGCCCAGATAAATAACTAGACCTAATAAAATAAACTGGGAGATCGATTCATATGGATTGATTTTTTCTACACATTCTTCATTGAAACCAACCGCTGGAGTAAACAAAAGTTTAAAAATATTTTTTCCGAATGCCCAGATGATGATGGTAAGTAAAATTAAAAGAACAATTAAAACAAAAAGATAATGAGCTTCAAAGAGTGCTCTGAAAATCATAAATTCGCTAATGAAAAGTCCTGAAGGAGGCATTGCTGTTGAGCAAATAAAAGCAAGCAAGATTACTATTGTTCCGGTAAAGTTGTATTTAAAATAATTTCCAACATCGTAAATATTTTTGCTTTTGTAGATCCGATATACCTGGCCCATCTGAAAAAACATACTTGATTTCGCGAAAGCATGTAACACAATATGCAGGATGGCAGCATAATACCCAATTCCACCAGCTGCAATCCCCAGCATAACAATTCCTGTATGTTCAATGCTGGAATAAGCCAGCATCCTTTTAATGTTTTTTACTTTGAGCATATAAACCGCAGCGACAAAAACAGAAAGCAAAGATGCGATGATCAAAATATGATTTGCCCATACATGGATGGATGTGGTTGCAATTATTTCGTAAAAGCGAAAAATTCCAATAAAGCCGACATTCATCAATACGCTGGAAAAGAGTGCACCGGCAGGTGATGGAGCTTTATCTTTTGCATCAATCCCGGCAGTGTACATGGGGACCAGACCAAGTTTAGCGGTAAAGCCCGTGAAAATAAAGAGAAAAGCTAAGCGAAGCCAAAAAACATTTAAGGAGCCAGCATTGCTTATTAAGGCCGGGAACGAAAGATCGGAGTGTCCTGCCTGTTGCATGGCGATACTGAGAAATAAAATTCCAATAAACACAAATGTGATGCTGATGGAGCAGACAAAAATATATTTCCAGGTACCTTCTAACGAACGATTATTTCTGCGGTGATAAATAAGCGCTGATGCTGAAAGTGTTGTCAATTCAACAAAAATCCATGTTACAGCGATGTGATTGGAAAGGTATGCAGCAGAAATGGCAGCAATTAATAGTGTCATTGCAGAAAAATAAATAGCTCTTTCCCTGGGAATTTCTTTGTTTTTTAAAAAATAAACATAGCTATGGTAATAAGCGGGTATTGCAATGATACTAAGCGTAATCAACAACAGAATTGCTAAAGCATCAGGTTTAAATAAGTCGTAAAACTCATCGATGTTACGATGGTTGTATTCATACACTGTGAAAACCCATTGCATCACTAAAAAAATCGTAACAAGAATATAATTCACCAAGCGGCTCCTGTTAAAAAACAGCAGCATACTAATAATGATTGTTCCTATTAAATATTCCCCGATCATACTTTTATCTTTTTAAAGTTTGATTTTGTGTTTACCACTCTAATCTTTTAAATTTTGTAACTGATCCACATTCACATCTTTAAGTACATCTCCAATTTTATTCACAAAAATTCCAAGTACCAGAACGCTTACAAAAAGATCGAGCAATATTCCTGTGTTAACCAGCATAGGCATTTCATTCCCAACTGCAAGTGACAAGATAAAAACTCCATTTTCAATCACCAGAAATCCCATAACATGGGTAATGATCTTCCTTCGTGACATGATAATATACAAACCTGTAAATAAGCCTGAAAGTGCCGCTACAAAATAAATTTTATTCAGATGTATATCCGTAATTGTGTTTGAAAGCAGGAATGTAACTGTAATAATAAGTGTAACAATAACTAATGAAATAAAATTAGACAAAAAAGGTTCCGCTTCCCTGCTGATGTTATTTCGTTTGATGACATAATTCAGAAACAAAGGGACTGCAATGGTTTTGAAAATGATGGTTTCCAATAAAATGAAAGTTAGGTTAATTGAATTTATTTCATTCAGTTCAATGAAACTGACGCCAAATAAAAGTAATCCCTGAAAAGCAAGGATCTTGATGATACTCAGTAGCCTGTTAGCTATGCTTAGGTATAGAAGCGTGATAGCGAATGTAATTAGCAATACGTTTACCATTTTTTTGGTTTATAAATGTGTAGTTTCAATTTTTAATTTTTTTTTATGTCATTTCGACCAAAATGAAAAATCTTGTTTTTAATTAAAAAGATTTCTCTCTGCGATCGAAATAACACCCTTGCTTAAAAATAACATCATTTTCTTAATTTTAAAGATCCTGAATAATTAAATAAATTTACCAATTACCAACAATACACCGAAAAATATCATTAAAGAAACAGATGCAAGCGTGAAAATAAATTGTGCATTGTGACTCATTCTGAATCTTGCTGAAAATGATTCGAGAATTCCGACTGCTATTGCAAAGAGAATTTGAATTGCAAAAAATATAGGAACAGTAAAATAAATTTCAATATTACCTAAGAAGAAATTTGCGATAAGTGCACCATACATGGCAAACTTCAGATTTGTAGCATGCAGAATCAACCCTAAATCAAAACCGCTATTGTCAAGGATCATCACCTCATGAATCATGGTTAATTCAAGATGTGTTTTAGGGTCATCAACAGGCATCCGGCTGTTTTCGATCATGGCGATCATTACGAGAACAAAAGTTGCCAGTATGCCAAGAGCATATGAAATATAAGATCCAAAATGAATGGAGATAAATATGTCGTGGAAAGACGTATGTCCTGTCAACAATGCAAAAGAACCTATCAGAATAAAAAATGCCGGTTCTGCCAGTAAGGAATAAAGAGCTTCACGGCTAGCTCCCATTCCTTCAAAACTGCTTCCTGTGTCCATAGCGGAGATGATACTGAAGAATTTTCCAAGTGCCAGAACATAGGCGAAAAAAACAAAATCTCCATCAAAAGAAATGATTCCATTATATTGTCCGAATGGTATTATCAGAATAGCCATAAGTACAGATGCAAAATAAATGCTTGGCGCAATCTGAAAAATAAAACTGGTTGTTTTACTATATACTGCTCCCTTTTTCCATAACCTGAAAATATCTTTCATCGGCTGAAATATTCCAGGGCCTTTTCTTCCGGATGCAATGCTCTTTGTGCGGAGAACAATACCTGTAAAGAACAGGCTTGTAATAATTATCAGTGTGAAACTTATCATAAGGTTACAAAAGTTGCGAATAACTAATCAAATACTAATTTACTAATCTGGTTGGATACTAATAATCAATAGATACTAATTTACTAATTTGTGACTCTTTCGTAAGTTTGTAATTATTCGTTTATTAGTAACCATTTTACAAGTTGTTTAAAAATTCAATACAAGATTTTAGTACGTCATATAAATACGGTACACCAAGTATTAACACAATAAAAATTACTCCATACAAAATATAAAATTGTGGATTCCCATTCTGCAAAAATCGAAATTTACCAAAAAAATATTTCATGTGTTTCAGTGGAATATCAATAAATAATTGTTCTGCCTTATCATACGGATGTGTTTCGTGCCAAGCTTTGTCGGGGAATATTTTTTTTATTTCTTTCTTTTTTTTATGAATGGAAAAAAATGGTTCAGCCATTTTACGGTAAGTGCGTACAAAAGAACTTGCTGTATATTGCATTTTAGAAGTATCGCCCACATACGCACAGCCCCATGTTGTGGAAATGCTAACAGATTTTTTAGTAATGATTTTTTTACGAATGAAGAAAATTAAAACCGAAAGTAAAATAAATCCTATGGCAGACCAACCAATGTATTCCATGGTATCTGTTAAATGAGTAAGAGTTTTAAAACCTTGTTGATTTATAGGAGAAAGGGGCAGTTTATTAGTAAATAATTTTAATGGTTCAGATAATAACTGAAGAAAAAAAGCAGGAAACAAACCAATGATAACTATTAATCCCATCACCAGGTACATTGGAATAAGTTTTCCAATAGTTGCTTCTGATGGCTGATGAGATGTCAGATGTCTGGAAGTCCCTAGAAAAACCGAACTAAAAGCTTTAGTGAAACACAATAGAGCAAGTCCGCCAATAATTGCTAATCCGAAAACAGTCAACATAATAGGAATTGAGGAGAATACACCTCCATTATTCATTCCTTTAAATAATCCGGAATAAATCAGGAACTCGGAAATAAAACCATTGAACGGTGGAAGTCCGCAAATGGCTAAAGAAGCAACCAGGAACAATAGGGAAGAATGAGGCATCCGTTTTACTAATCCTCCTAAATGTTCAATGTTCATTGTGTGAGTAGTCTGATACACATTTCCTGCGCCATAAAATAAAAGTGATTTAAAAAGTGAATGATTTAATACATGTAACATCCCTCCACCAAATCCGAGTGTTGCAAGAAGAAAATTATTTGTTCCGATTCCAATAGTTCCTAATCCGATTCCAATGCCTATTATTCCAATGTTTTCAATACTATGATAAGCAAGAAGTTTTTTCAGGTTATGTTGTAAAATAGCCAGCATAACACCATATACTCCTGAAATAACAGAAATAAAAAGAATGATGAACCCGGCTAAAATGTAATCTGTTTTTATCAACAGGATCATTCTAAGAATACCATAAATTCCAATTTTGATAATGACACCCGACATTACTCCTGAGATATGCGCAGGTGCTGCAGGATGTGCATAGGGTAGCCATGTATGAAATGGGACGAAGCCGGCTTTAATAGCAAAGGCAATGAAGAAACAAAGAAACAATGCTAAACTGGTAGGAAGAGATATTGAGGTTGAAAATTCTGTGATTGAATTAAAATCGAATGAGTTTGTCCGGGATGCCACCCAGATGAAACCAATGTAGAGAAATACTATAGCAACATGAGCTTGAATAAGATAATTGATCCCTGCTTTTATGCAATCCTGTTTATAGTGCTCAAAAATAATTAAGATGAATGAAGATAATGCCATGATCTCCCAGGCAAAAAGAAATACAATTGAATTCTGAATCGTGCAAATTAGTGTAAGCATTGACTGTATTCCCAAATAAGCGATGCAATGCAAGGAGATATTGGAGGACTGCTCTTTATAGGATTTCATATACTGTAACCCGTATAATGCCCCGGTAATAATTGTAAAATTGATAACTAAAATAAACCATGCCGAAAGCGCATCTATCCTAATGGGAATTTCACCGGTAATAATTGTTCCTGAGAAGGTAATTTCTATTGTTTCCCCAATTAATGCTCTTAGGGCTATATAGCCACTGATACATGCACTCATGATTACAGCTATGATAGTAATGATGCCTTTTTCTCGTACCTTGAAAAAAGGAATCAGAAGAATACTGATTGTGAAAATTAAGAGATATGTAATAATAATTCCCATCAAATGAAATTAAACAGTGTTCCTAAAAAAACAATAATTATAAAAAATACACCATACAATACATACATCTGTGTTTTACCATTCTGAATAAACTGAAAATAATTAAGACTATGTAATAAACGGTCAGTTATCCGATGAATGATATTGTGTTCAAAAAAATCAATGTAATGTGATGAATGGGTGCGAGTTTTTGGAAAAATTTCTTGTGTGGTAAGTTCATTGAATTTTTTCTTTTCCGTTACAATAAATCCTAATAGTTTACCTAATGTTTTTGAAAATGATTTCCCTGTATATTGCATCTTACTGCTTGGCGCGATGTATGCGCATCCCCAGGTGGAATTATATTCAGCAGGGCGCTTACGAACAAAAATGTTTCGTACAATCAAAACCAAAATCAGTACTGCAAAAAATAATAAAGAATATGTTCCAACACTTGACATAAGTGATGTTGTTGTTTGAAAGGCAGAAGAATCAATTTGAATCAAAGGAGAAACCGAACTTATTAAATTCAGGACCACGGCAAAATAAATTTGTGGAAACACACCAATGGAAACCATTATCAAGATAATGATATATTGAGGAACGCGCATCACCCAGGAAACTTCTTGTGGTTGATGATGCAAATTTTCACGCGGGCTGCCAAGAAATAGTATCCCAAAACTCTTTGTAAACGTAAGTAACGATAACCCTCCGATAAGTGCCAATCCGGCTAAAGAAAGTGTCATTAGCGTGGAATGCATCAATCCCATTGTTTTTATTCCATTTAAAAATCCATTGTAAATAAGAAATTCAGAAACAAATCCATTGAGTGGTGGTAAGCCACCAATAGCCAATGCTCCAATCAGAAAAAGTGCCGCAGTCTGTGGCATCTTATGAATCAGGCCACCGAGTTTTTCCATATCACGGATATGAGTTTGCTGATAAACCGAACCTGCTGAAAAAAACAGCAGGGATTTGAAAAGAGAATGATTCAATATATGTAACAATGCTCCGCTTAATCCTAACACAAATAATACAGGATTGTTTATTCCTTTACCAATAAGAGCAAGACCTATCCCGGCTCCGATGATACCAATGTTTTCAATGGTGCAATAAGCCAGCATTTTTTTAAAATCACGATGAATGGCAGCGTTGAGTATGCCATATATTCCAGTAAGTATTGATAATACAAGTATAGATTCGCCAATCAATACAAAATCACTATTCAACATCAATGCTACACGTAGAATCCCATAGATACCAAGTTTGACAATTACACCGGACATTACACCTGAAATATGCGATGGTGCTGCAGGGTGAGCATGAGGAAGCCATGAGTGCAAGGGAATGAACCCTGCTTTAATACCGAAACCAATAAAAAATAATAGAAACAACCAGATATTAGTAGTAGAACTAAAAAAGCTGCTGATACCATGAAAATCAAATGATGCTTCTGAAAAATATACCCAGATAAATGCGACAGTCAGAAATACAACACCGATATGCATTTGCACCAGGTAATTAAGTCCTGCTTTAATCGTTTCTATTTTATGATGTTCAAACATTACCAATAAAAGCGAAGAAAGCGACATGAGTTCCCATGCGACAAGAAATGCCAGACTGTGCTGTAACATACAAACCCATAACATGGAAGATTGAAAAATCAGGAACAAGACCCAATGTAATGAAAGATTTGTTTTTTGTTCCTGATAGGGTTTCATATAACCAATGCCATAAAGTGCTCCATTGATACAGGTCAAATTAATGATGAGCATGAACCATGCTGAAAGTGCATCTATTCGTAAAGGGATGTTACCTAAAAACGATGTTCCTGAAATAATAATGTCGATAGGATTTCCATTAAGGGCATTGAGGGCAGGTATAGAGGTAACAACAGCAATTAATAGAACAAAAATAAAATTAGCAACTCCTTTGCGATTGGATGGAATAAAAGGAATAGAGACTATTCCAGCTATTAAAATAAGGAATGATGAAATTAACAAAGTCGTAATGTGCATAAACTATATTTGTACTTAGTTAGGTTACGAATAACGAATCTTACTAATTTACGAAAATGCAATTACCGTTTTTTTTATTTATAGTTAGTAATTTTTTTATTCGTATTAGTGACCAACCCTTTATTGAATAACAGAATTATTTTTCAAAGTGATTTCTTTCATCACACGAAGAGCTCCTTTGATATTTGAAAACTCTTTTTCAGTGTGAGGCTCAGAAATTTCAAATTTCAAATCAGATTCTAATTTGTCTTCAAAACGTTTTATAATATGCATGTTTGTTCCATTTTCAATCATACGATTTATTGAATCATTAATGTTTGATTCTATTTCTTTTTCATTGGGTGACTGAAGGATTTTTTCAATCAATTCTTTTCTGAATTCTATCATCAATTTAATTTTGGTTAATACTGCATTTTAATTTGATATTGAAATTGCGCATTTTGTTTTTATTTATCATTTTTTGTTTGAGAGCTTGTTTAAATTTTAATAAAAGAATCTAATTATGGTTTTTTTAACCATTCTGTCATTTCGACCAGAGGGAGAAATCTCATTTTTATCTCAATTTTATTGAGATTTCTCCCTCTGGTCGAAATGACATATAATACATTTTGCGTAAAATTTAAACAGGCTATTAATTTTTTTTTATCAAATTTAATGCAATTATTGATTAAAAATTTATTATTTATTTAAACAGGTTCTTTTATTTTTAAGGAATTCGAGGTGTAATTCTTGTCATAATATTTTTCATCCAAATGATAATTTTTATTATTTTTTTTACGGTCAAAAATTAATACTGAGTTTTTAGTATTTGAAAAAACAATGTCGTGAAAAACACATTTTCCCATTACATTATTTATATTTTCTGAAAGTAATTTTATTTCATTTTTATGATCCGAATTATTAATTACCTTATTGAAAATTAAAATGCCGTTTTCTGAAAGAAGTTCATCGAGCCCTTGGATAAAATGTAATTGATGGAATTTTTTGGGGACATTATCTTCTACAAAAACATCAACAATAATCAAATCGAATTTTAAATTACACTTTGAAACAAAATCGGAAGCATCTTCATGAATCAAATTGAGTTTTTTGAATCTGGTAATATTAAAGTATTTATGACCAAGTTCTATAACCTCAGCATCTTTTTCAACTCCTGTGATCATACAGTTTTGATCGTATTTTTCGGTCAGTAAGCAGGCAACGCTACCTGCTCCAAAACCAAGGATCAAAGCATTTTCAATTTTTTTTTCCTTTAATTGGATTTTATTAAACACTTCATCAAAAATATAATGTAATCCCCCATAGGAATAATTTACTTTTGCCGCGTTAAGTTTATATTTTCCACAATAAAGGCTGACTTCAAGATAAGGTGAAATTTCTCCTTTTTTTTGTTCTACCGAAAAAGGGAGAATGTAACTGAAGATTTTTTCCAGTTGATTTGGAATTGGATTATAATTATTCATTACTTATTTATAAATTCGAACATGTTAAAATTTTATAAAAAAACAGTTGTTATTTCACTCCCGTTTAGCTTTATTATTGATTATCATTAAAAGCTCATCAATCGTATGGTCTAACTTCGGATTCTCACCTTTCATTATTAAAATAAATCTTTTAAAATAAAAGACATATACTTCATCCACTAATAGATTATCCTTATTGACATTTGTAAAGCCAAATCTTTTTAATTTTTTTATTCCCTTATCAATAAGTTTGTCCTTTGTCATTTTCTTAAAGAAGTTTACTTATAGAATTAGCATTTTTTTTCCATAATTTTAATTTGCCATCAAAACGAGTTTTCGTAAGACAGAAATTAGATGGAATTTGGCCAAGACTGGTATGGTAGGTAACTAATTTTGTACCTGCAGGTAATTTTTTTAATTCATTTTTTACATAACCTTCATATTCGTCATAAAAAGATTCGTCTGTTTTAATTATCATATCGATCTTCGCTGAACTATCAATCTGTTCCTGGAAAGAATTGAAAAAGTAAAATCCATCATAGTTTTCAAATGCAATCTTATTGATGTTTGAATGAATGAACTCCACATTTTGAAGTCTGTTTTTTAATTTGATTTTATTACAGATGTCAACATGATCCTTTCGGTATTCGACTCCGGTAATTGTACTTTTCGAAAGCGCTGCCGCGATAAAACAAAATTTGCCCGATCCTGATCCGATATCCAAAATTTTGCCGGTAAAATTATTTTCGGTTAACCATTCGGTTGCTTTAATAGCAACTTCTACAGGAGTAAAATGTCGTTTAGAAAGATGCCTGATAGTTTGTGGATATATGACATCAAACTCTTCGTCCTTAATAGGTAATCTCAATTTTAAAAAACTCATCATCATAAGCGATCCTATTTATTCTATTTTCTATCAACATGAGTATATCAACCTTTAATGCTCATCAGAAAAAACAGGGAATAATTTTCTAATAACAAATGTAAATGTGTTAACCTGATAATAAATTGATTTATGTTATGGTCGATTGTGATTTATGCATGGTTATAATGTGACATAAATCACAAATATTTTTATAACTTTGATAAACATATTTAGAAAGAATTATTATGCAATCTCTTGATTTTCCATTTGAAAAGTATCAGTTCAAAAGTGAATCTGTATTTGAAGGTTTACCTGATCCGGAAATGGCCATATTGAAAAAAAACAAGATCACGCATAAATATAAAAAAGGAGAAATTTTATTCAGGGAAGACAGTTATCCAACCGGGATCTATTACATTGAAAGTGGAAAAGTAAAAAAATACAAAACGGATAAAGACGGTCATGAACAAATAATTTATGTTTGTAATGCCGGAGAATTATTAGGCTATCATGCACTCATCAGCGAGGAATTTTATCCTGATTCGGCTGCTGTCCTCGAAGAGGCAGTTATTTCTTTTATTCCTAAAGAAGATTTCCTGAAAGCATTAAATTCTTCAACCATTCTTTCGAACAGATTACTTAAATGTTTAAGTCATGAGTTCGGTGTTCTTGTAAACAGCATTGCTATTTTTGCTCATAAAACGGTAAGAGAAAGACTTGCCTTATGTTTATTGATATTACGGGATAAATATATGAAGGAAGATCAGGAAAATAAACCTGTTGAGCTTTTTTTATCACGGGATGATTTATCAAAAATGGTAGGAACGGCCCGCGAAACCTTAGTTAGATTTTTACATGAATTTAAGGAAGACGGTTTGATTGAAGTGGAAGGAAGAAAGATAATTTTAATGAAACCAAAAGAACTTTCTAAAATTGCTAATTTGTATTGATACGAGCAGTGTATTTGCTAAATAAGAGTAAACAATTACTTGAAGTGTTCTTTTACTGTATTTAAAAATTCCTCAAAATTAGTACTGTTTCCTGCAACAATTTCTTTTCCAAAAATAAAATTATTTTTGCCACTAAAATCGGTAACTTTTCCACCGGCTTGTTTTACAATAAAAGCACCGGCTGCCACATCCCAGGGTTGAAGGCTGTATTCATAAAATCCATCAAATCTTCCGCAGGCAACATATGCCAGATCGGTAGCTGCAGATCCTAATCTGCGCAACCCGTGCGTATGCTTCATGAAATAATTGAAAAGTTTCATGTAATCATCCATCCGGGTATAATCATAATAAGGAAATCCTGTTGCAATTAACGAATCGGCTAATGTTGCAGCTATTGAAACGTGTATTTCTTTTCCATTTAAAAAGGCATTACTTCCTTCCCATGCATAAAAACATTCATCTAAATTAATTTCGTAGATCACTCCAAGTACTAATTCTTCATTTCGCCTTAGAGCTATACTTATTGCAAAACATGGTATTCCATGAATAAAATTGGTTGTGCCATCAAGCGGGTCAATGATCCAGTTGTATATTTCTCCTTTTTTTTTTGATGTACCCTCTTCGGCTATAAAACCAGATTCAGGTAATAGTTTTGAAAGGACTTCAACCAATTGCATTTCAGCAGACTTATCAACATGAGAAACAAAATCATTTTTGCCTTTTACCTCAATACTATTTGTTGAAAATATTTTTTGTTCTGATCTGATAAAACCACCTACTTTTCTGGTTAATTGGCATACTTCTTGGCAAAGGTCATTTAATTCTAAGGTCATTTTAATAAATGTTATTCGCAATTTATAATTTGTATCAAAAAAATGAGTTTTCAATTCCAAAAAATTAATACTTATTTTTGTTGGTAAATTTATGAATAATAAAATATATAAAATATTTTTTTTCAAAACCATTCCCATTACTATTGTTATGGTTTTGGTGCTGTTTCAATCTTTTATTGGGAAAGCACAAAATAATCCTGTGTTTAGTGTGAAAATAAAATTATCAGTTGTAGGTGGGGATCTGAAAAATGCAGTAATTACAATAACAAAGAATGGCGCTCCGTATAGGGTAATTGATCCGAATGGTGGGAAATACACTGCCGACCTGGATCTTGGTGCAGAGTTTTTAGTTACCTGTACTAAAATGGGATATATTTCAAAAAGTGTTGTTGTTGATACACATATTCCAAAAGATAGGGAACAAGAGGAATTTGCAAAATTTACTGCTGAAGTTGAATTAGAAAAACAACCTGAAGAGCAGGAAGTTAAATATTCACAACCTGTGGGAAGAATTAAATACGGTATGAATGAAGGCGATTTCGGTTTTGATAGAGATTATACTGCTACAGCAACTGAAATGCAGAAAAAAGCAAAAGCAAATCCAATTCCCAAACCTAAACCACCTACGCCTAATCCTAAGCCAATTACTGAAACAAAACCAGCGCCTCCAACACCTCCGAGTAATCCAATTCCCTTGCAAGTTAAGCAACCTGAATATAAACCGGAACCTCCCAAGCCCAAACCTGTTATTATCGAACCGAATACCCCTCAGAAACCAATTGTAAGAAATATAACAGAGAAAATAATTCAGGAAGATAGAAGAAAACTTACCGTTGTAACAGTAAATATTAATGGCGTTGATAATATTTATAAAAAGGAAGAATATAGTTGGGGAGGCACTTTTTTTTATAAAGAAGGTGTTTATATCACCGAACGAACTTTTGCAAAAGAAACCGAATAATATTTTATTATTTAGACGTTGTTTAAATTTTACTCAAAAGATATTAGATGTCATTTCTGACAGAATGGTTAAAAATATTGTAATCAGATTCTTTTATTAAAATTTAAACAGGGCTCTTGGATCATCAATTTATTCGATTGAATAATATTTTTTTACTTTTTTTAATGAAAGCATATTCATTGGGTTGGAAGTTAATCCGCTGATATTATTTTGAACTAAACGTACAACCTGATCATAATATAACGGAACAACCGGGGCATTGTCAATTAAAAGCTGATCCATTTGCCGGTAATAATCATTACGAATTGAGTCATTTAATTCTTCCTGTGATTTTTCGTACAACAGATCAAATTGTGGATTGTAATAATGTGTATAGTTAAATCCTTTCGGACTCCAGTTTTTACTATAAAATAAGGAGAGAAAATTTTCCGCATCCGGATAATCCGCGACCCAGGATTTTCGAAAGAAATTAACTTTTGAGCTGGCAATAGCTTCAGATAAAACAGAGGCTTTCTGAACATCAATTTTCATTTTAATTCCAAATTCAGCTAATTGAGATTGAATATATTCAGCTAATTCGAGATATTGTTCGGTAGTGGCAAGTGAAATTTCAGGTAAGCCTTTTCCATCAGGGAAACCAGCTAAAAACAGCAATTCTCTTACTTTATCCGGATTGTAATCATAGCCTTTTACTTTTGTAGAATCAAATGAAGGCAAACCTGCCGGGATGAATCCTGCTGTAGCGGGGGTTCCGAGATTTCTGCGTAAATATTTTACCATTTTCTTTCGGTCAAAACCATAATTAATGGCTTGTCGAAGGGCTTTTATTTTTAAAGGCGAATTTTTAAGAACCGGTAAATTCTCATCAATTAAAAATCCTAAATAATCAGTTTTTAAATAGGGTTGTGTCTGAATGTTAAATTTCCCTTTGTATTTATCATTTAGTTGCCCTTCTGTGGTTAATACTTCATCCGTATTGATGGCATCAATTCCTGAAACCATGTCAACGTTTCCTTGCAGAAAATCAAGAAATGAAGTTTCTTTGTCTTTAATAAAGGATATCGAAACAGCATGCAGGTAAGGAAGTCGGTTTTTGCCATCGAATTCAAAATAGTTTTCATTTTTAACAAGCACCATTTTTGATCCTTCTTCCCACATTTTTAATTTGAAAGGGCCTGTACCAACAGGATTTCTGCGAAAATCTTCACCCTGTTTCTCTACAACTTCTTTTGGGATAACAGAAAAATATTTCATGGTCAGGATTCCTAAAAACGGAGTAAATGGTTTTACCAGGTGAATAACAAATGTACTATCGTCAGGTGCTTCGAAACCTTTTTGTTCACGCATATCAACTTGTGAAAGTAAGGATGTGGCACTTGAAACTTTTGGGTCTAACAAACGATTAAAACTGTAAACAAAATCAGTTGCACGTACTTTTCTTCCTTTACCATTTTCGAAATTTTCATTATCATGAAAAAAAACAGTCGAATTTAGTTTGAAGGTATAGGTTAATCCGTCACTTGAAATGGTCCATGATTTAGCTATTGATGGCTCAATGTGTAAAGAATCATTCATTTGAACCAAACCATTGTACAATTGATTAACAACCCAGATGTTTTCAAAAGTGCGGGCAGCGGCAGGATCTATTGATGTAAGAGCTCCCATTTCATTGTATTTGAAAACCGTGCGAGTATCTTTTTGCTTTTCGTCCTTTGTTGAACATGCTATGAACAATAGCATTATTGAAAGATAGAGAAATTGTTTTTTCATGAATATCTGTTTTTGGGTTGATCTCATTTTTTAGAAAAATGAAATTTGTTCCGCAAATTTTATTATTCTTCAAGTTTAGGCAATTATTCAGTAAAAAATCACGCTCTTAAATTCCTCTTATTAACAGTTTTTTGAACAGGTGCATTATTCCACCATTCTTTTCGGGAAGTATTCATCAATAAATTTCTTAATGTGATTAATTAACTAATTAAAGGTTCGTGGATAATTAGTATTTTCGCAATCCCAAATTTAAATCAGGAAGATTTGAAACGAGTCGCATTTCATACATTAGGTTGTAAGCTGAATTTTTCTGAAACAAGCACCATTTCACGCCTGTTTGAAGAGAATGGGTACCAGAAAGTAGATTTTACCCAAGCTGCTGATGTATATGTTATTAATACCTGTTCGGTAACATCTAATGCTGATAAGGAATGTAAGCAAATCGTAAGATCGGCATTAAATGTATCCCCCGATGCGTATGTTGTAATTGTTGGTTGTTATGCGCAGTTGAAACCTGAAGAAATTGCTAATATTGACGGTGTGGATCTTGTTTTAGGCGCTTCCGAAAAATTCAAATTGCTTAATTATCTGAGTGACCTGACAAAAAAAACAAAAGCAGAAGTATATAGTTGTGAGATCGAAGAAGCTAACTTTTTTGTTGATTCTTATTCTTTTGGCGATCGTACCCGTGTTTTTTTGAAAGTGCAGGATGGCTGTGATTATAACTGTTCTTTTTGTACCATTCCTTTAGCGAGAGGTAACAGCAGAAGTGATACTATTTCGAATGCTGTTAAAAACGCTACAGAGATTGCAACACAAAATGTAAAAGAAATTGTTCTTACAGGTGTAAATCTTGGTGATTTTGGGAATAGTGAATCAAGCAGCAAAGATCAGGAATCAAATAAAAAGAGTCAAGAGTCAAGAGTCAAGAATCAAGAAGAAACATTTTTTGATTTAGTGAAAGAGCTTGATAAAGTAAATGGAATTGAGCGTTTCAGGATCTCATCCATTGAACCCAATTTGTTAAAGGATGAAATTATTGAATATGTTGCAACTTCAAAACATTTTGTTCCTCATTTTCATATTCCTTTGCAATCAGGAAGTAACAAAATTTTGAAAGCAATGCGCAGACGATATTTGCGAGAATTATATTCCGATAGGGTTTCAAAAATAAAGACATTAATGCCGCATTGTTGCATTGGTGTGGATGTGATAGTAGGTTTTCCGGGAGAAACAGAGGAAGATTTTTTAGATACTTATAATTTCCTGAATGAACTGGATATATCCTACTTACATGTTTTCACGTATTCTGAGCGTGATAATACAGATGCAATAATTATCAAAAATGTTGTTCCGATGGCAGTCAGAAAAAAACGTAATAAAATGTTACGTATTCTGTCTGCAAAAAAACAACGTCATTTTTACCAGCAACATCTTAGTGAAACCCGAACTGTACTTTTTGAATCGGATAACAAAGATGGATTTATGCATGGCTTTACAGATAATTATATTAAAGTAAAAACAACATACAACCCTGATCTGATCAATCAATTAAAACAAGTTCAACTTAAAGAACTTGACTCAGATGGAAGTATGCTGATTATTGAAAGCAAAGAAATTTCGTCACTCCAATAAGTCATTAATTCTATTTAATTTTTTTAGCATAACTTTGAATATCAAAAACATTCGAATGAAGGAAGATTCTTCAATTATAAAAGAAATTAATCTGGATGCCTCTGTTGTTTCCTTGCGTAGCGATGGAATTATTCAAATATTTATGAAGCCCAATCTAACAATGAATAAGAATGATGGGAAACAAATAGTTGATGCATTAGCTAATATTGGCGGAGGGGCAAAATTTCCAATACTGTTTATTGCAGGAAGTTTTACGTTAGCAAATACAGAGGCAAGACAATATGCGGCAAGTGAAGAGGCCAACCAATATACATTGGCAAGTGCATTTGTTGTAAATAACATTGCTCAGAAATTAATGGGACAAGCATATGTGTCTTTTAATCATCCAATTACTCCCACAAGAATATTAACCAGCGAAGAAGATGCGGTGACCTGGTTAAAGACATTCCTTTAAATTCAGAAGGTTTTTTATAGTAGATCTTACTCGTCCGTAAACTCCGATATGAAATGGAATTTTATTTCCGGATTTTTTTCCTGAGCCATTTGTAGTGCCCAAGCCGATTCAGCTAAAAATACAGGTCGGTTTTCTTTATCGGTTGCCATGTGATGCGCTTTTTCAAAAATAAATTCTTCCAATTTCTTTTTGTCTTTACAACTTATCCAGCATGCTTTGTATAGAGAAATAGGTTCAAAATTACAGGATGCAGAATACTCACTTTTTAAACGATGTTGAATTACTTCAAATTGTAATGCTCCAACTGTCCCTAGCACTTTTCTATTGTCTGTTTTTTTAGTGAATAATTGCGCAACACCTTCATCCGTCAATTGCTCAAGACCTTTGTTCAATTGTTTGGTTTTTAAAGGGTCGGCATTTACTACATACTTAAACAACTCGGGAGAAAATTGTGGGATACCACTGAAATTCATCTTTTCACCTTCTGTTAAAGTATCACCAATTTTAAAATTACTTGAATCATATAACCCGATGATATCACCCGGAAAGGCTTCATCTACAACACTTTTGTCTTGCGCCATGAAAGCGGTTGGATTTGAGAACTTCATGCTCCGGTTCTCACGCACATGGTAATAATTTTTATTACGTTCAAACTTTCCCGAAACGATTCTTAAAAATGCAATACGATCCCGATGTTTTGGGTCCAGGTTAGCATGTATCTTAAAAACGAAACCACTGAAATTTTTATCTTCCGGTTTTACTTCTTTCTTATCTGTGGTTCTTCCTTTTGGAGCAGGAGCTATTCTGATAAAGGCATCTAACAATTCACGTACTCCAAAATTATTGACAGCACTACCAAAAAATACAGGGGAAACCATCGCTTCTGTATATTCTTCCAGATCAAATTTTGGATAACCGGCTTCTAATAATTCAACATCATTTCTCAAGGTATTGGCATAATCTTCTCCAATCAGTTTGTCCAGTGTTCCATCGTTTAGATCTTTTATTTCGATGGAGTTTTCATCTGTTTGTTTTTCCCCTGAATTAAAAACAGTTAAACTTTTTTCATATAAATTATAAACACCTTTAAATGTTTTTCCCATACTGATTGGCCAACTCAATGGGCGCAGATCAATACGTAATTCTCTTTCAATTTCTTCTAACAGGTCAAAAGGGTCTTTCCCTTCACGGTCTAATTTATTGATGAATACAATAACAGGTGTGCTACGCATACGGCAAACTTCAAGCAGCTTTCGTGTTTGCGGCTCCACACCTTTTGCACAGTCAATAAGCATCACAACACTATCAACGGCAGTTAATGTACGATAGGTGTCTTCTGCAAAATCTTCGTGGCCGGGAGTATCCAATAAATTTATTTTTACTCCTTTATATTCAAAACCCATAACAGATGTAGCCACAGAAATACCACGTTGGCGCTCTATTTCCATAAAGTCGGAAGTGGTATGTTTCTTTATTTTATTTGATTTTACGGCACCTGCTATTTGGATGGCACCTCCGAATAATAATAATTTTTCAGTAAGTGTTGTTTTACCTGCATCGGGATGTGCAATAATACCAAATGTTCTGCGCCTTTCTATTTCTTCTTTGATAGTCATTTTAATGGATCTTTTGAATATTTTCTTCTCTGAATGTAATTCAGAGTCATGAAAAATAAAAAAACCCAATCCGCATAGCAGAAAGGGTTCTTATAAAGTATGTCAATAAATTATTGTTTTTTCTCTTCAATACGAGCTGCTTTACCTGTTAATTCGCGTAAATAATATAAACGAGCTCTGCGAACAACACCAACTTTGTTTACTTCGATTTTATCAATATATGGTGAGTTGGTTGGAAATACACGCTCCACACCAATGTTATTGCTGATTTTACGAACGGTAAATGATTCAGTGGTTCCGGCACCTTTACGTTGAATAACAACGCCTTGGTATTGCTGAACGCGTTCTTTATCACCTTCTTTAATTTTATAATGTACAGTAACTGTATCGCCGGCTTTAAATTTCGGATGTGTAGCTTTTACTGTTAATTGCTCTTCTGCGTATTTTAATAATGTGCTCATAATCTTTGTTTTTACTAGGTTATATCAATATATTCCCTCAAAAAGGATTGCAAATGTACTTTAATTTTTTTAAATGGAAAAACAATTCTTAAAATTTTTATTTCAACAGGTCCGGTCTGCGTTTTCGTGTTCGCTCCAGGCTTTGCTCATGGCGCCAGTTCTCAATATTAGCAGTATGTCCGGATAACAGTATTTCAGGTACTTTCCAGCCATTGTATTCTGCCGGACGGGTATAAACAGGAGGAGCCAGTAAATTATCCTGAAAAGAATCTGTTAAAGCAGATGTTTCATCTGAAATTGCTCCCGGAATGATACGGATAATGCTATCACAAATTACTGCAGCAGCTAATTCCCCACCTGAAAGAACATAATCTCCAATTGAAATTTCTTTGGTGATAAAATGTTCACGAACGCGTTCATCCACCCCTTTATAATGTCCGCAAAGAATGATAATATTACTCAAAGTAGATAGCTGATTCGACATTTTTTGGTTTAATAACTCACCATCCGGACTTGTATAAATAATTTCGTCATACATCCGTTCGGATTTAAGCGAATTAATACAGTTGGCTATTGGTTCTATCCCCATAACCATTCCGGCACCACCTCCAAAAGCATAATCATCCACACTTTTTTGTTTGTGAGTGGAATAATCACGTAAATTAATAAGATTAACTTCTACCAACCCTTTGTCAATAGCTCGTTTTAAGATGCTATGTTGAAAAGGACTTTCTAATAATTGAGGTAAAACAGTAATAATGTCGATACGCATTTCGCAAAGATAGTTAATACAGTGATTGGAGGAAGTAGATTTTAGAAAATCTGAATATGAAAAATTGATAATTTGATGCTATAAAATTTTATCTTTGCAATTCATTCAAAAAAATAAACAAATATGTCAGTGAAGAGAAAAAATTGGACAGTAGCAGAAATATTAGAAGTTTATAATACTCCTTTATTGGAGCTTATTAATCGTGGTCAGGAAGTTCATCGTGAAAATAATAATCCAAGTGAAGTACAGGTTAGCTCACTTATATCAATTAAAACAGGTGGTTGTGGAGAAGATTGCGGATATTGTCCGCAATCGGCCAAATACAATACAGGGCTGGAAGTAGAAAAATTAATGGATGTAAATACCGTGTTGGATGCTGCTGATAAAGCTAAGGAGGGCGGAGCATCCCGTTTATGTATGGGTGCTGCTTGGCGCGAAGTACGTGATAATAGCGATTTTGAACGTGTTCTGGAAATGGTTAAAGGGGTGAATGCGAAAGATATGGAAGTATGTTGTACCTTAGGTATGCTAACGGAAGAACAAGCGCAACGACTTGCTGATGCAGGGTTATACGCTTATAATCACAACATAGATACTTCTGAGGATAATTACAAAAAAATTATTACAACCCGAAGTTATGATGACCGTTTAGATACGATCAAAAATGTTCAGAAAGCAAAAATTTCAGTTTGTTCGGGTGGTATTATAGGAATGGGGGAAAGTATTGAAGATCGTGTAAAAATGCTTCATACCTTGTCGTCTTTGGATGAACTGCCTGATTCTGTGCCAATCAATGCCTTGGTTCCTGTTGCCGGAACTCCTATGGAAAATCAACCGCTTCTACCAATTTGGGATATGGTTCGAATGATCGCAACTACAAGAATTGTGATACCAAAAGCTGTTGTTCGTCTTTCTGCAGGCCGTACTCAAATGAGTTTGGAAGGTCAGGCATTATGTTTCCTGGCCGGTGCAAATTCAATTTTTGCAGGTGATAAACTACTCACCACACCAAATCCGGAATTTAATGCTGATATGGAAATGTTTAAAATTTTCGGATTAACTCCTCGTAAAGCATTTAAAGGAAAAGATCAAATAAGACTAAAACACGTTTCTGCTGATCATCAACATCACCATTAAATTTGAAATAGTGAGAAAAATTCTTTCCATTATAATAATATGTTGCACGAGTTCATCCCTTTTTGCACAATATTTTTATAACCGATCAGGAAGTGAAACCAAGAGTTTTTTTATCAATTTGGGTTATGGTATTGGTTTTTCAAACTGGAAATCGAAGTTGGAAAATACCGCCTTATATGATCAATATGGTTTGGCAATAAAATCAGGGAACTTAAAATTTAAAACAAAAACCGATCTACGTTGTTACGATCTGAATGTTTTGGTCCCGGTTGCTGATATTATGCTTGGACTGGGTTTGAATTTTGAGGAGAACACCATGGATAAAATTGAAATTCTTAATCCGGATCCTGATGCGGGACTTATTATTTTTGATCAAAAATTTCGTTTCGATAAGATCTACGCATTGGTAGAAGTCCCTTTTAGTAAAGAGTTAAGATCTAATTTCTCATTAGCTGCACAAGGACAATTTGGCTATTATGGTTATTCCGGTGTTGATAGAGAAAATTTTTTCGGTGTAGAAAAAATGTCCAATACCTATTTTGCAGGAATAGGTGTTCTTGCTTCCTATAAAGTAATCCCGCATGTTTTTGTTTGTGTTCACCCGCTTTTCGAATACAAATATTTTGATAATAATTCAATAGAAAAAGCTTCAAAAATAAGCCATAATATTTTTTCATTTATGGCAATAGGTTCTGTTCGTATTGATGTTTCAGAAAGATAGATACTATGAACTTTTCAGCTGATACGTTTTTACAAAAATCCCTTCAAAACAGAAAAGATCAAAATGCCCTGCGTAAATTGAGTAATAAAGATCACTTGATTGATTTTTGCAGTAATGATTATTTAGGTTTCGCACATTCCGAAAAATTAAAAAATAATAGCATTAAGGAATTTGCCTCCTTGCCCTTTCAAAAAAATGGTTCAACAGGTTCTCGTTTATTGACAGGGAACCTTGCATATGCTGAACAATTGGAAAAACGTATTGCCACATTTCACAATGCCGAAAGTGGGTTGATCTATAACTCCGGTTATGATGCAAATCTTGGATTGTTTTCTGCTTTAGGTAAAAAAGGGGATACCATTATTTATGATGAGTTGATACATGCCTCAGTGAGAGATGGGATGAAGCTATCTACTGCTTCGGCATTTATGTTTCGTCACAATGATTTAAAACATTTAGAAGAACGTTTGAAAATAGCTACAGGTATAATTTATGTAGCAATTGAAACCGTTTATTCCATGGATGGTGATAATTCTCCGCTAAAAGAAGTCATTTTAATATGTAAAAAATACAAAGCAAATTTAATTGTTGACGAAGCACATGCAACCGGAATTACTCGTAATAAGGGAAGAGGAAGAGTGCAGGAATTAAAATTAGAAAAGGAAATTTTTGCACGTGTTCATACATTTGGCAAAGCGCTTGGCTGCCATGGTGCTATTGTTCTTGGTAGCGATATGTTACGTAATTACTTAATAAATTTTTCACGATCTTTTATATATACTACTGCTTTACCGGTAAAAAGTCTGGTTACAATAAATCAAGCTTATTTATTACTGGAGTCGAGTTCCCCGGATATAAAAAAATTAAATTCCTTAATTGAACAATTTAGAAGACGGATTTCAAAAAATGCAACCATTACATTGATTGAAAGTAATAGTCCGATCCAATGTATTGTTGTTAGCGGAAATAGGGAAGTTAAGCGTATTTCAAAATTTCTTGAAAAGTCAAATTTTGATGTTCGGCCTATCTTGAGTCCTACAGTTCCAAAAGGCAAAGAGCGCTTGCGTATTTGCATTCATTCTTCCAATACAAAAGAAGAATTGGATGAGTTGATAAATTCACTTTTGAAAATTTTTAAAAGAAATGTTCAATAAGTAACTTAATTATAATAATTTCGTTAAAAAATCCATACATAAAACTTGATGAGAAAAATATTTGTTACAGGAATAGGAACTGATGTTGGTAAAACAGTAGTTTCAGCTGTACTTGTGGAGGCATTAAAGGCCGATTATTGGAAACCAATTCAAACGGGAAGTTTTTTTTCTACGGATACTGCAAAAGTAAAAAAGTGGATAAGTAATAGCGATAGCGTTATACATCCGGAAGCATATACTTTAAAACAATATATGTCGCCTCATGCAGCAGCTGAATTAGAAGGTGTGGAAATAGAGTTAGCTAATATTTCGGTCCCTCAGACTGATAATACATTAATAATTGAAGGAGCAGGAGGATTGATGGTGCCTCTTAATCGTAAAGAATTTATGATCGATATGATCGGGAAATTTGATGCAGAAGTAGTTTTGGTTATCCAAAATTATTTGGGAAGCATCAACCATTCACTTTTATCAATTGATGCCATAAAAAAGAGAGGATTTAATATTTTGGGGGTAATTTTTAATGGCCCTCCACATCAATTATCGTATGATATTATTATGGAATACAGTCAATTAAAATTACTCGGACGCATTCAAAAAGAAAGCGAAATAAATCCGGAAGTAATTTCGCGATATGCCAAGGAGTTTGAGTTTCTGAAAAACACTTAATTTTAGCAGGAATATTTCTGATAATTTGAAATTATTTAATCCCATTAAAATGTATATTTTTGATGGGATTTTTAATTATTTCGATTCAATTGATTTTCTAAAAAAATAAATCTTTGTGGATGCATATCCCATTTGTAATACTAAAAAGTTCCTTTCCTTCCATGCTGTCATTAAAAAATGCAGAAGGGCGAGGTGGGAAGATCACACTGAGTTTGTCGGTGTGTGTGGAACCAGCACACATCGACAAACTCAACAAGGCAACGTAAAATACCGTCAGGGCGTTTCAAGCGGAGTCGAGAAAGTGCATGCGGCAAAGTTTAATCAATAATTAATTATGACATTACAAGAACGCGATAAAAAAGTTGTCTGGCATCCATTCACACAAATCAAAACAGCTCCATTACCAATTTCAATTGTCAGAGGCGATGGGGCTTATTTTTATGATGAAAAAGGCAAACGATATATTGATGGGATTGCATCATGGTGGGTAAATGTGCACGGACATTGTCATCCCTATTTATCACAAAAAATTTCAGAACAATTACAAACGTTGGAACATGCTATTTTTTCAGGCTTCACACATGAGCCGGCTGTTCAATTAGCTGAACGATTATTGAAGCGACTTCCGGCAAACCAATCAAAAATATTTTACTCTGATAATGGTTCAACAGCTGTGGAGGTGGCTTTAAAAATGGCTTTCCAGTATTGGAGCAACCAATCGATAAATAAAACAAAAGTAATTGCATTCGAAAATGGATATCATGGAGATACCTTTGGTGGCATGAGTGTTGGAGCCCGTAATGCTTTCAATCTTCCATTTTCAAAATTATTGTTTGATGTCATTCATATTCCTGTTCCGATATCAGGAAAAGAGCAGAATACATTGAACGCTTTGAATGATGCCTTGAAACACGATGATATTGCTGCATTTATTTTTGAGCCAATGGTACAAGGTGCAGGTGGAATGGTAATGTATTCTGCCAAAGCATTGGACGGGTTAATTAAAATCTGTAAGGATAAAAATGTGATAACAATTGCCGATGAGGTGATGACAGGTTTTGGTCGCACCGGTAAGTTTTTTGCAAGTGATCATTTGATGCATAAAGCGGATATTATATGCTTGAGCAAAGGATTAACAGGAGGAGTAATGCCTTTAGGCGTAACTAGCTGTGCTCAATTTATTTATGAGGCTTTTTTGAGTGACGATAAGATGAAAACTTTTTTTCATGGTCATTCTTACACTGCAAACCCAACTGCCTGCTCAGCTGCATTGGCAAGTATGGATCTCTTTGATAAGCCGGAAGCATTTGAAAACATTGAACGAATAGAACAACAACATAATTTATTTTTACAAAAAATAAGATCACATAAAGCATTAATTGATGTTCGGCAATTAGGAACTATTATTGCTTTTGAAATAAAAACGAAGGAGGAAACAAATTATTTAAATTCATTATCCGAAATTATTTCCGGGTTTTTTATTTCGCGGGGAATAATACTTCGTCCATTGGGAAATGTTTTGTACGTTCTTCCTCCGTATTGTATCAGCAATAAAGATTTGCAAATTATTTATGATGCGATAGAAGAGTTTTTGAATTTTTGCCGCGAAGACGCAAAGGCGCAAAGATGACAATAAAATTATACATACACAGCTTCTCCCCAATGGGGAGAGATAAAGAGTGGGCTTATGATCTTTTCTTCAAAACGTAATTTAGTTTTCATTGTATTGGCGGGCATTTTTATCACAAATGCAGTTGTTGCTGAATTGATCGGTGGTAAACTCATTCAGATTGGTCCTTTTATTATGAGTATTGGTATCATCCCATGGCCTGTTGTTTTTATTACAACCGATTTGATCAATGAATATTATGGAAGATCAGGTGTAAAAAAGCTTACTATCATTACAGCATCTTTGATCGCGTATGCATTTGTGATTTTATTTTTAGCTATTAAGATTCCTGCAGCAATTGGAATTTCTACTGTTACGGATGCTCAGTTTTATGCCGTATTTGGTCAAAGCTTATGGATTATTGTTGGAAGCTTGGTTGCATTTTTGATTTCACAATTTATTGATGTTTCTATTTTTTGGTTGCTTCGGGATAAAACAGGAGGTAAAATGATATGGCTTAGAAGTACCGGTTCTACAATCATTTCACAATTGATCGATACATTTGTTGTCTTAGGAATTGCATTTTGGTTGCCCGGAAAAATGACAACCTCTGTATTCTTAAATGCTGCATTAACTGGTTATACATTTAAGCTGGTAATAGCAATTGTTTTAACGCCCTTGATCTATGTTGGTCATGCAGCTATTGAGAAATACCTTGGTGATGAAGAATCACACAATGTAATCAAAAAAGTGGCAGAAGAATCATTACATCATAAAGTAGAATCATAAAACGATCAATTCTATTCTTCTATTGATAAGGTTCAGTTTTTCTTTTTCTTCTTTTGTTTTTGCATTTGAAATTGTCTGGTCTGAAATGAGGAGTTTTGTTTCCCCATATCCTTTTGCTTTTAACATTTCAGGATTAATATTTTTACGCTTAATTAAATAATTGCGAATGCCTTCTGCTCTATATTGGGAGGCTTGCAGATTACCCGCCAGATTCCCTCTCGAATCGGTATGGCAGGCGAGTTCAAATTTTATATCGCTGTGTTTTTTCAAAAAATCTATCAGCACTTCTAAAGAATCATTTATTACATCCTTCTCCCGGTTTAATAATTCAAGTTCCAAATTCGGAACACGAATAATATCTCCTTTACTGAAATTACTGTCGTTAAATGTTTTCTTGGTTTGAGAAAATATAACTGTAGGAATAACGAATAGGATAAGAAAAAATCTAAATCTTTTCATTTGATTGAATTCGAAATGTACTTCAAATTTACTTAAATGATTTTTAAAAATAAAAAAATCCCCCCTGTAGAAATCATACAAGGGGAAGTATTTAAATGTTTCTGATAAAAAATTATTTTTTCCTGCACTTTAATAAGGTGTGAGAAACTCCAACACCCGGGATAATTTCATCAACAACAAAACCTGATTTCTCAACCAATTTAATGAAAATGGAAGAATTATACATTTGGCTGTTTCCGTTCGCTATAGCGGTAAAATATAAAGAGGTCATTTGTAAACTAAATGCAGCGGCTTCAAAGCGTTGATTGTCCCAGAATGGCTCTAAGATGTATACAGAACCATTATCATTCAATGCTTTATTACAACGGGTAAGGATCGATATGATCTCTGAATCAGAGAAACAATCTAAAAACTGGCTCATCCAGATAGCATCAAATCCTTTTGGAAAAGGAAGCGATTCATCTAAAATATTCGTCTGATAAAAATCAACCCTGTTTGATAATCCTAAGGCATCAATATTCTTTTTTGCCATATCAGTTTGTCCAGGGAGATCCATAATCGTAACATGAACATCAGCATCGTGTTTTGTACTTGCAATAGCCCATTTCCCGGTATTCCCCCCAATGTCCAATAATTTTTTAGGCTTATTTTTATATACATGTGGTAAAACTTCTGGGAACGAATCATCAGAATAATAATGATCGAAAGCGAACCAACTTTTTTGTACCTGGGGGTTCAGATGAGCTAGTGCTTCATAAACAGTTTTCCAGGTACCAAAAACTTTTAATCCTTCGGGCTTTCCATTCAGAATGGATTTGTCCAAAGCAAATAAACCCTCATAACAAACATCATGCGAAAAATCCAGATTCACACGGGTTAGCTGGTCAGTTAAAATAACATAACCTGTTTTTGTTAAGGTATATTTATCATCGTTAACGATCAATAATCCAATTCCTAATCCGGCTTCCATCAATACTCTTGCGCCATAATAAGGAAATTTCAATTTTTCACATACATCTTCGATTGTAATACCTTTTTTACCGGACTGATGCACTGCTGATAAAATTTCAAAATCGCGTAAGGCTCTGGTAGCTTGAAAAACCATTGGTGCAAAAGCTATCCATTGGGCATATTCTTTTGCCTGAAGTGCTGTTTTTGTGTCTTTTGAGAAAAAGTTCATATATATTTTTTTTGGAAAGCAAATATACTATTAATCCCAAAACGGAATAAAAGCATGTTATTTTTATAAAAAAAAATAAAAGTCTTTAAATGATTTTGATCAGTATTTATAATTAGTTTTAAAAATGAGTATCTGACAAGAGTATTTAATTTTTTTTTCTAAATTTGCATTTACGTCAAATAAAGAATATGATAAAATACGCATTAGTTACAGGAGGTTCTCGTGGAATAGGGAAAGCGATTTGTGTTGAGTTGGCTGAAATGGGATATAATATTTTGATCAATTATCAATCTAATCTGGATGAAGCCAATAAAACGCTAGAACTGATTAAAAGCAAAGGTGTTGAGGGTGAATTGATGAAGTTTGATGTTTCAAAACAGGATGAAGTTGATGGGGTACTGGGCACCTGGATGGAAACGAATAAAGAAACCAAATGCATTGAAGTATTGGTAAATAATGCAGGAATACGTAAGGATAATCTATTGATGTGGATGAGTAATGCCGAATGGAACTCGGTTATGGATATTGCAGTAGATGGTTTTTTTAATGTTACCCGGTTAATTGTAAAAGATATGTTGATCAAAAAATATGGACGTATCATTAGTGTTGTTTCTTTGTCGGGGCTCAAAGGTTTACCCGGACAAACAAATTACTCTGCATCTAAAGCGGCAGTAATTGGTGCAACAAAAGCATTATCACAGGAAGTTGGTCGAAGAGGAATTACAGTAAATGCGGTTGCTCCCGGTTTTATTAAAACGGATATGACACATGATCTGAATGAAAAAGATTTTAAAGCATTGATCCCGATGGCCCGTTTTGGTGAAGCGCAGGAAGTTGCGGATGTTGTAGGATGGTTGGCTTCAAAAAAATCATCCTATGTTTCCGGTCAGGTAATATCTGTTAATGGAGGCTTGTACTCGTAATATTTATAAATAAAAATGAGAAGAGTTGTAATAACAGGAATTGGAATTTGGTCGTGTTTAGGAAGTAATCTGGATGCAGTACGAGATTCATTATTTCAAGGCAGATCAGGAATTATTTTAGATCCGGAAAGAAAAACTTTTGGTTATCGTTCAGGATTAACCGGTAAAGTGGAAACCCCTCAATTAAAAGGTTTGTTAGATAGAAGAGCCCGGATTCAATTGTCGCAGGAAGCTGAATATGCATATCTATCTACATTGGAGGCAACAAAAAACAATGGAATGGATATCGACTGGTTAGATAACCACGAAACAGGCATTTTATTTGGAAATGATAGTTCAGCAAAAGCTGTGATGGAAGCTATTGATATTGTTCGTCAAAAAAATGATACGACATTAATTGGTTCCGGCTCCATTTTTCAATCCATGAATTGTACTGTTACCATGAACCTTTCTACTATTTTTAAATTAAAGGGAATTAACTTAACAATAAGTGCAGCATGTGCTTCCGGTTCTCATTCAATTGGCCTTGGTTATCTGATGATTAAATGGGGCTTGCAAAATCATATTATATGCGGTGGAGCACAAGAATTAAATCAATACGCATTTGGTAGTTTTGATGGATTAAGTGCATTTTCTATCCGTGAAAACGAACCAACAAAAGCTTCCCGGCCTTTTGATAAAGACAGAGATGGATTGGTACCGGGTGGAGGAGCAGCTACCGTTATTTTAGAAGATTATGAATCGGCTGTAAAACGCGGGGCGCCAATTTTGGCTGAAGTGATCGGTTATGGTTTTTCATCTAATGGCGAACATATTTCAAACTCAAGTGTCGATGGTCAGGTAAGATCATTGGAAATGGCTTTGAAAGATGCAAATATTGGTGAAAGTGAAATAGATTATATTAATGCTCATGCAACATCTACTGTTGGCGGAGATAGTACCGAAGCATTGGCAATTGACAAAGTATTTGGTAATTCAAGACCGTTGGTTAGCTCCACAAAATCAATGACAGGTCATGAGTGTTGGATGGCAGGTGCAAGTGAAATTGTTTACTCCATGTTAATGATGCAAAATAATTTTGTTGCACCCAATATCAATTTTGAAAATCCGGATGAAGCATCAGCAAAATTGAATATTGCAACAAAAACAACGGAAAAAAATATTGATACATTTTTAAGTAATTCATTTGGGTTTGGTGGTACTAACTCAACATTGATCATAAAAAAAATAAACTAAACAAAAACACAAAAACACTACTATGACAAAAGAAGAAATCATTTCGAAAGTAAACGAATTTTTAGTTGAAGAGTTTGAAGTTGACATTACAAAAATAGAGCCGTCAGCAAATTTGCGCGAAACACTTGATTTAGATAGCTTGGATTATATCGACCTGGTTGTAGTAATTGAAAGTAATTTCGGATTTAAAGTAGTTGGCGAAGATTTTATCAATATCCATACATTTAATGATTTTTACGAATATTGTTTCGCAAAAGTAAGTCAAAAGGAATTAGCATAATCAAATGTCCGGTAACAGCAAGTGGGAAGGTAAAACGAAAGGGAGCGTTATAGGACATAAATTTTTTGTTTTTATACTTGAATTTTTTGGGCTGCAGATCGCATATTTTGTTTTACGATTTGTGGCTTTCTACTTTTTAATAACTGCCAAATCTACCAAAACATCTTTACGCTTTTTCAAAGATATTATGGGCTATTCAAAATGGAAAGCTTATCGGGCCTGTTATCAAAATTATTATATTTTCGGACAAACATTACTTGATAAAACAGCCATTTTAGCAGGAATGCGAAATAAATTTACTATCGAACATGAAGGCCAAAAGGAGAATTTAAAATATCTGAAAGATCTTGGAAAAGGCGGGATATTACTAAGTGCACACATTGGTAATTGGGAAATAGCCGGACAAATGCTTGAAATACTTGATACAAAATTTAATGTGTTAATGTATGATAATGATATTACGAAGATGAGGGAATACATGGATGATGTGATGAAAAAGAAAAATTTCAATATCATTGGTATTAAAGATAATGATATGGGGCATTTAGTGGAGCTTCACAAAGCATTTAGTAATAACGAATGGGTAGTAATGCATGGCGATCGTTTTCGGCCCGGTGCTCCAACGATCGAAAAAACTTTTATGGGAAAGAAAGCGAAGTTCCCTGTCGGCCCTTTTATTATGGCTGCAAAATTTGGCGTACCCATAACTGTTGTTTTTGCAGTCAAAGAAACGAATTCACATTATCATTTTTTTGCTAAAAAACCAATTGAACCGAAACGTGCGAGAGGAGAAAAGGAAGTTGAAAAGATAGTTGCTGAGATTTCGGATAATTATGTGAAGGAGGTAGAAGAGATGTTAAAAAGATATCCGACACAATGGTTTAATTTTTATGATTTCTGGGCGGAAGAATAATTAAATGTCATTCCGACCAACGTGGAGGAATCTTTATATTTGTATGGAAATTTACAAATGAGACAAAGATTTCTTTGCAATATCGAAATGTTTCAAACGGGTTCATTTAGGCATGTTAAGTTTGTCGAAACATATGTGTGAGTTTTCCCACCCCTTCGACAAACTCAGGGTGACCTCCATACTTATAGATGATGCAACTTTGCAGGAACATTTGAAGTTTGTAAATAAAAAATATTTTAATTCATTATAAAAAAATGAAAAAAGAAGATGTTCCTCAGGATAAATCAGCATTAGAAGGCATAACACGGGATGTATGTTATGTAAAAAATAGTGATGGCACCTATACTACCGATCTTAGCACCGGATGGGAAGTTAAAAAAGATGCCTTGGATAATGCATGGGAGGATATTAAAGAACGGGTTGAAGAAGCAAGAAAGGCGGTTGCTAAGGGTGAAAAAAGTCCGGTTTATTATTTTATGGAATTAAAGTTAATGGATCTTACCATACTTTCAGGCTATACAGGTTATTGGAAATTTAATATCAAACGCCATTTTAAGCCATCTGTTTTTCAATCTTTAAGCGAAGAAAAATATAAAAAATATGCGAAGACATTTGAAATATCAGTAGATGAATTAAAAAATTTTAAAGGATAAAAATTGTGGTAAAAGAATTTAAGCATATACAAACAGCGCACTGCGAAAATGGCGTTGCAACAAGTTTGTTAAGATATCATGGATTGGATTTTATGACAGAACCATTAGTATTTGGAATGGGGTCTGGAATATTTTATATTCACATTCCTTTTTTGGTAATTAGTGGCGGACCTGCAATTTCATACAGAACAATGCCGGGATGGATCTTTAGCAGGGCAAGTAAAGCTTTAGGAGTAAAAGTACATCGTGAAAAATTCAGAAGTGAGACAGAAGCAAAGAATTATTTGGATCAAAAAATAAAAGAAGGTGTTCCTGTTGGATGTCAGGTTAGCGTTTATAATCTTTCTTATCTTCCTCCCGAATATCGTTTTCATTTCAATGCACACAATTTAATTGTGTATGGAAAAGAAAATGGGAATTATTTGGTGAGCGACCCGGTTATGGAAAATGTTACTCTATTATCTGAAGAAGATATGATGAAAGTAAGATTTGCAAAAGGACCACTAGCTCCGAAAGGCCATATTTATTTCCCCGAAAATGTGCAAGCTGTCAGTAAAGAATTATTGAGAAAAGGGATCATAAAAGGTATTAAAAGAAATTCGCGGGATATGCTTTATGTGCCGGGAAATATTGCCGGAGTTGCAGGTATTAAATATACTTCAAAAAAAATCCGTCAGTGGCGTGATAAATTAGGTCCGCGTAAAGCAGGGTTGTTCCTGGGGCAAATAGTAAGGATGCAGGAAGAAATTGGTACCGGTGGAGGTGGCTTCCGGTTTTTATATGCTGCTTTTTTAGAACAGGCTGCAACTCATTTACAGGAAGATAAATTAATCGGAATATCAGAAGAATTTACAAAAGCAGGGGATATGTGGCGTCAGAGTGCTGTGCAAATGGGCAGGATCTATAAAGGAAGAACAAATAATAATCAAAAAGATTTCGAAGTTTGTGCCGATCTGCTGCTTGAAATTTCCGATATTGAAAAGCAAGCGTTTAAAAAATTATTTAAAATGAAGTTGGGATAATTTCTGACTGTGATATATTCTATTAAGAAAAATATTTCACGCAAAGAAGCGCAAAGTTTTTCGCAAAGGAATGCAAAGAATAAATAAAAATAAGTACTTAGCGAAATTGCGAGCTTTTCTTTGCGACCTTAGCAAGAAACCAGGAGATCAGTAAAAGATTCTAATTGAAAACCAAAAATAAAATTAAATTGTTTGTTTTTTTTAACATATTTGTAAAGAAGAAAATCCTAAATCAAAGAATCATGAAAAAAATCGTATTAACTTTATTAGTTGCCATAAGCGCACTAAACACAACTGTTGCTCAAAAAGAAAAAAAATATGAGAAGATAGTTTACAAGGATTCTAAAACAGAAAACAGTGAAGTGATCATTACAGTGGATAATGCTGTTGGATTAGAAAAGGAAACAAAATTTAAATTAAAAATCACCAATAAAACTAATGATTATATTCTATACAAACCGGAAGAAAGTAAGTTTATCATCAATGGTAAAGAAATGGCTCCAACAGAAAAATGGTTATTAGTCTTGCCAAATGATAATGATTATATTACAATTAATATAAAAGGAGGTCCGTTTAATAGCGTTACAAATTATACTTTTCAATTGGATGGTTTGTATAAAGTGTCTTCGAATGCAAAAGGTCTGGATGCACCTGATTTCAGATTACCTGCTACAAAAAATGATTTCACTGCCGGAAATTTTAATTGTAACCTGAGCAAATTGACAAAGGAAACAGAAAAGACTTCTGTAAAATTTTCTTGTACCTATACAGGAGATAAGATTGGGTTTGTTTTTCCTTCTAAAACAGGTGTAAAAATGCCTGATGGCAACGAATATGCAAATGCAAAATCAAAAGAGAAGCCTATCTTTTTAACAAAAGGGAAAAGCGATGATTTTAAATTAGTTTGGGATCGTATGCAAGGAGGAAAGTCAATGGACATGCAGTTTGTGGAAATGTTTATTAAATGGAACAATACATTTGTAGAAGTCTCTCCTGAGAAAATGAAACCGGAAACATTGCCATTTCTGATCGATGATACTCTTTCGAAATAATGATGCATTATTTTAAAAAAGGCGTTCTGGAATATTTCGGGACGCCTTTTTATTTTTGGCGTTGTTGGTTCGAGTGTTTTTCTTTTCGAAAAACGTATAGAACATGTGCAAGGATTTGATTAATTGAATTGCATTTGTCGATTACTTCTCGATGCTCTCCTTCCAGTCGAACTCGAATGACGGAATATACGTTTAGCTCCAGGAGTTTATCCTGTTTAAGTTTCTTTGAATCAAATTAAAGAGACTATATAAGTATTTTATTATTTTTACATTCCAATGAAAAAAGTATTAGTTATTTATTATACACAATCGGGTCAGCTAAATGAGGCAGTAAGAGCAACACTTGCCCCATTCGAAAATTCTGCAGATGTTTCCATTCATTATGAAAACATAAAACCTGTTATCCCTTTTCCTTTTCCATGGCGTTATATGGAGTTTTGTGAAGTGTTTCCCGAGACTGTTACCGGTGTAACATGTGAACTACACCCTTTTTCGTTTAATGCCGATGAAAATTATGATCTGATAATAATTGCATACCAATCTTGGTTTTTATCCATTTCTATTCCGATCAATTCGTTTTTAAAAACAGAAGAGGCCAAAAAAGTAATGAAGAACAAACCTGTTGTTACCATTATTGCTTGTCGGAGCATGTGGCTCAAGAGTCAGGAAAAAATAAAAATCCACTTAAAAGAGATAAAGGCAAATTTGGTTGGCAACATAACTTTTGTGGATAGAGCACCTAATCTGATCAGTATTGTTACTGTTTTGGCTTTTGTTTTATCCGGAGAAAGAGGAAAGTTTCTTGGAATATTTCCAAAATATGGTGTATCGGAAGAAGATCTGAAAGAAGCACCGAAATATGGTGAGATAGTCTTAAAACATTTAAAAACAGGAGCGTATTCTGATCAACAAAAAGAATTGCTTGACGCAGGAGCTGTGCATATAAAATCAAATTTAATGCTCCTGGAAGGCAGGGGAAGTGCAATGTTTCCAATCTATGCGGGGTTTATTTTGAAAAAAGGGAATTCCGGAGATTCAAACAGGAGGGGTCGTGTGCGTAGTTTTGGAATTCTGTTACCAATCGGAATGCTTATTCTGTCACCAATAATTACAATAGTTTCACGAATGGCTCCATTATTTGCTTCAAAAAAAATAAAATCAGAAATGGAGTATTACTCTCAAAATTCACTTCGCGAGTAATTTTGTTTTTTTGAATTCTTATAAAAAAATTACAATCATTTCCCTTAGTGTGATTAATTCTGTTAATTTTGTATTTCGCACAAAAAACTCATAAAAATTGCTCCCATTTATTGAATTTGAGCTTAAAGAATTAAATGAATATGAATAAAGCTGTTTACATAAACCGTATTTCAAAATTTTTACCCGGAAAGCCTGTTAGTAATGATGAAATTGAAGATTACTTAGGATGTGTTGATGGTAAAAAATCGCGCTCCAAAGCCATTGTATTACGCAATAATAAAATTACAACCCGATATTACTCCATTGATAAAAACGGGAAAAGCACGCATTCAAATGCAGAACTGGCAGCTGAAGCAATTCGTGCCCTATGCACAACGGATTTTAAATTAGATGATATTGAACTTTTAACATGTGGTACTGCATCACCTGACCAAATTATTCCTGCACATGGTGTGATGGTTCACGGATTATTAAAATCCCGCCCTGTGGAAACAATAACATTTTCAGGGGCCTGTTGCACCAGTATGAATGCATTGAAATATTCATACATGTCTATTTTAACAGGTAATACAAACAATGCTGTAACTTCAGGTTCCGAAAAATTATCGACCTGGATGATCAGTCAAAAATTTGAGGAAGAAGCGCAAAAATTAAAAGAGTTAGAAGCAGATCCTCTGATAGCATTTGAAAAAGATTTTTTGCGTTGGATGCTTTCTGATGGTGCGGCAGCAGTTCTTTTATCAAACACTCCAAACCCTGATGGAGTTTCTTTGAAAATTGAAGGAATTGATATATGCTCCTTTGCAAATGAAGTGGAGACTTGTATGTATGCAGGTTCTGACAAAGATGCGGAAGGAAATATACATGGTTGGAATGAGTTTGAGCCGAAAGAATGGATCGAAAAATCTATTTTTGCAATGAAACAGGATCCGCGGTTATTGGAAAAATATATCAATAAATTAGGAACAATAAAATACATTGAATTATTAAAAAAACACAATCTCGATCCAAAAGATGTAGATTGGTTCCTTCCTCATATTTCTTCAGAATATTTTCGTTCAAGAGTAGATGATGCAATGAGAAACAGTGGTGTTGATCTGCCTCAGGAAAAATGGTTTGTAAATTTAACAAGTGTAGGTAACATTGGATCTGCTTCTATTTTTCTGGCATTGAAAGAATTAATGGAATCAGGAAAATTGAAAAAAGGACAAAAGATCATGTTATCAGTTCCCGAAAGTGCTCGTTTTTCATATGGTAATGCTTTATTGACAGTTGTTTAATTCATGACACAACTAACCGCTAAACCCCTGATAGAAGGAACTGATGTTTCCATTCTAATTCCCCAAAAACCTCCTATCGAGATGGTTGATAAGTTGTGGTTCAATGATGAAACAACTACTATTTCAGGTTTTACAATTAAAAAAGAAAATATATTTTGTGAGGACGGATTTTTTTCTGAATCCGGTATAATTGAAAATATTGCTCAAACTGCTGCACTACGTGTTGGATATATTGTTTCTCAAATGGAGAAAAATGGTGAAAAAGTGAAACCTCCTGTTGGATATATCGGAGCAATAAAAAGATTAATTATTCATAACTTACCTAAAGTTAACAGTGAGTTAAGAACAGAAGTTGTTATCCAACAGGTTGTTTTTGACGTAACAATTATAAGCGGAAAAACCACTGTAAATGGTGAAACAATTGCGGAATGCGAAATGAAAATATTTTTGAAAAAAGATTAAATATCGCCATCAAATTATTTTTATAATTATGTCATTTCGAGCGAAGGGAGAAATCTTTGTGAAAGATACAAACTATTCATTTGAAATTTTTATCAATGTTTCTTATACCAATTCTAAATATATTATTTCAGAATTTTCCCTCAGCACACTTTCTCGACTCCGCTCGAAATGACAGCGCTGGTGCCATTTCGAGCGGAGTCGAGAAACGAGCGAGGCAATTTAAATTGGACCATTTTATAATGACAATTGGATTATTCAAAATATATTCTTTTTCCGAAAAAAAATCAATCTGAGAAACATCAAGAATGAACTCCACCATTGCAGTCGAAGTAAATCAGTTGGTTAAAATATATAAAGGTTCAACTACCCCTGCTGTAAATAATATTTCTTTTACAATTGATTCAGGTACTATTTTCGGATTGTTGGGACCAAATGGTGCGGGGAAAACAACTACCATTTCCATGCTTTGTGGCTTAATAAAACCTTCAAGCGGTGATGCAAAACTACTTGGATTTTCTATTGCCACTCACCTGGAAGATATCAAACAACAAATTGGTGTGGTTCCACAGGAAATTGCACTCTACCCAACTTTAACAGCTTTTGAAAATTTACGATATATTGGAAATATGTATGGTTTAAAAGGAGAAAGTTTGAAAAAAAATATATACGAACATCTTGAAATTGTTGGTTTACAAGCTCAGTCAAATAAAAGAGTGGAGACATTTTCAGGAGGAATGAAACGTAGAATAAATTTAATTGCCGCAATTTTACATAAGCCTCAGATCTTATTTCTAGATGAACCTACTGTTGGTGTTGATGTTCAATCGCGTAATTTAATAACTGAACATTTACGTTTAATAAATAAACAAGGGTGTACGATTATTTATACTTCGCATTTAATGGAAGAAGCGGAAAATTTATGCTCTGATATCGCAATCATTGATAAAGGGGAAATTATTATAAGTGGAAAGCCAAAAAAATTAATTGCTGAACATTCAGCTGGAAATTTAGAACAATTATTTTTGAAATTGACCGGAAAAAAATTAAGAGATTAAAAATCTACGAAATACGAATCAGTACGAATATACGAAACGTTGTTTGTTAGAAAATGAAATGTAAGCACTAAAAATTAAGAGAAGAAATCTACGAAATACGAATCTGTACGAATATACGAAACGTAGTTTGTTAGAAAAATGAGATTATATGAACCATCTATTCCCCTCTAGAGATGGGTAGGGGTGTGTAAAAGGTATATAGTTTTTTTATCAAATATTAATAAATTGAATTTCTATTCTTAGTAAGAGCATTTAGGACGTTAATAACAATTTAATAATATAACAATTCAACAATATAACAATTCAACAATTTATTTGTGTTACGTTTAGTTGCAACCATACGAAAAGAGTTACTGATCCTTCTGCGAGACAGGGGTGGATTAGCAATTATGTTTTTAATGCCCATGGCATTGATTACCATCATGGCATTGATACAAGATGCACCTTTTCGGGATTACCAGGAATTTAAAATTCCACTGATCCTTGTAAATAATGATACAGGAAACTTAGGTATTGCTATCGAAAAAGGGTTAAAGGAATCAAAGATATTTGACATCACAAAAAAGCAAGAAGCTGAAGATCTTGTGAAGAAAAACATCAAGGCAGGAGATTATGAAATTGGAATCATTATTCCGGAAAATGCCTCTGAACTGTTAAATGCAAAAGTAAATCAATTTGTTTCTAAAAAGCTTACTGAGGTTGGTTTTGATGATCCTTCGCAAAAAAAGGAATCAGCTGTTGATACTGATTTAAACATTAAGATCCTGTTTGCACCCGAAACAAAAAAAGCTTTCAAAGCTTCTATTTTAAGTTCACTAAAACAATCCACCTCCAAAATAGAAACTCAAACTATCATGGATATTTTTAGTAAACAATTTAAAACTGATGATTCGCAAATGGCTAAATCAGAACCTATGGCTGAGTTTGTGAATTTTGCAGAAGTAAGCACCATCGATACACCAAAAGAAGCTTTGCTTTTAAATTCTGTTCAGCATAATGTACCCGCCTGGACAATTTTCGGAATGTTTTTTATTGTTATTTCACTTGCAGGAAGCATTATAAAAGAGCGTGATGATGGAAGTTATACCCGCTTGCGAACCATGCCCGGTTCTTATATTACTGTGATGACAGGAAAGATCACTGCTTATCTTTTCATTTGCATGATACAATGTTTGTTGATGCTACTGGTGGGGATGTTTTTATTGCCTTATTTGGGTTTGCCAAAATTAGTGGTTGGAACCAGTATTGCTGCTGTTTTTATTGTTGCATTTAGTACAGGCTTGGCCGCAACAGGGTATGGAATTATGGTAGGGACATTATTCTCTACTCAGCAACAATCGTCAACATTTGGAGCAGTTTCAGTGGTGATATTAGCGGCTTTGGGCGGTATTTGGGTTCCGGTATATGTTATGCCTGATTCTATTCGAATGTTTTCTGAATTTTCTCCTCTTTACTGGGCCTTGAGCGCATTTCATAAGGTTTTTCTGAATCAGGGAACGGTTCAGAGTATTCTGCCATTTGCTCTGAAGCTACTATCATTCTTTGCTTTCACAGTAGGGATATCCTATTTTTATAATAAAGCAACAACCCGGTAATTTCCTTAAAATAATCTGATTTTTATAGCGCTGAGCCTACTTTATTTCGTGGATTTTTAGTAAATTAGCGCTCCTTAATAACAAAATGGAAACATTAGCAAAAAAAGAAAAAGTACTTTCTCTTAAATTAACTAATCGAACGGAAGTTCCGGTTCGTTTTAGTGAAATTGATGCCTTAGGAATCGTTTGGCATGGCCATTATCTGAAATTTTTTGAAGATGGTCGTGAAGCATTTGGCAAACAATATGAACTGGGATACTTGGATGTATATAAACACAAGTTTGCTTTGCCACTTATCCGCATTAATGTCGATTTTAAGAAAATTGTCAAGTATGGTGATTCTGTAATTATTGAAACCACTTACATTGATTCACCTGCGGCAAAAATTGTATTTAAATATAAAATATTCCGTCTTTCTGATAACGAATTAGTAGCAACCGGTGAATCCACCCAAGTGTTTATGACCTTAAAACATGAGTTATATATAACCATGCCTGTGTTTTTTGAAGAATGGAAGAAACGTAATTTGATGGCGCGTTAATGAATCAGAAACTCGAAACATATATTGCTGCGGATAATATTATTTCTCCGCTTGGATTTACCACTGCTGAAAATTTTGAACAATTAAAAAAGATGCAAACAGGTGTTCAGTATTTTGAACAGTCGGAATTATCACCCGAGCCTGTATTTGCTGCCGTGATCGATAGCAATAAAATAAATTCTGAGTTTAAGAAATTCCCGGTCAAAGAGGAATTTACGCGTTTGGAAAAACTTGTGATTCTTTCAATCAACAATGTTCTTAAGCAAAATCCTAAGATCGATATAACAGGTAAAAAAACGCTGATCGTTTTATCGACCACAAAAGGAAATATTGATCTGTTAGATACTTCTATAGCTCAAAAATTTGATAAAAAAAGAGCTTATCTATGGGAAGCAGCAAGCGCAATTTCCCGTTATTTCGATAATCCGAATAAGCCTGTTGTTGTTTCAAATGCTTGTATTTCCGGTGCATTGGCAATTATTGTTGGGAAGCGAATGTTGGAAACAGAGCAATATGAAAATGTAATAGTTGTTGGAGCAGATATTTTAACTCATTTTGTTGTTTCGGGATTTCAATCTTTTAAAGCGGTAAGCAGTCAGATTGCAAAACCGTATGATGCTTCCCGGGATGGTATTTCTTTGGGTGAAGCTTGTGGTACCATTGTTCTTACCAATAATTTGTCAAATCTAAATCAAGATTCGAAAATTATTGTAAAAGCCGGTGCCAGTTCAAATGATGCGAACCATATTTCCGGGCCTTCACGCACCGGTGATGGATTATTCATTGCAATTGAAAAGACCTTAACTGAAGCTAATGTAAATGCTTCGGAAATTGATTTTATTTCCGGACACGGGACTGCAACATTGTTTAACGATGAAATGGAATCCCTGGCTATTACAGATGCTCATCTGGAAAATGTTCCGATGAATAGTTTGAAAAGCTATTTTGGTCATACTTTGGGTGCTGCGGGTATAATTGAATCAATAGTCGGATTGCAATCTATGCGTGAGAATACATTGATTGGAACATATAACTTCAAAGAGTTAGGAGTTTCAAAACCGATAAATATTATTAAACAAACAACTCAACAACAGATCAATAATTGCCTTAAAACAGCTGCTGGATTTAGTGGTTGTAATGTTGCAGTACTTTTTCAAAAACAATAAAATTAATGTCAGATCAGAATTATATAACTTCTTTTTGTTCGATCAAATCATCGAAAGTTTGTATCAATTCTCATATTGATTATTCTGAATCATCTCAGGTTTCATCAATTGATTTTCTAAAATCTGCTTACAAGCATTACCAATTGGCTTATCCGAAGTTTTACAAAATGGATTCTCTATGCAAGTTAGCCTTAATTACTTCCGATCTATTACTGAAAACAAATAAAATAACAGAGAACTATAATAAAGAAGAGATTGCCATTGTAATCGCGAACAGTGTGTCGTCATTAGAAACTGATGTCGAATACCAAACCACAATAGATAAGAATAATTATTTCCCCAGCCCGACAGTTTTTGTATATACATTGCCCAATATTTTACTGGGTGAAATAGCTATACGAAATGGAATTAAAGGTGAAAATACCTTCTTTGTTTTTGATAAATTTGATGCCGGCTTTATGAGTTCCTACATCAATTCTCTTTTGAACAACAGCAGGGCAAAGTGCTGTATTACAGGCTGGGTGGATTTTTATGAAAATAAGGTTGAATCGTTTTTATATACCGTTGAAAAACAACCCGGGATAATGAATATTGAACATACATCAGAGCAATTAACTAAATTATATACTAACCAATAAAAACATGCATCTCAACAAAAAAGAGATGCTTAAAAAACAAAAAACATGGATGCACTTATTGACAAATTAAAAGGTGAAATTATTGAACAATTAAATTTAGAAGATCTGAAAAAAGAAGATATCGATGCCAATGCCCCTCTTTTTGGTGAAGGTTTAGGACTTGATTCTATTGATGCTTTAGAGCTTATTGTTTTATTGGAAAAAAATTATGGAATAAAAATTCAGGATCCCAAAGATGCAAAAGCCATTTTTACTTCCATCCAGACAATGGCTGATTATATCAAAGCAAATCAAAAATAAATTTTTTGTGTAAATACCTTTGTAATAATCGCTAATGGCTAATAAAGTATTTGTAACCGGAATGGGTATTATGTCGGCAATCGGTAATTCGGTTGAGGAAACATTGTATTCATTATCCAATAATAGATCGGGAATTGAAAAGATCAGGTATCTGGAAACTTCTCATAAGGATAATTTTGTTGTTGGCGAAGTCAAACTTAGTAATAAAGAGCTAATTGAACTTGCCGGAATAGGAACTTATAACCGGACCACACTTCTTGGTTACATTGCTGTGAGAGAAGCATTGAAAATGGCTTCTATTACAGATATGAAAGAGGCTCGTACCGGTTTCATATCTTCAACAACCGTTGCCGGGATGTGCCATACAGAACTCCTGTATAAAGGATTTTTTGAAGGGAAAAACAATGAGAATTTTATGGATCATCACTTGAATGGTGTCAGTACTAATGATATTGCCAGCCATTTCGGGATAAGAGATTATGTAACTTCTATCAGTACGGCATGTTCATCTGCAGCTAATGCGATGATACTGGGTGCCCGGTTAATTAAGAATAATATTTTAGACAGAGTTGTTGTTGGTGGAGTTGATCCCCTTTCAAAATTTACGTTGAACGGTTTCAATACATTGATGATCCTTGATAATGAATGGAGCAAACCTTTTGATGAAAACAGGAAAGGGTTGAATTTAGGTGAAGGTGCTGCATTCTTAGTGTTGGAATCCGAAAAATGGGTGAAGGAAAAGAATAAAAAGGTTCTTGCTCAATTAATTGGTTATGGTAATGCAAATGATGCTTTTCATCAAACCGCCTCTTCTCCGGAAGGGCATGGTGCTTTACTTGCTATGCAAAAAGCATTTAAAGTTGCCGGTATCACTCCGGACCAAATTGATTATATAAATGCACATGGTACCGGAACGCCTAATAATGATGCATCAGAAGGAATCGCCATGCAAACAATTTTTAAAAATCATGTTCCAAAATTTAGTTCTACAAAAGCATTTACCGGGCATACGCTTGCAGCAGCAGCAGCAGTAGAAGCTGTTATTTCTATTCTGGCAATTCAAAACAGCATGATCTTTCCATGTTTAAATAGAAAAGAACAAATGAAGAATCTGACAATTACTCCAGTTGATACACTGGAAAAAAATGTTTCGTTGGATTATGTAATGTCTAATTCTTTTGGTTTTGGAGGTAATTGTTCATCTTTAATTTTTGCGAAGAATTAATATGGAAATATATATAAACGGAATGGCTTGTATTTCTCATCACGATACGGTTGATGAGAATTATTTTTTTGAAGACATTGGTTCTGTTCCTTTGAACAATCAACTTATTGCTACCGAACCAAATTATAAGGATCACATTCCTGCAAATTTGATCAGAAGAATGTCACACATTGTAAAAATGGGTGTGAGTACAGGAATGATGAGCATGAAATCTGCCGGATTAGAAGAAGTGGATGCAATAGTTACAGGAACAGGAATGGGATGTTGTGAAGACACAGATAAGTTTCTACGCATGTTATTGGATAATGATGAGCGATTTTTAACCCCAACTTCTTTTATTCAATCAACACACAATACGGTTGCCGGACAAATTGCTTTGCAAATAAAGTGTAATGGTTATAACTTCACTTATGTTCATCAAAATCTTTCCTTTGAATACGCATTGCTTGATGCAATGATGTTGTTGAAAGAACAGGAAGCTTTAACAGTATTAGTTGGTGCCGTTGATGAAATAACACCTTCTATGTTTGAATTATTTTATAGAGGTGGTCACATAAAAAAATTAGAAAATGTACAACCCATTTGGAATAGTAACACAAATGGATATATTGTTGGTGAAGGTGCAGGGTTTTTCAATATAAGTAGGATAGCGACTCCTTCGACATATGCAAAAATTAAGGGCGTAAAGTGCATTCAGGGGATTTCAGATGCAAATGAATTAACCAATGAAGTAAATTCTTTTTTAGCGGAAATTGGATTGGAAAAAGATCAGATTAGTCTTGTATTAAGTGGCAATTCGGGTGATGTGGTTACTGATAAAAAAATATCAGAATTTAATAAAACAATAAATTTACCGATCGCATATTTCAAACATTTATGCGGAGAATATTTTACATCCAGCACTTTTGCATTATGGTTAGCCGCAAATATCATTAAAAGACAGGTTGTTCCAAATGCGATTTTCCCGGATCAGGCTCAAGTGTTAAACATTCAAAATATATTAATCGTTAATCACCACGAAGACAATCAATATTCTTTAATGTGTATTTCTAAATGTTAAATCACCGAAACATAGTTATCGTTTTTACATTAATTTTTATACTTCTGATAAGTTTAAATTATAGTTATACTTTTCATTGGATGCTCTATTTAATTCCTTTGGTCGCCTTTTTTAGCATTGAATTTTATGGCGCATATTTTGTTAATTCCGGATTTCATATCGAAGCAATTTGTGAGGTAAATACAAATGAGAATAGTGTGGCACTGAGTTTTGATGATGGCCCAATGCCGATACGAACAGAAAAAGTATTGACCGTTTTAAAAAAATTTAATGCCAAAGCAACATTTTTTTTAATTGGTAACAGAATTAAAGGCAATGAATCACTTTTATTGAAAATGGATAATGAAGGGCATTTGATGGGTAATCATAGTTTTTCTCATTCTTTTTTTTTCGATCTGATGAGTTCCAAACAATTGATCTCAGATCTGCAATATGGAAATAACGAGATTCAAAGAGTGATTGGAAAAACTCCTTTGTTCTTTCGTCCACCTTATGGAGTAACAACTCCCGGTTTGGCAAAAGCTTGCCGGCATTTGAAATTTGATGTTATTGGTTGGAATGTGCGTTCGCTGGATACATCAATAAAAAATAAAGAGCAGTTGCTTCAACGTGTTAAACAAAGAATTAAGCCGGGTTCGATCATCTTGTTTCATGATACCGTTGATGGAATAGATCTTGTTTTGGAAGATGTTTTAAATTACTTAAAAGAAAAAAATTATACTGTAATACCCTTAGATAAATTAATTCAAAAAAATGCATATTCGTAATTTCATAGTACTCATTAGTTTGATAATTTGTTCGTCATTTGTTTCGGCACAATCTGTTTTTAAACCTGTGAAGGATACTGTTTCACTTAAAGCGAAGATCGATAATATGTCGAAGGTGACAAATAGCATCGAAAGCGATTTTACACAGGTGAAAGATCTAAGCATGTTGTCAGAAAAGATCACAAGCAAAGGCCATTTTTATTTTCAGAAAAAAAATAATTTACGGTGGGAATATACCTCGCCCTATAAATATATCATTGTTATTAACCAGGATAAGATCTTTATCAAAGATGAAAACAAGTTAAAAAAATACGATATGAATTCCAATAAGGTTTTCAAGGAGATAAATGACATTATGATTTCTTGCGTGAATGGAGACATTTTAAAGTCGAATAAATTCAAAATTTCTTTTTTTGAGAACGATACGTATTACAAACTGGAATTGATACCTGCCATGAAAGGAATGAAGGAGAGCTTGAAAAAGATAAACATGTATTTTGATAAAAATGTTACATCTGTTGTAAAGTTAGAAATGCTGGAACCCAGTGATGATATTACAACACTTGATTTTAGTAATAAAAAATTAAATGGTACGATTGCAATTGAAAAATTTATGCTTAAGTAGTTTGTTTATTGCCCTTTTTTTTGGCTGCTCTCCTACACAAGGTTATAAATTGAGTAGGGTTGAAGTAGTTACAAGTGCTCATGTTAAGCCGATAATAAACAAAGACAATTCATTGTTATATAAAGCAAAAATAAATTTATATAACAAATATTATGGTGGGTTGATCGTGCTAAAACAAATGGATCCCAGTACGGCTCATTTAGTTTTTGTAACAGAGTTGGGAATGAAAATGTTTGATTTTGAAATAAAAAATAATGAGTTCAAACTGATCTATGTTTTCGAACCATTAAATCAACCAAAGATCTTACGGGTTCTTGAAAGTGATATGAAATTAATTCTGTTGCAGAGTCTTATAAATAAGGAAGCAAGGATCTTTGAGAAAGAAAATAAATCTGTTTATGAAGTACGGAATGGGAATTTTAAAAATTACTATTTCGTTAATAAAGCTTCAAAAACAGTTGATCGCACTATTGTAAAAGGCCGTTTATTTAAAAAGGAAAAAGTAAACTATATTTATAATGATAGTTTGAATGCGCAACAAATAAAATTGAAACATAAAGGAATAATTCATCTTAAAATAGAATTAAATAATATTTCAAAAGAATGAGATGTTACCATTGAGGAAGAATCTTTTAAACAAAATAGGCTAATTTGTAAAAGGAAAGAGATCTCTCGGCTCGATTGTGATGACCAAGCCGAATGTGGGCGGTCATGTTGAGTTTGTCGAAACAGGTGTGTGGGCTTCCCACTCCTTCGACAAACTCAGGATGACCACCGCGCTGCGAAATTCTTTACCTCGTTCGGCAAAAGTATAAAAATTGAAATGTTTGATTAACAAAATAAATTAAATTTATGACTGAACAACTATCTGAAAAATTTTACACAGAAATTTCATCAACCTATTCTCCTGAGCATCCTGAAACGTTTAGCAGTATAATTGAATTGAACCCGAAACATAAAGTGTATGCCGGACATTTTCCAAATATTTCAATCGCTCCCGGAGTTTTATTAATACAAACGATTAAAGATATTTTAGTTGAAAAGATTAAAAAGAAATTGCTTCTCACAGAAGGAAACAATATCAAATTTGTTGCAGTGATCAATCCGAATGAAATAAAAGATTTTCAAATTGATTTTACTGTAAAACAGGTTGATGATACACTGGATGTTTCAGCAAATTATACGAATAGGGGTAATAGCTTTACTAAGTTTAAAGGGAAATTTAAGATAGTCCAGTAGCAATGTCTAACCACCCCAAATTAAATAAACGCTTTACAGAATTAAATTGTTGTGTGATAATTCCTACCTACAACAATCACAAAACTATTGAAAAAGTTATATCTGATACCTTAGCATATACGGATAAGATCATTGTTATAAATGATGGATCCACCGATTCAACTCCTGCAATTTTAAAATCTTTTGAAGATCGTATCACTGTTATTCATCAACCAAAAAATTTAGGAAAAGGAATGGCTTTGCGTACTGCATTTAAAAAAGCCCGGGAATTAAATTATCGTTATGCGATATCAATTGATAGTGATGGTCAGCATTTTCCGGGTGATCTTGAATTATTTTTAGATAAGATTGAAGAAATGCCGGATTCATTGATCATCGGTGCACGCAATATGAATTCTGATAATGTACCCGGTGGAAGTAGTTTCGGGAATAAATTTTCTAATTTTTGGTTTATGGTTGAAACCGGTATTTCTTTACCGGATACCCAATCAGGATATCGTCTCTATCCAATCGAGCGAATGAAAAGGATCAGGTACTTTACTTCCCGTTTTGAATTTGAAATAGAAGTAATTGTAAAAGCGGCCTGGAACAGAATCCCTGTTCTTTATATTCCTGTTCAGGTATATTATGCAAAAGGGGAGGAGCGGGTTACTCATTTTAAACCATCACGGGATTCGACACGCATCAGTTTTTTAAATATATACCTTGTTATTCTTGCTTTTTTATGGTATCGACCATTGCGGTTTATTAGAAGCCTGACGATTGCAAACTTTAAACTATTTATTCAGGACAATTTTTTTAATAAAGAAGAGTCGATCATTAAAAAGTCGATTTCGGTTGCCATTGGAATATTTTTTGGCATAATCCCAATCTGGGGTTACCAGTTGGTCACCGCAATAGCTTTTGCATACATTTTAAAACTTAATAAGGCCATTGTAATTGTTGCTGCAAATATCAGTATTCCCATATTGCTTCCATTTATCCTTTATGCAAGTTTAAAGTCCGGAGAATTGGTTACAGGTATTAAATCTTCTATCACTATAAACAATATTGATATGGAGAATATTAAATCAAATTTGTATGTTTATTTGATGGGAGCAAGTGTACTTGCAGTAGTATTTTCTATATTTATGGGAATTGTTACCTATGTCATTTTAAAATTGATCAGAAATAAATCACACGCAACTTCAGGATATAAATAGTATGTCAACATTAGGTTTATATAAATTTTTTAAGCGTCACCGGATACTTTTGTTGGTACTTGTTTTACTTGCATTTGGTTCTACCATTTATTTTGGTACGAAAATTAAGTTAGAAGAAGACATTAATAAATTTATTCCGAAGGATAAAAAGATCGATGAAATAAATTTTGTCCTGAATAATATTAAGATCAAGGATAAACTTGTAATAAACATATTTAATACCGATACCACAAATACGGAGACTGCTGACCTGATGCAATGTGCCGATATGCTGGCCGATTCATTAAATTCATCAAAAAGTTCCGGGTATATTAAAGAACTTTCGTATAAAATTTCTGATGATCTGATAATGCGCCTGTATGGCACATTTTATAATAATCTACCGATCTTCTTGGAGGAAAATGATTATCCTACCATCGAAGGATTTTTGCAGCCGGATAGTTTAAAAAATATCATTAACAGCGATTACAAAACCCTCCTTTCTCCTTCCAGTATGGTGTTTAGTAAATTCATCAAAAAGGATCCGATCAACCTTACTCCACTTGCATTAAAAAAATTACAGAATCTGAAGTTTGATGAAAATTTTGATGTACATGAAGGTTATATCATGACCCGTGATAAGAAAAATTTAATGATGTTTATTTCATCATCCGTTTCTACAACGGATAACGACAGGTCAAAAATATTCTTTGATTCCCTGAATGAAATTATTAAGTCGCTAAATGCAAAATTTAATAATAAAGTAACAATTGAATATTATGGAGCTGCTGCTGTGGCACTCGGTAATGCAAAGCAAATCAGACACGATTCTATTTACACATCTTTGATCGCGTTAGTTTTTATTGTCGTGTTATTAGGCTTGTTTTTCAGAAGACTGCTTATCATATTTTATATTTTACTTCCTGTTGCATTTGGTGCATTATTTTCATTAACACTTTTATATTTTATAAAAGAAGAAATTTCTGCCATTGCTATTGGTGCAGGTTCCATCGTTCTTGGAATTGCCATCAATTATTCGCTGCACTTTTTTACTCATTTTAAACATGAACGCTCCATTGAAAAAGTAATCACCGATCTATCCTTTCCAATGCTTATTGGTTGCACCACCACTGTTGGAGCATTTTTAAGTTTGCAGTTTGCAAAGTCGCAAGCCTTACATGATTTTGGTTTGTTTGCCGGTTTTAGTTTAATTGGTGCGGTTTTATTTTCAATAATTGTGTTGCCACATTTATTAAAACACAGAAAAGGAGAGGAGACTGAAGAAGCGGTTACTCCTAAAATATCATTTCTTGGAAGAATAGTTTCTTATCGTTTTGATAAGAACAAACCAATCCTGATCGCCACATTTATTTTAACAATTGTTTTCGCATTTACTGCTACTAATGTCAGTTTCGAAAGCGACATGTTGAAAATTAATTATCAAAGTGATGCGCTTATTAAGGCACAACAACATCTGGATAAGATCAATAATTATTCTTTACGTTCGGTTTACATAGTTTCGAAAGGAAAAGATCTGAATGAGGCATTAAAAGCAAATGAGGTTGCTACTGAAAAACTTAATAATCTAAAAGAAGAAAAATTAATTAATAAATTTTCGACAGTTAGTACATTACTGATTTCTGACTCTTTGCAAAAAGTACGCATTGATCGATGGAATTCCTTTTGGACAGCAGAAAAAAAAGATTCTTTACAAAACCGCCTGATACGCTACAGCAGCGAATATAAATTTAAAGCAGACGCATTTTCTCCATTCTACGATCTGCTGAATACCAATTTTAAACCTGTGGCATTATCTGAACTAGATACGCTAAAGAAGTTAGTTGTGAATGATTGGGTCACAGAAAATAAAAATGTTACAACAGTTGTAAGCATCGTTAAGGTTGACCCCAACAAAAAATCTGTTGTGTATGATGCCTTCTCAACTAATAATTCTGTCGTTGTTTTTGATAAACAATATATGTCAACTCAATTTGTGGACATCATTACCTCCGATTTTAATTTAATACTTATTATCACCGGATTACTTGTATTTGGATTTATGCTTTTGTCACACGGGCGATTTGAACTGGTGTTTATTAATTTTTTACCAATGTTCATCGGATGGTTATGGATATTGGGAATAATGGGCATACTAGGATTGAAATTTAATATTATAAATATTATCATTTCCACTTTCATTTTTGGTTTAGGGGATGATTACGGAATATTTATTATGGATGGTTTGGCACAGGAATATAAGTATGGACGAAAAAATTTAGATTCTTATAAAACATCCATTTTCCTTTCTGCTGCCACAACAATTATTGGAATCGGTGTGTTGATCTTTGCACAACATCCTGCCCTTAGATCCATCGCTATCATTACAATAATTGGTATGACAACCGTTCTCTTCATTTCATTTATTGTTCAGCCTTTATTTTATAATTTCTTAATTCTAAATCGTAAAAAAAGAAATCTTTTACCATATACCGGGTTTAATTTAATTATTACTTTTTTCGGATTTTTATTTTTTATATTCGGAAGTATATTTTTAACGCTAGCCGGATTTATACTGTTTACAATATTTCCTGCTCCTAAAAAAACACGGAAATTAATTTTCCATTACCTGATCATGTATATCTGCAAGTTTATGATCTATATGTTTGTAAATGTCAGAAAAAAGATCATTAATCCACAAAATGAGAAATTTGAAAAGCCGGCAATAATCATTTGTAATCACCAATCTCACATTGATCTGGCGCTTACTTTAATGTTGAATCCAAAAATAATTGTATTTACAAATGATTGGGTCTGGAACTCAATTTTTTATGGACGAATTGTAAAAATGGCTGATTTTTATCCGGCTTCACAGGGTTATGAAGCTGCCATAGAAAAAGTAAAAGCATTAATGCAGGAAGGTTATTCAGCGTTGATCTTTCCGGAAGGAACACGTTCCACAACAGGCGACATTCTTCGTTTTCACAAAGGTGCTTTTTATCTCGCAGAACAATTGAATGCTGATATTCAACCTTGGTTATTACATGGTGCCGGTGATTGTGTTACCAAAGGAGATTTCCATTTTAAAGAAGGAAGTTTAACAGTGAAATATTTGCCTCGGATAAAACCTGATGATAAAACATTGGGTACAACCTATAAAGAACGCGCAAAAAATACCTGTGAGATGATGCGTTATGAGTATGAGTTATTACGTCAGGAACAAGAAACGGTTGATTATTTCAGACCACGATTGATAAAAAATTATATTTTTAAGGGCCCTGTTCTGGAGTGGTATTGCCGCATTAAAGTAAAGATGGAAGGCAATTATAAATTGTTCGAAAGTTATTTGCCCAAGCATGGGAAGATTGTTGATGTAGGTTGCGGCTATGGTTTTTTACCTCTAATGTTAAGTTTCATGGGTAAAGACCGTGAGATACTGGGAATAGATTATGATGAGGAAAAAATTGACATTGCAGCAAATTGCATTTCAAAATCGGATAAAGTAAATTTTGTTTGTGCAGATGTTACTCAATATGAATATGGTTTTGCTGATGCATTTATTATCAGTGATGTGCTTCATTATTTAAGTGAGGATATGCAAATTGAGCTGATCTCCAGGTGCGCAAATAAACTGAAAGAAAATGGCGTTATGATCATCAGGGATGCTGATGCAGATAAAAAAAAACGTCACATGGGAACACGTTATACTGAATTTTTCTCGACAAATTCAGGCTTCAATAAAACCAAAGAAGGAGGCTTACATTTTGCCTCAGCAACATTAATAAAAAATACACTTGATACATTTCCCTTCCTGGAGTATGAAATAGTTGATAATACAAAATTAACTTCCAACATAATATTTATAATTCGAAATGTTCCGAAGAAAAATAAGATGTAGAGCAGGCAACCTAATAGAGCTATACCTATAAGATAACGGAAAATTGATCGATAAATAAAACACCTTTGATAAAAAAAGCCTAAATTTAAATATGGAAAGTAAGAAATACGATGTAGTTATTCTGGGTAGTGGTATGGGTGGATTGTCATGTGGTTATATTCTCGCGAAAGAAGGATATAAAGTTTGTATCCTGGAAAAAAATCGTCAGTTAGGCGGAAGTCTTCAAATATTTTCGAGAGACAAAGTACTTTTTGATACCGGGATACATTACATTGGTGGGCTTTCTGAAGGACAAAACCTGAATAGTTATTTTAAATATTTAGGGTTGATGGATAAAATAAAATTAAAGCAAATGGATATGGACGGCTTTGATCATATTACATTCAGAGGCGATCCGGTAGTTTATAAACATGCTCAGGGCTACGATAATTTTATTCGTGTTTTAAGTGAACAGTTTCCTGAGGAAAAAGAAAATCTTGTAAAATATTGTGATAAGATCCGTGAAATATGCGCCTTCTTTCCATTGTATAATTTAAGTGAAGAAAGAAAAGATCTGGTTATGGCCGATTTTTTATCTGTTGATACAAAAGCATATATTGAAAGTGTAACATCCAATGTGAAATTACAGAATGTACTGGCCGGAACAAACCCTTTATATGCCGGTGCTGCCGGCAAAACACCGCTTTATGTGCATGCTCTTGTTGTAAACACCTATATCGAAAGTTCATGGAAATGTATTGATGGAGGTGCACAAATTGCAAAACATCTTTCTGAATCTATCCGGAAAATGGGAGGTGAAATTTTTAATTATAGCGAAGCTTCTAAATTTCATTTTGAAGAAAGTCTTATTAAAAGTGTAGAATTAACAAATGGAAAAATAATTGAAGGCAAGTATTTTATATCCAATTTCGATATTTCTAAAACGCTTGATATGGTGGAGCCCGGTAAGATCCGTGCAGCATATCGAAATCGAATAAATAGTCTTAAAAATTCTATTTCATCCTTCATGTTGTTTATTGTCCTGAAGGAAAATACTATGAAGTATTTCAATCATAATATTTATCACCATCATGATGATAATGTGTGGGATGGCATTAACTATCAGCCGGATAACTGGCCCCATGGATTTGCACTTTTTCCACAGGCATCATCCAAAAATCTGGAATATACCAATGGGTTAATTGCTATGGCCTATATGCATTATGATGAAGTGAAGCAATGGGAGGATACAAAACATGTTATTCCTAATATTGAAGATAATAGGGGCGAAGCGTATGAGGCATTTAAAAAAGACAGGTCAGAGCGTTTAATAAACATCATTGAAGCACGAATGCCGGGATTAAAAGACAAGATCAAATCGGTATATACTTCTACACCGCTTACATACCGAGATTATATTGGTAGCAGGGATGGTACCATGTATGGTGTCGAAAAAGATTATCGTGATATTTTAAAAACATTTATCACGCCTAAAACAAAAGTTCCTAATTTATTCTTAACCGGCCAAAACCTTAATCTTCATGGTGTTTTGGGCGTAACTGTAAGTGCAGTAGTAACTTGTTCAGAAATTGTTGGTCAAAAAGAATTGATGAGTAAGATCAATAAATTTGTTGCAGAAAATAGTTGAAGAATTATGTATCCAATTGACTAATCCTGTCAGGGTTTCAAAACCTTTACAACCGGAGTTCGATTACTAATGCCCCCGTTAAGCGGAGCGTCCCGCTCCGCTTTCTTTAACCGGCATCCTGCCGAATTACTTTCATTCCAAATGAACATCAGTAAAGAATTATTTGTAAGTTTTCCATTGCCTCATAATTGTTTCGATTTGCAACAATCCATTTTCTCCTGCATAATTTTTTGCGCTCGAATATTTGTATTCTT
>MEPB01000087.1 GCA_001769385.1 Bacteroidetes bacterium RIFCSPLOWO2_12_FULL_35_15 | reverse complement strand
CCAGCAGAGCCAATGTCCTCGTTTGATTTTCGGGACTATAATAAGAGTTATTTTTTACAAAAACACCAACTATTTTTTGCACCATTACCAAAATGGTCCAATGTGTGAAGTCCGTCAGAGTTTGTCGAAGACTGTGCCCAGGAATTTATTGGACCAAAATATATTTATAATTGGTTTTATATTTCAATTGGAAATAGTACTCGAATAAAAAAAATACCGCTGAATTTTTCAGCGGTATTTTTTTTATTCAAATATTTTAAATTTCTTATTGGATCATTTTTTTTCTGATCTCAGATACTTTGTCAGTAATAAGTTTAAGTTGTTCAGGACTTAATTTAACAGAATTTTTTTCAGTGCTTTTTGTGGTATCAGCTGTTTCTGCTTCAGCGGGAAGAGCATCATAGATCTTTTTTAATCCAAGTAAATTGTTGTACATATCATTTACACCGGCATTATCTTTGTAAATTTCCAATAGCGCTACCAGGTTATCGAGTGATACTTTCTGGTCACCAATATTTGAAATCAGCATTTCATTTTTTGTATCATTTGCAATTTGTGTTGCAATGTATAATCCTTCCATCCATCCACCGGCAACTAATAGAGCCGAAACTCCTGCTTGTCCGTTATTTCTTAGATAGGAGTCAGAGATCCAATATGAATCGGAAATGATTTTAAGTAGAGAGTCCCTGTTTTCCATATTTGCATCAATACGGGATGAGGTGTTTTCATCAAATGCACCACTTATTCCTAAGCCTGTAGCCAAATTATTGGTGCACTTTAAATATAACATTGATTCTTGTGTTTTGTCAAAAACACTTGTAAAGCTTAAGTCAGCGCTATATACCCCAAGGTTAAGAGCCCTTGCTGTTACAGTAGAATATTTAGATACATTTTCAATTGGATTTAAATATTTTGGATTGTATTTTGCTCCAGCGTCTTTTAATATTTTTGTTGCTTCAACCGGGCCGGGTATTGAATTAAATACGTTTTGAGCCTTGCTTTCTTTTTCTGCAGTAACAGTGTTTGCAGTGTTATCAGCGGAAATGTTTTCGCTATCGGTACTGGTTGAGCCACATGCAGCAAGTGCTATTGATATAGCAATACATGAAGCGTATTGGGATATTACTTTAAGATTCATGGTATATGTTTTTTTAATTTACAGCCAAATATAGTACATATTACTTGTTCAAAACAAGTATATTAATTTATAAATTTCAAATTTGAATAAATTATTTTGACAACAATTAATGATTGCTGTTTACTTGTAACCGGAAATAAAAGAAAAATTAAAAAAATTATCAGGCCGGAAGGTTATCCTACCATTGTATTCTTTTTTACCCCAACCATTAGCACGGCAGTTTGAATGATACTTTGGGTATCAAAAGCACATTCAATATAAAGTTCAGCTTGTTCACCATGTTCAATAAATCTATCGGGAATACCCAAACGTTTTATATGTGCCGAATAATTATGATCAGACATAAATTCAATAACTGCACTCCCCATTCCACCCATGATACAACCATCTTCAACAGTAATTATTTTAGTATGTTTTGAAAACACTTCATGTAACAACTCTTCATCAATTGGTTTAACAAAGCGCATATCATAATGTGCGGCTTTCATTCCTTTTTCCTGCAGTTGTTTGCTGGCTTCTACCACATTATTTCCTACCGGTCCGATACTTAAAATAGCAATGTCGTCACCGGTTTGAATTCTTCTGCCTTTGCCAATTGTAATTTTTTGAAATGGTTTTTTCCAATCGGTCATTACACCATTTCCCCGGGGATAACGAATGGAGAAAGGAGCATTGGTTTCCGGTAATTGAGCTGTAAACATTAAGTTTCGTAATTCTTCTTCATTCATTGGAGCAGAAACGATCATATTTGGAATACAACGGAAGTATGCCAGGTCAAAAGCGCCATGGTGCGTAGGTCCGTCAGCTCCTGCAATCCCTCCTCTGTCCAAACAAAAAACAACGGGTAAGTTTTGTAATGCAACATCGTGTATCACTTGGTCGTAGGCGCGTTGCATAAATGATGAATAAATATTACAGAAGGGAATTAGTCCTTGGGTTGCTAATCCTGCTGAAAAGGTAACTGCGTGTTGTTCAGCAATGCCAACATCAAATGTGCGGTTGGGCATAGCTTTCATCATAATGTTTAGTGAGGAGCCACTCAACATGGCAGGAGTAACTCCTATTATTTTCGAATTTTTTTCAGCTAATTCTACGATTGTGTAGCCAAATACATCCTGATATTTAGGTGGCTGAGGTCCTTCTTTAACTATTTTTATTATTTCACCGGTGTCTTTATTAAATAATCCGGGAGCGTGCCAGGTGGTTTGATTTCCCTGTTCCGAAAATTTATATCCTTTTCCTTTTTGAGTTAAAATATGTAAAATTTTTGGTCCGGGAATACCTTTTAGATCTTGTAACACCTTTGCTAACCGATCCACATCATGGCCGTCAACCGGTCCGAAATAGCGAAATTTTAATGATTCAAATAAATTACTTTGTTTTAGTAAAGAAGATTTGATTCCGTTTTCAATTTTTGAAACGATATCCTGAGCGTTTGGTCCGAACTTACTTATTTTACCTAGCAGGTTCCAGACTTCATCCTTTACACGATTATAAGTATGGGAGGTGGTGATATCGGTTAAATATTCCCGGAGTGCGCCTACATTCGGGTCGATACTCATGCAATTATCATTCAAGATCACCAATAAATTCGAATTGGTTATTCCTGCATGATTCATTGCTTCAAATGCTTGTCCGGCAGTCATGGAACCATCGCCAATTACCGCAATGTGCTGACGTTCTTTTTCGCCTTTGTAAGCCGAAGCTACTGCCATACCTAATGCAGCACCAATAGAAGTAGAAGAGTGACCAACACCAAATGCATCATATTCGCTTTCCGAACGTTTCGGAAACCCGCTGATGCCTTTGTAAATACGATTTGTATGGAAAGTTTTTCTGCGACCGGTTAATATTTTATGTCCATATGCCTGATGTCCGACATCCCATACTAATTGGTCATATGGGGTGTTGAAAACGTAATGTAAAGCAACGGTTAGCTCCACTACACCAAGACTAGCGCCAAAGTGGCCTCCTTTTTTGGAAACTATATCAATAATAAACTGACGGAGTTCATCACTTATTTGTGGAAGATCTTCTAATTTAAATTTTCTTAGATCGCTCGGGTATTCAATTTGTTCGAGCAATTTCCCGGTTTTAAAATCCATTAATTCTAGGGGTAATTAAATGCATAACAAAGATAAAACAATTTTTAATATGAATTTTTCAAAAGCAGGAACGGTTTACTTTAAGATTTGTTATGGTTGGATAATTATTTTTCTGTTTAAATTTGTTAAAAAGCAAAGGGCAACCAAAATATGGTTGCCCTTTACTTTTTATATTATGATTCAATAATTATTCAAACGCGTTAAAACCTGTTACATCCATACCTGTGATCAATAAATGGATATCATGTGTTCCTTCGTATGTTATAACAGATTCTAAATTCATCATGTGGCGCATGATCGGGAATTCGCCTGTAATACCCATTCCGCCATGTATTTGGCGTGCTTCACGGGCAATTTGTAATGCCATGTTCACATTGTTACGTTTACTCATCGAAATTTGTGCCGGTGTAGCACGGTTCTCATTTTTCAAAACGCCTAATCTCCAGGTTAATAATTGAGCTTTGGTGATCTCTGTGATCATTTCAGCCAATTTCTTTTGCGTTAATTGAAATGCACCAATAGGTTTGCCAAACTGGATACGTTCTTTTGAATAACGCAAAGCTGAATCATAACAATCCATTGCAGCACCAATTGCACCCCAGGCAATACCAAAACGTGCTGAGTTTAAGCAACTCAAAGGACCTTTTAATCCTTTGATGTTAGGAAAAATATTTTCTTTAGGAACTTTTACATTTGAGAAAACTAATTCGCCTGTTGCACTGGCGCGTAAACTCCATTTGCCATGTGTTTCAGGGGTTGTAAATCCTTCCATTCCTCGTTCAATAACCATTCCGCGGATATCACCTGCTTCATCTTTTGCCCAAACTACTGCAATATCAGCGAAAGGAGAGTTGGAGATCCACATTTTAGCGCCATTCAATAAATAATGGTCGCCTTTGTCTTTAATGTTGGTGATCATTCCGGAAGGGTTTGAACCATAATCAGGTTCTGTTAAACCAAAGCAGCCCATAATTTCTCCGGCAGCAAGTTTCGGAAGATATTTTCGTTTTTGTTCTTCTGAACCAAATGAATAAATAGGATACATTACCAAAGAGCTTTGTACGGATGCCGTTGAACGCAATCCGCTATCGCCACGCTCTAATTCTTGCATGATGATTCCATAAGAAATCTGATCTAATCCGGCTCCACCATATTCAGCAGGAATATAAGGACCAAAAGCGCCAATATCGGCTAAGCCTTTGATCCATTGTTTTGGAAATTTTGCATTCTGACAAGCTTCTTCCACAATGGGAGTAACTTCTTTTTTAACCCAAGCACGGGCTGTTTCACGTATTAACTTATGTTCGTCAGTCAATAACTCGTCCATTAAATAATAATCGTGAGCTTCAAATCTATCGGTTGCCATAATAATATAGTTTAGAAATTTTGAGCAACAAAAGTAAGTAAATAAATTACATAAATTATGACGAAAAAGACTACCGATATCATGTTAAAATTCAGAAAAAATAATATGGTAAAAACGAGTTCAGGAAATTTAAATTAAAAATTCAAATGCAACTAAAATAAAATTCAAACGTTTGAATAAATAAGTTGTTGATAAAGTATGTTAAAAAGTATAATAGAATAATGGTGAAGACTGCATTTAGAAAACTATTTTTATAAAATTATAAAATCATATTTTGAAAATCATTCAAGGATCATATAAATTTTTTCTAAAGGCATTGTTTCTGATGCTGCAAGGCATTTGTGTTTATGCCTCTGCCCAAACGGATATCAGTAAAGTGTCAATAATCGAAAAGTATGTGGTTGGTTATGATGAGGTTTTGAAAATGAAATTTATTAATGATGCTCAATTATATTCAGAAGGTTGGCAAGAGCTTCCTCAGGCAAAATTCTGGCAGCAGATAATGAATCTTCGTCCCGATTCTGCAATTGTCAGCATTGCTGCAAATCGTAAAGTATTAGATAAGATCTCCGTAAAAGATTGGAATAAATTAAATGATGTTCAGCATAATTTATACCGTGATAGTATTCGAAAAATAAATAACATTGCGGATAGTATTAATGTGCTTATTACGGCAGGAAAAAAAGATTTTTACGAGTTTAAAAAAGTAATGCCTACCATCAGTCGTTCGATTGATGTGTTTAAAAAGAATGGGGTTGATCCCTGGTATGCCCAGGCGATCTTGTTAATTGAAAGTCCGGGAAAAATGAATACCAAATCCGGTGTTGGAGCAAATGGTCCTTTTCAGTTAATGAAATCTGTTGCACGTAACCAGGGTCTGATTGTAAACAAAACGGTTGATGAGCGCACGGATATCGAAAAATCAGCTTTTGGTGCATCCCGTTTATTAAGCAGGATTTGTATTCCTTATACCAAAGCAATGTTGGATAGTGCCCATGTCTCTTACAACGAAACTGATTTATGGTTCAGGTTGTTGGTATTACATTCCTATCATGCAGGAGCAGGAAATGTTGCCGGAGTTATCCGGAAAATAAATCCGTGTGAAGGTGGAATGCAATTGATACAAACAGTTTGGCAGACCACTTACGGAGGATTTAAAAATGCTTCACAAAATTATTCGCAATTGGCACTGGCAGCATTTTGTAATTTTGATCAATTGGTGATGCAAACAAACGATTCGGTTTATCTGATTGAAGGAGACAGAATGTTAAATGCATATGTTTCCTGTAAATGTGCTCCTTATGATGAGTGCAAATACTTAGGAAATTGTATTGATAAATATGAAAACGATTTGCTGGAAGGCACCATCCCTTTTGATTACTTTATTACAAAGGTAAAAGCAGTTGAAACTGAATTAAGCGGATTGACACCCTATAAATTTCCTAATGGAGATGAACGGTTTAATGATATCGGTTTCCAGCTGTTAAAAGCACGTAAAACGGAAGAGGCCTACAAGCTTTTTAAACATAACGAAGAACAATATCCGGATTCATGGAGCGTGTATCATGGTTTGGGTGAAACTTATCGTATTATGGGACAAAAAGAAAAGGCAATAGCAAACTATCGAAAATCGCTAAAACTCAACCCGAATAACGAAGAGAGCCAACGTGCCATTGCTAAATTGACCAGCAAATAAATTCTCAAATTCAACACATTTTATTCGTAAATTAGCATTCCTTTTTTGGAGGATGGATTGTTTTTTTGCCACAAAGGCGCTAAGTTTTTCAAAAAAATATTTTTTTGCGAATTGAATTCTTCAGGAAAGGAATAAAATTTTAAATTTCAGAAAAAAAGATCTCAAACGTTCGACCCCGAAGGGGTCGCATATTAATAAAAAAACGGTATACAAACATACGACTCCTGAGGAGTCGAACATAAAAGAAATGATTTAAGTGATACACAAAGAAGACATTGATAAAATATTTGAAGCTGCTCGTGTTGAAGAGGTGGTAGCTGATTATGTAACACTTAAAAAACGTGGAGTAAATCTTATTGGGTTGTGCCCTTTTCATGATGAAAAAACTCCTTCATTTTATGTGTCACCGGCAAAAGGAATTTATAAGTGCTTTGGTTGTGGAAAAGGAGGACATGCCATTAATTTTTTGATGGACAAAGAGCAATTGTCATATCCCGATGCATTGCGTTCCTTAGCAAAAAAATACAATATCCGGATAACAGAGGAGGAACAATCACCCGAACAGCTTCAAACACAGAATGACAGAGAAAGTTTGCTTGTTGTTTCTTCCTATGCTCAAAAACATTTTTCTGAAAATCTATATAATACGGATGAAGGAAAATCGGTAGGATTAGGATATTTCAAGGAGCGTGGTTTCAGAGAAGATATCATTCAAAAATTTCAATTAGGTTATAGTATCAACCATCGGACTGTATTTACGGATATTGCATTGGCAACCGGTTATAAGATGGATTATCTTGTAAAATCCGGACTTACCATTGAATATAAAAATGAAAACCAGACTGAAAAGAATACAGAAGAACAAGAAAATGTTGCGGAAACCAAACAAGAAAATAAATATCTAGATCGGTTTTGGGGTCGTGTCATGTTTCCAATACATAATGTTACTGGGCGGGTAATTGCTTTTGGTGGCAGGACATTACGAACCGATACAAAAAAAATTGCAAAATACATCAACTCTCCGGAAACGGAAATTTATCACAAGAGTGATGTATTGTATGGAATTTATTTCGCGAAAAAAGAAATTATCAATCAGGATAATTGTTTTTTAGTGGAAGGCTATACTGATGTTATATCAATGCACCAGGCAGGAATAGAAAATGTGGTGGCAAGCAGTGGGACATCACTTACCCATGGTCAGATAAAATTGATCAATCGTTTTACAAAAAACATCACTATTTTATATGATGGCGACAATGCCGGTATTAAAGCCAGTTTTAGGGGGATAGATTTAATTTTGGAAGAGGGGATGAACGTAAAGGTTTTACTTTTTCCCGATGGTGAAGATCCTGATTCATATTCGAAACGAGTTAGTAGCGAGGAGCTGAAATCCTTTATTAAAAATAATTCTAAGGATTTTATTTCTTTCAAAACGAATTTGTTGATGGGTGATGTACAAAACGATCCCATTAAAAAAGCCGGACTGATAAAAGAAATTGTGGAGAGCATTGCATTGATTCCTGAAGCTATTTACCGTTCGGTATATGTGAAGGAATGTAGCCGTATTATGGATGTTGAGGAGCAGATCTTATTGAATGAGTTAAATAAGATACGAAGCAAAAAGTTCAACGAAAAAAGAAATCAAAGCAATTCCGAAAATCTAAGTTCAGAAGAGAACCTTGGTTCTGAAGTTGCTGCTCTTGAAGAAAAAAAGGAAAATGCGATTGCTGATGCCGAACATCAGGAAAGGGATATCATTCGCATTTTAATTAATTACGGAAATAAAAACCTTTTCATTGACTCAGATGAAAAAGATGAAAGAGGTAAGGCTGTGCAAATAGAAGTTTCAGTGGCACAACTTATTATTCATGAATTACAACATGATAATATTGTGCTCGATAATTTATTGTACAATAGTATTTATAATGAGTTTGTTCAGCATTTAGAAAAAGATACTGTACCGGATTTTAACTATTTTGTAAGTCATGAAAATGTTGCTATTTGTGGATTAACAATCGATCTGATAAGTAGTCCTTATTTACTTTCTGACTGGGAAAAGCATAGTATTTATATTACGAAAGAAGAAAATATATTAAAAAAATCATTGGAAAATGCAGTATATGCACTAAAAAGTCGCAGACTGGAAATGATGATCCATGATATTCAAAAACGTTTAAAAGAAAATCCTCCTGAAGAAGAGCTAATGACGTTAATGCCTCAACTCTATGCATTATTAGAAGCAAAAAAAACATTCAATGCCTTGTTGGGCAGAATTGTTGTAAAGTAAAATTTTGTTGATTTACGCTGAAATGATTCAGCATCCGCGCATCGATTCTGAAATAAATTCAGAACGAACCGATTGCAATCAACTATATCTTTATCCCAATCACTAATATATCATCCACTTGCTGCAGACTCCCGCGCCAGTCTTCAATCGATTTTTCAAGAATAAATTTTTGCTCATCCATGGAAACGCCATTGAAACTTAACAACATTGTTTTAAATTTATTGATTTTAAATTTCTTGCCTTCCGACCCGCCAAATTGATCGGCATAACCATCAGAGAAAATATAAATAGTATCGTCTTTTTGTAACTGAATTACATGGTTGGTATAAAGTTGTTGTTGCTGTGTTTTTGTATAGCTGCCAATAGAAATAATATTTCCTTTTCTTTCAATCAATTCATTTCCCCGAACGATAAACACGGGATTGTAAGCTCCTGCAAACTGTAATTCCAATGTTTTAAAATTGATCGTGCACAAAGCAATATCCATTCCATCGCGCAACTTGGTTTCAAAAGAACTTTGTTTTAATGTTTCACTTACTCCTTTATTTAATTTGTCGAGCAGAAGAGATGGTGTAACCAGTTTGCTTTCACTTAAAGCCTGATTTAAAATATTGTGGCCCACAATGCTCATAAAAGCGCCCGGTACTCCATGTCCTGTGCAATCAACAGCTGCAACAATAATTTCATCCCCCTTTTCATCAATAAAATAAAAGTCTCCACTTACAATATCTTTGGGTTTTGAAAGAACAAAAGAGTTTGGCAAAAGCCTGCTAACAGTTTTTTCTGGCGGCAAAATAGCTTCCTGAATCCGTTTTGCATAACGAATACTATCGGTAATGCCTTTGTTTTTTTCAGCTAATTCAGCATTCATTTTTGCAAGTTCCTGAGTACGTTCTTCTACTTTATCTTCTAATTGTTTTTTAGCGAATGTCAGTTTTCGTGTACGCATTTTATCAAAAACATATATTCCAAAAAATGCAATAGCAGCTACAAGAATATAAAATACTGCAGTTTGCCAAAACGGTGGAGCAATAAAGAATTTATATTCTGCAGGCTGAATATTATAGGTTCCATCGCTGTTATAAGCACGTACCATGAATGTGTAGGAGCCGGCCGGCAAGTTGGTGTAAACAGCTTCCGTAGCTTTTGTAAACGCGGGAAGCCAATCATTATCGAATCCATCAAGTTTGTATTGGTACTCCACGCTTTTAGGATTACTCAAACTAATTCCAAGAAAATTAAATGTCAAATGATTTTCATTATAGGAAAATCGGGCATCATCAGGGAAAGGAATTTCTTTCATAAAAAGTTTTAAGCCAGTAATGAAGGTTTGTGGCTCAACCGTATTTGGTTTGTCTTCTTTTGGGCTGTATCGAACAGCTCCCATGATACTTCCAAACCAAAGGTTGCCTTCTTTGTCAATACAAACAGCATTAGGATTTGTTTCAACACCCAAAAACCCTTCTGATTTTCCGTAATGAATAAATTTTGATGTTTGCTCATCAAACTTATCGATACCACGACTGCTGCCAATCCAAATTTGATTATTATTATCGGCAATAATGGAATAAGGCGAATCTGTTGTCAAGCCTTCTTTAACTGTGAAATTGGTAAATTCTTTTCCATCATATTTATACAAGCCTCCACCATAGGCTCCAAACCAAAGGTTGTGTTGCTTGTCTTCGTTGATGCATAAAATAAACCGGTGTCGCATTCCATCCTCCTCATCATACGTTTTAAAACTAGCACCATCAAACATCGAAAGACTACCGCCCAAAGCACCAAACCACAAATTACCTTTGCTGTCCTTAAAAATACGATACACGTTATTTCCGCCTAATCCATCTGCCATGGAATAATTCCTAAAAGTTTTTGAAACAGGATTGAATTTTGAAGCACCTTCCTTGGTTCCGAACCAAATGTTTCCCTGGTTATCATCGCTGATTGCATAGACCACATTTCCGGCTAAGCCATTTGTTTTATTATATGTTTCAAACTTTTTGGTGGATACGTTGAATTTACAAACACCTCCGAAACCTGTTCCAAACCATAAGTTTCCGGATTTATCTTCAAAAGATGATAAAACAACATTGCTGCTTAATCCATCTTTTGATGTGTAATTTTTTAGACTATGATATTCTTTGTGATTTATTTTAGAATGACTGAATGAAATTTTTGAAATTCCTTCATTTGTTCCTAACCATATGTTTCCATCACGGTCGCAAAGGGTTGTCCATACCAAATTGTTTATAAGGCTATCAGCTTCATCATATATTTGAAAACGTTCACCACGGTATTCGTTCAAACCAATATCGGTACCTATCCAAACATTACCTTCTCTGTCTTGAAAAATAGTGTTTGCATTAAAATAATTTAACCCCTGTTTGGTATTGTAATTATAGATAACAGCTTTAGAAATAGCCTCTGTTCTATCATTTGACGGGAATGGGGTACATTTTGCAGCGCCACCTCCTGTGGTTCCAATCCAAACATTATGGGTTTTGTCTTCATAAATACAATTGATAAAATTGGAGCCTAAGCCGCTTTTCATATCAATGCGCTGTCCGCCATCTTTAATTGTTTTATGAGGCGCTTTTACATTAAAATCATCTTTGATCTTTAAAACCATTATTCCCGCATCGGCACTTCCTACCCACATTTCAGATTCGTTTACCATTGCAAGTGTGGTGATTCGGTTACTTAACAAGCCATTCCCAATGTTCAAAATGCTGTAATTAAAATTGGCTGTTCCATTAAAAATTGTAATTCCGATATCGGTTGCAGCCCAGACATTATTTTTTTGATCAAGACATAATTTATAAACATTATCACTACTCAATCCATCTTTTTTGCTGAGGACGATCATTTTTTTGTTTGTTGGATCGTACACAAAAATCCCTGCTCCTTCAGTAGCGACCCAAAAACGATTTTTGTCATCTTCAATAATGCAGGTAATTGTTTTGAATCGAGTATATTCTTCTAAATTTAAGTTTTCAATTTTTTTTGTTTTGCTGTTGTAAAATGAAATTCCGCCTGCCCAATGACCAAACCAAATATTTCCTTTAGTATCCTTGCAAAGTGCAGTTACCCAATCTTCGGCTAAAGAATCTTTTCTTGAATAAACTTTAAATTCTTTTCCATTGTATTTTGTTAAACCGGAAAGTGTTCCAATCCAAAGGTTTCCGTCATCATCCTGTGTGATACCCTGTATCTGGGATTGCGACAATCCTTGCTCAAGTCCATAATAAATAAAACTTGTGGTTTGTGATTGCAGACTGTTGTTATATAGCAGGAGCCATATTAGCAGTATTGCAATAGAAATGTGATAAAATTTTTTCATCGGAAAAATTATTTGTTTTGATAACCAGCGTAAAATGAAATATCCTTGTTATAGGAAGCTTCATCAATTTCAATATTGTTTTTATAGTAATAAGTGCTTCCCCAGAAATAAATTTCTTTACGATAGGCATCCATTTTCTTTCCTTTTGTAACGACTGTAGTTCTTATAGTTTTTAGTATTTCTTTATTTACAGTTACTGTAACATTTGGTGTTTCAATAGGTTTGTATCCTTTTACGTCAGGCAACGTTTTTTGATTGTTAATTCTCACCGCTCGTTCAGCAAAAGCAGCAGCCTCAATAAGTTTACGTACTTCTGTGGTTTTATATTGCCGGTTTTCCAGTGTTTTCTTTTGTTTAAGTTTTAATTCTTCTCTAAGTTTATTTGCTTGTGCTTTTACCTGAGTTTCTTTTCTCATTTGTTCGATCACAGTTTTGCCTCTTGCTTCATACTTTTGTTTGTTATATGTTTTTTCTTTTGCAAGACGTTCGTTTTCTGCAACTGCTTTTAATAAATCGTTTTCAAAACCTGTTTTGATATCTTTATTCTTTTTGGTTAAAATGCCTTTGGCTTCCTTTTCTCGTTGCAAACGAATGGCTTCAGATTCCATGGTTTCATATTCAAGCAATTTTTGTTTTTCACTCTCTTCTTTTAAACGAGCTAATTCGTTTGCTTTTGCAAGGGCATCTTCTCTTGCTTGTTGTTCAGCAAGCAATTTATCAGCAGCCTCTTTTCTTGCTTTTTCCTCCGCCTCTTTTTTTGCTTTTTCGGCAAGTTCTAATTTTTCTTTCTCCGCTTTTTCTTTCGCTTCTTTTGCTGCCTGAATTTTCGCTTGTTCTGCAGGGTCAATGATTATATCTTTTGTAAAATCAGCTAAATAGGTTTCATCATCTTTGAACGCTTTATTTCCATCAAAAATAATTTTTGTAAAAGGTTGCTTAAACTTTTCAATCCGAACAGCATTGGTTGTAGTTTCGAAAAATGGAACATCCGTTTCATACAATGGAAATAAATTCAATTTATCTTTCGAAAATTTTCCGGTGTAAACTACCAGGTGCATATCTACACAACCCGGATAAGAAAAGGTAACTTTATAATCAGATCCGAATATTAAGTAAAATCGGAACTTCCCATTTTTCCCGGTTTTGATTTGTTCCTGTTGAATAGTTCCATTTTTATAAACAGTAACTAATGCACCGGATAAGGGTTTACCATCTTTTATGGTTCGGCCGGCAAGTTCAAGCATGCTTGGTGCTTGTGCTTTTGAAGTAGTTGAAAATGAACAAAAGAAAATGCCTGCCAGAAAAATCCGGAACAAAAGAAAAACGCGTTTGTCGATAAAAAAGGAGTTCAAAACACTTATAAAGATTGATTTATCGGTAACGAAATTAACAAAAAATAACGGAAGGGCAAGTGTATATTCCGTTTGTCAGACAGGAATGTGAAGTTTTTTATAAACAGCATCGCGCTTTAGTTCCCGAACGTCACTTGGTAACATGTTTTCGATACGAATATCTTCAATTGCGATACGTATTAAGCGCAAGCATGGAAATCCAACCCCGGCTGTCATCTTACGAACCTGATGAAATTTGCCCTCGGTAAGCGTTAATTCTATCCAGGAGGTCGGAAGTTGTTCGCTGATTGGATGACCCCGAGGAGGTAATTTTTCAGGCTTTGCAACAGTTTTGGCAGTACAGGATTTTGTTAAATAGGGGCCGGCATCAAGTGCGATTTCAACACCGGCTTCCAACTGTTTGATGGCTGCGGGTGTAATTATTCCTTGCAGTTGAACGAGGTATATTCTCTTATGTTCAAATTCCGGATTAAGCAATTTAAAATTTAAACTTTTGTCGTTGGTTAAAATTAAAAGTCCTTCACTATTTTCATCTAAACGACCAACAGGATAAACATCTTTTGGAAATGTAAATCCTAATTCTCCTAGGCACTTCTTCTTTTTATGAGAAGAAGTAAATTGAGAGATCATTTTATAGGGTTTGTAAATGATGTAGTAGTTCATCTGAATTCGTTTACTTATTAAAGACGCTATCCAAAATACCCTTATTTACCTGATAGTTTGTAAGTACAATAATAATCTGTCCTTTTTTTTCGTCTTTCTTTTTAGCATCAGAGTTATTACCTGCTTCTGAAACAACTCCTTTAGGGATTTTAAATTTTTTCACATCAATTGAAAAAATCATCTTATCCGGTAGTCCATAACTAGCCTGACTTCCATAAGTATATTCAGTTAAAATAGATCCACTCGATTTTGTTGTGAGTTGCGATTTAAGAATAATGTTTTGTGTTAAATCAATCCAAAGTCTGCCTAGTACCAAATCGCTTGTATCCGATAATGGAATAATAGTTACAACAGTTGTTTTTATAGGGCCTATCATTTCGTTACCTTGAATCACAGCAGTAAAGGAATTGGTATCAGCCAACATTTTTGATGCCTGATCAAAACCCTGACGTGGAACAATAGCAATACTTTTAGACTCTACTTTAAATTTATCTTTTTGTTTAAAATAGATTTTAGCATTGATTGGCAGTATACGGATAAAGGGCATATCTACTTTTATATTTGCGTCAACCGAATAATCTTTTGCTTTTTGTAATTTGGCATATACCGTATGCAAAATCACATTAGCATTGCTTTGTGCCTCTATTGATATAGAGAATACCCAAACAAAAAATACCAATAAACAAATTTTAAATCGCATCATGATAAAATATCTTTTCTCTTGAATTTATAAACAGCTATTGCTAATAAACCAACAATGTGAATCAACAAAATACCAATAGAATTGAATATTTTACCTATTGGCAAGGGATCTTCAAAAAAGTAACGCCAGGCCGACATGTGATTGGTAAATAAATACGGTTGTATTTTTTGCAATGCCGGAACATTTAATGCACCCAGAATGGTAAATAAAATAATAACTGCCATTGTGGTAACAATTGGTCCTATTGAGTTGTCGGCAAAACAAGAAAATGTTAACGATAACGTTGCAACCATTATTAATGAAAGGAAGGCCGTACTAAATGCACAAGCAAATCGCCAACCAAGTTCTTGCTGTTGCAACACAACTATTACATCATCATTTAATACTATTAAATCGCCGGTTCCAAATAATAATTTACCAATAACCAACGAAAGAAAAACAAGCCATACTAACATAACAAAAGTATATCCACACCCTGCAAGGTATTTCGAAAGTAAAATGTTGGTCCGTGAAACAGGTTTTGTAAGCAGTAAACGAATAGTTCCCATTGCACCTTCACCTGAAACCAAATCACCCGTTACTAGTACAATCAATAAGGGTACATGAATAATAAGTGTTTGTAAAATAATATAGGCTACTAAATTTCCATTTAAAATATTTCCTTCCAGAGTTAAGGACTGCTCCATTCGCCAGGTAATGGCCCCTATAAATCCATGACCTTCTTTATACATTGCGTACAAAATAATACCAACAATAACCGAAATAACACCAATACCAATATAACTACGAGGTTTAGCAGCAATTTTTATAAATTCATTGTATGTACTTTTCCAAAACATCATGCACTTATAAGCTTTAAAAAGTAATCTTCCAGCTTGCGCTTGGCTTCAATTGAAAAAACATTAATTCCATTATCACAAAAAAGTTTGTTCAACAAAGGGATTTTTTCCTGTGAAATATGCAACAATAAATTAGTTGATGTTTCACTTTCTAAAGTAATATTCAACGATGAGGACTGAACAATTTGTTTTGCCTTCTCTATATTATCAATCGTAAAAGAAACAACAAGTTCCTGGGCGTTTAACAGATCACTTACTGAACCTTGTACGATTGTTTTTCCTTTATTGATAATCACCAGGCGCGTTGCAATCAATTCAATTTCAGAAAGGATATGGGAGGAGAGTAAAACAGTTTTATTGTGCTCGTTTTTTAATTGTAAAATTAAATTACGGATATCAATAATACCTTGCGGGTCTAATCCGGTAGTGGGCTCATCCAAAATAATTAATTCGGGATCATGCACCAAGGTTTGTGCAATACCCAAACGTTGTTTCATGCCATGCGAAAAGCCATTTACTTTATCTCGTTCTCTTCCTTTTAAACCAACAAATTCAATAATTTTATGCACTTTACTTTTCGAAACATCAACGCCAGATAAACGTGCGAAGATTTCAATATTTTTTTCGGCAGAAAGGTATTTATAGAAATCAGGCTTTTCAACAATACAACCGATACGTTGCAAAATATAACTTCGGTTTTTTAACAAATCTTTTCCAAATAATTTCAGTTCACCGCTTGTAGGTCGTATCAATGAAAGCATGGCGCGTATGGTTGTACTTTTACCAGCGCCATTCGGACCTAAAAATCCAAAAATATCACCACGAAAAACATCGAAGTTCACATCTTCAACTGCTTTGAATTTACCAAAATGTTTTACAAGATGTTTTATTTCAATTATTTTTTCCGGTGTGTCAGACATAATTTTATTCGGATAGGAAATAGACTCTTGTAAAGGTAGTATTTATAGTTGCGTTAAATTAATTCACATTCAAACAAATTTGCGAAGTGTTTTTTAAGTTTTTGTTTTACTTCTTCCTCATTCACTTTTCTTCCAAGTTCTTTTTCTAATGATGTTACCGCTTTATCTGTGATACCGCAAGGAATAATGTTCCCAAAATAATTCAGATCAGTATTAATGTTAAATGCGAAACCATGCATGGTAACCCAGCGGCTTGCACGAACACCCAAGGCACATATCTTTCGAGCCTTTTGTGGCATTCCAACATCTAACCAAACTCCTGTTTCTCCCTTGCTTCTGCTTGCTTCAATTCCATATTCAGCTAATGTGAGGATGACCATTTCTTCCAGAAAACGCAGGTATTTATGTATGTCCGTGAAAAAATTATCGAGATCTAAAATAGGATACCCAACAATTTGCCCGGGTCCATGATAGGTAATATCTCCACCACGATTTATTTTATAGAATGTAGCTTTTTTTTCTTCCAGTTGTTTTTCATTAATGAGTAGATTTTTTGTGTCACCGCTTTTCCCAAGAGTATAGACATGAGGATGTTCACAGAAGAGAAAATAGTTTGGAGTTTGAACTTTATTTTCCTGCGAAAGATCTCGATTGTTGATTTTTAAAGAAACAATTTCGGTAAATAATTTTTCCTGATAATCCCATGCTTGCTTGTAATCTATTAAGCCTAAATTAATGCATTTAATTTTTTTCATGTGTTGAGAGCACTTCTCTTAATATTTCTCCAATGAGAAGAGGCATTATGTTAAAAACCCAATTAAATCTTTTTTTTATGTATCTCCCCCCTCTCTTGCGGAGAGGGGATTAAGGGAAGAGGCTTCTGTTTTAAATTTTAGAAAGCGCAGATTTTAAATTGTTTATCACAGCAATTTCACTGGCATCGAAACCTCGCATTTCTGCTAAAAAGATAGAGATCCAATCACCCAAATGTATCAGATAGATCGTTTTTTCAATTGCTGAAGAGCCTTTAGAATATACTTCAGTAATGTTCGAAGTATATTTTGAAATGGTTTCTTTATTAATATTTATTCTGAAATTATTTCGTTCGTATTCGTCTTTATCACGGAAAATAAGAACTGATAAATTTTCATTTTTGTCTCTCCAGCCAACCAATTCATTGTGATTCATTTCCGGAATAATCTGGTGCCAGCAAAGCATCTTCGAGTTCTCATTTAATTGCTGACGGAAACGAATTAACATTCCTTCATTATTCGTGGTTGCATAAAGGATCGGAGTTTTCCCAACTAATTTTTGAGCAATAATTTTAGCTTCTGAAAGAATATTATTTTCTTCCGCATCCAGTAATTTTACTGATGCGTCCAGTTCGTTTTTAAATTTATTTCCGATGATGGTAAAGAAATTTAATACAAAAAACAATTGGGTTAGAGAATAACCAAGACAAGCACGTGGAGGCATTCCACCGGGAACAAGAATACAATCAAGACTATTTGACTTACATAGTTCTAATACTTTTCCTCCTGAAGTGATACCAACAATTTTTGCGTTTTTCGAAATTGCTAATTCCATGCAATTAAGTGTTTCTTCTGTGTTTCCGGAGTAGGAAGAAATAATTACTAAGGTGTTTTCATTCACATAAGCCGGAATAAAATATCCCTTGGTAACATTGATGGGTACATTTGCATCACCTATAACAAGCTCGGAAACAATGTTTCCTCCAATGCCTGAGCCCCCAAGTCCACAAATTAATACATTGGAAATTTTGTTTTTAGATGCTGTTAATTTTGCATTGTTACCAATGTTAATGGCTTCGGTTAATTGTTTTGAAAAGTTGGCTACTAATGATTTCATGTCTTTAGTTTTCTTTTTTGGAAGGGTAAAAATACAATTTTTGCTTGAAATCCACCTTAATTTTAATGAGAGAAGTCATAATTTTTAAATCAATGCATGTATATTTGCAATCTAAAACTAATAGATACATAAAATGAGTAATGAGTTAAGTGAACAGGAATTATTACGAAGAGCAAAATTAGAAGAGATCACCAAAATGGGGATTGATGCTTATCCTGCTGAGGTGGTTGAAATAAATGCAACAGCAAAAGGTATTCTGGAAAATTTCACTCCTGAAAAGGCAGAAGAATATAAAAATATTTGTATTGCCGGGCGTGTGATGAGTAATCGTGATATGGGAAAAGCTTGTTTTGTGAGTTTACAAGATGCTACCGGTCGTATTCAGGTTTACATCCGCAGAGATGATATTTGCCCGGGGGAAGATAAAAGTACATTTGATTTGTTATTTAAAAAACATACCGATCTGGGTGATATTATTGGGATTACTGGATTTGTTTTTGTAACCAAAGTGGGTGAAATATCCATCCATGCCACCTCTTTTAAAATGTTGAGCAAATCATTGCGTCCATTACCTTCGGTAAAACGTGATGACGAAGGGAACGTGTTTGACGAAGTGACTGATCCGGAGTTTCGTTACCGTCAACGTTATGTTGATCTGATCGTGAATCCTTCTGTAAAAGAAACGTTTATCAAACGCACAAAAATGGTGAATACCATTCGCGATTTTTATAATGCAAAAGGTTATTTAGAAGTAGATACTCCTGTGTTACAAGCGATACCTGGCGGAGCAACTGCTCGTCCGTTTGCAACGCATCATAACACATTGGATATGCCAATGTATATGCGAATTGCAAATGAGTTGTACCTAAAACGATTGATAGTTGGAGGTTTTGATGGGGTTTATGAATTTTCCAGAAACTTCCGAAATGAAGGAATGGACAGGACACATAATCCTGAATTTACAGTTATGGAATTGTATGTGGCATACAAAGATTATAACTGGATGATGGACATTACGGAAGAGCTGATCGAAAAAATAGCAATGGATCTGAATGGAACAACAATAGTTCCTGTTGGAGATAAAATGGTTGATTTCAAAAGACCTTTCAAACGGATCACCATGTTTGATTCCATTAAAGAATTTACCGGAATGGACATCAGCAATATGGAGGAGGATCAATTACGCGAAGCTTGTAATCAATTAAATATAGAAATTGCACCGAGCATGGGCAAAGGAAAATTGATTGATGAGATTTTCGGAGCGAAGTGTGAAGGAAATTATATTCAACCAACATTTATTACAGATTACCCGGTAGAAATGAGTCCGCTTACTAAAAAACACCGGAGTAAACCCGGGTTGGTGGAGCGTTTTGAGTTGATGGTAAATGGAAAAGAATTAGCAAATGCGTACTCTGAATTAAATGATCCTATTGACCAACGCGAACGGTTTGAAGAACAGGCAAAGTTGATGGAACGAGGTGATGATGAAGCCATGTTTATTGACCAGGATTTTTTACGTGCACTGGAATATGGGATGCCGCCAACTGCCGGAATCGGTATTGGAATTGACCGTTTGGCGATGATCATGACCAATAATGTATCTATTCAGGATGTGTTGTTCTTTCCGCAAATGAAGCCGGAAGGAGGAACCGGTGTTGTGGAGGCGGAGTTCCAAAGCATCGAAAAGAAAAATAGTAATGTGAGGGAAATACGTCCGGAGGAAATTAAGAAGGTGGTTGTTGAATTAAAAGGCGATGAGCAAAAAGTATTGGATGAAGTGAAAAAGCAAAATCAGGCAACAATTGTGAGCGTGAGTGAAGCAACAGGTATTTCAAAAAATCAATTGCAGAAAATACTTACTTCCTTAACCGAAAAAAATATGATCAAAAGGGAAGGTCCGGTTTTTCAATCGGTATAGCCGGGATCAAAATAAAACACATGCATGGTGCTGAATACAGAAAAAGCAAAGGACTCGCATTTCAAATATATCGCATTATTGCTGTTAATAGCAATTCTGGGTTTTTGGCAAATTTCTTTTCTGAAATATTCGGTGACGCATGATATGATCAACTGCTGGATTCCTTGGCGTTATTATATTTCACAGTGTTTTCAAAATCATATCTTTCCTTTTTGGAATCCTTATCAGCAGCTAGGTTATCCTATTCATGCAGATTTACAGGGCCCCACATGGTACCTGGAGTCATTACTCCTAAGCATGACCACCGGGCAAACAAATTATACGATCCATTTTTTGTTTGTTTTTTATGTGTTCATGGCCGGTATGGGAATGTATTTTCTTTCCTTATGTTTTCATACTAAAAAAAATATTGCCTTTTTAACCGCTGTCTGTTATATGCTTGGTGGGTTTTTTGCCGCCCATGTACAGCATTTCTATGCCATCATTGGTGCAGCCTGGCTGCCATTTATACTCTTGAATTACTACAAAATGCATACAGAAAAGAGTTATCTGCGTGCATTATATGCTTCAGTGTTCATGTTCTTTAATCTGACAGGTGGAAACCATACGTTTTCAATTATTCTGGTTTATTTATTTGTGTTGATCTTTGGATATTTTGTTTTTGCTGCACTAAAAGAAAAAAACAAAAAAGATATTTTACATTATTTAAAAATTAATTTTTTGTTTGTGGGTGCAACACTTTTACTCGCTTCTGTGGTATTGGTTGCCTATTACCAAACGGCTCCTTATGTTTCACGTTTGGGTGGAATGATCTATAAAGATGCAGCAGTATGTCCATTATCTCCTCAATCACTTTTATCAATTATACTTCCTTTTTCAACAGTTAATAGTGTTGATTTTTTTAATACCGATCCTTCGATGTGTAATATTTATACAGGCGTTATCATGTTTGTATTTGTAATTATGGCATTTGTAAGTAAAAAAATAGTATTTGAAAAATTGCTTTTTGCTTTTGCAATCATTTGTTTATTGGCTTCATTTGGTGACTACACACCGGTTCACAAGCTGTTATTTAGTTATGTACCCTTCATGAATTTATTTCGCTTTCCAAGTTATTTTAGTTTATTCTCCGTAATGATCTTTTTGTTGTTAGCCGGAAAGCAGCTGGCTGTAATTGTAGAAAATCCGGTTATCAGCAGGAAGAAAATTATTATAGTAATAGGAGCAGTTTCATTACTCATAATTTCATTTGTGATTCTCGCATTTATTAAAAATCACAATCAACATTTTTTCTTTTTTAAAAAATACGATACTGTTTTCGATTTCCTGAAAGCCTCTTCTTTAAAACAAAATATAGTATTGCAAGGATTTATACAATTATTATTTCTGGGAATATTTGTTTTTGCATTGATAGGCCCTTTGAAAAAATACCGGCTTCGTATCACCGGTATTTTAATCATCTTGGATCTATTTGTCGCCCTCCAATTAAACATAGCTTACGTTGGATTTTCTCCCGCTTCACCAAAAGAATTGCATGAGTATATTTTGTCCTTACCGCAAAATTTCCCTATTCCTTCGGATAATAGTATAATTGAAAATACGGAAGAACTTGGCCAAAAGCATGGATTATACCGCAATACAAGTGTTTTTCATAAACGAATCTCAGCGGATGTATTTAATTCCTACGCATTTAAAAATTATGCACTGCTAAGAGATTCAATGCCTCAATTGTATGCTGCTTTTTTGAAAAATAAATTGATTTATTTTTCTGATCGTATATATCCTGCTTCGGAAATAAATAAAATTGATTTTGCTATTCTGACAAATAAAACTATTGTTTTGTCGAATGGTGATTATAAAACAATTGCCGGGCAGATAAAAATAAACAGCAATGATACATTAATTGAATCCATTATTATTACTTCATACAATCCCAATGAAATTAGTATAAAAGCAACCGCCTCAAAGCCTCAACTGTTAACACTTTTGCAAAGTTATTATAATGGCTGGGAAGTTTTGATTGACAAGAGGCATGTGCCAATGGTTGTTTCAAATTACCTGACAATGTCTGTATTGTTTCCCAAAGGAGAACATGAAGTAATGTTTCGATATAAAAACCCCCTGATCATAAAAGCAGGAATACTTTCTTACACTTCCTTTCTGATTATTTTAATTATCCTTTCGTTTGTTTGGATAAAAAAACAAAAAAATTATTGGGCTCCTGCTTTAATTTGGTTCATACTTGTAAGTGCAGTGTTGTATTATTTTCTCTGGTAGATGGGAACGAGAAAGAAGAAAAAATTGTAAATTCACCCTTTAAAATAATATGATAAGTTTTTTATATGGATAAATTACCACAAATTGCAGTAATAGGAGGAGGAAGCTGGGCTACTGCCATTGTTAAAATGCTGTGCAATAATTCATCTCAAATACATTGGTGGATCCGAAATGCATCAACAATAGAGCATATTAAAAAATACAATCATAATCCTAATTATTTAACATCGGTTGAGTTTAACGTTGATAAACTTTTATTATGTGCCGATCTGAAAGAGGTTATTTCAAAAGCTGATATTTTAATTATGGCGGTCCCATCCGCATTTTTAAAAGATGCTCTTTCAGGATTAACTGAAGCGGATTTTAAAAATAAAAAAGTGTTTTCTGCAATAAAAGGAATTGTACCTGAACATAATTTAATTGTTGGCGAATTTTTTAACACCGAATATAAAATTCCAATGGAAAACATTGGAGTGATTACCGGCCCATGTCATGCAGAAGAGGTGGCAATGGAAAAACTTTCGTATTTAACTATAGCTTCTCAAAATAGCGAAAGTGCTGCTTATGTGGCCTCACAACTAAATTGCAGATATATACGAACAACTATTTCAGATGATATTTTCGGAACGGAATTTTCTGCCGTATTAAAAAATGTTTTTGCTGTAGCAAGTGGTATTTGTCATGGCTTAGGCTACGGTGATAATTTTCAGGCAGTATTAATTTCAAATGCAATACAGGAAATAAAACGCTTTGTAGATGCCGTTCATCCGATTGACAGAGATATAAAAAGTTCTGCTTATCTTGGCGACCTGTTAGTAACGGCCTATTCACAATTCAGTAGAAACAGGATGTTTGGAGCTATGGTTGGAAAAGGATATTCTGTTAAATATGCACAGTTAGAAATGAATATGGTGGCCGAAGGTTATTATGGTGTCAAATCGATTCATGAAATAAATAAAAAATATGGAGTGGATATGCCAATAACAGATGCTGTTTACAACATACTTTATGAAAAGATCTCACCGGCAATTGAAATGAAATTGCTTACCGATAGATTATCTTAGAATTTTAAAGGTTTAGAAGATTTTTTTTGTTCTTATTCAATAGATTTTAATTTCGTTTCCACTTCAGAAACCGCTTTTTTCTGAGTTTCTATTTCAGCTTTTTTCTTCTCTTGATTCGATTTATTCGTTACGATATTATCTTCTGCTTTTTTAATTTTTGCTTTGTAATCTTCAATATCACTTGTTAAACTTCTGTTCTCTTTTTCCAGATCTTTTTGTTCATCTTCAAAACCAGACTGTTTTCTTTGTGCATCTTTTAATTTTTGTTCCACAATTTCTTTGCAAGTGTTAATGGCAAATTCTTTTGCGATTTTTTCAGCTGTTTTATATTGTTCCTTATGGTCGGAGGAGTTTAAAAAAGCACCACCTAAATCAAAAGCGATGACAAATGTAATTTCAGGATCCCCTTTTTTTCCTTGTGCCTTTCCATAGATATCAATGGTGTTGTTACCCATATCTTTAATAGTGGCATTATCAGAAAAAACTCCTCCATCCAAAGATGATCTTTTGCCATCATATTTTTTTATGAATGACCGGAATGCATCAACAGCATCGGATGGGCTTATGTCGTAAAGCGTTACTGTTATTGAATTGTGACTTCCTCCACCAATATTTTCATTGGCTTCTTTTACTTTTATTTTTTGTGCCGATACCGAAAAGGTAATTGCAATAGCAAAGGCAAGAACGAATAGTTTTTTCATACGAAGAGAATTATTAATTTGAATTACAAGGTACAAATTTTTTTAGACTTATTCATCAATATCTGTTACCCCTCCGGAAACAATAAATTTCATTACTTCAGGCGAAGAAGCATCCACAGGAATAACACTATCGGCAGGGACGATCAATAAATTTCCCGAAAAGGAGTAAGATAAAGGAACATATACAGCAACGGTTCCTTTTTTAATATGAATTTCACTCAGATCTTCTTTGGTAATAAAACCTAATTGCTGAATATTATTTTCTTTATTAATAGTAACTAAAACAGGTTTGTTAAACCTTTTTTTGCTTCCAACAAAAGCTGATAATAGATCCTTGATTGATGAATAAACGATTTTAATAAATGGGGTATGCTCCATTGCATAATCAAACATATTAAACAGGGGACGTAAAATAATGGATGACCCCAGCATTCCCATTAAAAAAATGAGAAGCAAAGAAATTGCTATTTCAATAAAAGGATCAATTGTCGGGCTGATTATTGTCCCAAAAATACTAAACAAGGAAACAACCAGATAAAATAATTTATAGACTACTATGGCTGTAATAACAACAGGAACAGTAATAAGTAATCCTTGAAAAAAATACCTTAAGGCGGTTTTCATTTTATAATATTTAAGAAAGCAAAATTACTGAAATAAATGTTGAGGAGGTTTACATTTCTTTTAATCTTTTCTGTTCTGATTTTGAAAGCCCTGCAATTACAAGCGTGTAAGAGTCAAAGATCCATTGACGAACTAGTTTTTCAGAAGCTCTCCCGTCAATAATAATGGTGTTCCAATGTTTTTTACTCATGTGGTAACCCGGTATCACATAATTGTACTGTTCACGCAATTCAATTGCTTTTTCGGGATCACATTTTACATTGAATTGTAAAGGAGAATCATCTAAACCTACAATTAGAAACATTTTCCCTCCGACTTTAAAAATGAGTGTGTCGGGACCGAACGGCATGGCTTCTTCTGTGTTTTTCAGGGAAAGACAGTATTCTCTTAACTCTTCAATATTCATTATTTTTTATTTTTAAAAACACTTCCGACAAAACGATGTTTTCTATCTTTCAAAAGTAGGAAATAGTATCTATTTTACCCGTTTTTTTATCCAAAACCAAGAATAATTTAACTATTTTTGAAACCTTAGATTATAAGACAATAGTGTTATGAAAAATAAACTCCAGGAATTAGAAAAAAAGATCGTTGAAGCACATTTGGGAGGTGGTGAAAAACGTATCGAATCACAACATAAAAAAGGGAAATTAACTGCAAGAGAGCGTTTGCATTTTTTGATGGACGAAGGCAGTTTTGAAGAAGTTAGTATGTTGGTAACACATCGTTCAACAGAGTTTGGTTTAGAGCGTGAAAAATATATTGGTGATGGTGTAATTACTGGGTTTGGTACTATCAACGGACGTTTGGTATATGTATTCTCACAGGATTTTACTGTTTTTGGTGGTTCATTAAGTGAAACTCATGCAGAAAAAATTTGCAGAATCATGGATCTGGCAATGCAAAACGGAGCGCCTGTTATTGGTTTAAATGATAGTGGTGGCGCTCGTATTCAGGAAGGCGTTGTTTCTTTGGGAGGGTATGCCGATATTTTTTATCGTAATACATTAGCTTCAGGAGTTGTTCCTCAGCTATCAGCCATTATGGGACCTTGTGCCGGAGGTGCGGTTTATTCTCCTGCTATTACCGATTTTATCATGATGGTGGAAAATACTTCTTATATGTTTGTTACAGGGCCAAACGTTGTAAAAACGGTAACACATGAAGAAGTAACAAGTGAAGAGTTAGGTGGAGCTTCCACACATTCTACAAAATCGGGTGTGACTCATTTTTCTTGCGCAAATGAGATTGAGTGCATCAATAATATCAAAGCGTTGTTGAGCTATATGCCTCAAAATTGCGAAGATGATGCGCCAAGCGTTCCATATGAGAAAAAAGAAAATGAAAAACGCTCCGAACTAAATGACATTATCCCGGAAAATCCAAATCAACCCTACGATATTCGTGAAGTAATTGCAGGAGTTATTGATACCGATACCTTTTTAGAAGTTCATAAGAATTTTGCGGAAAATATTGTTGTTGGTTTTGCCCGATTAGCAGGTAAGAGTATTGGTATTGTTGCAAACCAACCTGCATTTTTAGCAGGAGTATTGGATATTAATTCATCTACAAAAGCAGCTCGTTTTGTGCGTTTTTGCGATAGTTTCAATATTCCTTTGTTAGTATTTGAAGATGTTCCGGGTTTTTTACCCGGTACTGATCAGGAGTGGCACGGGATCATTACCAATGGAGCAAAATTATTATATGCGTTCTGTGAAGCGACCGTTCCCCGGATTACAGTGATCACGCGCAAGGCATATGGCGGAGCCTATGATGTGATGAATAGCAAACACATTGGTGCAGATATGAATTATGCATGGCCTTCTGCAGAGATTGCTGTTATGGGTGCAAAAGGCGCTGCGGAGATCATTTTCAAAAATGAAATAGCAGCCGCAAAAGATCCGGTAGCTAAATTGGCAGAAAAGGAAAAGGAATATATTTTACATTTCGCAAACCCATATCGTGCAGCTGAAAGAGGATATGTGGATGAAGTGATACGACCGGAAGATACACGTGAAAAATTAATCAAAGCATTTAATATGCTAAAAAATAAAGTAGCTAAACTGCCTAAGAAAAAGCACGGGAATATTCCGTTGTAGACCTCATCCTAAATCCTTCTCCTTGAAAAAGGAGAAGGACTTGCAACACACAAGCAAATTTTAATTCTATTTATAATTTTTAAAGAAACAACCATTATTGTTTACTTTCCCACTCTCCTTTTTTTAAGGAGAGGGTTGGGGTGAGGTCTTATTATGAAAGTTCACAATAAAAAATCATTACTTGAGATCAGAAGGAAGTTGCGACAAAAATCAACTCCAGCGGAAGATTGTTTGTGGCAACAGTTAAGAAATGGAAAAACAAATGATTTAAAATGCAAACGCCAGCATAGCATTGGTAATTATATTGTTGATTTCTATTGCGCTTCCAAAAGATTAATAATTGAAGTGGATGGAGGAATTCATAATACACTTTCACAATCAGAAAAAGATAAACTTCGCGATGAAAATCTGATCGACATGGGATTTAAGGTCATGCGATTTAAAAATGAAGAGGTTCTTTTTAGTATTGACGATGTTTTAAAAGAAATTGTGGCGTATTCTAACACAAAGACCTCATCCTAAGTCCTTCTCCATAAAAAAGGAGAAGGACTTGCAGCCGCACAGGCAGCCTCGTCCACTAATTCATATATTAAGTACAATTATAGCAAGGTCTTTTCCCCCTCTCCTTCCTTCAAGAAGAGGGGCCAGGTCTATAATGCTTTAAAGTCAAATAATCCCAATCACCGCCATCATCCTTCCCGTAACCCCTTTTTCTTTCCGATGCGAAAAAAACAGATCATTATTTTTTACGGTGCAATAAGTTGAGGTCTCTATATTTTCTTTTAACACCCCAAAGCCTATTAACTGTTCTCTATTCGCTTTCTTTAGATCCACAAACCATTTAAGTTTTTGTTCATCAAACCGTTTCATGGAATCATCAAAATATTTTGCAACATCATCCCCAACTTCAAAATTTTCATAACCTATACATGCGCCAATAAAGGCTTTGCAGTTTTCTCCTTTGGTTCCAAAATTTTCCTGCATTTTATGTAAGGTATTGCTTACAATTCCCCCCACAGTTCCTCTCCATCCTGCATGTATCGCTGCTATTGCATTTTCCTTTTCATCATGAATCAAAATAGGTGTACAATCAGCAATAGAAACGGCTAAATATACGTTTGGTTTATTTGTGATCTGTGCATCATGTTTTTCATTCGTTACGGGTTCGTTGACAAGCAATACATCATTTCCATGAACTTGATAACATCTTGATACTTTGGATAGTTCGATTCCTAATCTTCCAAAAAATAATTCTCTATTCTTTCGCACATTTTGTTCGTCATCATTTACAGACAAACTTAAATTCAGTGAATTAAAAGGCTCAGCGCTTATTCCACCCAAACGACTGCTTTGAGCAACAATAACTTTTGAAGAATCGAATATTTTAGGTTGGATGATCATAATGCAAAGGTAAAAGAAAGATTTCTATATTATTCTCCCTCTCCTTTTTTTAGGAGAGGGGTTAGGGGCGAGGTCTTTTTTTTGTTTCTTTGCACAAAATTTAAACAATGAATATTTTAATTCTTGGTTCTGGTGGTCGCGAACATGCATTTGCATGGAAATTAGCTCAAAGTAAAAAAATAGAAAAATTGTTTATTGCTCCCGGTAATGCAGGTACAGCACTAGTAGGAACAAACATTCCTGTTTCAGTAACTGATTTTGATGCAATAAAAAATCTTGTTTTGAAAAACAAGATCAATATGGTGATCGTTGGTCCGGAAGATCCATTGGTGAAAGGGATTCATGATTTCTTTTTGGCGGATGAATTATTAAAGAACATTCCGGTAATTGGTCCTCAAAAAGATGGAGCCCAATTAGAAGGCAGCAAAGATTTCTCTAAGCAATTCATGATGCGTCATAACATTCCTACTGCACGTTACGAAACATTTACCAAGGAAACATTAAATGAAGGATTACGATTTTTAGAAACACTGCAAGCCCCTTATGTTTTAAAAGCGGATGGGTTGGCTGCAGGGAAAGGCGTTATTATTCCAACCACACTGGATGATGCAAAAAAAGAATTGACAGAAATGCTTGCTAACGCAAAGTTTGGTGATGCTTCTGCAAAAGTGGTGATCGAAGAATTTTTAAAAGGAATTGAACTTTCTGTTTTTGTTTTAACCGATGGAAATTCATATAAAATATTACCTTCAGCGAAAGATTATAAGCGAATAGGAGAAGGGGATACAGGGTTAAACACAGGTGGTATGGGAGCCGTTTCACCGGTGCCTTTTGCGGATGAAGCTTTTATTAAAAAAGTGGAACAGCGTGTAATTGTTCCCACAATAAATGGATTAAAAAAAGAAGGAATATTATACAAAGGTTTTATTTTTATCGGTTTGATGAATGTAAATGGAAACCCTCAAGTGATTGAATACAATGTACGTATGGGCGATCCGGAAACAGAAACAGTGATACCAAGAATAAAATCTGATCTGTTGGATCTTTTTGAAGGTGTTGCAAATGGGAATTTACATGAAAAATCTTTTGAAGTCGATGCCCGTTTTGCCACTACTGTAATGCTTGTTGCGGGAGGTTACCCCGAAGAATACAAAAAAGGGGACGAAATTTCAGGATTAGAGTTGGTAGAAGGAAGTTTTGCTTTTCATGCCGGAACTGCCCAACAACTTGCAACAAACGATCAACAACCAGTTGTAACAAATGGAGGAAGGGTTATTGCAATTACTTCTTATGGTGATACAATGGAAGATGCATTAAAAAGGTCCTTTGCCAATGCTGAACGAATTCAATATAAAGGTAAATATTATAGAAAAGATATTGGAAATGATTTGAAATAATGCATTGTTATTAAATACAAAAACCCCAAACCGAATAATCAGTTTGGGGTTCTTTTTTTAATGCTATTATTGTAAGGTATTGTTCTTCTTTGCTGCTTTATTAAATCTAGCTTGCATTGTTAACCAAATGATTATTAGTGTAACAATTGCAAACCAAAAAAATACATTTGGTGCGTTGCCCAAGCCTTTCATAAAAGTGAAGGTCCATTGAAAAAAATGTCCCAGTCCGTTAAAAACATCTGTCATATTCATTTAATCGTTTTTTTGATTGTCGTCAAAAATACAAAATTTATTAATAATACAATTTTTTTTGTGCTATTTTTAGACTCATAAAATTATGTTTATACGATTTTTTAAATCCAATAATGCTGCGGCATATATTTTTTTGCCGATCCTCGTATTGGCTATTTGGGGGTTTGGCTTTTTCTTTCCTCCTATACAGCCATCACAGCACGTTATGCCTTTTTATGATTTAATCAGCGGAGGTATCTCAAAATTACATTGGTTGAATATAATAATAGCAATGCTCCTGGTGCTAAGCGAAGCTTTTTTGTTGAATTATATCATTACAGAGAACGCCATATTTACAAAGCAATCATTTCTTCCTGCCCTGTTTTATGTCCTTTTTATGAGCAATAATAATGCAATGCTTACAACACACCCGCTTTTGTTTGCCAATTTGTTTTTATTATTTGCAATAGATCAACTTTTAAATGCTTATCGTAAAGACAAAGCCTTTGCAGAAGCATTTAATGCCGGATTTTTAATTTCAATAGCTACTCTTTTTTATTTTCCTTACATAGTTTTTGTTCCTGTTTTAGGTATAGCCTTTATTTTACTCCGGCCTTTTATTTGGCGGGAATGGATCATTTCCATATTTGGGGTGATGCTGCCATATTGCTTTGTGGCTACTTATTATTTTTGGAATGATTCGTTAAGTACTTTTTGGCATGAAAACATGCTTTATGCTATTCTGCAAGAACAACCAAAATATAATTTCTCAACCAGTTTTTACTTTACAATGATAATGGGCTGGGGAATTCTGCTATTTTCCTTTGGCAGACTATTTGGCGGACTTACAGGCGGTTCTCAAAAAAGCAAAAAAAGCATGATCTTAATGATCTGGTTATTTGTTTTTTCAATAGGATCGGTACTTCTGGCGCCTGAAATTACCACAAGGTCATTCTCTGCATTTGCCATTCCTGCTTCGGTTTTTTGTGCCAATTACTTTTTAAATATTAAAAAGGAATGGTGGGCCGAGCTGTTATTCATATTGTTCTTTTCTTCTATTATCATAAATTTACTTGTTCATTTTTTTTGAACAATTCGTTAATTAGCAAGCATTCAGGTTTTTTATTTTTAACTTTGCAACCTAAAATTCAGATACAGAGATGAGCAAATTTGGAGTCGTTATTTTCCCGGGGTCTAATTGTGACCAGGATATGATCTATGCGCTACGCAATATGATGGGACAGGAAGTAGTAGAACTGTGGCATAAAGATACCGATCTGAAAGGGTGTGATTTTATTGTGCTTCCGGGAGGTTTTTCATATGGAGATTACTTACGGTCGGGAGCAATTGCTCGTTTTTCTCCAATCATGGAAAAAGTAATTGAATTTGCTAATAAGGGTGGTTATGTCATGGGTATTTGTAACGGATTTCAAATTTTATGTGAAGCAGGACTGGTTCCGGGAGCATTGTTACATAACAATGAACGGAAATTTATTTGCAAAAATGTTTTTATAAAAGCTCAAAATACAGATACACTCGTTACTTCTTCAATTCCGAAAGAAAAAGCACTTAAAATTCCAATAGCTCATGGCGAAGGAAAATATTATGCGGATGCTGAAACATTGAAGCAAATGAATGCAAACGGACAAATACTTTTCCGCTATTGTGATGAAAAAGGAAATATAACCGAAGAGTCGAATCCAAATGGTTCAACTGAAAATATTGCAGGTGTTTGCAATGCAGGGAAAAATGTATTTGGAATGATGCCACATCCTGAACGTGCCGCTGATGGAGAACTTAGCAATACTGACGGAAGGTTGATCTTTGAATCTATTCTTAATTTGGTGAAGAGCTAAATTCTATTTTTTATAAAAATGCATTTCTTTGGCATATTGCCAGGCCTCTTCAGGCATAAAATAGCGCATATCTTTTTTATCTTTAATTGCTTGGCGAATCAGTGTTGACGATATTTCCATCAATGGGGCATTCACCCATTTTACTTTTTCATGTTCTTTCAATTTGCCTCCATCAGAATTTGGTCGCGGATACACATACAATTGATGATATTTTAATATTTCCTCAAAGTTTTTCCATTTATGAAAACTCTGTAAATTATCTGCTCCCATAATTAGCGCGAATTGATGTTGGGGATATTTTTCTTTCAGATAGGTAAGTGTGTTGATGGTGTAAGATGGCTGCGGAAGCTTGAATTCGATGTTACTCGCCTTTAATTTATTGTTGTCGCCAATAGCAAGATTCACTAAATGCAATCGCTGTTTTTCATCCAGCAAGGTGTTTTTATTTTTTAATGGGTTGTGAGGTGAAACAACAAACCAAATACGTTCCAGATCGGTAAATTCCAGCATATAATTGGCAAGAACCATGTGGCCGATATGGATGGGATTAAAGGAACCGAAAAATAAACCAACCTTCATATAATTACAGTTTACTAAAAAAAGAATGGTTGCGAATTTACGAAACAATCGGTTAAAGGTAAAGAATCAGTATAAATTTATGTGTTATGGATAGGGTAATTACTGAGGAAGCAATAAAGAAATTTAGTTTCCTGTTTTAAACAAACCATTTCGCAAATTCGCAGCCATACATTTATTTGTAACTACTTCACCCACATAAAAATAGTGGGATTGTTTTCATACTGCGCAATGTCTTTGCTGAATATGATCACGCAAAAATCGATTAGGGGCAAAAGTCCAAAACATCCTCCAAAAGTTGCAACATAAACAATCGGAACCCAAGGTTTTGTTCCTAACATGACACGGTGTGCCCCAACAAAACCTAATGGAAAAGGGAATGCGCATAATGAGGAAATAATTTTTTTCTTTCTTAGCGCTTTCGCGGAAGCTGACTTTTTGTGAAATGCAGAGTCTGACAAAGTCAGAGGATTTTGAATTTTTATCGAATCCGAAAAAACGACTGTAGAATCATTTAAAAGAATAACCGGCAATTCTGTTTCGGAGGCAGAGGCAAGCAATGAAGTGTCGATTAAAAGAAGGGCGATAATGAAAAAAAATGTTGATTTATTCATATTGAAAAATAAAAAGGGGATGATTTAATTCATCCCCTGTTTTTTTTATTTTACTCCTTGCAAATGTAGTGCAGATACTTCTTTTAAACGTTTTCCAACTTCGTTCCAGTTAATCACGTTCCAAAAAGCGGCAACATAATCCGGACGTCTGTTTTGGTAATGTAAATAATAGGCGTGTTCCCAAACATCAATACCTAAAATGGGTGAACCTTTAACCTCAGCAATATCCATTAATGGATTATCCTGGTTGGGAGTGGAACTAATCACAAATTTTCCATCTTTTACAAGTAACCATGCCCAGCCGGATCCAAAACGAGTAGCTGCAGCAGTAGCAAATTGTGTTTTAAATTCGCTAAACGAACCGAAAGCAGTATTGATACCGGTTAATACATCACCTGTTGGTTCTCCTCCTGCATTTGGTGCCATTATGGTCCAAAACATGGAATGATTAAAATGTCCGCCACCATTATTACGCACCGACATTGGGTATTTTGAAATGCTTTTGCAGATATCTTCGATGCTTAATTTTTCAGCATCAGTTCCTGCAATCGCATTATTTAAATTTGTAATGTAAGCCTGATGATGTTTTGTATGGTGTATTTCCATGGTGCGAGCATCAATATGAGGCTCTAATGCGTCATACGCATAAGCTAGTTTAGGTAGTTCGAAAGCCATTTTTTTATTTTTTTAGAGTTAGTTTTAATTTTATTATTGACCCCAAAGGTATGAATTTTTATGTTCTTTGTCATAAAAACTCCCCCCAATGAATCAATGTTCTCATTGGTTTTTAACATTGCATTGTTTAAAGAAAATTCTTATAGACTGATTATCAAATCAATTGATATTGTTTTTTGATTATCTTTGCATTTAGATACTATTATTAACAAAACAAAACAAAAATCAAAACATGAAAAAATTATTTACAGTGTTGTTCATTGCAGGTGCAATGAGCATAGTAGCTTGCGGACCAAGCGCTGAAGAAAAAGCAAAAATGGAAGCTGATGCAAAAGCAAAAATGGATTCTTTATTCAATTCTGCCAGCCAAAGCATTTCTACTGCTTTAGATTCAGTTGCTACAACGGTTGATTCATTAGCAACAGCACCTGCTGAAACAAAATAATTTTGTTTTTCAGAAAATAAAAAATGCGTCCTGCAATTTTGCAGGACGCATTTTTTATTTTAAAGAATACCACACAACTCCATGGCGTTTTTTTATTGAAAGAGAAACTATTTCATCAACTCTATTGCTTTATTTAACACATTATCTCTGCTTTGAATGACTGGATAATATCCGGCACTGTTCCATATATTTCTGGCAATTAATGCTTTCAATTGTATTTTAATAATATCTTCTGATGCTTTGATCTGTTTTTCATTGCGTTTAACTTTGTTTTTTTCGGCATATGAAATAAAGGCATTAAAAATGTCGGGTGTGATAATAAATGATTTGTTGAAACTTTGAACTGTTTTGTATGTTTTTAATTTTGGCCGTTCTTTGTCAGCATAATCAAAAGCAAAATCATTGATCAAACCGGTGTAGGCTACTTCACTTAAATAATGTGAACGCCCGATTGTATCTAAAGGAACAAACACATCAGGAGTGATTCCTCCGCCACCGTAAACAATTTTTCCTAAAGGTGTTTTAAATATTAAGGAGTCCGAGATCTTAATACTATCAGCATTTTCAAGTTCTCCGCTTGTAAAACGTTTGAATTCTTCATCATAATAAGCTTCTAAATCAGCAGTATAGGGTTTTTGAATGCATCGCCCGGTAGGAGTGTAATAACGAGCAATGGTTAGTCGAATGGCAGATCCATCAGAAAATTCACTTTGTTCCTGAACCAATCCTTTTCCAAATGAACGTCTTCCTAAAATTGTTGCTCTGTCATTATCTTGCAAGGCTCCGGATAAAATTTCACTTGCTGAAGCAGAGCCGTCATCTATCAGAACAATTAATTTCCCGTTTTCAAAATTTCCTTTATTGGTTGCTTTATAATCTTTCCGTTTTCGTGCTTTGCCTTGCGTATAAACAATTTCTTTTCCGTCACTCAAAAATTCATCAGCAAGGTCAACGGCTGTGTTTAAGTATCCACCACCATTTCCTCGCAGGTCAATAATTAACTGTTGCATTCCTTGAAGTTGTAATTTTTCAAATGCTGTTTTATATTCATCAAAAGTAGTTGCAGCAAACCGGCTGATTTTTATATAACCCGTTTTTTGATTTACCATGTATGCTACATCAATACTATAAATAGGAATTTTGCCGCGTGTAATTATAAAATCAATAAGTTTTGATTTTCCTTTTCGCATGATACTCACTTTCACTTTGGTGCCACCTTTTCCTTTCAAATTCTCCATCACTTGTTTGTTGGTGATCTTAATTCCTGCAACTTTTTTTCCTTCTACTTTAATTAACTTATCACCGGCTTGAACACCCACTGATTCCGCAGGTCCTCCGGGAATAGCCGCAACAACACGAATTGTATCCTCTACAATATTAAACTCAATTCCTACTCCTTCAAAATTGCCTTGCAGTGGCTCGTTGGCAGAAGCTAATTCATTAGCAGAAATATATGCTGAATGTGGATCGAGGTTTTGTAACATTGCAACAATTGTTTTGTCAACTAATTGCTCCGATTTAATGGTATCAACATATTCCTCATTTACGTAACGCAAAATTTCATCGATCTTGCTAAACTTATTATTGGCATCAAGAGTAAGTGTCCCTATATTATTATGGAGTTGAAACGTATTGCCAATGATGATTCCCAGAATTAATATAAGAGCAAATACGATTGGTAAAAAAACGTAAAATTTTGGACGGTTCATTTAAATTATGATAGTTTACTAATAAAAAAATCGATTTACAGATTGTTACTTCTTAATGTACCGAACCACTTCGACACCAAATTTTCTTAGAAAATCAACACCTTCATCGCTTGGTAACCCTTTAAAATCAGCATAGGAATTTAAGTAATATATTTTTTTTATTCCAGTGGTGAAAATTACACGTGCACAAGAAATGCATGGCGATAAGGTCACATAAAGGGTGGATCCATCAACAGAAAAATTATTTTTTGCTGCATATAAAATTGCATTTTGCTCAGCATGCAGAGCTAATGAACAACTTCCTTTGCTGTCGCGCGGGCAACCAACTTCCGGCCATTCTTCATCACAATTATGTGTTCCTGCAGGTGGACCATTATAACCCAGTGAAATAATTCGTGTATCTTTTGTAAGTACAGCGCCTACTTTAGCTTTCACACAATGTGATCTTTTGGCCAGGTTCTCTGCCAACTCCATATAAATTTCATCAAACGTAGGTTTGCTCATTTCTTCGTAATTAATAATACCTAAGGTATTTTATTTATTGAGGTATACTGCTATTGTAAGTAAAGTAAGTATCACTCGGATTATTTTTTTGTTCACACATTTTGAATCAGTATGCGGGGCAAATTTACGAAGAATTCTACGTAATATATTTATTTTATTAAGGCGAGGCCTTCAAGCGCGGATGTGTCGTTTGGTGAAAGCATTAACACTTTATTGAATAATACTTTTGCTTCATTTGTTTTCCCCAGTTGAAAATTTGTCCAGGCGTACATCAATAAAGTATCGTATCCGAAAGGGTAAATAGTTACTACTTTTTCAAAATAGGTAGTTGCTGCAGGATAATCTTTCTTATAATAATAAATCATCCCCATTTTATAGTTTGCAGTGGTGTTTTGAGGATCAATTTCTAATATTTTTTTGTATTGTGCAACTACCTGATCCATGTTTCCTAAAGCAGCTGCAGGATAAACATATGCTAATTTTGCCTCAATAGAATTCGGCATTAGATTCATTGCCAGTTGATAAAACGACATCGATTCTTTGTTTTGTCCAACTTCGTAATAAAGCCAACCAAGCCGAAGATTTAATTCGTAAGATTTGGCATCATATACTTCTTTAATGGTCATAATTGCACCTACATAATCCGCATTTTTTTCTTCCGTATAACTTTTTGAAAAAGCGGCAACGACTTTATCTGTTTGTGCCAATGTGGAAGTGATGTTTAAGAATAATATACTGCCGATTAAAATGTTATTAATGATTTTCATGAGTATGATTTTTTATGGAATTATTTTAAATCCAACCAGGAATGTGTTGTAGTTATATTTAAATTTTTGAATCTTTTCTGTTTTGTGTTCCATTTGATACAAACCATACATAGATATATGTTTGCTGAGATTGACATTAGCAATAAACGACCATCTTGAAGTAGTCAGATCGACAGAGTTATTAACCAAAGCACCATTATCTTCCATGATATTATGTCCATTATTCAAAAAATAACAGGCGGTAATTGATAAACGGTTTATTGGTTGGATATAAATAAATGGTGAAAACGAAGAATACGTTTTTTTATAACTGTCAATAGTATGAAAATAACCTGTGCCTCCTAAAACCAGTTTGTTATTACCTAAAACCGAATAAGCTATTCTTCCGAAGTGATTAAATTGAGTTGTTGTATCAAAATTAGAAACTGTTGTTCCAATCGAAAAAGCTATTTTTTTAACTGTTTTTTGAATAGTTAATGAGGCAACAAAATAGTTTTTTATGGTGGGCCCAACTTTTTGGGCATCTCGTGCGTCCTTAATACGTTTGTTATAACTATCTATTTGTTGTTGATTATTAGTTAATTGTTGTTGAATACCATTTAATTGTTGTTGCACATTATAAAGGTCCCCTTGCAAATAATTCAACTGATTTTGTTGCATGGGAGGTAATGGTTGTGGTAATGCCAGCAGTTGGTTAATTTGTTGTTGGTCGCCATTTGCTTGTTGCTGTAATTGTTGCTGCTGTTGAATGAGAGGTTGTTGTTGCTGTTGTATTGATTGTTGGTCATGTGTTAACTTCTGTTCTTGGGCTGCATATGCAGAATTATCGGACGTTTTTTTAAAATTTATCAAATGGATAGAAGGCGATATCATCCAATTATTTTTGATTGGAACAGTTGCCTTTAAATAATATTGCAACTGTTTAATTTCCTTACTGCTGTATGCTTGTGGGTGATTTAATTCCGGGATCGCAGAATAATATTGTTGCTGGTAATAACTGGCCGCATGCAACAAAGAAAACTTGTTTTTTACATAGTGATTCAGAGATAATTGGAAATAGGTTGACGGGTTAAAATAATTTTGATTTGTATTGGTTTTTGGGTCAACAAAGGTGCTATTAGTATTGATCTTTGTCCCCCCTTCAAGATTAACATATCCAATGGGTGAAAATTTATTTGTTCCGATTTTTTCTGCAAGTGGAGAGCCGAATATTTTACTAAATTTTCTTGCCTCTTCCATTCTTCCTGTATAGACATAACAATAGTATAAATACTCCAGCGCTAGGTCATCGCTGGAACTATATTTTAATGCTTTTCTGAAATGAACCTCAGCAAGATAATAATTCTTTTTTTCATAAAAAGCAATGCCAATTCTCATTTGTAAGTAAAAATAATCGTAACCTTTATCTACTGCAATATTCCCGTATTTAATGAGTTCACCCCAATTTTTATCAAGATAGAGCTGATAACTTTTTTGTTCTACAATGGCTGAATTTAAAGTGTCCTGGGCGATACTTTTAGTAATTTGAAATAAAAAAACAAAAATTAGGATCTTATAAATTCTGCTTAAATGCATTAATCGCCTCCTCGTAATGATAATGTATCTTTTCTGTGAACCGGGATCAATATTTTCTATTGATACATCTAACTATGCTTTTGTACTTTATTTAATTAAACTTAACCCTTCTAAAGCAGATTTGTCATTAGGACTGTACAATAATGTTTTATTGAATAAAGTTTTTGCTTCATTTTTGTTACCTAAAAAATAATTTGTCCATGCGCTCATTAACATATTATTATAATCAAAAGGATAAAGATTTAAAGAGATGTCGAACTGTTTTTTTGCATTTAAATAATCTTTACGGTAGTAATAAATTAATCCCAAATTGTAATTTGCAGAGGAATTTTTGGAATCTAATTTTAAAATAGAAAGATATGTTTTTTCTATATCGTTCCAGTTTTCCAATTTAGTAAGCGGATTGATTATTGCCCACAATGGCTCAGAAGCCGCAGGCATTAAGGTAATTGCTTTTTGATAAAATCCAAGAGCTTCTTTGTACTTCCCTGATTGATAATTTAACCATCCCAAACGAAGATTGATCTCATAAGATGATGCATTATAAACAGTATTTAAAGATGATATTGCGGCATCATATTTTTTTATTGCTTCATAGTCGTAGGATTGACTAAATGCATTCATTAATGTTTTGTCTTGCGCTTGAACACTTATAGCTGTGATAAGCAGGATAGCCGTTATTGATTTTTTTAAAAGTTTCATTTCGATTATTTTATGGATAGATGAATATTCTATTTGATTTATAAAAAATTAGGTTGATACATATAAATATGATTCGGTTTTATTGTTACTATGAATAATGAACCGATGCATTTTATTATCCTTTAATTCCATTTCAAAATTAATTTTTTTTAATGTGTAATTTATAAGTTTCGTTTCAATTTCGGTACGGATAATTATTTTTTGAGGAGCATAAATATTATCTGCATAAGTAAAAGTGGAGGTGTGATTTGCTTTGGTAAACAAATAAAACGGAGCAACAAAATCCTGAAAAAATTGGATCACTTTATTGTTGAAATGGATCAAGGGAACATTATCTTTTATCTTTATGTTCTCATAATAACCAAGTAATTGCCTGTATGCAGCCAGATAAAAGTAAAACAATAATGATCTTCGGTCTCCTTCAAAATCAGTAAAATAGATCATAATACCATCGTTCACAAAGTAAGCATAGGATTTACTTGCTTCGCAATAAAGATAAGTTCTGTTATAGGCATCTGTAAAAACCTCCCAATGGATTAAGCTAGTACTGTTTTCTTTTTGAAAAGAAATTTTTTGTCCCGGTAAAAAGGAAAAACCGGTAATCAATAATTCATTTACCTGCACATTGCTTATAAATGAACCTTCTTTAGGAACTTCTGAAATTTTTAAAGTTTTCTCCGGTCCCTTCCGCTCGATGAAATAGGAAATAGGATATTCAATTGTTTTCGCTCCAATTGTTGGAATTGTCTGCAGTTGAAAATGAATGTGCGGTTCAGGTGAACGACCTGAATTACCACATGTTGCAAGAAATGTTCCTTTCGTGATATATTGCCCGATAAAAACATTAAAGGAGTCTTTTTTAATATGACTTATCTGAGAAAATAATCCATTGAGATGATTCAGAATTACTGTGTTTCCCCAATTGTGCTCTGTGTCCAACTCACCAACATCATTTTCTTCAACTGTATTGACAATGTCATAAACATATCCATCATAAGGTGCAAAAATCTCTTTGTTATAACAGTAAAAATTTTCTCTTGAAAAATCTCTGACATTTGCCGGCTCATGATAAGTCTGTAGTTTCGAATCGACAATTACAAAATCCAAAGCCTGGCTCCAGTTTCCTAAATGAGTTATCTTACCGTTATAACCCTGACTAACATTCCATTCACCGGAAAATGGGAGAATGATCTTATTGAAATGTTCATTCTTAAAACGTTGGATGGAGTTAAGATATTTATAAATAGTTTTTTCAGCAGAAAAATATTGAATGGTAACAACTTGTAAATAGTTGTGTAGCCAACGTTGATTTAATGAAAAGAGAAAAGCTGTGCAAACAACACTAAAGGAAAAAGTATAGGCCTTCAATTGAAATGTTCCGAGTATTTTTCCAATCGACAACAATATCAGCATTAACACCGGTATTAGTAGTATCACTGTAAGATAACTATAGGTATTAGGAATTATAAAAAAACACCCGATTGCAATAGCAAGGAAAATATAATTTGCTCCCTGCAAATAATAATTTAAATCGTTTACATCTGCACCGAAAAGTGAATAAAAAAAATAAGCACAGAAGAATCCGATAAGACTCAATGAAAATGCAATTCGTGAAAAATAGATTAACCCCAGGGCAAGTAACATTCCGCCTAAAACACTGCTTTGAAAAAAAGTGCCGGCAAGTGTTTTAAAGTAAATAAGGGCAAAAGAAAAAATTGGGATAGTGTCGAGCGAATGAACAAATTGGTAAAATGATGAAGCTTGATTACGCGTTATTTCATTAACAGTATAAATGTGCGTTTCATCTAAATGGATATTCGTAAAATTTGTTGCCGCTAAAGAAATGATCCAATAAGTGATGATGAAAGGGAATGATAAAAATGGCAAATTGTAAACAGCAAATAATCCCTTCAACCAAACAGTTATAAGAAGCAAAATTAAAACTCCTGTAATAAATAAAATAATAAAGGTAGCGTTGAGTGAATATTCATAACCCATGGCAAGACCAAGAAATAGTGCATTGAAACCAAAAATTCCTTTTTGTATTTCTTCTCTGTTAAATCCAATAACGTATGCAAAAAAATTTATAAGGACAATTGCCAGAAATCCACATAACCCAACAATTGGAGAAAAGAATGTAACAATCAAAATAATAAACGCAAAAACATTATCTAATGAAAACAACATTAAACTATAGCTATTCAAAATACATTGAAGCCAATAATTTGTTTTTATTTTGTCGAGCAGGATATTCAAAATACTTCTTTAAAATTTAGCATAATGATAATGGACCCACATTATTTGTAAAGGTTTAATTCTGTTTAGGATCACGGCTATAAAAATAAAAATTTATTTGAAGCAAATAGCCATTAAATTATTGGTGAAGGTCTAAAATATTATAGTATAAAGTATTTTATTCACCGTGAAAATTGTATTATTTACCTATTTTTTGGAAACAGGATCAAAAAATTTGAAATTAGCAGTTATGTTGAATATAGAAAACAGATATTTGCAGTAAATAATAATCAGAAGATATATTATTCAAATCTGAATGAAAATTTATTGCGTATTTTAAGTACATCTTGTTTTAATATTAAAAACAACTCATTTAGCAAGTCATGGGATCAACGGTTAATTTAAAAAGTAAAATAAAAGAAGCCAAATTACAGCAACTGAAGGAACAATCCGTGTTTAAAAACTATGTGACATGGTTTGAAATACCTGCTTATAATCATTACAGGTCCGTTGCTTTTTTTAATTACATCTATGGAATTGAAATCACAACAGTGGAGTTGAATGGATTTGCCATGGGCTTTTTTCCTGCCGAAAATGGAATTGGAGGAGCCATAGTTACAGGTCATGGTTGTGTACCTAGCGAAGTGGGTCCATTGATCTATTTAAATGGTGGCGATGATCTGAACAATGTATTGTCAAAAGTAAACGAAGGAGGAGGAAGAGTGGTGATGGAAAAAACTTTTCTGAGTGAAACCACCGGCTATTTCGCTTTATTTATAGATTCGGAAGGAAACAGGCTGGCCCTTCATTCTAAACATTAAATAAATAGATGTGAGATTATAGATGTGAGTATTGAGACCTGTAATGAGATGAACAGTCTCATGTCCCATATCTCATACTCATATCTCATGTCTAATATCTCATATCTATTTTTCATATCTCAATACTATAAATATGAATTCAAAACATTATAATATCAACCAGCTGAGAATTGATCTTTGGAACGAGCTGAAAGATAAAGCGAATCTGGTAACACACATAAGTTCTGATAAAAAAGCTGTTGCTGCGCGTTTGGAGGAAGTAAATGAGATCTGCCAAAATTTGCTAAGCATTGAACACTATTTTTCTTTCCCCGGAGCAGCTGTTGTTGGTCGCATAATAAAGTCAGTCAAAAAAAACGAACTAAAAGCGATAAGTAATCAAGTGGTGGAAATTGTTTCGCTACTGGTAAGTGATAATTTCGGAACTCATCCGGAAGTATTGAGCGAAAAATTTAATGAAGGACCTGCAAACGAAAGCAATAAAGATACATTAGTAAATAGTTCTAAGAAAAATTATTTCGAAGTGCTTTATGTGGAGGAGATGTCTGCTAAAGAAGAGCTGATCCTTAAAAATAAAATAAAGGAATTGATAAGTCCTAACAGTTCATTAGCATATGATATTATCGTGCAACGCTCATTTCAGGATGCCTTAATTTGTTTGTTCTTTAATTATAATATACAAGCGGCCTGTATTCGATATGCACCATTGAAATTATCTTTAAACATTGCAAAACTCATAAAACCATTTATTCAAAATGTGTTGAAGATCGATCTGACGAATGTTTCAGATGATGAATTAGCACCGCTTTTAGGAAAATACATTCATCAGTTCAGGCCCGAATTAGACATTTATTATATAACAGATACATCCTTAACTCAGTTAGAAGATTCAACTATTAAATCTTTCAGGCGAATATTTTATGGTATGGAAGATCTGCAGGAACTTCACCTGACAATTATCAGCGGCATCAACGAACGCTTCGAAACACCTTTTTACACAGCCTTAACGGAGTATAGCAAACGGCCAACCAGTGTTTTTCATGCCATGCCGATATCAAGAGGAAACTCTGTTTTTAAATCCAGATGGATCTCAGATTTTGGAGATTTTTATGGGAGAAATGTTTTTTTAGCTGAAACTTCCGCAACAAATGGAGGACTCGATTCTCTGTTACAACCAAAAGGTCCGTTGAAAAAAGCGCAGGAAAAAGCTGCAAAAGCGTATGGTGCAGAACATACTTTTTTTGTTACCAATGGAACATCAACAGCAAATAAAATTGTGCAACAGGCATTGATCAGGCCGGGTGATGTGGTGCTTGTTGACAGGGATTGCCATAAGTCACATCATTACGGACTTGTCCTGGCGGGTGCATTCCCGGCATATCTGGATTCGTATCCGATCGATGAATATTCAATGTATGGTGCTGTTCCGTTAAGCGTTATTAAAGAGAAATTAATTG
>MEPB01000086.1 GCA_001769385.1 Bacteroidetes bacterium RIFCSPLOWO2_12_FULL_35_15 | reverse complement strand
GCACCTTTTGCTGCTGCATCTGCCAGGGCTTTTTCGATCTCCGCTAATTTTGTTTTGGGATATGCTTCTGTTGGCTTAAATCCTAATGCTTCATTGTATCCGACTTTTGCTGCATCGTATGTTTTTATTTTTAACGCTGCATCGGCTTTTGCAATTGCGGCATTGTATTTATCGTTCAACTCTTTTTCTTTTGCCAAACGATCTTTTTCAGAAGCGTCTTTTGCAGCCAGCTCCCCTAGTATCTTATCGATCTCAGCAAGTTTTGTTTTAGGGTAAGCCTCCGAAGGTTTAAAACCTAAAGCTTCGTTGTAATGAACCTTTGCAGGATCATACGTTTTTGCAGCGAATTCTTTATCAGCTTTTCCAATTGCTACATTGTATTTATCATTTAACTCTTTTTCTTTTGCCAACCGGTCTTTGTCTGCGGCATCTTTTGCAGCAAGGTCAGCCAATGCTTTTTCAATTTCTGCCAGTTTTGTTTTTGGATAGACCTCGGCTGGCTTTAAACTCAAAGCTTCATTGTATCCTGCTTTTGCAACATCGTATGTTTTTGAAGCCAATGCTTTGTCACCTTTGGCAATTGCAGCAGTGTATTTATCATTCAACTCTTTTTCTTTCGTTAACTTATCTTTTTCAGCGGCATCTTTAGCAGCTAGATCGGCCAGGAGTTTTTCAATCTCTGCCAGTTTTGTTTTTGGATATGCCTCTGTCGGTTTGAATCCCAATGCTTCATTGTACCCTGCTTTTGCGGCATCATACGTTTTTGCTGTTAAGGCTTTATCAGCTTTTGCAATCGCTGCATTGTATTTATCATTTAACTCTTTATCGGCTTTATCTTTTAAAGCAAGCTCTGCAATTAATTTATCAATTTCAGCAAGTTTTGTTTTGGGATAGGCTTCTGCCGGTTTCAATGCCAAAGCTTCAGTATATCCTCCTTTTGCAGCATCATATGTTTTTGCTGCTAAAGCTTTATCACCTTTTGCAATAGCTGCATTATATTTATCGTTCAGCTCTTTTTCTTTCGCTAACTTATCTTTTTCTGCTTTATCCTTTGCTGCCAGATCAGCTAAAGCTTTTTCAATTTCCGCTAGTTTTGTTTTTGGATAAGCTTCTGCCGGTTTCAACCCTAATGCTTCATTATATCCTGCTTTTGCAGCATCATACGTTTTTGCAGCAAGTGAATTGTCAGCTTTTGTTATTGCTGCAGTATATTTATCATTTAAGGCTTTGTTTGCTTTGTCTTTTTCAGCCAGGTCAGCTAAAATCTTATCAATTTCAACGATCTTTGTTTTAGGATAAGCCTCTGTTGCTTTTAAAGCAATTGCTTCATTATAAGCTGCTTTAGCTGTAGGATAATCTTTCTTTCCAAACGCAGCATCCCCTTTGGCAATAGCTGCATCATATTTACCGGCTGCAGCACTTTCCATGTTAGTATTTTGTTTTGCCTCTTCGGCAGCTTTTTTGTTGGCTTCCTGTTCAAGAACCTGCAATTTTGCTAATGCATCTTGCATGGATTGTGAATATGCTTTATCAAAAGTAAATTCCTTTATTCCATCATCATAATAAAATTTTGCGATCGGACTCTTTAAAATAGAGTTAATTTGAGATTGGACGCCCTGATCTTTTGGCATTTCAAAAATTGAAATTTCAAGATCCTGTCCTCCAAATGGTTCTTTGGCTCTTTCTTCAGGCACTCCTTTTGTGTTAAAAAGGAATTTTTTGGTAATATGGTTGGCTTTTGTTACTGTTAATGTATAATCTGAATTCTGGTCTAATTTAAAACTAAACTTACCGGAAGAAGAAGTTGAAATTTGCTGAACCTGAACAGAACCTTTAAAAAGAGTAACTAAAGCACCCTCTACCTTTTTCTTATCTTTTTTGATTGTTCCTGCAATGTCATAATCCCATTGAGCTTTGGCTTCTATTACAGTAAACGACAAAAAAATGAAAATTAAAAATAATCGCGCTAATTTATTAATTTGCATATAAGGAATTGTCAAAAAAATCAATTTAGTGTTATTAGTAGTTGTAACGCTATTTCGAATTAACTATAAAAATAAAAAAATAAAAACACCATCTATAAAAATATTTAGAAAAATTTCTTTCTTTAAAGATCAAGAGTTATTTGCGCTTCTCCATCATCCTCTTTTTTTTTCTTTTTCTTTTTTTCTTCTGAAGGCAATTTTATTTCAGCATTAATCATTTGATCGATTGAGATCACCGATTTTTCTTTTGCCGGTTCCTGCGTTTTTTTTAATGCTTCAATAGGCGACATTCCACTCTCTTCAAACTCTTCCACTACATCATCATCAATTGGGATTTCAACCGCAGGCAATAAATTTATTTCTTTTACTTTGGCAAAAGATAATTTATTTCCTTTTGCTTTAAATCCTTTTACAGCGATAAAATCTACCAGATTAATTTTTTCATCCGGCAATTCCTTATCTTTTACTTTACTGAACTTTAATTCCACAACAGGAATAGCATCTGTTGTTACAATTTCTAAACGGGAACCTTCTGCTTCACTAATAAATAAAACTTTTTTGTCGCTCGGTTCTACCAGAAAACGTTTTACAAAATATGTTTTTGTTTCACCATCCAGATAAACAGCTGAAACAGGTTTAGTTGGATTGAATTTTTCAATCAAGACCATCTCTTCTTCAAAATGAGTAGTCAGATCAAAGCCTGTTAACTTATAATATCCATTTTGTGTAATGGTTAAAATTTTATCATCCGGTCCAAAACTTCCAAGGAACATGCCGCGTTTATCAGTATTCAAACGCTGCACAGTATCATCAAACCAAATATCCAATGCGCTAAGCGTTGAAAGGCCTTTTTGTTTTAATACAATTTTTTTGATGGCATATTTGGTGACAACATTCCCCATTGAATTTCTTCCTTTTACAGCCAGATCAGCAAAATTGATATCCCATTGAACTTTTCGTAAACCGGGCATAGGTTTTAGCTGAACTTCAACAATTTCTGATTCTCCGTTGGGATTAGCAGTAAAATATAAAACTTCAGAATCCTTGGTTCCTTTGGTCAAAATATATTGTTTATCACGCGTAACACCGGTTACAGGAAAGCGTTTCATAAACACTCCTCCATTTTTTCCATCACGATAGATCATATTGTAAATGGTACGTTCATCATTCTTTTTAAACACTGCAATATGGATCATATCTTTTCCAACAAAAGCCTTATCAGTAACTTTTGACACCTGCATGGTGCCATCCTTACGGAAAACAATGATATCGTCAATATCAGAACAGTCAGAAACAAATTCATCTTTTTTCAATCCATAACCGGCAAATCCTTCTTCACGATTCACATACAATTTCTCATTTGCAACCACAACACTTGTAGCAACAATATTTTCAAATGATTTAATTTCTGTTTTTCGTTCGCGACCCACACCGTATTTCTTTTTCAAATTTTTGAAATACTCAACTGCATAGTCAATTAAATGAGCTAAATGATGATCGATTTCTACAATCCGTGCATCCAGTGCTTTCATTTTTTCATCAGCTTTAGCAGAGTCAAAACGGGTAATCCGGATCATTGGAATTTGTGTCAGCTTCTCAAAATCTTCATTGGTAATTGATCGAATAAATTGTTTTTTGTATTTCGAAAAACGTCCATCTAAATAAGTGAACAAGCTTGGTTTATCAGAATAATTTTTGAAATCGATATACATCTCATCTTTAATGAAAATCTTTTCAAGGGATGCGAACATGTATGATTCCTGCAACTCCGCCTTTTCGATTTCCAGCTCTCGCTTTAAAAGTTCAAGCGTTGCATGTGTCGAAATTTTTAATATTTCATTTACACCAATAAACTTCGGTTTATCATCTTCAATGATACATGCATTTGGAGAAATAGAAACTTCACAATCGGTGAATGCATAAAGCGCGTCAATTGTTTTATCGGGCGAAATGCCAGGTACTAAATGAACAACAATTTCAACATTCTCTGAAGTATTATCTTCTACTTTACGAATTTTTATTTTTCCCTTGTCATTCGCTGTAACAATAGTATCGATCAAAGAACCGGTTGTTGTTCCAAAAGGAATTTCGTTTATTACTAATGTCTTTTTATCTAATTGCGAAATCTTTGCACGAACCCTAACCTTTCCTCCTCGCAAACCATCATTGTAATTGGAGAAATCCGCCATGCCCGAAGTAACAAAATCAGGAAGAATATCTGTTTTTTTACCACGTAAAACCGCGACAGAAGCATCACATAATTCATTAAAATTATGTGGCAGCATTTTACATGCTAATCCAACTGCAATTCCCTCTACTCCTTGTGCCAATAGCAAAGGAAACTTTACAGGAAGCGTTTCCGGTTCTTTATTCCTTCCATCATAACTTAAAAGCCATGTGGTTGTTTTTGGATTAAAAACTACTTCTACTGCAAATTTTGAAAGTCGTGCCTCGATATAACGTGGGGCTGCTGCTCTATCACCAGTTAAAATATTCCCCCAGTTACCTTGTGTATCTATCAAGAGGTCTTTTTGTCCCAATGCCACCAAAGCATCACCAATGCTCATATCACCATGCGGATGGTATTTCATGGTGTGACCGATGATATTCGCTACTTTGTTATAACGACCATCATCCAGATCATTCATCGAATGTAAAATCCTGCGTTGAACAGGTTTTAAACCATCTTCTACATATGGTACCGCACGTTCTAAAATTACATACGATGCATAATCCAAAAACCAATTCTGGTACATCCCCGAAACATGAATTACATTGTGTAATTCTTCACCTCCACCAGTTACTTCTTCATTTATATTTTCTTCGTTATTCATATTTATTATGCCGCAAAGACGCAAAGGCGCCAAGTTTTAATTTTTTATACTTTTTCAATTTCCTCGATCAGATCTTTTTCCACCACCAGATTCTCAATAATAAAATCCTGCCGCTCCTGAGTATTTTTTCCCATGTAATAACTCAACATATCTATAATGGTGCGATCTTTTCCAATAATAACAGGATCTTTACGGATATCCTTTCCAATAAACAATTTAAATTCATCCGGTGAAATTTCTCCCAAGCCTTTAAATCGTGTTATTTCTGGCTTTATACCTAATTTTGATATAGCTGTTCTTCTTTCATTTTCGCTATAGCAATAAATGGTTTCTTTTTTATTTCGAACACGGAACAATGGTGTTTGCAAAATATAAACATGTCCGTTTTTTACCAGATCAGGAAAAAACTGTAAGAAAAATGTCATTAATAATAAACGAATATGCATCCCATCCACATCAGCATCAGTAGCAACCACAATATTGTTGTACCGTAAATTTTCAATTCCATCTTCAATGTTTAATGCAGCTTGCAACAGATTGAATTCTTCATTTTCATAAACGATCTTTTTTGTCAGACCGAATGCATTCAACGGCTTTCCTTTTAAACTGAAAACGGCTTGCGTATTTACGTCACGTGTTTTTGTGATAGAGCCACTTGCCGAATCCCCCTCACAAATAAATAAGGTGGTTTCTAACTTTCGTTCATCATTGGAAGTTAAATGTACACGGCAATCACGTAATTTCTTATTGTGTAAATTCGATTTCTTTGCACGTTCACGGGCAAGTTTCTGAATGCCTTGCAAGTCTTTCCGTTCACGTTCGCTTTGTACTATTTTTTGTAAAATAGCTTGTGCCGTTTCCGGATTTTTATGAAGGAAATTATCTAATTCTGTCTTTAAGAAATCACCAACAAAAGCTTTTACAGATGGACCTTTCGGACTAATTTCCTGCGAGCCTAATTTTGTTTTTGTTTGCGATTCAAAAACAGGTTCCTGAACTTTAATGCTAACAGCAGCAATAATTGAGGTTCGTACATCAACAGCTTCAAAATCTTTTTTGAAAAAATCGCGAATTGTTTTTACAAGTGCTTCGCGAAAAGCCCCCTGGTGTGTTCCTCCTTGAGTAGTATGCTGACCATTCACAAACGAATAATATTCTTCGCCATATTGAGCATTGCTATGCGTAATAGCTACTTCAATATCATAGCCACTTAAATGAACAATCGGATACAGAATGGATCCGGTAATATTCTGTTGTAACAGATCAAGCAATCCTTTTTCTGAATGAAATTTTTGTCCGTTATAATTGATCGTCAAACCGGTATTCAAAAATGCGTAATTCCATAGCATTTTCTCAACATATTCATTTATAAAATGGTAATTTCCAAAAATGCTTTCATCAGGAATAAATGTTACCAATGTACCTTTACGGGTGTCGGATGCAACAATTTTTTCATCTTTTGTTAAAACACCTTTCGAAAATTCTGCTCCTTTAGTTTGATCATCGCGGTAGGATTGTACTTTAAAAAAACTGGATAAAGCATTAACGGCTTTGGTACCAACACCATTTAAACCGACTGATTTTTTAAATGCTTCTGAATCGTATTTTGCTCCTGTGTTTATTTTCGAAACACAATCAATCACTTTTCCTAATGGAATACCTCTCCCATAATCCCTGACTTTTACCGTTTTATCTTTTACTGAAATATCAATACTTCTGCCATTTCCCATTACAAACTCATCGATACAATTATCGATTGTTTCTTTGAGCAGGATATAAATACCATCATCAGGTGATGAACCATCTCCTAATTTTCCAATATACATTCCGGGACGTAAACGAATATGTTCATTCCATTCCAACGTTCTTACACTATCTTCGTTATATTTTGCTTCTTTTTCTACCATTTCTTTTTACTATTATATTAAGAATGAGATTTGAGATTTTTCATCTCTTTACACATAGAATCATCTCACTTTAATTAAAACTCTTCAACCATTTTTTTGCTTCCTCTTCGTTCGTAAATAATTTTGTTGGAACCAATGGTTTATTAATAAAAATAAAAAAATTCCCTATCATACTTCCAACACTTGAATTGATTAAAACTGCTGCTGCAATAACACCTTCACAGCCTTTTTCAGATGCCATAAAATCTCGGGCTTCTTTTGTAGTATTTTTCAAAGATTTAATATTTGATAACAAAGGATAAATTTTTCCTTTTTGAATTTCTAATCGATCATTTGTAATTTTTACAGAAAGATCTAAGTCAATAAAGGTGCATTTTCCAACGCCAATAAGAATTCCGTCCTCCAACTCAAAGGTAATCCTATCGTTATCCAGAATAAGTGTTTTCATTATGCTTAAAAAATTTAATATTATTAAACATTAAACCTGAAATGCATCAGGTCACCGTCATTTACTACATATTCTTTCCCTTCAACACCCATCTTTCCAGCTTCTTTGCATGCAGCTTCTGAGCCGAGTGTAATAAAATCGTTGTATTTGATAACCTCTGCACGAATAAATCCTTTTTCGAAATCAGTATGAATAACACTTGCTGCTTGTGGCGCAGTCATTCCTTTGGTAATGGTCCATGCCCGAACTTCTTTGACACCCGCGGTAAAATAGGTTTGAAGGTTCAATAATCGATAAGCCGCTTTAATTAAAAAATTAACACCCGGTTCTTTTAATCCCATTTCTGTCAAGAACATCTGACGTTCTTCGTAGGTCTCCAGAGAAGCAATCTCTGCTTCCATTTGAGCGGTAATGATCAATACTTCTGCATTCTCATCTTTTACCGACTCTCTTACTGCGGCCACATATTTGTTTCCGGTCAAAACAGATGCTTCATCCACATTACAAACATATAATACCGGCTTAATGGTCAATAAACAACAATCAGCAACATGTATCATATCCATTTCAGAAAGATTCGCAGCACGAGCTGACTTGCCTTGTTCCAACAGTGTTTTTAGATTTAATAAAACATCATAGGCTTTTTTCGCATCCTTATCATTACCCGTTTTTGCTTGTTTTTCAACACGCTTCAATTTTGCATCTACTGTTTCCAGATCTTTCAATTGCAATTCCGTATCAATGATTTCCTTATCCCTAATTGGATTGATGGATCCATCAACATGAATTACATTATCATCATCAAAGCAACGCAAAACATGAATAATTGCATTGGTTTCACGAATGTTTGCTAAAAATTTATTCCCTAAACCTTCTCCTTTGCTTGCTCCTTTTACCAAACCGGCTATATCCACAATTTCAACTGTTGTTGGAACAACCCGCTCGGGATTTACAATTTTTTCAAGGGCTGAAAGCCGTTCATCCGGAACGGTGATCACCCCCACATTTGGTTCAATGGTACAAAACGGAAAATTTGCCGCTTGTGCCTTTGCATTTGATAAACAATTAAATAAAGTTGATTTTCCTACGTTAGGTAATCCCACAATTCCACACTGTAATGCCATAAGTAAATAAAATATTAATTTATAATTTGAATAAAAACTAGCCAATGAAATAGCAATTTTTCATTGAACAAATATAAGTCAGCAAAGATACCAAAATATACCATTTAATAAACGCTTGCTTTGCTTTACTTAATTGAGTTTTCAACAATATTTGTTTTATTTTCAACAATATATCCCTTGCCCACAAAAAACAGTACTTTTGACGAATTCAATATTGGTAACATGCAAAAATTGAGGATTTGAAGATGCTTTTGTCGCTTCACAATTTATTTCATCCTTTAATTTTTTCATTTCTAAATTTTCAAATTAATCAATTTTCAAATTAAAAAAAATGGCTTCAATAGCAGAATTAGAAAAAATTGTTCCTCAGGTTCGAAGAGACATTGTACGTATGATTCATGCAGTAAATTCTGGTCATCCAGGAGCATCTTTGGGTTGTACCGAGTATTTTGTTTCCTTGTATTTTGAAGTATTAAAGCACAATGCAGCAAAATTTAGCATGAACGGGAATGGAGAAGATCTGTTTTTTCTTTCAAACGGGCATCTTTCTTCTGTTTTCTATAGTGTTCTAGCTCGTTCTGGATATTTTCCAATTAAGGAAATTACTACATTTCGAAAATTAAATTCTCGTTTACAAGGACATCCTACAACTCATGAAGGTTTGCCTGGGGTTCGTATTGCATCCGGTTCATTAGGACAAGGTTTATCAGTTGGAATTGGCGCTGCCTTAGCAAAAAAATTAAATAACGACAATCAACTTGTTTATACTTTACATGGTGATGGTGAATTACAGGAAGGACAGGTTTGGGAAGCTGCCATGTATGCTTCTGCTAAGAAGGTGGATAACCTGATTGCAACAGTTGATATGAACGGACAACAAATTGATGGCTCAACTGATCAGGTATTACCTATGGGTAGCTTAAAAGCTAAATTCGAAGCATTTGGATGGGATGTATTGGATCTTGAAAAAGGAAATGATATTACCTCTGTACTTTCAGTTTTGAAAACCGCAAAAGAACATACGGGAAAAGGAAAGCCGGTAATGATCTTAATGAAAACCGAAATGGGCCATGGTGTTGACTTTATGATGGGAAGCCATAAATGGCATGGCGTTTCACCAAACGATGAACAGTTGGCACAAGCTTTGAAACAGAATGTGGAAACACTGGGAGATTATTAGTATCAAGATGTTAGATAATAGATATTAGATATTAGACACAAGATTCCAGAAAATAGAATCAAGACTTCAAATATGCAAAGTAACATCCTACAAATCTCAAATCTCAAATCTCAAATCTCCAGACTATTTTTGTCTTGCTTCTTGCTTCTTGTATCTTGTTTCTCTTTAACTGCCCAGCAAACAAAACCTCTCACCCGTATCGAATTTGTTTTTGATGCATCCTTTAGCATGTTTGGACAATGGCAAAGCGGCATGAAAATGGACATTGCAAAAAAAATGCTGAGTGATTTTTTAGATAGCATTAAAAATGTTGATAACCTTGAAATTGCATTCCGCGCATACGGACATCAATATGGCTTGAGGCCTGAAAGAAACTGTCAGGATACCAAACTGGAGGTGCCTTTTGGAAGAAGCAATATTACAGCCATAAAAAACAAACTTAAACAAATTGTTCCAAAAGGTACAACTCCAATTGCATATACCTTAGAGCAATGCGGTGGCGACTTCCCAACGGCTTCCAATCCAAATGTCAGAAATATCATTATTTTAATTACCGATGGAATTGAAGAATGTGATGGTGATCCTTGTGCTGTTTCACTTGCTCTGCAAAAAAAAGGTATCGTCCTAAAACCATTTGTTATTGGAATAGGTCTCGATCAAAGTTATTTGAATACTTTCGGTTGTATAGGTAAATTCTATGATGCATCCAATGAATCCAGTTTTAAGAATATTTTAAATATTGTAATCTCCCAAGCACTAAATAATACTACTGTTCAGGTTAATTTAAACGACCAGGTTGGCAGACCCACAGAAACGGATGTAAATATGACCTTTTATGATGAGCAATCAGGTTCGATCCGTTACAATTATATTCATACTATAAATAACAAAGGAGTTCCTGATACGATTTTGCTTGATCCAATTGGAACCTATAAAATGGTAGTTCACACCATTCCCCCTGTTGAAAAAAAAGGAATTGAATTAGTAGCAGGCAAGCATAATATAATTGCTGTTGATGCTCCACAAGGATACATTAATTTAAAAATGGGTGGCAATGTAAATCCTACTTGTATTATTCGCAAAAATGGTGATGCACAAACGCTTCATATTCAAAACTTTAACACTACTGAAAAATTCATTGTTGGCAAATATGATCTGGAAGTTTTAACACTTCCGCGTATCAAAATAAATAAAGTGGATGTGGCTCAAAGCAAAACCACAACTATTGAAATTCCTCAGTCGGGAAGTGTGTCAATTTCAAAACCCAACGAAGGACCGGGAAGTGTATTTGTTGAAGAAAATAATAAAATGGTTTGGGTTTGTAATCTTAATAATAGTTTGACACTTGAAAACTTAGTCTTACAGCCTGGAAGGTATCGGGTAGAATTTCGCCCCAAAAATGCTAAAGAATCAATTTATACAATTGAAAAATTTTTTAAAATAGAATCAGGAATTTCAACTTCCGTTAAGCTTTATTAAATATTGATAATCAGAAATTTAAATAAATTACCTTATAATACTTTAACATGAAAAAATATACTTATACTGAAAAAAAAGACACACGTTCGGGATTTGGAGCAGGATTATCTGAGTTAGGAAAATCAAATCCGAATGTGGTTGCATTATGTGCCGATTTAACAGGTTCTTTGAAAATGGATGCTTTCGCCAAAGACCATCCGGAACGATTTTTTCAAGTAGGTATTGCAGAAGCCAATATGATTGGTATTGCAGCTGGCTTGACTATTGGTGGAAAAATTCCTTTTACCGGAACATTTGCCAACTTTTCAACAGGACGTGTATATGATCAAATCCGTCAATCGGTGGCTTATTCAGGTAAAAATGTAAAAATTTGCGCATCTCATGCCGGCTTAACTTTAGGTGAAGATGGAGCAACTCATCAGATTTTGGAAGATCTTGGTTTAATGAAAATGTTGCCGGGAATGGTTGTAATTAACCCATGTGATTATAATCAAACAAAAGCAGCCACCATTGCGATCGCCAATTATGAAGGTCCGGTTTACCTGCGTTTCGGAAGACCTTCTGTTCCTAACTTCACACCTGCCGACCAAAAATTTGAAATCGGGAAAGCAGTAATACTAAATGAAGGAGTTGATGTAAGCATTTTTGCAACCGGTCATCTTGTTTGGAAAGCCATTGAAGCTGGTGAGCAATTGGCCGCCATGGGAATAAATGCCGAAATAATAAATATACATACCATTAAACCTTTAGATAATTCCGCAGTCATAACATCAGCAAAAAAGACACGTTGTGTGGTTACAGCCGAAGAACATCAGATGAATGGAGGATTAGGTGACAGTATTGCTCAACTACTCGCCCGTGAATTGCCAACACCAATTGAAATGGTAGCGGTACACGATAGTTTTGGAGAAAGTGGAACTCCTGATCAATTAATGGTAAAATATGGCTTAGATGCTGTAAATATTGTTGAGGCAGTAAAAAAAGTGATCACACGTAAAGGTTAATCGTTATTCTATTCTTTTGGAGGATAAGTTTAGCGGTTTTTGATTAACAAACGCTTTATATGGACTTATCAGACAAAGAACTCTTAGTACAATTCCATGAACCGGAAACGCGAAACTATGCGTTTAATCTCTTAGTTCGTCAGTATCAAAAGAGATTGTACTGGCATATCCGTAAGATCCTTATCGATCATGATGATACAGATGATGTACTCCAAAATGTATTTATAAAGGTTTGGAAAAATCTGGATGGATTTAAAGCTGAATCCCAACTCTACACGTGGCTTTACCGCATCGCTACAAATGAATCCATTAATTTTTTGAATAAAAAGAAAAAACATGCAGGTATTCCTCTGGATGATGTTTCTTCTTTTTTAGCAAATAACCTGGAAAGCGACAGCTATTATAAAGCCGATGAGATCCAATCCAAACTTCAGAAAGCGATATTGACCTTACCGGACAAGCAACGCATTGTTTTCAACATGAAGTATTTTGATAATATAAAATATGAAGAAATGAGTAAGATCCTTGAAACATCGGTTGGTGCTTTGAAAGCATCCTACCATCATGCCGTAAAGAAAGTAGAAGATTATTTAATTAAACATTAAACCTTTTTCTAAAAAGAATATCGAAGAAAAGAATGAACGCAAAAAATAACATATCAAACTCTGAAGATGACGATCTAAATGAAAAGGCTCCACACCTTTCAAAATTAAGTGGGAAAAGCCCTTTTAAAGCAGATAATGATTATTTTGATTCTTTCATTTTAAAATTAGAAGATCACATCGCTGATCTTGAAGAAATAAAAACAGAAGCACCTGTTTTAAGCAACATCCCTAAATACAGTCCTTTTGAATTGCCAACTAATTATTTTGATGAATTTCCAACAAAAATACAAGATGTTGTAAATAATAAAACTTCAAAAACAAACATTTTTGAGTGGATAACCTTACTTATCAAACCAAATTTTGCTATTCCTGTACTAACAACGTTTTTAATTGCTTTTGCCGGTATCAACTACATTGAAAAACAAAGTAAAGTAACAGATACTAAAATGGAATATCAATTATCTGAAGAAGAACAACTTTATTTGATCGATGAGTCAATAATCATTGATGCCATCGTTTCCGGTACAAGTTCGGGAAATGAAAAAACAATCGAACAAAATACCAATATTGAAAATTATTTAATTGAAAATAATATTGATGAACGTATTTTAAATTATGAATTATAAAAAATAAAAGCCATGAAAAAACGAAACAACATCCCCAACACACTAATCTTATTAGTTTTTTTAATCATAAGCAATATCACAATTGCACAACCTCCTCCGCCACCTCCAGGTGGACCTGAAGGCCCTCCACCAAAAGAACATAAACAAAAAGAAAGAAGAGAAAATATTGAAGCACAAAAAGTTGGTTTCTTAACTAAAAAACTGGACCTGACACCGGAAGAAGCACAAAAATTCTGGCCTGTTTACAATCAATACGATGGTAAACTGCAGGAATTGAGAAATAAAAGAAGGGAAGACATGAAAAATGCGAAAGAAAATGTGGAAGGAATGTCGGATAAAGAGATTGAACAATTGGTTGATAACGAAATGACTTTCAGGCAGAAGGAGTTGGATCTGCAAAAAGAGTATCATTCAAAATTCAAAACTGTATTGCCCATAAAAAAAGTTGCAAAACTTTATCGTGCTGATGAGGAATTCAAACGTTTTTTATTAAATGAATTGAAAGATCGTAAACCCCAAGGTAAGTAACAAAAATTCTTCGATATTTTTTTTGCCGTTTAAATCTCCCCTTTGAGATGAGGCTGTCTCAAAAGTGAGATGGCCTTTTTTTATTCCTTTATTGACAAACAGTTAA
>MEPB01000085.1 GCA_001769385.1 Bacteroidetes bacterium RIFCSPLOWO2_12_FULL_35_15 | reverse complement strand
GCATAGAGCAGACTTTTTACAAATTTTTAGTCCTATTGAAAACTTAATTTATATTGCAAAAAAAAGAGGCTGCCCTTTTGAGACAGCCTCTTTGTTTTTTTTTATCTAACCTGAAAATTTATTCAATAATAAATTTTTGTGTTTGTTTTCCTTCTTCTGTTATAAACTCAAATAAGTAAATTCCGGAATTTAAGTTTTGAATATTCATTTCAACAGGATTAATTCCACTGTTTACTTTTACTTCACTTGAATAAACAATTCGTCCAATTCGGTCATACAATTTCAAACTCACTTTTTGATTTGTTTTTGAAGTGTAAGTTAACATGAAGCTTCCATTGTTTGGATTTGGATAAATTGAAATTAAATCATCATTATTTTGATTCTCGAAAATACCATTTGCATCACAGGGAACAGTTGGATTTGGAATCATGGTCATCGAACTAAAGTCTATATAACACACATATTCCGGATGATCAATGAATGGATTACGGTTTCCTTGCAAGGAATCAACAAAATCATTACGTGAAATTTCAAAATTGTCAACCGGATCAAGATAGCTCCATTTTTTTAACACGTTTTGATCCTGACCGTAAGGTATATTCGTGTTGTTAATTTTAGTTGGTAATGACCAGCTGTTAGCAACACCACCATAAGTAACATCCGTGTTAGTATTTGTTCCGGTAGTAGTGTAACAAATAGCTTGGTATAACATGCAACGTGCTGCATCTCCTTTATCAGCATCACGGGGTTCAAAAACTTTTTTACCATTCATATCATTACCTGTTTTACACCCTAAATAGGTATAGGTAGGTGTTCCAACAACTTCACCTAAAGGGTAATTACTACGGATAGCATTTACGTTATTTTGATTTGCCTGAACCAGCATGTGATAATCACTGTATTCGGCTCTGCTGGTAAAGTTGGCATCATTAACAGTTGGCATCCAACTTTGTGGATAGGTATGTTCACGGGCAAAATCATTTGATGCCCAATCCCATGGTTCTGTATAAACTTGATTTAACCCACTGTAAGAGCAGGTTACAACACGTTGGTTATTTATTGTATCCCGGGCTAAAAATCTGGCAATCATTAATGGACCGAAATCGCTGTAATATTTAACGCTGTGTGAGTTTATTTTTGTGTGCAAATCGCTTACAAAAGTTGAATTAGAAGTAGAAACAGTAGTATAATAACTTGGAGATTGCAGAGAACCTGCACTTGTAATACTTCCTGTTAAAGGAGATGAAGTTAAATAATTACGGTAAATACCTGTTCCGTTGTAAGCAAATACAGCAAAATAATAAGTTGTATTTGCAACAATATTACTTGGGAAAAATCCGGTCATATTTCCGCAAACTACTACTTGAGTAGATCCTATATTATCACCTTTTTGGTAAACAGTACCATCAACAGGCGCGTCTGTTATAACAGCTCCGCTGCGTATTACAAGGTATCCATCGGGTGTTCCTGCAGCTGCTGTGTAGGAACCTGTTACATGATATGATTTTACATTTGAAAAAATCAGGTTTGTTGGTGGTGCTGCTGGTTCTGTAGCGAAGTTTCCGCCAATACCATCTAAATTAATAACATACGGATTTGCATTAAGATCATCATTCGCGACACTTAAAACAGCAGCCCGCGTTCCGGCAACGGATGGTGTAAAATTAATTACAAAATTTGTATTGCTGGTGCCGTTAACAGTAAATGGCGTAGCTGTAGCTATTGAGTAGTCAGCTGCTGCAGTACCGGTAATAGCTGCTGCTGAAACATTTAATGTAGCTAAACCTAAATTATAAACGGTAAATGTTACAGGCGTTAAAGTACTTACAGGCGAAGAAAAGGAATATGTTCCACCATTTACAATTGTTGTTGTTCCTTGTTTTACACTAATTTCCTGATTGGGCGAAACACCTGCTGAAAGTGATACATCATCCAATCCAATATTTGAACCGGAAATTTTAGTGACATAATTAAAACGTACATAACGGCTTGCTGCATTAGGTGTGTCAGAAAATTGCGTCCAGGAAGTAGGAGGAGGTGTTGGACTTGCAAAAGAATGTAATGTTGTCCATGAATTACCATCAACAGATTCTTCCACTAAAAATACACCTGCTCCAAATGTTCCGGTGCTGATTATCCAATAAGATAGAGTTCCGGGCGTAGTAGCAAAATTGATAATTACTTTATCCCCGGCCTGATCCATTTTTAAAGACGGATTAGTATGTGCTGCTGATCCTGCAGTATAATAGGAAACAAGAGGGTCCACAGCGCTCCAGCCTGTAGGATAAGCTCCAACCCATGAATAAGATGTAGGCAAAACGGCTTGTGCCATTGCCATAGTACCTGCAACAACTGAAAATAGTGTGGCGTAAATTATTTTTTTCATTTTATTTATTTTATTATTTATTTATTAAAATCCTATTCGTAATGATAAATTCATTCTTCTGCCCATTCCCAGAAATACGGTAGAAGTTGTGGCATCGAATTTAGTTCCATTTTGTGCATCTGAGAGATAAATCGTATTTAATAAGTTATTTACTCCTGCAGTAACAGTAAATTTCAGTTTCCAATATTTAAAATCGTAACCTGCATACAAGTCAAGTAATCCATAGTTTGGCATTTTCCATGATTCGCGGTCTTTATTTGTACCAACTAAAATTGTTGGGTCAAAATTTGCATAATTTTTAGCAAAATAAGTGAAACGAGGTTTAACGTATAAGCCTTTAATAATTTCATACCGAATACTTCCCGCAAGTTGTATTTGTGCGGCATCACCAACGTGTACATTTTTTGCACTAAAATCTACCGTAGATATTACAATGCCATTTTCATCCGTTATATCAGCAGTTGTGCCTGATGTTGTTTTCCAATCACCAATAGAAGCCAATCCTTCTATATCTAAGTTTTTAAGAAGTTTATATATAAAGTCTATTTCAATTCCTTTATGCAAAGCATTTAATCCGTTTATATTATAGTAAAGAGTACCATCTGGACCTGGGGCAGATGGTAAAAATGAAGGGGGTTTGTTTTGCCAAACCGTGTAATATAAATTTACATTTGCGGCATATTTTGGATGGTGTAACCCATAACCGCCTTCAATGGCATAAACTTTTTGGTTTTTAACATCAAGAATTTCTTTGTTATTATTATCAAATACCACATTCATACGTGGTGCCATATTTAAATAACCAAGATTAACAAATATATTATGATGGTCACTAATATTGTAATTGGCTCCACCTTTTACAGTGTATCCAAAATACCATTTTTGTTTAGTAGTGGCAAAACGCGCTTCACTAGATTGATTAGTATATTTTGTTGCGTTCAAAATATATTTTTGATTAGCTCCTGTTCCTACAAAAGTAGTATCTCCACTGTATGTTACCTTTGTACTTGATGATGCAAATAAAGAACTTGTGCCATTATAAAAATAGGAATCGCCATTTCCTACTACTTGTTCAAATGTATTTCCATCGATAACTAAATCTTTCTTTTTGTAATAGTCAATACGTTTGAACCCTGTTTCTGAAACTGATGCGGTTAAGAAGGTGGTCCATTTATTTTTTTTGTATTCGAATTGCCCGAATGCACCACCCCACATTACTTTAGCATCATTGTAGTAGCTTATTTTATCACCAACGCGTCTTACAGCATTTTGAAAATTCGGGTCTCCAATATAAGTTCCATTTACCTGATTTTTATCAGAGGCGTTATCAATTGCATAATCAGCTCCCATTAAATCGAATATGGATTGGTAGTGTGTTCCTTTGTAGTAACGGGCATCAACGCCAAACAAAGCTGAAATGTTTTTATTCACTTTTAAATTCCAGGAAGAAAGCAGGCCATACCACAAGTGATCATTGTTGCTGGCTCTTAAATAATTTGTAGCCGGATGTTCTGTAGCATTGTAATAAGTAGAAGGTGGTGCAGTTAAATTTGCATCATAAACTGATTGTATGTTTAATAAGCCTGTTTCTTTATTTCTTGCAACAGTATTTTTTAATCCCGTTCCACCACCTTTACCTAATGAAAGATAAGCTATACTGGAAACAGATAGTTTTTCATTTGGGGTCCAAAAATGAGAAAGGTTAAATTGTGGTTTGTGATAATAATTTACACGATCGTTAAATTGATCTTCATTTCCAATTGGCGGAAAAGGATTACCTCTATAATTTACATCATATGTTGTCGTTCCCCAGTTTGGATTGTATGCCAATCCTCTTTCCAATTGATTATAAGCAGTTAACATTGAGTCGGAGTTGATGCCTAGTTTATCAGACATTTTTTTACTGTAAACAGCGAGTGGCAATCTGTCGTAGCGCTGACCATGTGTTTGCGGAGCACCGTTTGCACTTATACTAAAAAGATGTTTGTCAAACCGTTTTTGAATTTTTACAAAGTATGACCATGCATCTGTAAAGGTAGCATCAGCCCAATTCGTTCCCCATTTGCGAGAACCACCTAAAGTAATCCCCCAGCCACCTTTTAATTGACCTGAATTAAAACCTAATGTTGTTTTATATAAACCGTAATCGTTTACCTCTTGTTTTATTGCTGCACTTTTTTTTTGATCGATACCTTTTGTAAGAATGTTAATAGTTCCACCTACAGATGCTATTGCTAATTTTGAAGCACCAAGGCCGCGTTGCACTTGCATAGTACGGGTAATGTCACTCAGTCCATCCCAATTGCTCCAATATACCTGACCGTTTTCCATGTCGTTTACAGGAACTCCGTCAACCATAACGGCAACATTGCGTTGGTCAAAGCCCCTTATTGATATACGTGCATCACCACTGCCTCCCCCTTGTTCTGTAGCATATGCGCCAGGGGTAGAGTTTAAAACCATTGGTAAATCTCGTGTTCCGAGTTCTTCCTGAATTTGTTTTGTAGAAATATTAGAAAAAGCAATGGGAGTTTCGCGGGTTTTTGCCACATCTGCCACTACTTCAACTTCATCTAATGTTTTAGTTTGAAGGGAAAAATTAATGGTTTGTGGTTTTCCGCTTGCTTTAATTTTTAATTTTTGCACTTCATAGCCGACATATGAAACCGTTAATGTGTATTGTCCAAGCGAATCTAGCTTTAAAGTATAATTACCATTAATATCTGTACTAACACCTTTCCCTTCAGCGATTAATACACTTGCTCCAATTATAGTTTCACCTGTAGTGGCATCTTTTATTGTGCCTTTGATTTCGCTGGTGTTTTGGGAAAATGCAATCGCACTAAACCAAATGAATGAAATAAGAAATAGAAATTGTTTCATTGGATTTTAAGATAAAAAAACATCCCGCTTTAAAAGCAGGATGTTTTTTATGAATGCCTGATTATTGTATGGAAAGTTTCACTACCGATATTTTGTTTTTTGCAAAGGATACCTTTACAATATATACCCCTTTAGCTAGATTGCCCGTTTCAACAAACATACCTTTGTCTGTTTTATTACCATTTTTATGAATTACTTGTTGTCCGATTGTATTATAAATTTCAACAAATTCGATTGCTTCAGTTGAAGAGATATTGAAATGATCTGTATTGACAGGATTTGGGAAAATAGTAACAGAAACGGAATTCTCAATTTCATTTACAGATGCTGTAGGGCAGTTGCAAGTGTGTTGACCCAAACCTGTATATGTGTTTTTAGGTAATGAATCCCACTCTGTAGTTACAATAAATTCAGGAGATGGATTTACAGTAACGCCTTGCAATACTCCCGGTTTACGAACCAAAGTCTGATCAATAGTCCACCAAGCTCCAGCAGAGCCATCATAAGGGAATGCATCGCTCCAGGCTGTACCGGTTACCATTGCCGCATCGCCCATCATTCCAAAAATATCCACATAATTCCAGGTAGCACCTCCATTTATTGTCTTCTGTAATGATAAAGCATCATTTCCATTAAAATACATTGTATAACTTACAGCGTAAGTAGGGCAAAGGAAAGTATCAGCCTTTGCTTGTAATGCTAAATCTACAGCACACTCATTCCCGGGACAAGGTTGTGCAGGATCTCGTTTGTCAATTACAATCACCCAAGATTGACCTGATGCTATTACAGGAGAGCCTAAATTAATCATAGCCTGCGAATTAGCTTCACCTGATGCTGCTGATGTTCCGTTATTGTAACGTATTAAACGATATTGATTGTTTAAATTAATTGGATTGGGAGTAGGATTGAAAATTTCAAGTGCCTTGTTGTTCCCGCTTCCTTCAACATACTCGGAAATAAAAAGTTCATTACACTGTGCGTTTACGCTTACATAAGTTGTTAAAGCAAAAACTGAAAGTAAAAGTTTTTTCATTTGTTTAATTATTTAGGTTATTGTTTTTTATTTTTTGTGGAAGCGGTTTCGGATCTTTGTTTGAAATTCAAAATCCTGTAGGGTATTCACTTCATTGATAAATGATATTGCAAATGTAAAAAATATTTCTATTGATAACAACTCAAAAATTAGTAATTAACAAATAATGAGGACTTAACAGAAATTTAACAAGTTCTTGAAAAGAAAGCAATTTGGCAAAAATAACATACAAACAGTATCCCCATTGCTATCGGAACCTCAATAAGTAAAATACCAATGGATAACAGAATTTTAACATCTTTTGCTTTTTGTTTTTAATTAATTTTACTTTTGCAGCAAATTTTTAAAATATATATGATATGAGCAAAGGACCTATTTCAAATTTTATTGAAAAACATTATAAACACTTTAATGCCGCAGCATTGGTTGATGCCGCAAAAGGCTATGAAACACATTTAACCGAAGGTGGTAAAATGATGGTTACCCTTGCAGGTGCCATGAGCACTGCCGAGTTAGGTAAATCATTGGCAGAAATGATCCGTCAGGGGAAAATTGATATTATTTCCTGTACAGGAGCTAATCTGGAAGAAGATATTATGAACCTCGTTGCACATAGCCATTATAAGCGTGTGCCTAATTATCGTGACCTGTCACCTCAGGAGGAAAGGGAATTATTGGATAACCATTTCAATCGTGTTACAGATACATGTATTCCTGAAGAAGAAGCCTTCCGCAGATTACAAAAACACATTCATAAAATCTGGAAAGATGCTGATACTGCCGGTGAACGTTATTTCCCGCATGAATACATGTATAAGATTTTGTTGAGTGGTGAGCTGAAACAATATTATGAGATCGATCCGAAAGATTCCTGGATGCTGGCTGCTGCAGAACGTAATTTGCCAATTGTGGTGCCGGGTTGGGAAGATTCTACCATGGGAAATATTTTTACCTCCTATGTAATTAAAAAAGAAATTAAAGCCTCTACCATGAAGTCTGGTATTGAATACATGGCTTGGTTAGCTGATTGGTACCCCAAAAATTCAGGTGGAAAAGGGATCGGTTTCTTTCAAATTGGTGGTGGTATTGCAGGTGATTTCCCGATTTGTGTGGTTCCAATGCTTTACCAGGATATGGAAATGCACGATGTGCCGTTCTGGAGTTATTTCTGCCAGATCTCTGATTCAACAACCAGTTATGGTTCTTATTCCGGTGCCGTTCCTAACGAAAAGATCACCTGGGGGAAATTAGATATCGATACTCCTAAATTTATTGTAGAAAGCGATGCTACTATTGTCGCACCATTAATGTTTGCATGGATCTTAGGTTGGTAATTTTAAAATAAAAATAACCGTTTAAAAAACTCCCGTAACTTTGCGGGAGTTTTTAGTTAAAAATAAAATTGAAATTACAACTTCAAATAACGCCAATTAAAGATTGGTTCCCGGATTTTGCAAAGCCATTGCTTATTGCAGGTCCGTGCAGTGCCGAAAGCGAAGAGCAGATGCTGGACACGGCTAAACAAATTGCTGCCATTTATCCCAACAGTATTTTCAGAGCAGGGATCTGGAAACCGCGTACGCGTCCGAATGCTTTTGAAGGCATCGGAAATATTGGTTTGCAATGGATGCAAGCTGTAAAAAAAGAAACAGGATTGCTCACCGCAACAGAAGTTGCAAATGCAGCTCATGTGGAAGAGTGTTTAAAACATGGAATAGATATTTTATGGATTGGGGCACGTACTACCGTAAACCCTTTTTCTGTTCAGGAAATTGCAGATGCATTGAAAGGTGTTGACATTCCGATATTTGTTAAAAATCCTATTTATCCTGATCTGCAATTATGGGCCGGAGCTTTGGAGCGAATAAATAATTCGGGAATAAAAAAAATTGCTGCCATTCACCGTGGTTTTAATTCGTACGATAACGGACCATTCCGGAATTCACCTAAATGGGAATTGGCAATTGAATTAAAAGCTGCTTGTCCCGATTTACCAATGATCTGCGATCCATCACATATAGGCGGAACACCGGAGCTTATTCCATATATCGCCCAAAAAGCTATGGATATGGAAATGGATGGCTTGATGATCGAAACTCATAGAAACCCTAAGGTTGCATTGAGCGATGCAAAACAACAAGTTACTCCTGCTGAATTAAAATCAATTGTAAGTGATTTAAAAATACGTTCTGCATCCATTGAAAGCAGAGAGTTACAGACAAAGTTGGATGAATTACGTTCGGTTATTGGGAAATTAGATGCGGATCTGTTAGAATTGCTTGCCAAGCGGATGGCTATTTCTACAGAGATAGGAGAATATAAACGCGATAATAATATCACCATTTTACAAGTATCTCATTGGGCAAAACTGGTTGAATCAAGCCTCGAAACAGCTAATCAACTTGGGCTTCGTGAAGATTTTATCAAAGGGATCTACCAACTGATCCATGATGAATCCATCCTTCGGCAAACGGATGTGATGAATCAGAAATAGTAATTAGTAACCCAACGCATAAATCAAATTCGTTCCAAATCCATTAGTCTTTCGCGTAATAGCTGTTTTTGCGCCAGTTCGCCCTTTTTTGTGGACATCTACGCACCTCTGCAATTCTCTTTGTGCAAAATTTAATCAGGAACGAGTGTGTGAGGATTGAACAAACGCGATGTCGTGTTGCCTGTGTGGAGCAATCGTTTGTTCTTGATTTTTTCGTTCTTTTTGATCAAGCAAAAAGGACAGGATAAAAAATCTTAAAAGATTTCGAACACCTTTGGATAGATAGTTATAGCGTTGTCGAAAAGGTGAAGATGACAAATAAATAAATTTTACTGATTAAACACAACACTTTTCACCCAATTTTTCCCCCACTCGGCAAGTTCATTTTCATTCCATAATTCAGGATAAAAAATACGTTTTTGGAAACGTGGGGGCAGATATTTTTGCCAGTTTGTACCACCTGTTGCAGCAATATCTTCAGGATCTTTTTGCAGATAACGAACAGCGGATTTATAATGTGATAGCACCCAATTTACATTTACATTCACATCCATCTGACGAAGTGCCAGAATTAATTTCTCATTTTTTTGATCCGCTTCCGGTAGTGATTTATAGAGGGCCCATAAATTTTTTTGCTTGAATTTTTTTGCAAGTTCAATAAATTGTTTTGAATATTTTTCTTCAAACTGAACAAGCGTTAATGTTTTTTTACCTGTTGCAAGTTCTGTTGCACCTGCTTTCCAATAAATGTGTTCATACATTTTTTCAATTTGTACATCATTTACATCATTACTAAATGAATCGCGAATGTCTTTTGCAACAAGATTTTTAAACGCGGTTGAACAAATCTCAATCATACGGTATTGTCCCGATTGAAAACCACTTGCAGGCAATAAACTCATTCTGAATTTTAAAAATTGTTTCGGATCCATTCCATCCACCATAATATCAAATGAGGTGATGAGTCCTTCGAAATAACGATTGATACGTGTTATGCGATCAGTAAAAAATTTAACATCCAGATTTTCTCTTTCTGCAAGTTGATTGTATTCGTGCAAACTAAGTTTAAAATAAAGCTCGGTGATCTGATGATACATGATAAAAATTTCTTCATCAGGAATATTTGTTTTTGGTGTTTGCAGGCTCATTAAGGTGTCGAGGTGAATGTAGTCCCAATAGGTTAAATAATCAGCATATAGCAAACCATCAAGGTAAGATGAAAGATCTTGTCCCATTGATTGATATTTTTCATCCAGTAATTTTATTTTTTCAATGATTTCCGGTTTTAACTCCATTTATTTTATCTTTTTAAAATTTGAGTTGCAAGATAATTAAAAGCAGTAATTATTATAAATTTTTTTTAGATACTTTTAAATTTTCGTAAAACACGGTTTTTAATTTTTTTGTCATTTCGACCGTAGCGGAGAAATCTTTTTACTCATTTGGTATTGTGCTAATAAATATAAAGATTCCTCCGCAGAGTTTAAATTGAGCAAAGCCGAATTAGTCGGAATGACTCTTTAATACTATAAAATTATTTTAAAAAATTTAAACCGGCTCTTAAATAAGACACTAAATAAAAAAGCCCCGACTCAATTTTTGAATCGGGGCTATAATTTTTTTAATGTATTTACTTAATCCACTTTCGCAACAGGATTTGCAAGACCAGAATATTTAGCTAATTCAACTTTTACTGAACCCACTATTATATTAGCTTGTCCTTTTACCGGAATATGGTTTTTATCATCAGAGATCCAAACTTTAAGATCCTCTTCATGTTTAAAAATTCTACCTTTTTGTACGATCGGACAAAATTTTAAACATTTGAATGTTCCAACATCAGTAGTTACATTTTCGCGACCCATAAATTTTATTTTTAAAGGCCAGACTTCTTTGTCCATAAAACAGTTAATTGAATAAACATTGCCAATTTTTGCATTTGAAAAATCCATTGATCGTGCATTGTAGAATGCCGATAACATATCCTGCATATTTGGTTCAATAGGAAAAACTTCACCGTTTCCAACGTTTACTTTTTCGCTATAGTGGTTAAAAACATAATTTTGATCAAAACGGTAACCACCTTCATCCACATGTCTTACAAAAAGCCAGGGAACGATTGATTTTTCATCAATATAGGTTTCGTAACGATCGCGTACTTTAAAAAACCAGTCAAATGTTCCTTTTGAAACTCCTAAGCCAACTACGTGCAAGGTTTTACGTCCTGCTATTTCTTTTTCTTCATCTGTAATAACAAGAGTAGCTATTCCGGCATCCATAATTCCATAATGCAAGCGGTACGAAAGCAATTCGCCACGTTTAAAAGCTTCATTATTAATAACAGGAAGCTCTTTGCCCGGAATGTCGTTGGTAATCTGAGGCAAAGGCTTTTCTATTTGGAAGGATAATCCAGCCGCACCTGCTATCACTGCTATTGATCCAATTAAAATGAACTTTTTCATGAGATTTAGTTTAAATTATACAACAAATACCTTTCAAACGATGTGCCAATGTATTTTGTTTAACGTTATTTATCTTTATTTGTTATTTAAAAAAGGATGAAGTCGCAGAATAATTCAAAAATGGAGCTTGCTTATTTAAAACATTTGTTAGGCTCTGCCACAAAGGCATTGATTTTCAGTTAGATCGCTTAATTTTATAAAGCCTCTTGTCAACTATTTTATTTTTTTAATTGTCTGGTAGAATAAAATTTTAGTATTTGTTTAAAGTCAAAAAATGAGGAACATTTTTTATGATAATTTATCCCTCTGGAAGGGGTGTTGATATTTAAAAAGCAGGTGATCAATGGCAACTATAAAGATGTAGATTTGAGCGTTACGGATTTTCTAAATGCAACCTCTATTCAAAAATAAACATCAAAGAGCAAGAAACACATTTACTCTAATTAGTTTATCCTTTTAATACAAACAAATAAAAAACCACGTATGAAAAAACTTTACCTTATTCTAGTAGTTTGCGTCCTATCTGTTGGAGCAAAAGCGCAGTATTCGCAAGGGGATATCAATGTAATGCCACAGCCATCCATGTATCATGATTTTAATATATGTGGTTCAACCTGTAATTTAATGTACAGCATAACTATTTCCAATTCTTTTATGGGCGATTCGGTGAAAATTAAAGATCAAAATTCAGGTTCATTAATTATTTCGGATGTAAACACAACAGGGGCAAATCCCTGGTATGTTAATTTGCCAGTGCCCATTTATAACATGATGATCACAGATGATCAACTGGCGGGCGGAAATGCCAATTTTTTTGGCCCTACCGTAAAAGTTATTTCAGGTACCGATACCGTTTATAATATTAATAATTTTTATATGTTGCCTGTGAGTAATCCATGTTTATATGCATCTGTTACCGGGCGAGTTTATATTGATAATAATACAAATTGCGCGTTCAATGTTGCTGATGATGCATTATCATCTATTCCTGTGATGAGCAACTCGAATCTTAATAGTCCGTCTATGTCTTCTACAAGTTCTTCAGCATATTCAGACGGTTCAGGACTATATACTATGAACGTTCAACAAACATGGATGACAGATTATTCTGTTTCAATTCCTTCCAACTATCAATTTATTTTTCCTTCTACAGCATGTTCTCCTGTAGTATATTCTTTTACTACATTGCCACAAAGCAATGTAGATTTTTCATTACAATGTACCAGTAATGTGGATGTTCAGTGTACTGCAGGTTCATCTGGGATTGTTCGTCCGAATGTGCCTTTTTATATGTTCCCATCTGTAAGCAATACCGGTTGCGATTTAGCATCCGGACAATTAAAATTGGTTTTAGATAATCGGGTAGTATATAATCCTGCATTAAGTTCGGTACCTGCACCAACAGTTAGTGGCGATACATTAATCTGGAACTATGCGAATCTTACCAATTTAACAGCAGGAGGATACTGGAACAGTTTTTTTGCTAATGTTCATTTGACTCCAAATGCAACAGTAATTAGTGGAGATAATTTATGTTTTAGAGTATTAACAAATGTTCCGGCAGCAGATCTTAATCCTTCAAATAATGATTATTCTTTTTGTTTACCGGTTGTAAATTCATACGATCCTAATTTTAAAGAAGTATCTCCAAAAGGAATTGGTGCGACAGGAGGCATTGATCAATTAAGTGATACAATTTTAACATATACCGTTCATTTTCAAAATACAGGAACTGCTGTTGCCTACAACATCAGCATAATTGACACGCTTGATTCTGATATTATTCCAAGCAGTTTAGAGATTGTTGGTTCAAGCCATACTGTTTCTCCTCAGTGGATTGCTTTAGGAGTAGTAAAATTTAATTTTTATAATATTTATTTGGCGGACAGCACAAGTAACGAAGCTGCTAGTCATGGTGCGATCACATTTAGAGTGAAGCGACAAAAATTACTTCCATATGGAACACAAATAAAAAATACCGCAAATATTTATTTCGATTTTAATGCAGCTGTTGTTACAAATACGGTTATAAATACTATTATGGATCCTACAGGAATAGAGCAAATTGTAAGCGATAGCAAAGTGATTTCTGTTTATCCAAATCCATTTTCTGATAACACCACATTCGTAATTCAATCAGAAAAAGCAACTGAAAAATACTCATTTGAATTATTCGATGTACTAGGGAAAAAATTAAAATCCATTAATGATATTTCCACAAAACAATTTACAATTTCAAGAAATGGATTGGAAAATGGAATTTATTTTTATAAAATTTATAGTGTTGAAAGCGTTGTTGGTATTGGGAAATTGATTGTCAACTAAGTTTTTATAAAAAATAAATTAGGTAGTTTAAAAATTTCTCACTTATATTTGCAGCGCAATAATTGAAAAAATGAACAACAAGGCAAAAAATATTTTGAATACAATCAACAACACCATGATGTGTTGCATGATGTGTATTTAATTTATGGAAAGCCCTTGAATCAACATATTTAAAATCAAATTTTAAAAAGGCTTTCCAGAAACGGGAAGCCTTTTTTTATTACAAAACCCTCTCCTTTGGAGGGCAATGTCATATGATAAGGTAGAATTATTATATTTGTAAAATGGAACT
>MEPB01000084.1:789-37479 GCA_001769385.1 Bacteroidetes bacterium RIFCSPLOWO2_12_FULL_35_15 | reverse complement strand
ATCTTTTTCGAACATGGTTTAATATTTCATGAGGTTCTAAAATATTTTTTTCATTTACGGCTTCATTCAAAAAAGAAATGTTCAGCAAACTCATAAATGCTCCTGGTACACCATGCCCTGTTGAGTCGCAAGCGGCAATATAAAACCTTTTTATTTTTTCTTCTTTGTTGACTGTCGACTGCCAACTTTTTTCCGTTGCCCAATAAAAATCTCCACTAACAATATCTTTGGGTTTAAATAAAACAAAATGCTCAGGTAAATTACTTTCAAGTAATTGTTTATTGGCAAGCAATGTGTATTGAATTCGTTTTGCATACGTGATGCTATCAACAATTTCTTTTTGGTGTTCTTCCACTATTAATTTTTGATGTTCCACTATTTCTTTTTGCTCTGAAATTTCATCTCGTTGGATCTCAATTACTCTTTTTGCTTTTTTGCTTTGCTGTAATCCTCTGAAAATTACTACAGCAATTATTGCTATTGCTATTGCTAACGCTGCAAGAAACCAAAAGAAAATTTGTTGACGTTTTTTATCGGCTAAAGCAACTGCATCTTTTTTATCCTGTTCTGCTTTGGTGGCTAATTCTTTTTTTTCAAAGTCATAGGTCATTTGACTTTGAATGGTTTTTTTACGGGTTTCTTCATTATCAATACTATCACGATAAAGGATATATAGTTTATGGTTTTCATATGCTCCTTTAAAATTTCCTGTTGCGCTATCCAATTTGGTCAAATAGCTGTAAGCATTTTTCAAAATGTCTTTATACCCGATCTCTTTTGATAGTTTTTTACAAGCCAGAAGGTATTCTTCTGCTTCTTTGTATTTTTTTTGTTTGAAATATACCATTCCGATATTCCCATAGGTAGAAGCAATGCCAGCTTTGTTGCCGAGCTCTTCATATATTTTCAAACATCTCAGAAAATTTTTCAATACTTCAGGATAATTGTTTTGATAGGAATAAACAATTGCAATATTATTATAAGAATCGGCAATACCTTCTCTATCGCCTATTGATTCTCTGATCTTTAATGAAGCGTTATAATTTTTTAATGCCTCAGAAAAATTTCCCTGATAGTCATAAATCAATCCCAGGTTATTATAAGCATCAGCAACACTTTCTTGGTCACCAGTTGCTTCTCTTATTTTCAAACAAGCAAGAAAATTTTTTAATGCTTCAGGATAATTACCCTGATTGGAATAAACAAGTCCTATATTGCCATAGGAAGAAGCAATGCCTTCATTATCTCCAATTGATTCTCTGGTTTTTAACGAGATAAAATAGTTTTTTAAAGCTTCGGGATAGTCTCCTTTCAGATCATTAATAATTCCGATATTGTTGTAAGAATCTCCAACTCCTTTTTTGTCGTTTAGGCTATCCCGAATTCTCAACGAAGAAAAATAATTTTTTAATGCTTGAGGATAATTCCCTTGATCAGAATATATATTCCCGATAGTATTGTATGAAGATGCTTCACTTTTTTTTGCCGATTGTTTGATCTTTTGATCTTTGGATTTTTTATAGATCGCATTGCTTAGTACTAATGCAGCATTAGCATAATAAATTGCACTGTCGTAAATACCAAGGTCTTTATATTCAATTGAAATATTATTTAACTGAATTAGTCTATTGCTGTCAGGGCTGTCGGTTTTTAAAATGGAGAGCAGAGAGTCAATTACAGTATGCTGCGAAAAGCAAAAAGAGTACTGAATCAGGAATGAAAAAATAAGCACGATGTGAACCATTATTTTTTTCATAAATCGAAATTACAATTAAATTCTAATTACATTAATGTTGCATATCATAAACAAAAAAAATACGGTATTTGATAGCACTTTTTTTAGAGAAGAGATGCGAATCATCTATCAAACATCCTTATTTGCTGATGTATATCATATTATTTAATCTTAACAAAAAAAAGATCAATATGTTGAAGAAAAATAGAAGATGAAAAAATAAATAGTATATTTTTGATTTAATTATTAGGGTGTTTTTAAAATCTAAGGATACACACGAACAAGAATCATAAAATTAATTTTCAAAAACTATTTATCTTGAATTCATGAAAAGCAAGATTATTTTATTGAGTTTAGTTGTAAGTATATTATGTTTAGGATGTAAGAACGTTCCGACTTTCGAAAAAGATGGTGGTGTCCGGATTGTACTTAAATTGAGTTATTCCGATTTTTTAAAAGCGGCAATCGTTGAGGGTAACGATGAACAACTACAACAAGTGTTGACAGAAATTAAGGAAGATCAGGTAAAAGATTTTGATGAATTTATTAATTCATATAGAAAAGTGGAGGAGAAAAATTTTCCTGAAATTAGGTTTGCAACAATTTTTATGAAACTGGAGTGGAGCGAGAAAATTAATTTTAATTCCACAAATGAAGATGTTGTCAAAGTATTAAAACAAGAATGGGAGAAGTTGTTTTTGTCCACAAATAATATCATTATAAAAAGACTAGCTAATATTGAAGGGGCAGGAATTGCAAGTGTTGAAACTGACAATGGAAATCACTTTATTGTTAAAGTACCAGGAATCAAAGACACAAAAAGAATAGAGAGTATTCTTTCAACTATTGGTGAATTAGGCTTTTGGGAAACCTATAATAATACAGAGATATTTACGTATCTGAATCAGATCAATGGTTATTTAGTAAAAAAAAATTACAAGAGCAATGCTCCAGACAATTCAATTAAAGAAGAACTGAAGAATGGATCTTTGGAAACCAGTTCATCTTTAATTTCCCTTTTAGAAAAACAAAATAAAAAAGAGGCAGATTCTTTAGTTTCTATGTATCCTTTGTTTTCTCTTTTAACTCCTCTTACTTCAGGTGATGGGCAGTTAATTTCCGGATCTGTAATTGGGTCAGTACAAATAAAGGATACAGCAGAACTAAGCCGGCTTTTTCTTTTGGATTCGGTATCGTATTTTCTTCCGCTTCATTGCAGGTTAGTATTCTCAAAACCAATACAACAACAGGATCAAACTTATTGTGAAGTAATAGCACTAAAAGGAAATAGAGCAAATGGTCCAATGATAGACGGTAGCGTTATTACAAGTGCCAGTGTCCTTCCGAATGAAAATAGAAATGAAATATTTATGCAAATGAGTTCAGAAGGAACGAGAACGTGGAGACGAATGACTTCAGATAATATAGGCAGACAAATTGCTATAACATTAGATGGGATTGTATATGTTCATCCTGTTGTTCAAAGTCAGATTGAGGGAGGCAAGTCAAATATTACAGGAAATTTCACGCTGGATGAAGCTACTGACCTGGCGTTTGTTTTAAATTCAGGAAAATATCCTTTAAAATTAAATGTATTAAAAACGGAAGTTGTGGAGGTCAGAAAATAAAATTTCAGAAATAGAATACATCTGCAATAAGTTGAAATTTCTCTCCAGTACAAATAATATTTATAATATTTGGATGACACTCAATGTAATTATAATTTACAGAAAAAATTTTCATTTTCATTTCTCTTCGAATTATTGTCTTTGAATTTTACTGTTTTATATATGCGTGGGCATAATGAAGGGCAGAAATCAAAATTGATACGTATTTCAAAAATAATTATCACCGTGCTTTATGGAATATCATTTTTCTTCACGTCTTTCCGTTAGATCAATTATTTAATTATTTCGATCGATCAGAATGGAAATTCATTTGTGATAATTTTAATTATATGAAACATCGCAGTCGAAGAAAATTATTTTTTCCGGTAGGGTTAATTAGCTTGACACTCTTTCCTATACTTGGGTTTCAGAAATTAGCTGAATTATATATTGAACGTAAAACGCATCCAAATTGCATTGAACTCAATTTTACTCCATCACGAGGTCAGTTTTTTAACAAGGAATATAGTATTAAAAAAATAAAGAAGAAGAGGCGGTATAAAACTTTTTATTTGACATCCGACACAACTATCAATCGAGAAATATTGAATAGAGCCAGGTTATTGTTAAACAATATAAAAAAGAAAAAAGACGTACGGAATGGGGTGCATTTTGCTTTTAATAATTCGACAAAATATCAGGATTATATTAAGGCAATTGATTTTTGTTTTGAAAAATTTCCTTCCGTATTTGTACTGAATAATAATGATATCTGGGCAATGTATGTAGAGATCGATACATCCAATTATCCCAAAAAAATATTAGATGCGTATAGGCGAAAGAGAAAGCTTTAGGAAATAAGAAATTTATTTTTAGTTAAAATACGAATACAATTTAAACCTCTTTGTTATCTTTCTCCCAGATCTCCATTTCACAAGGTCCACAATTAAATTTTAATTGATAGTGATTATTTCCTTGAGTAAGTATAAGTGGTTCGATCAGTTTTTTCTCCACTTGGTCCTTATGATATTTAGGACATTGTTCCAACTCGTATTTGATGCAATATTTTGTAGTCATCACGCAGGCTTTGTCTCTTTTTTCTTGCAATTCGATGGCCTGCTCCATTTTTTTTGCTCCGTGTCGTTCATAAAATTTACGGGCAAGTTTGTTGGAAATATTATAGGTGAAATCAAGTTCAGTTTCAGGATACGGATGCGATGTTTTTTCTATCGGGTATTCTTCCCGTTTATAATTTTTTGATCTTGTTGCGGATAATTGTTCGTAAACGGATCTTCGTAATTCATTGATCTTTGAAATAGGAAGGAACCAATTCTCTGAAAATTGAATTTCTATTTCCGCTGCAACATAAGCTGTATTCCCTGTTTTGGAAAGTTGCGTTTTTATGTTTGCGATGATCGATTCGTTATTTTTTGTTTGCTCTTTTGTATGAAGGCAGTTAGCAAAGCTTTCATATCCATCTTCATCAGTAACCAATAATTGAAACCCTGTTTCGGTTTCTGATAATAAAAGTTTTGTATTGATCTTACGTATAGCGCTATCTTCACGTTCAACAAGTTTCGCGAAGGCCAGATCGTTGTTACGGAAAATGTCTGTTCCGTTACTAATGCTCTTCATCTCATTGGGAACTATCAGATCGTTCGTCACCGTATTCACCTGAAAACCTCCAAATTCACCTTTGTCATTCGTAAAACATAAGCCATCGCCATTGTTAAGTGTGTTTCCGTTTTCAATAAAATAGGCATTCCCTTTTGTTTGAATCAATTTACCGATAAATTGTCCTTTTGATTTCGGACTTTCCCAGGATCCAATTTTATCCTTTCGTTCGTTCACAAAATAGTTTGAATACCCTCTATTAAAGCTACGATCTAATGCAGCTTCAAAACCATAAATACTTTTTCCGGAGGATGCTTTGATATAATTTTTACTGCCATTTAAAACAGCATCTATCTTCTTTCGTAAGAACGACACATTATTTTTTACATATACCATGTCTTTGAGTCGGCCCTCAATTTTAAAAGAAGTGATACCTGCTTCAATTAAATTTGGAATTTGGTCTGAAACATCAAGGTCTTTAATAGAAAGCAAGTGACTGCTCGAAAGCAAAGTTTCTCCTGTACCATCAATTAAGTTATACGGTAATCTGCAATTTTGAGCACATTCGCCACGGTTGGCACTTCGTTCGCCACCTGCCACACTCATGTAACAATTTCCGCTAAAAGCCACACACAATGCACCCGACACAAAAAACTCCAGTTCAACAGGAGTGGCATCCGAAATTTCTTTTATCTGATGTAGATTAAGTTCGCGGGCCAATACCACACGTTTGATCCCTGCTTTTTCTAGAAATTTAATTTTGTCGGCATCACGGTTATTTGCTTGTGTGCTGGCGTGTAAGGTAATAGGAGGAAGGTCCATTTCAAGGATCCCCATATCTTGAACAATGAGTGCATCAACACCTGCATTGTATAGCTCGAAGATCATTTTGCGACAGGTTTCCAGTTCAGTATCATAAATGATTGTATTTACAGCTGTGAATACCTGTGCTCCATACAGATGTGCGTATTTTACCAATGCCTCAATATCAGCAATGGAATTGTTGGCATTTGCACGTGCTCCAAATTGTGGAGCGCCAATATAAACGGCATCTGCACCACAGTTGATGGCAGCCATTCCATGAACCAGATCTTTAGCCGGTGCGAGTAATTCTATTTTCTTTGTCATAAAACAGTTACAAAGGTCTGATAATTTATGAGATATGGAAAATCAAATAGATGAATTATCTATTTAGTTAGATCGTTTATACAATGGCAAAGATGTTAAACGTGCTACTTCTTCTGAACCCTGTTCACCTTCTTTACTGAAGGGCCATACAAAAAGTGCTTTCAAAGAATGGTCTTTGCGGATATTTTCAATTGCAGCCAGTGCTAGTTTTTTTGCAATACCCTTTCTCCTGTACTCTTTTAACACCATAGCCGAGCAGAGGTATAATGCTTCATACGATGCACCAATAGGGGTTAATTCGAATAGTTCCTTCTCTGAAATTTTGTTTCCCAGAAATTGGTTCATCAGCTCAAGCGTGGTAGGTATCACCAACACCCAAGCAACAGGGCCATTACCATCATCCTGTTCAGAAACGGTGGAGGGATGTATCTTTTGCAATCGTTCGATCACATCCTGGTTTACATCGAGCTGATCTGGATCGTTCTTAACGGCAAAAACTTCTTCTGCCAGTTGAATCATACGTTCAAAATTGCTTAAAGCCATTTTCGAAATATTTTTATTTTTTTTTGCTGAAAAAATTAAACGGTAAAGATAATGCTATTTCTCTTTTAGTACATTTATGCGTTCCACTTTAAGTACCCAATTGGTACGAGAAATGGATGCCTTCGCTAAAATGTGTTTGTCGTAATATGCGGTAATATGACAAAAATTATAAACTTCCGAATCTTTTGTGTTGTACAGGAAACGAAATAATTTATCAGGAAAATGACTTACATTTTTATACCGGTGAGTCAACCCAAGTTCTTCCTGTTTTAGTATTATATCCAGATTTGAATTGTCGATCTCAAAAGTAAGAAGGAAAAAATATTCCTTGTGTTTCAACCAGGATGAATTTAGTTTTTCTGAATCAATTACCCTGTCAAATAAAATGCAGATACAAGCTGGTTTATTTATTGGTTGTTTTAAGATCAGTTCCATACACCAAAAATACATCATCTGAAGAGAGGTGTTGGCTAAGGAATTTAGTATTGTGAAATTATTTTTACTTTGGAAATAAGAGTAAATTAGATTTATGAAAAACTTCTTTTCTTTTTTCTTTCTGAATTTGAGCAGTGAATTACTTGTTTCTATTTCAAATTTACCAGCCATTGAACAATCAGAAATCTTGAATCAAATAGTAAAAAAGAGGAATACGAACATTTGCAGTATGGGATATGTAAGTGATTGGAATAAAAATTAAATCATGTACATCAATCCTTAATAACTATTTTTACGAAAGATCACAAAACATTTTATATTCAGTATCTTCTTATGAACAACTTTGAATCAATAATTGCATCATCACTTTCTATCGATAAAAAACAAGTTTCTGCAACGCTTGAATTATTAAAAGCAGGAGGCACAGTTCCATTCATTGCGCGTTACCGCAAAGAAGCCACCGCTGGCTTAGATGAAGTGCAGATCATCAACATAAAAAGTTTACAGGCCGAACTCGAAGAAATTGAAAGTCGTAGAACATTTATTTTAAAAAGTATTGAGGAGCAGGGGAAATTAACATCCGAATTAAAACAAAAAATTGAGAATGTATTAGATATAAACCGACTCGAAGATATTTATTTGCCTTACAAACCAAAACGCAAAACACGTGCTGTTGCAGCCAAAGAAAAAGGATTGGAGCCATTGGCATTGCTGATATTTAAGCAAGAAAGCAATTCGATAGAGAATGAAACAAGGTCGTATGTCAACTGTGAATTAGGCGTAAACACAAACGAAGAAGCAATAGCCGGGGCATTGGATATTATTGCCGAAATAATTAGTGAAGACGAAAAAGCGCGAACAACTTTGCGAAATCTGTTTAAAAATTCCGCCACGATTACAAGTAAAGTTCGTAGCAGTAAAAAAGCAGAAGGCGAAAAATACAAAGACTATTTTGATTGGTCAGAGTCACTGATGAAATGTCCGAGTCACCGCTTATTAGCTATGCGTAGAGGTGAGAACGAAGGCTTTTTGAGTATCGATATTTCACCTGAGATTGAAGAGTCCCTAAATAATTTAGAGCTTTTGTTCCTGAAAAATAAAAACCAATGTACGGCATTGGTAAAACAAGCCATCGAAGATTCATACAAACGTTTACTCAAACCAAGTATGGAAACTGAATACAGGGTGCTTACAAAAAAAATAGCGGATGAAGCAGCGATCAATGTGTTTGCTGATAATATACGGGAACTCCTGTTAGCTGCGCCACTCGGACAAAAGCGAATGATGGCGATCGATCCGGGATTCAGAACAGGTTGCAAAGTAGTAGTGTTGGATGAGCAAGGGAAATTACTGGAAGACAGTGTGATTTATCCGCACACCGGACAAAGTGGAAGTATAGGCGCAGAGCAGGAAGTACTTCGGTTGGCAACAACTTATTCTATCGAAGCTATTGCCATTGGTAATGGTACAGCAGGACGTGAAACAGAAACATTCATACGTTCCATTAAAAAGTTACCGGAGACTATTCTTATAATAATGGTGAATGAAAGTGGAGCAAGTATTTACAGTGCAAGTGATGTGGCACGGGAAGAATTTCCGGATAAAGATATTACGGTGCGTGGCGCTGTTAGTATTGGTCGCAGATTAGCCGATCCACTGGCAGAGTTAGTGAAGATAGATCCGAAATCGATTGGTGTGGGACAATACCAACACGATGTGGATCAACAACTATTAAAGAAAAAATTGGATGAAGTAGTAGAAAGTAGTGTGAATAAAGTTGGTGTTGAATTAAATACGGCAAGTAAAGAATTGCTCACCTATGTTGCGGGTTTAGGCCCGACCTTGGCAAACAATATTGTAAAATACCGGAATGAGCATGGTGCATTTAAAACACGTAAACAATTATTAAAAGTACCGCGCATGGGCGAAAAAGCATTTGAACAATGTGCAGGATTCTTACGCATTCGTAATGCAAAAAATCCATTGGACGCAAGTGCTGTGCATCCCGAGAGTTATACTGTTGTGGAGGCAATGGCAAAAGATGCCAACTGTAAATTGGAAGACCTGATCAATGAAAAAACAATTCGTGAAAAAATTGACATTAAAAAATATATTACTGAAAAAATAGGGGAGTTTACCTTAAAAGATATTTTAAAAGAATTAGAAAAACCGGGCCGCGACCCACGGAAGGAATTTGAGATCTTCGAATTCGATAATACAGTGAATACTATAAAAGATCTGATTGTTGGAATGCTCCTTCCTGGCATTGTTACCAACGTAACTAAATTCGGTGCATTTGTAGATATAGGTGTTCATCAGGATGGATTGGTACACATCTCACAACTAAGCGACAGGTTTATTACTGATCCTTCCTCCATCATAAAAGTGGGGCAAACGGTAATGGTAAGAGTTACGGAAATAGATATTGATCGCAAGCGAATTGCTTTAAGCAGGAAGGGGTTGACTAAGGGGTAGAAATTAGGTAGAACAAAATAAATAAATTTGAAAATATTTCCAGTAATTATTGTAAGTTTGAAAAACATAGCAAATCAAAAACAATATATTCATGAAAAATATTTTTCTCCTGACCTTACTTTTCTGCACCGGCCTTTCTTTTGCTCAGAAAGCAACATCTAATAATACAGATGCTCCTTTAACTATTGTAGAGCAAATGCCATCTTATAAAGGTGGTGAAGCTGCCATGAAGAAGTTCATTCAAAAAAATGTCAAGTATCCAAAGGCTGAAAAAGAGGCAGGTATCAGCGGCACGTGCTACATAACATTTGTGGTAGAGAAGGATGGTTCATTGAGTGATATAAGGGTATTGAGAGGAGTGCCAGGTGGGCCGGGTTGTGATAAAGAAGCGGTGCGTGTAATCTCCAGAATGAAAAAATGGAAACCTGGAAAACAGAATGGTAAATTTGTAAGGGTTCAGTTTAATTTGCCAATAAAATATTCGTTTCGTTAAAAAAAACAAATTATATTTTTAATTTCCACATCATGAAAAACCTGATTCTTGTAGGCATATTGTTTTGTTCCGGCATTTGTTATGGACAATTAAATCAGTCCGAACAACCTTTTGCAATTGTAGAAAAAATGCCTACTTTTCCCGGTGGGAATGACAAAATGATGAAATTTATTCAAACGAATATTACCTATCCGGAGTTTGAAAAAGAACATAATATCACTGGTACATGTTATGTCACGTTTGTGGTGGAGAAGGATAGCACACTAAGTGGTATAAAAATATTAAGAGGAGTTGCCGGAGGCCAGGGTTGTGATAAGGAAGCTTTGCGTGTGATAAGCATAATGCCCAAATGGAACCCCGGAACTCAAAATGGCAATCTTGTAAGCGTACAGTATAATCTTCCGATAAAATTTTATCTTCGTTAAACAAAAAAGGTCGAAATTAAATTTCTTTAATTTCGACCTTTTTGTGATCCCGCTGGGTGAAGCCAGCTCTCCTATATTTTCCTCTATTCAGTTCTATTGATTCTATCGTGTTAACTGCCAAGATTTTAACCTCAAATAGGTATGGATAAAGCGCTGTAGAGCAATGTTTTTTTGTTGATATATTATTGGTTTTGGCATTATTGTGATAATGGTTATAGGATCATTTTCTTATTATGCTTCAAAAAAAGTGGTGTTAAACAGAGCATTCGACTGGTTGCTAAAAGCATAAGGCCTGAAGATTCGAAAGGCTTTCACAAGCAAACATTTTTCACTTTCTGGCTATACTAAAATCCCTGTTAACGAATATTACATATTGTTTGCAATCCCTTGCAATACTTTTGAATGATTTTTAAGACTGGAAATAAAAAAATAATCCTTCATCAGAACCTAAATCAAACAAAAAATGAAAAATCAATTACACAAATATTTTTTAGAAATTCTTTTTATTATAAACATTCCTTTCTCTTTTGGCCAATGGGAAACGAATGGTCCCTATGGTGGAGTAATAAATGCGATGGCGAAATCAGGAAGTAATTTATTCGCGGGTACAGGAAATGGAGTATTCGTTTCTTCCGATGATGGTCAAAACTGGAATGTGGCAAACGCTGGCATCGAAAGAAAGACGGTTGTCTCATTTGCTGTAAACGGAAGTTCCATTTTTGCCGGAATAAATGAAAGTGGTGTTTACCTTTCTACAAATAATGGAAACACCTGGACAGCCAAGAATACAGGGCTCACAAACTTTAGTATCACAAAACTTTTTTCAGCCTCCACAGGATTATTTGCAGCAACTGCAGATGGCGTTTTTTTCTCTTCAAACAATGGCAACAACTGGTCAATAGCCAATACAGGAATCCCGATTAACTATGCCATTTATTCCTTTGCTGAAATGGGCGATACCGTTTTTGCAGGTTCATACGGATTGGGACTTTACCGATCAAGTAATAATGGAAATACCTGGACAAGTGTTGCAGGTGAATTTCCTTCCAACACTTTTGTTTACGCACTCATCACAAATGGCAACACCATTTATGCAGGTACCAGTTCAGGAATAATGAAATCAGTTAATAGAGGACTTAACTGGACTTCTTCAAATACAGGTTTTCCTGCAGGCATGTGGGCAAAATCTTTTACAATAAAGTCAGGAACTATTTTTGCAGGAACATATTCAGAGGGTATTTTTGCTTCTGTTAATAATGGAAGCAGCTGGACACCGGTGAACAGCGGAATGCCGGATCAACCTTTCCCTACTGGTTTGCCACACAATTATCCTTCTGTGGATGATCTGATGGTGAGTGGAATCAATGTATTGGCTGCAACGGTAAATGGTGTTTATCGTTCCCCAAACAATGGAGGCTACTGGTCAGAATCTAATGATGGACTGAATGCGAATGATATTACAGCAATAGCGTCAAATAGCACAACGGTAATTGCCGGTTCCGGCCGAACCGGAGTTTATACTTCAAGTGATAATGGTATCACCTGGTCCAGAACAAACAACGGATTGACATCATTCAATATTCTTGCACTTACCACGAAAAACACATCCATTTTTGTATCCACTCAAAATGAAAATGTTTTCAGATCAAACAACAATGGCAGCACATGGATACCTGCAAACACAGGTCTTACAAGTGATGCATTTATTCTGAAAGCAGATAACCAGCGGGTACTTGCCGTCACAAGCGGTGCACAATTTACTCCACGAGGCTTATTTCAAACGATTGATGATGGTGTAAACTGGACAGAAATACCAACCGGTTTTCCGGATGGGCTGACGGCACTGGCTTCAAATACTGCAACAATTTATGTCGGCACCTATTCCGGAAAAGTTTATTCTACCAATGATCTTGGACTGAACTGGCAGACCATAAGTTCAAATCTGCCATCCGTAAAAATAAATTCAATTTTGATAAGTGGCAGTAATCTGTATGTTGGTACAGATGGTAATGGCATTTATAAATCATCCGATAATGGAACAAGCTGGACGGCCTCAAATAATGGAATAAATAATAATCAAGTTACAGAAGTAATTGAAAAAAATGGGGTTATCTATGCAACTACATGGGGTGGTGGAATATTTACATCAGATAACAATGGCAATAATTGGGCGTCTTTTAATAATGCGCTGTCAAATCTTTTTGTGAAAAACATTACCAGTGAAGGAGGAAGACTTTATGCCGGAACAGATGCCGGGGCTTATTCATCAACACTTGTTACAGGGTTCGAAGTACTGTCAGAACAGGCATCAATTGACTTATATCCCAATCCAAGTTCAGGTATAATTTATTTCACTATCCCTTCAAACCAAAAAATCGCAATTACAATAAATGATCTGAATGGGAAAATTGTTTATCATTTTGAAGGTTACTCATCAGGCAATGAAAGTATTGATCTATCAAACTTTTCAAGTGGCATTTATCTACTTCGCGTAAAAACTGAAAAAGAACTATTGAAAAAGAAAATTGTTATAAATAAATGAGAGATCAACTATTTAAAATTGGAGAAAAAGTTATTTGCATTGACGATAACTTAGGGTTCAGAATAAATAATTTTTAAATTATATCTGCCAAAAACGCTGTTTATGCCGTTCGGGAATTTGATCCTGGAAATGAAGGAATACGGTTTGGAAATAATTAATAAACCGGCATATTACAAACAAGGATATTTAGAAGTTTATTTTCTGGTCAATAGATTTGCTCCCCTTGAAACCTTAAAACACAGTGAGAAATGGGCAGAGAGTCTGTTAAATGAAGTATAGATTGCAATGGAGGAAAAAAAATTAGTACTATTCTGATATAAATTAATAATCAAATTCCTTATTTAATTAAGCCATTGCGGGTGTTTTTTCACCTTCAATCATCTATTTTAATTGCTTTCTTTCCACTCTGGATTCCAACTACAAGAAATATTTGGATGAAGGGTTTGGATTAATCAGACAAATGGCGACTGACTACAATAGAGCGGATTTGCTGACCAAACAACAAATTATTGGTTCGGTATTCCCAGAAAAATTGTTTTTTGATAATAATCAATATCGAACCAATGGTATGATGAAAATTATTTTTAGAATTTGCTGTAAAATCAATGCTTTTGGAGCAAAAGAAAAAGGGACTGAGTGTATTTCTACTTCTCAGTCCCATCGGGTGATCCCGCTGGGGTTTTACAACCTTTCCGGAAACCTCTCTAATATCAATGGTTTAAAAGAGTCTTAATTTACACGGTGAACAATTGGTGAAATACCCAGTGTTTCGGCTTGTTTTGACTCGTTTGATTTCTAAAGAACTAAACAAATATAAACAAAAAAAATAATCGTTTCCAAATTTTTATCGAATTATTTCGCACCTATCCCTTTTAGTACAGAAATTAATTTTTGAAAATTTATTTAGTCTCAGATTCGTTATAAATAGAGTATAATTTAAATATACCGTCATTAATTTGCTCCTCCGATAATTCAGGAAAATACATTCTTAAATTATATTTAATTGCTTCGTCTTTTTGCTCTTTACTTCTTGAAACGCTCCATATCATTACAGAAATAGCTTGGGCCCTTGCTTGACTTAATGTAACTGGCAGTTGTTTTGCTAATGCCTCGTTTCCTAACCTTGCCCTTTCCTGAAAAGATACTTTTGTATTTACTTTTTGATTTATATTAGTTTTCATTTTCTTTTCGTGCTTACTAAAATCTTCTAATAAAAGTTTTAATGAGTCCTCATTATTTAATTGTATGTCAGTTAATCTTTGAGTCATTTTCAATACTTTTAAGAATTTTTTATATTTATTTCTGTGCTAAAAGGGATTAGTGCATTCGTCTTTATAAATGCAGTCTATTTCTTGTAGACAGCAAAAGAATTAAAGGTAAAATAGATTATAAATAGAATTAATAATACTAGTATCGCAATTAGTCCGATAAAGTTTTGGCTGTCTAATTTTAAATGGTTCAATAAAAAAGGAAGAAATGCTCCTATTGTTAACGGAAAAACAAGCTTGGTAAATAAATCCAAATTATTAGGATGGTACCTGTTTTTGTATATTAAAAATACAAATAGAATAAGAGTTGCGTTAAATCCTAATTCTGATAGGAGTATTGAAGTTGGGAAAAAGTTAACGAACGGAAAAATTAACGTTGTATCAAAAAACAAGAGAAGCCCTATGAAATAAGTAATTCTGGCTCTATAATCGTTTCTAACAAAATGGATAAATAATTTCATGTTTAAAGGGCTTTTTGTTCCAGTAGTATATGACTAAAAATGAATTGATTTGTTTTTGATGTCTATTTCAAAAATAGAAAAATCTTTATTATAAATAAAACAATTTTGAAGAATAAAGAAATATAAAATTGGCTGTGATCCCTCATTCTGCTTGCCAATAACATTATATTAGTGATCCTAGGGTCAAGTGTTTAATTTGGTGAAGTAATTGTTTAGGCATTAACAGATTTACACCGGGAACTTTACCAAGCAGTAAACTCAAATCTCTCAAAAGACAAAAACGTCTTTCTCGATATTTTCCTTCAACTGCTTGAGTGAGTTTCGGATTTATTACTAATGGATTTTTTTTTCTTGTATTGTGCCTAACGGCTAAATATGCGATTGCCGCGCATTGGGCTTTTTAGCGTGTCGACAAAGGTATTGCATCTTTTATGTTATGCGTAGTATGCCTAGTTAAGTTTTTCAAGTTGTTGTTTCAATTCTGTCAAGGTCGTTTCTTTAAAAGCTAATGTCTCCATTGGTTTGTCTGAAATTGTAACTTCCTGAAATGCTGTCTGAAATTGTCCATTTGTGTTTTTAATAGCAACAATTGTAACTTGTCTGCCGATAGGAATCTTTGAAAAAACGAATTTTCCATTTGTTGAGTTTGCCATTAATACACCGTCAATATCTTTAAATACCATTTTTATTTTAGTGTCTTTCACTTCTTCGGTTTTTACAAAGTAGTCTACAGTCTTTTCAGATTCTAAAAATCGGTCACAATTTATCCAACCTAATTTTGCCACACTAAAAATATAATATTCAAGTTCAGCGTTGTCAATATTCTTTATCGGTGTCTTTTCGTATTTCGAATATTTGCTATTGAAAGATTTTAAATACTCTTCCTTTGTCTTGTAAAGTGGGATAATGTTGCCACCTGTAATAAATAGAAAACCTTTTCTTTCAATAGTTTTCCCGAATTTATTTTTACCTGGTTCCAATACCGGGATGTTTTGAAGGAAATAGAGTATTTCGTTTTTTGTTGCTTTTGAAACTTTAGAATTTATGCGAAGGTTTCTTATTTTGCCATCTGTTGAAATTGTCATTTCACATTCAGTGCCATATTCATTTTCCCATAATCCGCTACCATTTCTTTGATTAAGAAATGTTTCGGTTTCCTTTTTCGTTTGTTCGCTGAAATTATATGCACTCACATAAAAATCTATTGGATTCCAATAATACCCTGTATCGACATAGTTTTTGGGCTTGAAATCATAACTGGTAGAATCATCCATTTCTGGACATTGCCATCCATATGAACCTAGTTTTAGTGTTCGTTTCACAAGGTTTACTGTATCAACTTCCCAATTTGTTACGGAAGTGTCGTTTGCGTTTTTGCTTGAATAAAATAGATTCATTTGTTTGTAGCTATTCTGTTGCTTCGGAAAGTGAACTACAATTCTTTTGTCATTTTTTATTTCAATTTCTTTACCGTTAGAACTTGCGGTAATATTTAACATCCCTCCAGTCTCAAGAAATTTTCCATCTGATTCTGTTGATAGGTCGGCAAGTGTTATATCAGATTTTTTATAAAATTCTTTAACCTTTATTTTTACGGAATCAGTTACGGGAGTTCCGTCAGCAAATTGAAAAGTTCCTTTTTCTATAAAAAGTCGAGTTCCTTGCTGTCCAAAAACTGTTGTGTCTGATGTTGCAGATATTGTAAATTCAATTGTCGGAAAAGTAATTTTTTCCGAATTAGCTGAACTTGGTTTATCAGAACCACAACTAGCAATAAGTGTTGTTAAAAGTCCGAAGATTGTTGTTTTTAAAAGTCGGTGTCTCATTGTTGTCATATTACGCATAACGAACGAAACTAAAAGAAGTGCGGATTAATTGCACTCTGTTATTCGCTACCACAAATATAAATTAAAAGCACAACCGATCCCTGCAAATGTTTAGAAATAAATTTATACCGCTGTGACAAACATTTGCAACTTGCACAATTTCCGCATTTATTTTAGGTGGTGTTATGTGCTGTGCATCTTGTTTCAGCGAACTAATTGTTTAATTTTACTTCGTATAATTTTTTCAACCCAACGTTCTTCCCGTATTCATTCCAATTCTGAACGAAAAATTTCAAAACATTTACTTCCTTTGTTAAGACACAAGAAACAGTATCAAACTCTATTTTTTCTTGGAATCTAATTTGGACAATATCGTCAAAAGTATAAGTACTTCTTGTTGGAATAAAATCAGGTTGCATATTGGAGTTGTTTATATCATCATCAATATTAGTGGAATCCCATTTGTTTATGATATTATAAAACTGCTTTTGATTTAATTCTTCTTCAGGATAATTTGAAAACACTTTTATTTTTCCGATTAAACCTGTTTTTGTGATAGAATTATAGATTACTTCTTTGTCCATAATATATTTCTGGTACCATTCTTCTTCGTCCCACAAACTATCACGTTTCATCGGAATAAACGATTCTGATTTTTCTGCCCAGACGATTGTATTATTTTTTGACGGAATATTATTTTCATTTAACTTAACATTAAATAAAGTGACTTTACCAATAATTTCTCCATACACATTTATTTTGTTTTTTAAAAACTGAACCATGCTTACTCTTTTAATTAACCTGTAAGATAAAGTATCGAATTCCATACTTTCCTTAAATCTTATTTCAACTATATCATCAGGCGATAATGTAGTTCTTATGGGTGCGGGTAAAAGAGCACCCTCGCAATTTCCTTCCATTGTGGAATCCCAATAATCAAAAATACTGTTAAACTCTTCCTTGCTTAATTTCGCATCAGGATAATAGCGATATGCTTTTAACTTTCCATTCTTCACGGCATTAACAATTGAATTAAATATAATGGCGTTATTTAATTTATAGTAGTTATGTAAATCATTCTTCGATAAATTTGTGTCAGGTAAAGTTTTCAAAATATTTTCTACTGACAAAGCCCAAGGAAGAATTGAATTCTTTCTTTCCTGTCCATCGTGATCACAACAAATTAATATTGTAAGTGAAAATAGCAGAAGAATATTTTGCAGTTTCATTGGTCGGTTTTGCGTTTTGCATTGCTACTAACGTACAAAGCTAAGCGAGGTTCGGATTTACTTGCACTCTGCCTTTCCGTTACCGCAAATATAAATTAAAAGCACAACCGATCCCTGCAAATGTTTAGAAATAAATTTATACCGCTGTGACAAACATTTGCAACTTGCAGTATCTCCGCATTTATTTTAGGTGGTGTTAGCGGTTCGTGCTTCTTTGTCTATTTGTAATATTTTCCCCATATGTCGTTGTCAATTCCGTTTAGTTCAACTTGTATAGGTTCTCTGTCAAAGTCGTAAATGATAAGTCCGGCAACAGGTTCTTTAAATTCAGTTCCATCGTTCGCAACAACTTTGAATTTGTTGTCCTTGGTGAACTTATTAATACGAATAAGGTTGTCGTCTCGGTCTTCAATAAATGTTTTGCGAAAAAAGTCACGATACTTACTGTATTTGTCAGTTGGTATAAGTTGTCCTGATAAAACTCCCATTCCATCGTCTTCCAAACCAATATTTACAGTTCCAATGATTTCATTGTCTGCAAATAGTTTTGAGGGAACCGTATAAACTTTATAGTTGAGTTGACTTTTTATAAAATAGAAGTTGTCGTCATCGAAGCAAACAAAAATCACTTTATCAATTTTGTCTGAATGAGAAATGAATTCCGTAACTGTGTCAACCGCAACTCTTGCAGCTTGATTTACAGGATAGCCATAAACACCTGTGCTAATACAAGGGAAAGCAATTGTCTTGCAGTCATTGTCTACGGCTAACTGCAAAGAATTTTTATAACAGTCCGCGAGTTTTTGTGCTTCGTTTTTTTGTCCACCGTTCCAAACTGGTCCGACCGTATGAATTACAAATTGTGCTTTCAAATTTCCTGCTGTCGTGATAACAGCTTGTCTTGTTTTACAACTACCTTGTCCTGCGATTATTTTTCTACAGTCGTGTAAAATTGCTTGTCCGCCAGCTCGATGTATTGCACCGTCTACACCGCCACCGCCTAAAAGAGAAGTGTTCGCTGCATTTACGATTGCGTCAACTGTCACTTTTGTGATGTCACCTTTGAGAATTTCTATTTTAGTTCTAATGTTCATTCTGTGTGTCGTCATAGCATGACCGCTAACGAACGAAGCTAAAAGAAGTGCGGACTTACTTGCACTCTGCTTTTCCGTTACCACAAATATAAATTAAAAGCACAACCGATTCCTGCAAATGTTTAGAAATAAATTTATACCGCTGTGACAAACATTTGCAACTTGCAGGAACTCCGCATTTATTTTAGGTGGTGTTATCGGCTGCCTTTCTTTCTGTCGTCATAAGTTCTTAATCATTTTATAGAATTCAGTTTTCTTAATGTCATTGATTGCTTCGTCCTTGTCAAACTTTTTCTTTTCGTCTTCATATCCGCTTGGAACTGCAATTTCTGCGTTAAGAAATTTGAAATAGTATCGTGTGTAGCTATAAGTGTCTCTTTGAATTGTCTTTGAATATATGCTATCCAAAGCATTATCAAGTTGTCTTTTAAGGTTCTTCTTTTTCTTCAAAAGAGTCTTGAGTTCGGAAATAATTTTTGAGTTGTTTGCAAGCGTCACGAAAACAGCAGGCAATAAACATTCAATTGCTTTGTCTTTGTTGTCAAGTTTATGGTAAAGGTCGGAGTAAGTTAAAGCGGTGTGAATGTCATTCGCAGCATATTCGTTACCGCAAAAATGGAGATAAGGATAAAGAGTGTCTGATAAAGCGAAGTAATGCAAAGCGGTGTCATACATTTTTTTGTTGTAGTAAATATCGCTTAGTATTTCACTTGCTCTATGTCGGTAGTTTGTGTAAGGGTCGTCCATAATACCACCACCTGCATTTTCTTTCTCGTTAAAGTTGCTTGTCAGGATTGATTTGAAAACAACAATGGAACTATCGTATTGGTTGTCCATGAAATATAGGTACCCCGTATTGTAAAACGCTTTTGGAAATAAAGTGTTTTTAGGATAGTGCTTTACAATGTATTTAAAAGAAGTAAGTGCATTTTTGTAATCCTTGGCTTCGCTAAATTTTTCTCCCTCGTCAAAGTAATCTGATGGCATTTTTTGTCCGAACAAGTTTTGACTTGAAGCTACAATAAAAAAAAGTATAGTAAAAGAAAATTTTGTCATAGAGTTAAAGTGTATTGGTAAAACGAAAGCCCTTTGATACCATAAAACACCAACTCTTTCCCGTCAAAGTAGTAGCCCTTTCTCAGAATTTCCTGAACTCCGCTAATCTCTTTGTAATAAATGTTATTGATGTTTATGAGAAATTTGTCATTACCTGTTTTTTGAATTGCAAAAAATCCGTTGTCGTTAAACTTGCCCGCTACAATTTCACCCAATTTCTTTTCTCTCATGTAGGGATTTTCTTTTGCTATAAGCAAAGGTTTTGAAAACTGTCCATTGAAAACAAAATAACATACTGTGTCAATTTCAATGTAGAACAAACTGTTTCCGTTTTTTGCTTTTCCCCTTTCAAAATCGTTTGGCAAAATTTCAGTATAAGGTTGAACATTGAAATTGATTGAACTGCTGAAAGCAGGAAACAACAATTTCTCATTTTGATAAATGTAAATTGAATCGTCTGTTTTGAAATACAGAAGGGTTTTACCTTCAGGACTTATGTAAAGCGGAATTGGTCTTACATCATATTTTGTAATTGATTTGGGGTCTTGCGTTCCGTTTGCAAACTTGAAGAGGTAAAAATCTTTGATTCCATAAAAAGCGAAGTTCCCTTGTTTATCAAGTGTGGGGTAATAGATTTCGCTGAACGGAACTATGTAGGTCTTGCCGTTCACATTTATTTTGTCTGCTCCATTCTCTTTGTAAGTGAACAGATAATTTGTCTTGTCTATGAGTGTGATGTTTGAAATTGCATCCAGGCTTTTGTGCAGTTTGTTGTTGATTACGATATAGTCTGTTCCATTGTCGTCTCCGCTGTAATAGTATCCTCCATTTTCTTTAAGGTCGCAATCCCAAACTGTTCTGACAGGTCCAAGAACTGTGTCGTTTGAATGTGTAAAAAACATAAAATCATATTTGCCAACTTTTTCTTTTGGCTTTCTCCCTTCTCCGAAAATATATTGTCCGTTGTTGTTTATTCTTAGTTGGTAGTAATTTGAGTAGGATGTGTCAACGAGATTGCCATTTACATAAATGGAATACAAGTCGTCTTTTTTTGAGTAGTAAATTGTATTTCCATTTTCACTAAAAGAACACCAGTCAGAAGTTTCAATTCCGTCTGCTTTATCTTTATGGATTTTGGAAATAAGTTTGTCATTTGCGTAATAGTAAACGGAATCATTGTAGGTAACGGTGATAGCCATGTTTTGGTTTGTATGACCATCCATAAATCGTCTTTGCTTTCCTACAACCTGTCCATAAATTTTTGTTCCGTTGTAATTTTTAAAATACCATGGTTTATCTTCCTTGTCTCCATATTGATTGGTGTAAGCGATGTCGCCACCGTTGCCAAATGTAGAACCAATGAATTTGAATGCACCGATGGTGTCAGTATTTGTATAAAAATAGTCACTGTCGTTAATTTCTACCTCAAAACAGTAATTGCCCAACTTGTCAAAACTTGTTGCCTTGGCTTTCAAATAAATTGAATCCTTCGAGTCGGTGAGAACAAGTCGTTCTTTTAGTGTCTGTCCGAACACAGTGTCAGCACAAAAAAGTCCGATGAAAAATAAAACGGTTGTTGTCCTCAATGTTGTTTTTGTTTTATGTCTGTCTGTTCGTTTTTGCACTGTCGGTTGAATTTAGCACTGTCTTACAATTACTGCTAACGAACGAAGCTAAAAGAAGGACGGACTTAATTGCACTATTTTATTCGATACCGCAAATATAAATTAAAAGCACAACCGATCCCTGCAAATGTTTAGAAATAAATTTATACCGCTGTGACAAACATTTGCATCTTGCACTTGCTCCGCATTTATTTTAGGTAGTGTTAGGTGCTGCCGTTCTTTCATTCGGTGTCGCTTATATATTTCAGTCTGTTCTTCACCCACATTTTCAGTCTTTCATTTTTAAAGTCAAACCACTGTTGTCTGTATATTCCAGAATTATTAATTACAAAATTAAATTCTCTGAATGGTTTTTTTTTGTTCAAGGATTTAATTAAATCAGCTTTCAATTTAATTTTGTCGTCCAACTGCTCTGTAAAGTCAGCCATAATTTCAAATGAGTCTTTCGATTCTAACAGGTCTATTTCAAAATATTCGTCAAAGTTATTGTCGAGTTTCCCTTGTTCGTCTGCCCATGCTTCTGTGTCCATTTCCAGGTACCTTAAAGTATCAGGAAGCGTTATAAGTTCTCCTGTCTGCCGATGAATAAAGCAACGGAAACCACAGTCAAGTTGTTCTGCAATTTTTTTTACTTGTTCTTCTGTCAGTTTTAGCATGTTTTTTGTCTTGTCCTGATATAGGTTGACTCTTTTTTGTTTAAATAATAATTGAATTTGTCATTGTATTAAATTTTCTTTGTGTGAGTTTTTTTAGGCATCAAGAACTCTAAAAATATCAATGGGCTATCGGGTTGATTTCCCATTGATTTGACATTTTTGTCGTTCATCAAGCGTATCCCTAACAAGTTGCTCTCCAGCAGAGCTTGTTTCCGTTTTGACTTGATGATTCAAATGTAAATTATTTTTTTCATTATAATTTTTCTTGTAGGATTTATATTTATGAGTTTGGTTGGCATGAGCAAACTCTGGTGTATTCATTTCCAGGCTGTAGTGTATTCTTTCGTTGTTATAAATATCCACTGCTTGCTTAACCATTTTAGTTGCTACTTCAAGGTTTGGTAACGTATTTATTAAGCCAAACTCATATTTTAATATTCCGTTTATTCTTTCAGCTATGGCATTTTCATAAGGATCTGATTTTTGAGTTGTGCTAAGAACCATTCCTTTTTTTTGTGCAAAATCAGTGAAGTCCGGGCAGCAGTATTGAATGCCTCTATCGCTATGATAGATTATGTTTTTATGATCGTATGTTCTGTTTTTTAAAGCCATTTGTAATGCCCCTTTCACTAATTCCACTTTCATATTTGTATCGATATTCCAACCCATAACTTTTTTGGAATACGCATCAGTAGTCAAGGCAAGGTATGCGTGTTGTGACTGAAGTTTGATGTAGGTAATATCATTTACCAAGACCTGTTCTGAGTGAGTTATATCAAGGTCTTTAATACGGTTTGGAGATGTATAAAAAAAGTGTTTAGAGTCCGTTGTTATATGGTATCTTTTTGTTTTTTTAATCAACAAATGGTTTTCTCTCAGGAGTTTAAAAAAACGATCTCTTCCAATATCAACATTCTGTTTTATTAAATCATTTTTGATTTTAAGATATAATTTATTGCCACCATATTTTGGCATTATATTTCTAACTGGCTTTATAATTTCTTTTATCATTATCGTTTGCAACTCCTTTTGATTACTGACTTTAATACGCTTGTAATACGCTTGTTTAGATACCCCGAAACACTGATAGAGCCATTTTATTTTGTAAGGTCTCGTTTCTTTTTCTCTATCTCTTTTGCTAATGTTTCGGGCAATAACTTTTTTGCAAGCTCTTGCCCGGTGGTTACTTCTAAATCAGCAATAATATCTTGCTGTAAGTCTTTAATGAATTCTAGTTCCTCAATTTTTTCTTTGAGTTTTTTTAATTCTTCATTCTTGTTCATGGCTTTATTATTTTGTTCAAAGGAACATAATTTTTTCATCCAATAAGTAATTGAACTGCGAGAAATTTGATGAACCTTCGCAGCGTGATTTACTGAAATTTGTCCGTTTTTAATTTGATCAATGATGGAAAGTTTGAGATCAAAACTAATTTTCTGATACTCCTTTTTTCGGCAGGGTGATTTTTTCTGTGTTGTCATAGTTGGCTAAAAGTGTTTAATTTTTAGTCAACCTATTTCAGGACGATGCAGTGCATAAAATTGGCTATAACGAACGAAGCTAAAAGAAGTGCGGACTTACTTGCACTCTGTTATTCGTTACCGCAAATATAAATTAAAAGCACAACTGATCCCTGCAAATGTTTAGAAATAAATTTATACCGCTGTGACAAACATTTGCAACTTGCAGTATCTCCGCATTTATTTTAGGTGGTGTTAGGCACAGTTTATTTTCTATTTTTTGATGTAAAGATTTCTGTTTTTGTAATCAAGTATCAAAATGTCGAATTGCTTAAAAAAAGCTACGCCAATAAGGTTTTTACGATTGATGTCGTTAGAAAAAATGTCAGTTTTAAATTCAGTATTTCCAATTAAATATTTTTTATTTTTTAGGGTGTAAAAATTTGTCCGGACTTTGTCATTAGAGGAATTTGAAGATCCAGTCGCAACAATAGCCTTATGATTGCTGTCAATGAGATCAAAATCTACTTTTGACAATGCTACAGTCAAATTAAATCCAAAGTCCACAGCAATATCTTTTATAATTATTTCGTCAAAATTTAAATCCACCATTATTTGATTTTTTTCATTAATATGAATGGGGATTTTGATATAAGATTTCAGATCCTTTATTAATTCAATATTGTCTGCAAAAGTCAAAGTGTGTTTAACAAAGTTAATTTGCCAAATTCCTGTTTTTAAAACATTACTTCCAAACAAACCATTATTCAGATTGTTATTTTGATGTTCCCACATTTCAACTTGGTTAAAGCTGATGTCTCCGATACTAATTTCATTCGCAACATAATGATTTACAGTCGATTTTTTTCCATTAACTGTGTTAATTTTTGAGGTTTTACCATTTATAATTTTAGAAAAGGATGTGTCATTGGTAATAGATTCATCAGCTGAAAAAGGTGCGTCTGTATCAAAAACTAATACTTTTTTTATTTTATTTTTTCCAAAATATACGTCAATGTACAACTTGTTTTCTTTTTCAATAAACGGAATAGTAGTCGTATGTGTTTTTGATAAATTTAAAGTAGTTACTACATTATTCTTATTAGTAGATTTTATATAATTAAAATCTCCATTAAGACTATATTCAACCAGTGTGGTATCTTGTCCATTATTTTTGAGTTTCATCCACAGCCCAACTTGTTTATTATTACTGTATGATCCTTGACTCGTTATGATACCATTTTCATCATAAAAGGTGCATTTTCCGTTTTTTATTAATGGTTCTTCAATTGAAGAGCAGATTGCAATCATTTGAGGACGATTATTTATATACATATCCTTTACTAAATAATTGTCTCCATCTTTTTTAATTACTCTAAAAAAATGGGCTTCGGTTCTTACGCATTTTTTCCAGTCTTTGTCAAAGAATGTCGTGTCTTTTTGGCTAAAACAAAAATTAATATAAATTGATAAAAAGATTGTCAAAAGTAGTGTCTTCATTTTTTTTCTATAAATTGTGCCTAACGAACGAAGCTAAAAGAAGTGCGGACTTAATTGCACTCTGTTATTCGTTACCACAAATATAAATTAAAAGCACAACTGATCCCTGCAAATGTTTAGAAATAAATTTATACCGCTGTGACAAACATTTGCAACTTGCAGGAACTCCGCATTTATTTTAGGTGGTGTTAGTTGCAGTTTTTTCTTTCCGTTGTCATTTAAAGTGTAAATAATGAATATTTATTTCTTGTCCTTTTATTTCAATTAACCCAAACAGATTTTTGGTCTTAAATTTTAATAGCTGACTACTGTCTTTTTGAACTTTATTTCTGTCAGAATAAGTCCAGTCAAATGTTGAAATATTTTTACCTATTATTTGAATTGGTGTCATGTGCCCATTTTCAAGTTTTGCAATAAATGTTTGTGTGCTGTCCATGCACAAATGGAAAAGTTTATTGTCTGCTACAAAAGAAGTAGCAACGATAAGTTTAGGTTCTTTCTGCTCAAATTCAGAATAGGTTGTGTCATCAAAAAGAACTTCAGCACCTGCTAAAGAGTTTGTTCCTTCTGAGAATTTTTTCTGTCTGACGGTTTCATAGAAGTAACCATTTTTACATTGCTTCAACTTTAATGGATTCTCAATTTTTAAAATTTTCAGTCCTGCCGTAATGTAATAGACACTATCAATTTTGTTAATAATTGTTCCTGATGATGCAAGCTCATATTCATTACCTGTAAGCTTGTCCTTGCACCAAGTTGTTGAACCCCATTCTCCAAAGTCGAGATAGGTGAAGTAATATCGTTCATCTTCAAATATCATATCGTCAGCATCTTTAATTGTAACCCATGCTAATTTGTCTATATTGAAGTAGTATGTCTCACCGTCCATGTATGTCTTCACGAAAATGGTGTCATGTCTTAAAAATAGGTCGTAGTAAACAGTATTTTGAATTTCGTTCGGAACTTTTATTTTTTGAATTGTTTTTGCGTAATTAGAAACAATAAAACAGAATTTTAAATCTTGTCTGCTATTGTCTTTTTTTCTTTCTTCAAAGAAGCAGTAATATTTGTTTTGAAATTTTATCGCATGTGTCAAATCAACTTTAGTAGCTGGTTTGATTAATTCTTTCAATGAGATGTCAAAAGTATCAGTAGTTACATTGAATGATTGACCATAAGCGATTACATTGAAAATAATAAAAAATACAGTCAGGATACTTTTCATTGTTGTGGTTATAAAATTGCAACTAACGAACGAAGCTAAAAGAAGTGCGGACTTACTTGCACTCACTTGTTCGTTACCACAAATATAAATTAAAAGCACAACCGATCCCTGCAAATGTTTAGAAATAAATTTATACCGCTGTGACAAACATTTGCAACTTGCAGTATCTCCGCATTTATTTTAGGTGGTGTTAGTAGCTGGCTTTTCTTTATTTTATGTTTTTCGATTTATTCTCTCCAAAAAATGTGTCGTGTTTTTCATTTGTCACAAGATTCATTTCAAAAATAAAGGGATTTGTTTTGCTTTGATAATTATGATATTCAACAAAAAGTTTGTCCTCCTTTATTTCTAATTTTTCAATGTCGTCAAAATAGTATTCGTCAAAAAGAATAGTTTCTTGATTATTTAAATTAAATGTTCGGAGGTCGAGTCCGTTTGAAAAAATAATTCTGTTACGTTCGGTATCCTCTATAGCAAAACTAATATCAATTAAGTTGTCTTCATTAAGTAATTGTCGCGTTGAAATATCAACAAAATAGCCAATACCACCAGCAACTACAATTGCTTTTTCGCTTTTATGAAAATTAAAAATATAGGTCGCCTTTTTATTCCACCCGTTAGCAAATGAACCAACCCATTCTTGATATTGGCTGTCTAAAAATTTCACCCAAAGATTGTCTGGTGTTACAATCCCAAAATGTATTTCAGAAAATTGTCCAGCTAAAGGTCTGTCTATTTTGTCTGCTAACATGGTTTGTCATTTTTTTTTAAGCTTGCTACTAACGAACGAAGCTAAAAGAAGTGCGGACTTACTTGCACTCTGTTATTCGTTACCGCAAATATAAATTAAAAGCACTACTGATCCCTGCAAATGTTTAGAAATAAATTTATACCGCTGTGACAAACATTTGCAACTTGCAGGAACTCCGCATTTATTTTAGGTGGTGTTAGGCGTTCGTTTTTTTTACATATCAAATTCGATATAATACGCTTTCTTGTCTGTCATGTCGTACCATAAATACCAATATGTTCGGTGCTCGTCCTCCTTTTTGCAATAAGGCGTCAAATTTTTTAGTTTTTCTTTGTCCCACCAATCAAAGTCTTGCTGTATGCCTTCACTGGAATTGTCTGGACTGTCTGCCTGTACCAGTTCAAGTTCTGAAATAATTTTATAAAGAGTTGTCATATTGCAATTAAATGAAAACATGTAGGTATGGTCAAACGCTATTTCATCTGCGAAGCAATATATGTTCTTTACATCCGAGGTCGGAGCAAAGTGAAAGAATTCGTCAAACCGCTTTTTGTTCCATTTTGTGTCGGGTATTTTAGAGTCGTAATGCGAAATGATATTGTCTTTTGCATTGTCAACAATCTCTTCTGTCTTGCGTTTTATTCGGTCGCAGGAAAAAGCCGTTGTCAAAAAAACTAGTGTCAATATGTAATATTGTGGTTTCAAAGGGTTCTGTTTTAAAATGACGCCTAACGAACGAAGCTAAAAGAAGTGCGGATTTACTTGCACTCTGCTTTCCGTTCCCACAAATGTAAATTAAAAGCACAAAACTTCATTGCAAATGTTTAGAAATAAATTTATACCACTGTGACAAACATTTGCATCTTGCACTTGCTCCGCATTTATTTTAGGTGATGTTAGCGGTAGTACTTTATTAAAATTATTTTTGCTTGTCGTCAGTCACCGTAAAACTAATTGGCAAGTTAACTTTTGTTTCTATTAATTTACCTTGTCTTTTTGCTGGAATAAATTTAAGTAGATTAACTACTCTTAACGCTTCTTCGTCCGTCTCTTTAGTGTGACCTTTTAAAATTATTGCGTCTTTTACGTTTCCTAAAGTGTCGACCGTAAAACTTAAATAAACTTTTCCGCTAGACTTTAAGCCATTTGGAAATTTCAGGTTATTATTTATAAACTTTCTCATCCCTACGTCACCACCGTCTTTGAAGGTTGGTATGTCACTAAAATCATCCCACATGACATAAATTTTACTTGAATCTTTTTCTGATTGACTTGTAGTATTGGTATTTTTTTTTGTTTGCGCTGTCGAATTCTCAAAAACTAAAATACTTAACAAAGTTAAAAGCGAAATTAGTAATGATTTAGAAAACCAATGAAACTTAATATTTGTCGTCTGTCCTTTCATAGTATTACCGCTAACGAACGAAGCTAAAAGAAGTGCGGATTTACTTGCACTCTGCTTTTCCGTTACCGCAAATATAAATTAAAAGCACAACCGATTCCTGCAAATGTTTAGAAATAAATTTATACCGATGTGACAAACATTTGCAACTTGCAGGAACTCCGCATTTATTTTAGGTAGTGTTAGCGGTTAGGCTGAACTTCTAGCTTTCAAAAGTCTTGCAAGTATTCAAGTCGAAGCATTTGTTAAACTGTCTACGCAACATACTTTTTCTTTCGTAAGTACATATTTATTTCAAGTCCCACTGCTGCAATTAAACAAAGCAGTCCGACTATTAGAAAAATGTTTTTAGCGACAACCCATTTGTCTAGGAACGATTCGACTAGGAGAGCCCCTGCCAAGCCGTACCATAAAATATTCTTGATCTTATTTTTCTTTATACCGGTCGTTGCAACCAGCCATTTTTTATAAATAGTATTGTCTGGATATTGCTTTGTCAGTAATTCAAAGTCCGATTTGGCTAATGAATAATTCTCAAGGTAATAATTACTTCTGCCACGATTCCAAATAAGAAGTTCGTAGAATTTTATTGTATATACTTTCTCAAGGTCAAATTGTTTGTCTGAAGTAAACAAGTCGAGTGCCTTGTCAATTTGTGGTAATGCCTTGCTGTAGCTTTTGATTTCAGCTAAAGCTATTGCATAGTCTGCTTTTAATTGCAAAAATAAATCATACTTTTCTTGAGAATCGTTATAGTCGTATTTGTCTAAAACGTCTTTGTATTTTTCATAATTAACAACAAGGTCGTAATGAGAATTCGTTTTTTCCTTACTGTATATATCGTCTGCTATTTGTCTGAGGTCTGTCATTATAAAAAGTGAATGCTGAAATGTTATTTTATGTCATTTAGTACGTCTACCAGCTTACCGCTAACGAACGAAGCTAAAAGAAGTGCGGAATTACTTGCACTCTGTTATTCGTTACCGCAAATATAAATTAAAAGCACAACCGATCCCTGCAAATGTTTAGAAATAAATTTATACCGCTGCGACAAACATTTGCAGCTTGCAGTTGCTCCGCATTTATTTTAGGTGGTGTTAGCAATAGCCGTTTTTTATTCTGCGTCAATGTCCACACAGAGAAAATGTTTTGTTAATGTATCCATTTTTCTCCTGTCCATGAATTCCATTTACCGTTTTCCTTTGTAAACAAAACTGTCCAGCCAGTTCCGCACAAGCCAGAACATAGATTGCCAATTTGTATTACAACTTTATTTTTGTCTTTTGAGAAAAGTGGAACAGAAAATGTGTACCAATTTTTGTTATTGTCTTTATTGAAATTAAATTGTTTACTGTCCCATTTGAAATTTGTCAATGCGTTTTTTTGTTTTAACATAAAGTTAATGTCCTGCATTGTCAGGCATTTATTAGCGGTGAAAGAAGTAAAAGTAGAAAACGTAAAATTGTCCGCTTTTGTCGTCTGTTTCTTTTTTATAGTGTCAGTTAAATAAGTCATTAAAGATTCTTTTGTCCAATAGTCAGGAGCAGAGATGTCAAACCCATTGTCGTAAGAAAGTTTTTGTTCAGCAATTACAATTTTCATAAACTCGTAAATTTCATTTTCACTTACAACTAAGTCAACTGTCGGCTCTGAGGTTGTCGAAATAGAGGAGGAAGTAGTCGCGGTGGTAGGATTAGTTGAATTGATAATGCTGTTTGCCGATTTGTTTTTAGATTGTCCGCAACCGAGTACCATAACTAAAAGTCCGATTGTCAAGTTGTGAATTGTCTTCATACGGTTGTTGCTAACGAACGAAGCTAAAAGAAGTGCGGACTTAATTGCACTCTGCTTTTCCGTTACCACAAATATAAATTAAAAGCACAACTGATCCCTGCAAATGTTTAGAAATAAATTTATACCGCTGTGACAAACATTTGCAACTTGCAGGATCTCCGCATTTATTTTAGGTGGTGTTAGTGCCAGTTATATTTTTCATTCTTGGTAATAAAATTCAACAAGACATAAGTTGTCGGCTCGATTGAAATATAGGATGATAAACTGGAGTTCAGAAGCTTTGTTAGAGTTGTCAAGTCTCAAAGCAAATTCTTCAATTTTTGTCGATGTTGATACGTTTTCTCTGCACGAAAAGGATTTTGGAAATTGTTCTTTAAAATTGTCAAGGTCGTAGTCGGGAGTAACGTTTAATTTCTCTTTAACATTAAAAGTGAATTGGCTTGTCTTGTCTATATTTATTGCATTTACAAAGATGTTCTGTCCAATATTATGAAATGAAAAATCACTATTGTCGATTTTAATCGTTTGTACATCTTGCAAAGTGTCGTTTAACTTCACGTTAAGCAATTCGTCATTAAAATATTTTTTAAAGTCAGTTACACTCAAGATTGGTTTAAAGGTCTTTTCCCACTTGGAGATCACTAAGCTGTCTAAGTCTACTTTGTCGAAAACACAAGTTCCCTTTGCCAGTTTTTCATCTCTTTCATTTTTTTCCAAGCGATTATTTTCAAGTTTATGGAGCGCAAGATTTATCAGCCAACCAACAATTATGATTACAATAACTGCAATCGCAAGCTTATTAAAAAATCGTCCAAAATTCATTTGTCTACAAAGTTTTTTTTATAATTGGCACTAACGAACGAAGCTAAAAGAAGTGCGGACTTACTTGCACTCTGCTTTTCCGTTACCACAAATATAAATTAAAAGCACAACTGATCCCTGCAAATGTTTAGAAATAAATTTATACCGCTGTGACAAACATTTGCAACTTGCAGGATCTCCGCATTTATTTTAGGTGGTGTTAGTGCCAGTTATATTTTTCATTCTTGGTAATAAAATTCAACAAGACATAAGTTGTCGGCTCGATTGAAATATAGGATGATAAACTGGAGTTCAGAAGCTTTGTTAGAGTTGTCAAGTCTCAAAGCAAATTCTTCAATTTTTGTCGATGTTGATACGTTTTCTCTGCACGAAAAGGATTTTGGAAATTGTTCTTTAAAATTGTCAAGGTCGTAGTCGGGAGTAACGTTTAATTTCTCTTTAACATTAAAAGTGAATTGGCTTGTCTTGTCTATATTTATTGCATTTACAAAGATGTTCTGTCCAATATTATGAAATGAAAAATCACTATTGTCGATTTTAATCGTTTGTACATCTTGCAAAGTGTCGTTTAACTTCACGTTAAGCAATTCGTCATTAAAATATTTTTTAAAGTCAGTTACACTCAAGATTGGTTTAAAGGTCTTTTCCCACTTGGAGATCACTAAGCTGTCTAAGTCTACTTTGTCGAAAACACAAGTTCCCTTTGCCAGTTTTTCATCTCTTTCATTTTTTTCCAAGCGATTATTTTCAAGTTTATGGAGCGCAAGATTTATCAGCCAACCAACAATTATGATTACAATAACTGCAATCGCAAGCTTATTAAAAAATCGTCCAAAATTCATTTGTCTACAAAGTTTTTTTTATAATTGGCACTAACGAACGAAGCTAAAAGAAGTGCGGACTTACTTGCACTTTGCTTTTCCGTTACCACAAATATAAATTAAAAGCACAACCGATCCCTGCAAATGTTTAGAAATAAATTTATACCGCTGTGACAAACATTTGCAACTTGCAGTATCTCCGCATTTATTTTAGGTGGTGTTAGGTGCTGCGCTTATTTCTCTCCATCATTAATTCCGATGTAAATAATTTTTTTACTTTCTTCCGAAATATAAAATGAATAATTTGTCAAAGTATTGCCGTTAAACACATCTGTCCAAGCAACAATCGCAGGTTCATTTGTTTTGTTAACATGGTCATAACGAAAACCTGTGATTGTTATATGATTTAATTTTCCGTAAGTGGAGTCTATTTGATTATTTGCTTGAAGAATACTAATCAATCCCGAATCTGGAATGTCTTTTGAACTTATTATTGATTTTAAATTCAATGTGTCACGAGTACTCGAATAGTCAAAGAACTGAGTAATTTCATTAAGTAATAGAATTGTATTAACTAATTTATTTATTTCATATGTCTTTTCGTAAGAAGTAGAATTGTTCTCAATAATAATTTTAATTTGGTCAAAGTCTTGATAATCTTCTTTTCTCAGATTTTCAATAAGAGTCAATGCAGAAGCTGATGTTATCTTGTCTTTTGAGTATTTGTCGTCAACTGTTTTTAAGTTTTTTAAGGTAACAACCATAACATTATGGGTTCCTTTTTCCGTGTCGGCAGTTTTAGTATGTCCAATTGAAGAGTTCTCTGCATTCCATAGAGCAGCTACTTTTGAAGCTGCATTTTGTTCTTTTTCTGAAACACCCGATGTTAGAAAAATTGTCAAAGTGAAAATTTGTAATAGTATCTTTTTCATAAATATTGTCGTCTGAAAGCGTTGCACCTAACGAACGAAGCTAAAAGAAGTGCGGACTTAATTGCACTCTGTTATTCGTTACCACAAATATAAATTAAAAGCACAACCGATCCCTGCAAATGTTTAGAAATAAATTTATACCGCTGTGACAAACATTTGCAACTTGCAGTATCTCCGCATTTATTTTAGGTGGTGTTAGGTGCTGCGCTTATTTCTCTCCATCATTAATTCCGATGTAAATAATTTTTTTACTTTCTTCCGAAATATAAAATGAATAATTTGTCAAAGTATTGCCGTTAAACACATCTGTCCAAGCAACAATCGCAGGTTCATTTGTTTTGTTAACATGGTCATAACGAAAACCTGTGATTGTTATATGATTTAATTTTCCGTAAGTGGAGTCTATTTGATTATTTGCTTGAAGAATACTAATCAATCCCGAATCTGGAATGTCTTTTGAACTTATTATTGATTTTAAATTCAATGTGTCACGAGTACTCGAATAGTCAAAGAACTGAGTAATTTCATTAAGTAATAGAATTGTATTAACTAATTTATTTATTTCATATGTCTTTTCGTAAGAAGTAGAATTGTTCTCAATAATAATTTTAATTTGGTCAAAGTCTTGATAATCTTCTTTTCTCAGATTTTCAATAAGAGTCAATGCAGAAGCTGATGTTATCTTGTCTTTTGAGTATTTGTCGTCAACTGTTTTTAAGTTTTTTAAGGTAACAACCATAACATTATGGGTTCCTTTTTCCGTGTCGGCAGTTTTAGTATGTCCAATTGAAGAGTTCTCTGCATTCCATAGAGCAGCTACTTTTGAAGCTGCATTTTGTTCTTTTTCTGAAACACCCGATGTTAGAAAAATTGTCAAAGTGAAAATTTGTAATAGTATCTTTTTCATAAATATTGTCGTCTGAAAGCGTTGCACCTAACGAACGAAGCTAAAAGAAGTGCGGACTTAATTGCACTCTGTTATTCGTTACCACAAATATAAATTAAAAGCACAACCGATCCCTGCAAATGTTTAGAAATAAATTTATACCGCTGTGACAAACATTTGCAACTTGCAGTATCTCCGCATTTATTTTAGGTGGTGTTAGCCACAGGGTTTCTTTTTTTGTCCGCGTAATATTAATTCTAATTGTCCAAATGTCAAACAATAAATAAAACTTTTTCTAAACAAAAGTCCTAATACTCAGAAGTCAATATATTGTAATGGTCGCAAAGAAATATATTTCACTTTTTTTTTGAATAACGGTCGAAACGCATAGTAGTCATTGTTTTACAACAGTCAATCTTTTTTTTTTACCACAAAATAAAAGTCCAAACGTTTTCATGTTTTCAATGCTCGGTCGTGAAAAAGTCGAGTTAATTATTTATATAACGGTCGTAACGAAACAATTTTGAATTATTCTTTTTCTAAATAACGATCGAAATACACATTGGTTGACATTTTATAACGGTCGGTGTTTTTTTATTTACAAGGTCTTCTTTTTTCTGTTGTCTGAGTGAATTAAAAATATTTAAAAATTATATCCACAACTTAAACCTGCCCAAATTTTAGCGGAATATTTTTGTCCGGTAGAGATTTGAGGAATGTATTCTGGTTTGTAAATAAGGAGTGGCAAAGCTGCAATCCGAAACAAAAAACCGCCTTTCGTTTTTTGAAATCTATATCCAATGCGAAGTATAGCTAGGTGGTTGTGATAATAATATGTTTTTGATGGAGTTGTCCCATATCCTAAAACATAATCTTCGTACTTTGAAATATTGTAAGTAAAGCCAATTCCAGTTTCAAAAAAATTATTATTTTTTCCTATCAATATGTCCATTTCAGCAGGGAACATTATTAACAATTTTGGTTCTCCTAATGATGGTGAAATCATCATTCCGATTCTACCGCAAAATTGCATTTTCTTTTTCTGATAAAATTTTCTTTCATAGTTTATTGAATATAAAAGTGTATTGCCTCCTATTTCTACATAAATCGAATTTTTTTTGATGTGCTTGTGCTGTCATTTTGTGCGTGCCCTATGGTACAAAAGGAAAGTGCAATAAGTATTAGTTTTTTTGTCATTATTGTCAAGGTTTTGATGATTTGTCTTTCGAAAAAACTGTCTTCATAATTAATGGTTGTCAGTCTGTCTTGTCCTGAAATAGGTTGACTCTTTTTTGTTTAAATAATAATTGAATTTGTCATTGTATTAAATTTTCTGTGTGTAAGTTTTTTAAGGCATTTTGAACTCTAAAAATATCAATGGATTATGCGATTTATAATCCATTGACTTTACATTTTTGTCGTTCATCAAGTGTATCCCTAACAAGTTGCTCTCCAGCAGAGCTTGTTTCTGTTTCGACTTGATGATTCAAATGTAAATTATTTTTTCCATAATAATTTTTCTTGTATGATTTATATTTATGAGTTTGGTTGATGTGAGCGAACGCAGGTGTGTTCATATCCAGGCTGTAATGTATTCTTCGGTTGTTGTAAGTATCAACCGCTTGTTTAACCATTTTAGTGGCTATTTCAAGGTTTGGAATAGTTTTGATTAAACCAAATTCATATTTTAATATTCCGTTTATTCTTTCAGCAATAGCATTTTCGTAAGGATCAGAATTTTGTGTTGTGCTTGTAATCATTCCTCTTTTTTTTGCAAAATTTGTAAAGTCCGGACAGCAATATTGTATGCCTCTATCACTATGATAGATAATATTTTTATGCTTGTACGTTCTATTAGTTATAGCCATTGTTAAAGCATCTTTTATTAAATCAACTCTCATATTTGTATCGATTTTCCAACCCATAATTTTTTTAGAATAAGCATCTGTAGTTAGTGCTAAATATGCGTGTTGTGACTGTAATTGGATGTAGGTAATATCATTTACCCACACCTGTTCGGCATGTGTTATTTCAAGGTCTTTAACAAGATTTGCAGATGTATGAAAAAAATGGTTTGAATTAGTTGTAATGTGGAATCGTTTTGTTTTTGCAATCAACAAATGATTCTCTCTTAGTAATTTAAAAAAGCGGTCTCTTCCCATATGTACATTTTGTTTTATCATATTTTCTTTAATATCAATATGCAATTTTCTACCACCACATTTAGGCATTATTTCTCTAACAGGTTTGATTATTTTATTAATTGCAATGGCTTGTAGTTCTTTTTGAATATCTGTCTGTATACGCTTATAATATGCTTGTTTGGAAACCCCGAAACACTGATAGAGCCACTTTACTTTGTAAGGTTTCGTTTCTTTTTCTCTATCTCTTTTGCTAATGTTTCGGGCAATAACTTTTTTGCAAGAGCCTGCCCTGTTGTTACTTCTAAATCCGCAATAATGTCTTGCTGTAATTCTTTAATGAATTCAAGTTCCTCAATTTTTTCTTTGAGCTTTTTGTTTTCTTCGTTCTTGTTCATGGCTTTATTATTTTGTTCAAAGAAACATAATTTTTTCATCCAATACGTAATTGAACTCCGAGAAATTTGATGAACCTTAGCAGCGTGATTTACTGAAATTTGTCCATTTTTAATTTGGTCAATGATGGAAAGTTTGAGGTCGAAACTGATTTTTAAGTACTCTTTTTTTCGACATGGTGATTTTTTCTGTGTTGTCATAGTTTGCTAAAAGTGTTTAATTTTTAGTCAACCTATTTCAGGACGATGCAGTCTATAACCTTGTGGCTAACGAACGAAGCTAAAAGAAGTGCGGACTTAATTGCACTCTGTTATTCGTTACCGCAAATATAAATTAAAAGCACAACCG
>MEPB01000084.1:0-779 GCA_001769385.1 Bacteroidetes bacterium RIFCSPLOWO2_12_FULL_35_15 | reverse complement strand
CGATCCCTGCAAATGTTTAGAAATAAATTTATACCGCTGTGACAAACATTTGCAACTTGCAGTATCTCCGCATTTATTTTAGGTGGTGTTAGCAGTAGTTGTTTCTTTTCGTCATATAGTCCATTGGTCGTGAACTATTCCAACCAAATAATATTTCTCATTATATTTTTTGAAAACAAGTCGGAGAGAACACCAATCCATTCCTCCTAATTTTTTGTCAAAGCCCGAAAAATAACTTTCGGAAAAGTCGCAGTCATTATAAATTGTCTTTAGATTGTTAAGTGAGTTCCCGCCACCAATCATTTTGTTTACACTTCTTTTTTCGGCATTTAAAAAGTCCGCACTATAAACAAATTGTAAAAAATAATCATTTATTGTAAGAAATATTTTGTCGCCACTTGGGTCATAACTTCCCCAATTTAACTTATTTGGAACATTAATATTTTCGAGGAACTTCTCAGGTGTAAATTTAATGTCATTTGTCGGGTCAATGTATGCGTAAGGTGAAAATCTAACTCCTAAAGTTGGGTGAATATAGTCCGCAAGTTTTTTAAAGTCTTTGTTCTTAATAGTCATCATAACTTGGTGTGTCAAGTCTAGAATTAGTGAGTCGTTAGATTTTGACAGTCCAACTTTAGAAAAAGTCAAAGTAAAAATTAAGAATATTATGGTAAGGATTGTTCTCATACAATTACTGCTAACGAACGAAGCTAAAAGAAGTGCGGACTTACTTGCACTCACTTGTTCGTTACCACAAATATAAATTAAAAGCACAACCG
>MEPB01000083.1 GCA_001769385.1 Bacteroidetes bacterium RIFCSPLOWO2_12_FULL_35_15 | reverse complement strand
GTATTCAGTTTTTTTGTAATTTCTATTAGTTCCATTTTACAAATATAATAATTCTACCTTATCATATGACATTGCCCTCTATTAAGGGAGAGGGATTAAGGGGAGAGGTCTTTTATTCATTTTTCCAATTCAAGCGATCAGCTTGAGAAAATTGCCATGGAGCACCATTGTTTTCCATATTTGTAAACACCATGTTCAATTCAGTTGGTGCAGCACTTTGTTCCATCACAATAAATCTTCGCATTTCAATTATTATACTCAATGGGTCAATATTAACAGGACATTCCTGAACACATGCATTACAGGATGTACATGCCCATAATTCTTCAGCCGTAATATAATCACCTAGTAGTGCTTTTCCATCATCTTTAAATTCACCTTTGTTGGCATCCCTATTTTTTCCAACTTCTACTAACCGATCACGTGTGTCCATCATTATTTTTCGTGGTGATAATAATTTGCCTGTAATATTTGCAGGGCAGGATGAAGTGCAGCGCCCACACTCTGTACACGTGTACGCGTCCAATAATTGTTTCCAGGTTAGATCGGTAACATCTTTTGCACCAAAACGCATGGTCACATTTGGGTCGGCAACAGGAGGCGCAAATGAAGGATCCATCATTGCTTTCACTTCATTTGTTACCGATTCTAAATTGGTTAATTGTCCTTTCGGATTCAGGTTTGAAAAAAAAGTATTTGGAAATGCCAATAAAAGATGGAAATGTTTTGAATAAGGCAAATAATTAAGGAAACCAAACACCATGATGATATGTCCCCACCATCCTATTTTTTCAATTATATGCAAAGCATGTTCAGAAAAACCGCCAAATAAAATTGGCCCGATAATGCTGCTGATTGAAAATCCTAAAGAAGAGTCTCCTAAATTTTGAGCATGTGATAAACCTTGCGAATAGAGCACCTCATCAGCTCCGTTCATCATAAAAATACAACAGATCAGTGTAATTTCCGCCAGTAAAATTATATTGGCATCCATTTTCGGCCAGCCATTTAATTCACTTTGTGCCAGGCGTGGTACTTTCAATAAATTACGTCTTGCTAAAAATGCGATCGTACCGATGAAAGCCAATACTGATAAAATTTCAATAAAGCTTATCATGAATGTATAAAAACCGCCTAAAGAAGGACGAAAAATCCGATGACTTCCCATCGTTCCGTCAGCAAAAATTTCAATTAATTCGATTTGTGTAATAACAAATGCTGCATATAAAAACAAATGTAGCAGGGCAGGAACAGGTCTTGAAAACATTTTTTTCTGGCCAAGTGCAACCAGTGTCATTATTTTCCATCGTTCTGCGGAATTATCCTTTCGATTCAGGTCCTTTCCAAGATAAATATTACGTTTTACTTTAAGTGTATTGATGGTAAAAAAAGCCGTTCCTGCAATTACCAGCAGAATAAAAACGATGGTTGAGATCATAATAAAAAAGTATTATTCTTTATAATTTTTGCGTTTATTCCTGATGTTTATATAACGATTAGGATTAAGACGCACATCTTTCAATAATTTATCTAAATCATCGGCAGATTTATCAAGTTTGCGATACAGGCTATCATTATTTACAAGCAATCCCAAAGAGCCCTGTCCGGTATTTATTTTTGTCATAATGCCGGATGCCTGTCCCAAAGCTATGTCTGCATTATTTATTGCGGATGTTAAATTTGATTTTGCAAGTGAATCACTAATGTTTGAAAAATTATTAATCACATTAGAAAGTTTATCGCTATTATTTCCAAGCATCGTGGCAAGCTGATTAATTTTTGTAAGTATTTCTGAGATCTTATATCTTTCTGTTACAACTAAAGTATCTAAACGGAATGAAGTGGTTTGTAATGAAGTGATCGCACCTTTAATACTTTCGAAACTTTTAGCAAGATTTTGGCGGGCGCTTTCATTAAAAACTTGCTGAACAACTATCATCACCGAATCGATTGAAGCAATTAATCCTTCTGCTTTTTTTTGTAAAGGAGCAATGGTTTTATTTACAGCTTGTTTTAAATTATCTTCCTGAGCAGATTGCAATGTATCACCTACTTTTGCATAGTCTGTTCCATGACCCAAAACTAACTGAACCGCTTTTGAGCCCAAAATATCTGAACTGATAACTTTCGCTATTGTACTTTTTGGCACTTCAACTTCATCATCTAACAATAAGGTAACGATAACTCTACGGGAGGTATCAGCAGATAATTTTATGTCACTGACTATTCCTACTTTAAACCCGTTTATCATTAATGGATTTCCATCCACTAAGCCGTCAATATCATAATAAACCGCATAAAAAACGCGTTGATGAGAGAAAAAATTTCTTCCTTTTAGAAAATTAAAACCATAAATAAAACAGCCAATGGCAATAGTAGTGATTATTCCTACTCTGACTTCTTTCGATAGTTTCAAAATTAATTTTATTAGTTGTGAGGCAAATTTAATGAAATATTGGAATTATTTGAGAGGAATTCTTTTTCCACCCTGCATTGCGATAACAAAAGCATCTTTGAAACCATTTTTTCGCAATTGGCTTTGAAGTTCTATTGCATCCTTTTTATCAATAAATTCACCCGCAGTATATTTGTAAACTCCTTTATCCATATATTCTCCCGGCTTATCAATGATCTTTAATTTGTCAGAATCAAAAAGGAGCTTTTTATCAGATGATAACAATTGCACTTTATATACTATTTCGGATTTCCGGTTGTTTTTTTCAACAATTTCAGGATCTTCTATTGTATTTACTTTACTATCTTTTTTAATGGAAATGCTGGTATCCTTTTTTGAATCTGAATTTTTTATCTTATCATCCTCCTTATTAATTTTAGTCTCATTTACCTTTCTTACAATCGCACTATCCGGTATTTCCTGGTGATTGGATTTTTTTAACTCCTTTACCTCTAATGAATCCTGTTTATCCATTTTAAAGGGCTTTTGGTTTTCAAAGTCATCATCATATTTTTTTGAGATTCCTTCCACCTCGTCCTTATATTCCCTAAATGCTCTAAAAAGTCCTGATGCAATATAATCCTGTCCTTTTGAAGAACCCAAAAATTGCTCTTCCTGAAGATTCGACAAATATCCTATTTCAGTTAATACACTTGGCATATAAGTGCGCCAAAGAACCCATAAGCTTGCTCGTTTCACACCTTTATCTATCCTGCCGGCTTTAGTGTTGTATTGTTTCTGGGCTTTTGAAGCGAAGCTTAAACTTTGATTCACATAGGTATCGGTAAACATACTCATGATGATATAGGATTCATCTGAATTCGGATCAAAACCATCATATTTCTTTACATAATCATCTTCCAGCAAAATAGCTGAATTCTCACGTTTGGCAACATCTGATTTCCCTTTTTCATTTTTAATATCCATTACATACGTTTCTGCTCCACACACCTGATCCCTGCAAACATCCCGTTTCAGTTTCTTATCTCTCACACATGCTGAATTACAATGAATACAAATGAACAAATCCGCTTTTGCACGGTTAGCAATGTTAGCACGTTCCTGTAAATCAACAAATACATCTGTTTTTCGGGTATAAATTACTTTCACATCTTTAAAATTATCCTCCAGGTATTTTCCAAGTTTTAGCGCGACTGCAAGTGCTATATCTTTTTCTTTGTATTTACTACCATGGCATCCGGGATCTTTACCGCCATGTCCTGCATCAATCACCACTGTTTTAACTGCAAATACTGGCTTGAATTTTGGGGAGAAGGAGCTCACCAAAAAACAGCTTATTAATAAAAGAGATATGCTGAACGGGTTTTTCAATCTTTTTAATGTTAATTGCATTTTATTTTTACAACAATTAAATGTTTGCAAACTATACAAACGACAAAGCTTTTTGTTTTTTTTTAGTTAGTTTTGAGCCTTAAATTTTAATATAAAGCAAAAATAACAGTAAAAGTTGCCTAGAAGCCTTATAAAAATACTTTTTTTCCTCCTAAGTTTGTTAATAACCGAAACAAACTTTGCAACTGTATTCCAAACAGATACACGAACCGATGCAACAATAAAAACAGCAAATACCACAACTTCTGGAATTAAACAAGCTGTTGCCGACACAATTAAAAAATCACTAAATGATAATTCTTTTCTAAAGGAAAAAGTTACCTATAGTGCAACCGACTCCATGGTACTCGACATGGAGCATCAAAAAGTGTACCTATATAATCATGCTATCGTAGTTTATGAAGATATGAAACTGGAAGCAGGATATATCGAATTGGATTATGGCAAAAACCTTTTATATTCAAAAGGAATTCAGGACAGTGCAGGGAACATAGTTCAAAAGCCAATTTCAGAGCAGGGAGGTGAAAAATTTAATGCCGGGGAGATCTATTATAATTTTAAAACAAAAAAAGGTAAAATAAAAGATGTTATTACACAACAGGGTGATGGTTATATACATGGACATGATATAAAAAAAGACACCAACAACATTTATTACGTAGCTCGTGGGAAATATACAACCTGCGATCTGGAACATCCTCATTATTATATTGGCGCTAAAAAAATTAAAGTTATTCCTGAAGATAAAATAATTACAGGACCTGCCGAACTTTGGATAGCAGATATCCCAACCCCATTAGCTATTCCTTTCGGATACTTTCCTAATAAAAAGGGAAGGACTTCGGGAATACTACTTCCCACATATGGGGAATCGAACAATTGGGGATTTTTTCTGAAAGATGGTGGTTTTTATTTTGGAATGAGTGAATATGTTGATCTTGCTTTACGTGCTGATGTATATTCAAACGGAAGTTTTGGAGTAAAAGCGAATAGCAATTACAAAATGCGGTATCGCTATTATGGAGGCTTAAACATTAACTATTCGCGAATGATCGATGGTGACCTGGCTTTGCCTAATTCAACCACCCGAAACGATTTTTTTGTTCGCTGGAACCATTCTCAAGACACAAAATCCAACCCCAGCAGTCGTTTTTCGGCAAATGTAAATGCAGGAAGCAGTTCTTATTACAGATACAATGGCGGTGCAACCGGGGATTACCTATCAAATACCTTTTCATCGAACATTTCTTATTCTAAAACATTTACCGGAACGCCCTTTAACTTTTCGGCCAATGCGCGTCATAGCCAAAATACAATCACAAAAAAAATTGATATTAGTTTGCCGGAATTGGCACTAACAATGAATCGTGTTTATCCTTTCAAAAATAAAAATAGTATTAGCAATAAATGGTATGATAAAATTGGAATAAGTCCATCTGCAAATGCCAGCAATGTTATTAACACATACGACTCCTTACTTTTTACAAGTAAAACCTTAAAACACATGCAAAATGGAGTACATGTTGCCGTTCCAATAAGCACTTCATTTAATCTCTTGAAATACTTTACGCTTACTCCAAGCATCAATACATCCAGCTCAATGTATTTTAAAACGATCAATAAAATTTATGATCCCAATGTAACTCCACTGTTTATTGATACGATCCCTGGTGCAAAACTGGCTTATGAATACAGCTTTTCAGCAGGATTGAGTACGAATTTGTATGGTGATTATTTTTTCAGAACAAAACATTTGAAACAAATCAGGCATGTGGCCACACCAACTCTTTCTGCCAGTTACCGGCCTGATTTCAGTGAAAGTCAATATGGATACTATAAAAATGTTCAAGTGGATAAAACCGGAAGAACGGAACAATATTCAATTTTTGGAAATGCTATTTATGGCACCCCTCCTCCCGGAAAATCAGGATTGATCTCTTTTAGTTTAAATAACACGTTGGAAGCCAAAATAAAAAGCCAGAGTGATTCAGGAGCAGTTTTCAAGAAAGTTTCGTTGATAGACAATTTCGGGTTTTCATTTTATTATAATGCTTCGGTAAAAAATTACAACTGGTCCGTTATTAATTTAAACGGCCGCACAAAACTTTTTAAAATTATTGATGTCAATGCTTCGGCTGTCCTCGATCCTTATCAGATCAACTCTGTGGGAGAACGAATTGAATATTTTGAACTTGAAAACGACCGTATTGGGCGATTAACATCCGGAAATCTTTCTGTAAGTACAAACTTGCATAGCAAAGAAAAAACGAAAGCCCCAAAAACAAGTCCTGTTGCAACCCAGGATGAGTTAGATTATATTAATTCACACCCTGATGCCTATGTTGATTTTAATATTCCATGGAACCTTAATATATATTATAACCTTAATTATATTAAACAGGCACTTACAAAAGATGAGGTCACGCAGTCAGCAACTTTTAATGGTGATCTAAGCTTAACAAAAAAATGGAAGCTCAGTTTAACATCCGGTTATGATTTTACAACAAAAAAATTAACCTTGACATCAGTAAATATTTATCGTGACCTGCATTGCTGGGAAATGCATTTTAACTGGGTTCCCTTTGGATTCCGCCAAAGCTTTTCACTTGATATTAATGTAAAATCAGCTACGTTAAAAGATCTTAAATTAAGCAGAAGAAAAGATTGGTACGACTACAAATAGATCTACGAAATAAGCCCTTCGACTTTACTCAGGGTGACCAACTTGAATCGTGTGCGGTCATGTTGAGTTTGTCGAAACATGTGTGTAGGCTTTCCCACCCCTTCGACAAACTCAGGGTGACCAGCCCTCTTAGAATTCTGCACCTTCGCCTGACAACGAATTGTTACGAATTTGGGGTTGGGAGTTTCATTGAAAATATATTTTACATTTCATCAACTACTATCTCATATTGGTTTGTATTTTCGCAAAAAGTAAATATTCGTACATTCGTTTTAAATTCGTAATTCGTAGATTAAATGAAAAAGATAATCACCTCAAAAAATGCACCCGTCCCAATTGGGCCATACAGTCAAGCAGTACTAACAGGCAACACGCTTTATGTAAGCGGACAAGTAGGTAAAAATGCTGCTTCAGGAGAATTAATTCTTGGCGATATAAAATCGGAGACAAAACAGGTAATGGAAAATGTGCAAGCTATTTTGACTGAAGCGGGAATGGATTTTACACATGTTGTAAAAACCACTATTTTTTTAACCGATATGAATAATTTTGCAATTGTTAACGAAATGTATGGATCTTTTTTTAAAAACGACCTACCTGCCGGACAGGCAGGTTTTCCGGCAAGAGAAACGGTTCAAGTATCAAAACTTCCATTGAATGTTAATGTAGAAATAAGCGTAATTGCTGTGAAATAGTTATACCATTAGCTTAAATAAAACAGTTTTTTTTCTGACCTCAGCCTTAATCCCTTTCCGAAAGAGAGGGAAATAATTGGTATATTTTATATAAGCTAATGGTATTAGTTTGAAAATTCAATTTGAAAAGTTTTTCATAAAAAAAATCCCAGGTAAAATTTACCCGGGATTTTTTATTTTTTCTTAATTTATTAATTATGACATATGTTTTAAATTCAAACCATAAAGCACAACAAATACAACTCCGAAAATTAAACCTACTGTTGCCATGATTCCACCAACTAAACCTAATCCCATAATTAATGGTAATGCAGGTTGAATGATTTCAAAAGCAGCGTAAACATAAAAACCTGTTTTCTTTTGTTTCCACATCATTAAAACTCCAATTAAAATAGGAATATTTAACAATGCCTGAATTAATGCAACCATCGCCATTTTGCCATAGTCCATTCCCATAACATCAGCCATTGCATTCATTGCTGCACCCATTTCTTTTCCACCTTCAGAACTCATATCACCTAACATACTACCGGCACTTGCCAATGTTGAATATGTAAAGTAGTTCATAATCCCACCAATCAAACTAAATGCAATACCTACAAATGATAGGATACATAATACTGTTAAAAATGTTGGTCTTTTTGCTGGCATTGCAGCACCTGTGTTTGTTTCTTCCATAATTTTAATTTTTAGTTTATAATTTATTTTGTGTTCTAAATGCTAAATAAACGAAAAAATCAAGGCGGACAAAATTTGTTTATCGCATTTTATTAACAAATATGGACTCATATTACGCTAATTAAAGACAGTAAAGAGGCAGTAAACATTTGATTCTCAACACCTCAAAGATCAAAAAAGTTTGTTAACAACTCAAGGAATTTGCTTTTATGTCATCTCTTTTAAATGAAAGGCATATAATGCTATTAAACCTGCAGCAAAAAAAATACCGAACCAACTTATAGTTATTCCCAAAAAAAGTGACGGTACAAATAATAAAGCGGAATTGGATAATGCATAAAAATGGAATCCTATCTTTTTTAGTTTCCACATTAAAATAGCACCGGTCAAAGAAAAAAAGGAAAGTAGAAAATTAACTGAGTAATATCCCCATCCTGCTTTTATTAAACGAATTGTTTCAGCCTTTACTGCTTCATCGTAATCAGGATTAGATTTTAAAAGATCGACCATAAGGTCAGAAAAAACGGGAATAAAAAGAGAAGAAAAACAGGTAAGTCCTGAAAAAATAAAAGTCAGGATGCACAATACAGATAGTGATAAAGGTCGTTTTTTTATTTCTTGTTCATTAATTGATCCTGATTCTTCCATAATTAATTTTTTCATTAAAATTTATTTTTACTCCACTTTTCAAAATTATTTTTTTGAAGTTCATTCGCTGCTGAATTCTTCTGCATCTTAACAATTTTATAATAATTGTTAAGCTTAGGAATAAGTTCTGCTTGTTTAACAATTCCATTGGAAGCAAAAGTTATATGCAATGGAGCATTTCCAAAATAGTTGCACCATTCAGTGAAATTTGTCCCCGAACCATCGGGTTTGATTTGGATGTTATTCACTACTAAAATATCATCATTATTATGTATTCCTGCTAAATCAGCAATGGAACGCGGATAAACAGATGTTACTTTACAAACTCCTGCAACTTCATTCACTTTCATACCTAGTGCATGTTCATTAAATTTAGGGGAGGAGGATTTAATAAATTCGCAGCCGATATAATTCATTGCTTCTTTTAATATTGGCTCATAATCCACCGGACAATTAATGTAATTGAATATTTCATCATATGATTTGTTGGCAAAGTGCTCAATAACACCTTTATAATCCATATCAGAATATCCTTTCCCTTTTAAGGCAAATTCGGTAAACAAATAACGCATTACATCATCCAGTGATCTTTCATTGTTCGTGCTTTTTCGAATAAACATATCTGTTGCAAATGCTAACAAACAACCTTCATCATAAATATTTGTTTTGCGATTAGGGATCCCGGGAGTATATCCGTCTAACCAGGTATCAAAGGATGAATCAGCAACGGATAAATTGAAACGACCAAAATTATCTTCGTGTTTTTGTAATCGCTCTGCAAAGGTTTGAAAATATTGATCTTCATTAAATACACCTGAACGAAATAACAAATAATCACCATAATAGGTGGTAACCCCTTCGCAGACATAACCAAGTTTTGAATAATTTTCTTTAGTATAATCATAGGGTTGCATTTCAATAGGGCGTATCGTTTTAACGTTCCAGGCATGAAATAATTCGTGACAACTTACGCCTAATAAATCTTCATACAACTCTCCTTTCATCAGATTGTATCCGGGACCTAATGCAATAACAGTACTTGTTGTATGTTCAACGCCATGATATATTTTTGTTGGAAGAATCTGAAAGAAAAAATGATAGGATTTAAAAGGAGCTTGTTGCATCATCTCCAATTGATGATTACAAAACTTCATAAAATCAGTTGAAAGTTTTCCCCAATCAGGTTTACATTCGCCCTGAAACCAGAAATTAAAATCTGTATTTGCACAGGTAATTTTTTGGTGTTGCATGCAATTAGATGCAATGAATGGAGAATCAGCCAAATCGTGAAAACTGTTTGCATGAAAACACCTCCATCCTACCCTTTCCTTACAAAATGTTGAAGAGGGCAAACCAATAGCTATTTTATAATCAACAGGCAATTGCAAAGCAAGTTCACAGGATTCGTTAATACGTTCCGGAATATATACACAACAATTAACAGGATTCATATACAATTGAGAGACATCTAAAAAAGTGGAGCCTGCATTGAGTTCGGCTGCATAATAATTATATTTAATATGCAATTTGGAACTACCTTTTGTATTTACTTTCCAGCGATCTTTTGTTACTTTTTGAAATGAAAGAGCAATTCCATTCTCATCAAATGCAGCCCATTTTTGAATGTTTTTCGCGAAATTACCTAACTCATATCTCCCCGGTCGCCATGCAGGGAGTTGAATGAATGTTTCATCCATTGTTATTTTATCAGCAATAAATTCAATATCAATAAAATGATCGTGGGGGTTCTGGTAAGAAATTATATAGTTCATGTTAATATGGTTACGAATAAACAAATAGAATCGAATTTACAAAAAAAGATCGTACGAATTAAGGCTGCGAATTTACGAAAAATGGTTGCGAATAAACGAATGAAAAACTAATTTACAAAACAAACGAGTTGTAATTAATAAAAGAAATAGTAAGAATTCAGGAAACAAAAAAAAGCACAGATTGGTAAATTAGTAACAATTCGTTTATTAGTAACCTTTAAATTCATGACTTTAGCTATTTGAAACCTAAAATAAATTGCTAATTTCGCAATGCAAAAAAATTTTAATAAAAATCATTAATCAAAATATAAAATGGCATACGATTTAATAGTAATAGGAAGCGGTCCCGGTGGATATGTGGCTGCAATCAGAGCTTCGCAATTGGGTTTAAAAACAGCTATTGTAGAACGCGAGAACTTAGGCGGCATTTGTTTAAACTGGGGTTGTATTCCTACAAAAGCATTATTAAAAAGTGCTCAGGTATTTGAATATTTAAATCATGCAGCTGAATATGGCATTAAAGTTAATGGTGGTGAAGCTGATTTTGGTGCAATTGTAAAACGTAGTCGGGATGTGGCTAATGGAATGAGCAAAGGGATCGAGTTTTTGATGAAGAAAAACAAAATTGATGTCATTACCGGAACGGGCAAAGTAAAAGCAGGTAAAAAAGTAGATGTTACCGGTGCTGACGGGAAAGTGACCACCTACGAATCAAAAAATATAATATTAGCGGTTGGTGCCCGCTCACGTCAATTGCCAAACTTGCCTCAGGATGGTAAAAAAATTATAGGGTACCGTGATGCAATGACCTTACCCAAACTTCCAAAATCAATGGTTGTTGTTGGTTCAGGAGCTATTGGAAGTGAGTTTGCTTATTTTTATTATACCATGGGAACAAAAGTAACGTTGGTAGAATTTTTACCAAGTATTGTCCCATTTGAAGATGCTGAAGTTTCGAAACAACTGGAACGTTCCTTCAAAAAATCAGGAATGACAGTAATGACAGAAGCAAGTGTTGAAAGTGTTGATACAACAGGTGCTGATTGCAAAGTAAAAATAAAGACAAAAAAAGGAGAACAGATCGTTGATGCCGAAATAGTATTATCAGCGGTTGGTATTCAGACAAACCTAGAAAACATAGGATTAGAAGAGGTTGGCATTGCAACAGACAAAGGGAAAATTTTAACAAATCCGTATTATCAGACAAACATACCGGGTTATTTTGCAATTGGTGATTGTGTTGGCGGACAAGCTTTGGCACACGTTGCATCGGCAGAAGGAATTATTTGTGTCGAAAAAATTGCCGGACAATCTCCTGAAGCATTAGATTACAATAACATACCGGGATGTACGTATTGTCAACCCGAAATTTCATCTGTTGGTTATACTGAAGCAAAAGCTTTAGAAGCCGGATACGAAATCAAAGTTGGTAAATTTCCATTCTCAGCTTCCGGAAAAGCCAGTGCTGCAGGGGCAAAAGATGGTTTTGTGAAATTAATTTTCGATGCAAAATATGGTGAATTGTTAGGCGCTCACATGATTGGTGCAAATGTTACTGAAATGATCGCTGAAATAGTGGTGGCACGTAAATTAGAAATAACAGGACATGAATTGATCAAAGCGGTACATCCTCACCCAACGATGAGCGAAGCCATCATGGAAGCTGCTGCTGCTGCTTATGGCGAGGTGATACATATGTAGTATATTTAGTTGAAAAAGCTTGAAAGTTAGAAAGTTTTAAGTAAAAAAAATCCCGAAATAAATTCGGGATTTTTTTTTATTTATACTTAGAGTTTGTTTAAGTTTTACTCAAAATGTATTATATGTGATTTCGAAGGAAATGAAATTAAGAAAGGAATCTCAATTTTACGAAGGCGAGATTCTCCCTCTGGTCAGAAATGACAGAATGGTTAAAAACATCGTATTCAGATTCTTTTATTAAAATTTAAACAGGCCTTAAGTAATTGAATTAAATTATCAATTACACGTTATATTTATTAAATATTTCTTTTCTTGTAGGACAGAAACAAATTTTTGAATTCCCGAAACTAATTTTATAATTGTAGCAAGGTTCAGAACAATTTATAAAATGAACTGAATCATTTATGCAACTATCCACATTAGCTTTTATACATAAATGATTTTCATTTTGCAAACATTCAAAGTTGTATTTACAATGAATAGTTGTATCTAAAATCTCTTTGTCAATTTTGAAGTTCATTACGTGTGAATTTCTGTTTAAAGATTTACCTTAATTTACAATTTCAAACGGATATACTAACCACATCACTCCATTCACCTATTTTTTCCCTCCTTACTAAATAAACACCTCGGTATTTCCATGTTCCTTTGCTTGTTAATGCTGCTAAGTCGGTATAATTTGGAATGCTACTTATTGTTAAAAACTGAAATCCATTACCATCATCCCTATCCACTTCAATATGAATAGCCTCAACATTATTATCTTTTATCCACGTCACTTCCAATTGCCCACATTTATGCGATAAAAAAAGTATAGGTTTTGTGGCCGGAATAGCTGTATGTTCCATATATTTTTATTATTGGTCTGCCCATAATTTTCTAATAATTCTGAACAAAAACACCTGTTTTTACCAAAAATAAAAAAAAAGTTAGGAAACGCTAAGGATTCTTATCAAACGGTTGTTTTTTTGATCCAATGGCAGGAAAATGAAAATACTTGATTGTATTTTTTGAAATTATATTTATTGAGAATTTAGTTTTTCAACCAGTTCCTGCTTTTTTCTTCTTGATATTTCAAGATGAATATTATTTTTTAACCGTATGGTATAATCTTCTCCTCTACCAATACTATGAACAAAGTCGAAATTAACTATGTAAGCTTTATGACTCCTCACAAAAGAAGATTCAGGTATGCAAAGTAAATCTTCGTATTCTTTTAAATTTTTAGCAACATAAATTGTTCTATCTATGATATGAATAGTAGTATAATTTCTATCGCCCTCAAAATAAATGATCTCATGCAAAAAAACACTTTCTATTTTTGATTTTGTGTTTACAATCATTTTTTTTGCTGTCTGACTATTTAGATTTTCAAACAAGACTTTATATTGTTCAAATTGATTCCGATTTTTAAATTTAGCTTTTACCCGCTCAAACATTCCCAACAAATCAGCTATCATAACAGGCTTTAGTAAATAGTCAAGCGCACTGAATTTTATAGCTTTGATTGCATAATTTCCATAAGATGTAACAAAAATTACTTCGAAAGGGGGATCAGGAAATTTTGCCAAAAGGTCAAATCCAGTTCCGTTGGGCATTTCAATATCTAAAAAAACGATATTTGGTTTTGTAGAAAGAATTAGATCATATGCCTCTAAAATATTTTCAGCCTGTCCAACAATTTCTATTTCCTTACAATAGTGATGAATTAAATCTAAAAAAACTTCTCTTACTTTATATTCATCCTCAACGACTATGGCAGTAAACTTCATAAAATTTAGTAATTGGCTCAAATATAGCTAATCATCTATAAAGCACTATTAATTTAGCAGTAAAAAAACATAGAAATTTCCGCAAAAATTTAATAATCAATTAGTTAATAACCTAACATTATTTTTTTATTTAAATATTTTTTAGGCAATAAAGGGGAAATACCTTATTTTTTTAAGGAAGGATAATTATTGGATGTAAGTTTGAGGGTAAGAATTTTTTTAGGATAAAAAAATAAAGAGGCTGTCTCAAAAGGGCAGCCTCTTTTTTTTGCAATATAAATTAAGTTTTCAATAGGACTAAAAATTTGTAAAAAGTCTGCTCTA
>MEPB01000082.1 GCA_001769385.1 Bacteroidetes bacterium RIFCSPLOWO2_12_FULL_35_15 | reverse complement strand
AAGCACGATACAGGTGTATTACTTGTTGTTCCCGTAATCACCGTTGGTTGAGCTATCGTGGCTGTTGCTGTTGTTGTACAGCTTTTGAAATCTGTTACTGTTACGGTATAGCTGCCGGCTATTAAACCATTTGCGCTTATACCCGTTCCTCCACTTGGTGCCCATGAATAGGTATAGGGGGATGTCCCTCCTCCTGCTGTTACACTCGCTGTTCCCGTGGATCCTCCAAAACATATCACATCTGTGGTTGCTGTTGATGCTGTTAATACAGGAGGTTGAGTGATCGTTGCATTTGCCGTAACAATACAACCTGCAAAATCTGTAACTGTAACAGTATAGGTGCCGGCAGTTAAACCTGTTGCAGTTAAACCTGTTCCACCGCTTGGGGACCAAACTTGTGTATAAGGTGAACTGCCACCCGAAATAGTTACTGATGCAGAACCTGTATTTCCGCCAAAGCAAGAAACATCGGAGATCACTGTTGTACTGGCAGTAGGAGATCCACTGTTATTTACAGCAACAGAATTTGTACTGATACATCCGTTTAAGTCTGTTACCGTCACGGTATAAGTTGCAGCTGTCAGACTGGTTGCTGTAGCAGCAGTCCCTCCTGATGCAGCCCAGGAATACGTGTATCCCGGAGAGCCACCGGTTACACTAACTGATGCTTGCCCATTTGCTGCACCACAAGTAGCATTTACGGAAGACATGGTAAGTGTCATACCGGCTGGTTCTGTTATGTTAGCTGTTGTCGTTGAAATACAACCATTGTTAGTTGTAACTGTAACCGTGTAGGTTCCAACAGCTAAGCTGCTTGCTGTTGCAGCTGTTCCGCCACTTGGAGCCCATGAATAGGTGTATGGTGTTGTTCCGCCAACAGGTGTTACTGTGGCGGATCCATTTGTCCCGCCAAAGCAGGAAATATTTACTTCTACTATTGAAAGTGTTGCAGCTGGTGTTACTGTTACTGTTACTGTAGCTGTATTAATACATCCTGATGCTGCTGTACCTGTTACAGTATAGGTTGTAGTTGCTGCCGGATTAGCTGAAACGGTTGCTCCGGTTGTGGCACTTAAGCCGGTGGCTGGCGACCAGGAATAGGTATTGGCACCCGAAGCTGTTAATGTACCGGCAATGCCTGCACATATCGTAATTGGAGATACAGAAATAACAGGTAGCGAATTTACGGTAACGATCACTGTAGTGGTGTTCACACATCCTACAGCGGATGTTCCTGTAATTGTATAGGTTGTTGTTGCAGCTGGATTAGCTGAAACAGAGGTCCCTGTTGTGGCACTTAAGCCGGTAGCAGGAGCCCATGTGTAGGTAGATGCACCGCTTGCTGTCAACGTTCCTGCGATACCCGAACAGATAGTAATTGGAGTACAAGAAACTGTTGGCAAAGGATTTACTGTTACAATAACTGTTGCTGTGTTTACACATCCTGCGACTGAAGTACCTGTTACGGTGTAAGTTGTTGTTGCTGCAGGGTTAGCTGTTACGGAAGCTCCGGTTGTGGCACTTAAGCCTGTTGATGGTGCCCATGAATAAGTGGATGCTCCGGAAGCTGTTAATGTTCCCGGAATTCCAGCACATATGGCTATAGGAGAAGCTGTTATGGTTGGTAATGGATTAACGGTAATGGTTGCAACCGCTGAGCCTGTGCATCCTCCGGCAGTACCTGTAACGGTATAACTCGTTGTTGTTGCAGGAGAGCCCGTTACAGTAGCTCCGGTTGTTGAACTTAGACCTGCTGTCCAGGAAAATGTTGTTGCATTGGCTGCTGTTAAGGTTGCGGTTTGTCCAACACAAATTGTGGGGGAGTTTACCGTTGGGGTTATACTGCCGCCAATTGTTATCGTTGCAACAGCTGTGCTGGAACAGCCTAAGGATGTTCCGGTTACTGTATAACTTGTGGTAGATGCCGGTGCCCCTGTGACTGTTGCGCCTGTTGTTGAACTTAAGCCTGCTGTCCAGGAATAGGTGGTTGCTCCACTCGCGGTTAATGTGGCCGTTTGTGTCGGACATACCGTTGCTGAGGTTACCGATGTTACAGGTATCGGGTTGACTGTAACCACAACAGTTGTTGTTGCAGAACAACCTAAAGAAGTTCCGGTAATAGTATATGTTGTTGTTGAAGGAGGATTTGCTGTTACTGAAGTTCCTGTTGTTGCACTCAATCCTGTTGCAGGTGACCATGAATAAGTGGTTGCTCCGGATGCTGTTAAGGTTCCTGGCGTTCCAGCACAAATAGTAATAGGAGTAGAAGAAACCACAGGGATTGGCTTAACAGTGATAGTAACGGTAGCTGTTGCAACACATCCGTTTACAGAAGTTCCGGTTACAGTATAAGTAGTGGTTGCAGCCGGATTGCCTGTTACTGTTGCTCCTGTTGTGGCGCTTAATCCAGTTGCAGGACTCCAAGTATAGGTAGATGCACCGGCAGCAGTTAAATTTCCGGCAGTTCCGGCTCCTGCACAAATAGCAAAAGAAGGAGTAACTGTAACAACAGGCATTGGATAAATGGTAACCGGACTTGTAGTAGTTGAAGTACAACCACCTGAAGCCGTTACAATATGTGTAATTGTGTAGGTTCCGGCTGTTGTAAAAGTAACAGTTTGATTGTTTGAAGTAGAAGTTGCCGGGGATGCTCCGCCACCACCAAAGTTCCAGGAATAAGTACAGCCTGTTGTGCTACCTGTATTTGTAAACGTAAAAGAATTACCTGTTAAACACTGGTTAGCAGATTGTGTAAACGTTGATGTAGGTTGGGGGTTTATAGTTATTGTATAGGATACAGGAAGTCCGGTACAGCCGTTGAGTGTAGGAGTAACAGTAATTGTAGATGTTATCGGACTTGATGTTGTATTTGTTCCTGTAAATGAAGGCACATTTCCTGTTCCGCTCCCAGAAGCAAGACCAATTGCAGTATTTGAATTTGTCCATGCGAAAGTGGCTCCTGCAGGTGTACTTGTAAATGAGGATGCTGCTACAAGTGGCCCTGCGCATTGCGAAATGTTTGCGGGTACTATTACTACCGGTTTAGGTTTTACTGTTACTATCACCACATCGGTTGAAGTACATGTGGTTGCAGTATTAGTAGTTGTAACTGTATAGGTGGTAGTTATTGTTGTTGCCCCTCCATTAGTTATTGTTACAGTAGGGTTTGCCGAAGTACTGCTACTTAAGCCAGTCGTTGGTGACCATAAATACGTATTGCCGGCTATAGCTGCCGCTCCTATTGAGCCCGAAATTCCAGAACATAATGAAATATCTGCCCCTGCATTTGAAACAGGAGCTATGCTTGCAGCTACTGTTACGGTATTCGTAGCCGCACAATTTGTTCCTGTATTGGTAACGGTTACGGTATATGTCCCCGTTGCTAATCCTGTGGCTGTTTGAGTTGTCTGACTTCCTGGAGACCAGGAATAGGTAAATGTTCCTGCACCAATAGGAGTAGCAGTTGCGGTACCATTGTTTACACCAGAACAAGTTGGAGTACTTGCCATAGTGGGCGGACAGCATGAGCCGATCGCATTAAAGAGCAAAGGGTCATCATCAGTACATCCAAGACTGGTCCAACTGCCTGACTCTCCATCCCCGCTAGTATTTACAGTAACAGAAAGATTTGAACCGGGCGAACACCCCCCATTCACAGTAAGCTTCCAGCAAAATGTCCATAAATTAGATCCTGTTGCTGCACAATTATCTCCTAAATTATTTGCCGGATTGCCATCTCCCGGACCATTCGGGAAACCATCGTAATCAAAATAAAACCCTGCCCCGAAACCGCCTGCTCCACCAGGATAGTATGCCCAAGTGCCAGAACCACCGCAATCTGCAGCAGGAGTAGTATTGGAAATCCCAGACCAGCCACTTCCAAAGGAAACCTGTACTCCATGTAACCAATTCGTATTTTGATGAGTATATCCGGTGATCTTATAACAAAATGTCACTACCTGACCAGGTTGATATGCGCCATTAACAGGAAGTGGCGATGCCGTTAAAACAGATGACGTTAAACAGTCGTTGCAGTCAAAGTCATTGTCAACACTTAAATTGAAATTTCCTCCTGCTGTAGTAGAGTTTCCTGACACCTGAATATAATAAGTTTGGCCTTGCTGAATCTGTGTAACAGTTAAAGATGCTGTTCCTCCGGTTGTTCCAATATTACAGCCTATACCTCCTAAGTTACCGCATGTTCCTGAATATAATGCAATGTTAGGTCTTGAAACAGTTCCACTTGTAATATTAATATTAACCGTAGTTCCTGTTGCCGTGAACTGATACCAGACATCGTGTGCAAAAGTAGCCATTGTTCCACCTCCAGCACAACCGCTTTGATAAACATACGGATTTCCGGCTGTTGCAGATGTAATACTTCCAGAAACTGAGGTAGCGGCACCATTCTGTACACCACTAGTACATGCCCCAGGAGTTGGCAATGAACCAAGATTTTGGGCAGTAGTACAATCATCCCCCTGAGCAACCATAATAAAAGTTGAGCAGATAGCTAGAAAAGCTGTTAGTAAAAGATTTTTTTTCATAATAATACTAAATAAGGCAATGTTAAATACTCTAACTAATTTTTATTTCTTAAGGATGTTTTTGATACGATCGAACATCATCATGTAATTCCATGATAATTCCTGTTTCTGAAAGATTGTAAATCGGAGGATTTTTTTCGAGTTTGCTTTCGTCAGCAATGCAAGATGCATTAAATTTTACGCCTTTACCCATCATTTCAGTAATTGAAAAAAGTTCAATTACCACTCCTGTGTCAAAGGTGATCTTTCGTCTGGTTTTTCTTAAATGATAACAACTAAAATTTGCAGCCTCCACTGCTTTGACATAGGGCTCCACATTAGTTATTTTTGATTTAGAAATAACAGAAAATGTAGCATTATTTTTTTCTTGTGCAAAAGCTTCTCTTGAGCTCAAAAATAATACAGTAAATAAAACAAGACTTTTAATAATTATTTTCATAATTTTTTTTATTTTTTTTCAGAAAAAACATTATTGTCGTAATAAGAGATACAAAAAAGACATCAATGGTTGCTTGTGTTTCAGATTTTTTACAATTAAAATTAAAGGAAAAAACAACAAACTGAATATCAACTAGTTATTAAATAAATTTTCTTTTCTAGAAGAATCAATATTTGACCTAATATTTAGGATCGTATTTTGTTAATTCTTTTCAAATATAATATATTATATAATAACCTGAGTTCGATTAATAAAAACAAGCAATTTGATAAGTAATTTCGGTTTCATATTTATAATTAAAAAGGCAATAAAAAATTTGGATTCTGATCTAACGGTCGGTTTATTTATTTAGCGGTAGAAATATAAAAAATGAGGAATATGTTTGTGTAATACCAATTCTAAATATATTATAGTCCGAAATTTAGCCCAACACAATCTCGATATGTCTGCTTCAACGCAGAATGCTCGAAATTGACACCAGCGCTGTCATTTCGAGCGGAGTCGAGAAACGAGCGAGGCAATTTAAATTGAACTAGTTTATACTGGTAAATGGTATAAAACCAATTACAATATATTTTGGTCCAACAAATTCCTGCGCACATTCTCGACAAACTCTGAGGGCTTCACACATTGGAACATTTTATAAATATAGTTGGTATAAAACATAAAGGGTAAAAACAAAAAGCCTTCGATATGCTATCGAAGGCTTTGAGAAATTTATTAGAAAATTTAAAATTATTCTATAATCATTTTTCCTGAATTCATAGTGTTTCCAACTTTAACAGTATAGAAATAAATGCCGGAAGTATATTTTGCAAGGCTAACATTTAAATTATGAGTACCTGCATTATAGGTTTGGTTAGTTATTTCTGCTACCACCTGACCGGTTACATTATAAATTTTTACAACAACATTTTCTTTAGTTGTAGTAGTAAATGATAAGGTAGCACTTGTTGTTGCAGGGTTTGGATAAACAGAAACAGTTGTTGTGTTTTTGTTTAATTCTTGAATACCTACATTGCTACAAGCATCAGCTACCGGGATTTTATAATATAAAATATTAGCAGCTCCTGAAGTTTGCGGATCAATTATTACACTTGATGCATCTTTAGAAAGACCCTGGCCCGGGCTTCCATCCTCTTGTGTAATTAGGTATATATTGCCGTCAACATCTTTTGCCATGGCTCCATAAACGCCTTCTAAATAATCATAATTCCCTTCAAGTGGTGATTCAGGATTTGTGATGTCTTTAGGATTACACCAGGTATTCCCTCCATCCGGAGAGCTTGTAATAAACATGTGGCGATAATTTTTACCCCCAGCTCCATGAGGTCCACTGGAATTATCCAAAGCTCCGCCTCCGGTATGATCAATGCCTTCATACAGACTACAATAAGAAAGGTATATATTTCCGGCAGCATCAATTCCTGCACTTGGCTGAGAGGATAAAGCTACCCCGTAATATCCCATTCCATCATTGGTGCCATCAATATACATATCAATACTATCATTCCCGTTAAGATCCTGAACTCCTGCAATTATTTTTGCTGAATCTGTAGCATAGCCTTCATTCCAATACATTAATCCATCTGTATAAGGAAAATAACTAAGTCCGGTAGCTCCCGGTTCTTCTAATACAAACATTCTTCCATACCAAACATGTGTTTTTCCTTGATTGTCCAATAAAACGGCTACTGATGCATCATTGGTTTCAAGTGTATCTCCTGCGCCATCCGCATCAATATCAGTATTCATAGTCGTTCCATTATACATTGGTATAGCGAATTGCTTTACAATTGTTTTTACCCAATTGTCACCGTTATCAGTTGATTTTAATAAAATAAGATCGGTATCAAATCCTCCGATAACAATAGCAACAGTACTATCTTGTGCATCAATTGCATATTGATCACCTCCAAATCCAACATAGTTAGAAGAATCGATTTCAGGAATGATGGTTCTAAGTCTATCCCATGTAGTACCACCATCTTGAGAACGAGAATAGTTAAGTGAACCTGTTTGGCCATGGAAAGTGATCATGGCAGTTCCTCCGCCAGTACCGGAACTGGAAATTACATGAAGTGTTTTTCCGTCAACACCACCAACAGACAATCTCGCCCATGTATCTGTAATAGCGCTTAATGCAGTATCTGACCATGCTCCTGTTCCTTTTGCAGCTCTGCTTGACATATGAAGTTTAGAGGCATCATGACTAATGATTACTTCTTTTCCTGTTGAAGTAATACCAATATTGGAAAAACCGGTCCTTGCGTTTTCAACTCTAACTAAGGGAGGGGTTCCCCAAGCATTTCCGTCAAAATAATTATATCCTGTACCTCTGTTTGGCCAAGGGTCATCACTTTGATCCATTGTCCAGATAGCGGAAATTGTACCATCAGCACTTTTAACGATCCTGTTACAAATAGAGGCATTGGTTTGGAGCTGATAATAGGTAGAGCCAATAACTTCAGCTAAAAAAGATCTGTTTTGTTTATTTGCCTTAGATTTATTGGCGTTATTTATAGTAGATACAACATTTTCAAATGAATTTTGCTCTGCACCCAATTGCTGATTTTTTTGGTAAGGAACACATTTATTTGCAAATTTTGAAGTGATTTTTAATGGAGCATAACTTGATGTAGCAGGAGCTGAATTTTGTGCAATTGTTGCGCCTGCAATACATAAAGCAATTCCAAATAGTAATTGTTTTTTCATAGCATATTAATTTTAGATTTTTGTATTAAAATTTTCAAGAGAAGCAAATGTATATAAATCAATGATTTAAAACAAAATTAATTGTGATCAAAATTAGGTTTCGCTTTGTCTAAAAAATCATACGAAGTAAAATTATTTTGAATGATTCTTAATTGCAAAGGAAAAATAGCTGTGTGGGCTTGCAAAATTTGTCGGATAATAGCTTTTGATCGGCATGGAGGTATAGATCGCACACAATGTATTTGAAACCCGGTATAAGTTTTTCCTGTATTCTTCGGGTGTTCCTTCCAGTATCCCTCTTAAAACATCCCAACGGATATCACCTGGATTGTTTCCGTAATCATGCCATACAATAATAGAGTTTTTATCTTTTAAAAGTTTAAAAGCATTTTGTGTATCGCTTTTTACGCTTTCATAATGATGGTCGCCATCAATAAAGATCAAGTCAAACCTTTGCTGATAATTGCTGTAATCAAATGTCAGAGAGTTGGCTTGAATATGTATAACATTCTTTAGGTCCCTGGAATAAAATCGATGCAGGTTCACATAGTTTTTATCTAAACCCATATTCAGCATTTCGGTATCAGGCAAATTAAGGGTAATGCACTCTTTAGCTACACTAGCCACATTCGCTACACTTTCGCCTCGCCAGGTTCCTATTTCAAAATACATGCACTCGCTTTTATTTTTTGCCAGTCCTTTTAATAATGCCAGATCGATAGGAGTAGAGCCTCCATCCAATGAACTGTAATAGTCAACAAATTCATTAAAATTGGGTAGCAGATCAATAATGTCAACTGTTTTTAATCCTTCGGGTAAATTAAAATTGTTGATCACTTCTTGTTTATTTACATCTGCTGAATCCAAAATTATATTCAGCAATGACGGCTTTTTAAGGATCAACGAAAAAGCTTTTATTAATTTTTTTAATTTACCCATAACAAATAATGTTCAATGAATTTTTATTATTTTAATAATCCTTTCACTTGTGCTTGCAGCCACTTAAAATCAGTTAGCGTAGGCAACAAATGATATGTTTTTATATTTGATTCTTTCGCAAAATTTATCATAACAAATAATGCAATACCAATATAAGAAATGGTGGAAATAATTCCTGCTTCCAGTATTCCATAAGTTGGGATCACCAATAAACTTAAGATCACCGTTATCACTAATCCTATTAAACTGGCTATGGTATTGATCTTGTAATTGCCTGTCCCGGAAAAATAATGTCCGATGATCAATACAATGTTGTAAAAAATAAGTCCGGGTGCAAGTAAAAATATGACCTGACGAACTCCAGTAAATTCATTTCCGAATAACCAGATCCAGAATTGGGAAGGCAACAACAATAATGGAACAAGAGCTATCAGACAAATGATAGTGCTCATTTTTGTCATTTGTAAAGTTAGTAATTGAGAATAGGTTTTATCATTGCTATTTGCAATTTTAGGATAAAGAATAGTTGCAAAACTATTGCTGATCAATAATAAAGATTCTGTTAAAGAGATGCCATTGGAATATACTCCAAGAACAGCTTCACCGGAATAGGCTGCCAACACATAATAACTTATTCTGAAACTTGCGAACTTCATTACATGTCCGGCTTGATTTAAGAAACCTAATTTTAAAAGTTCATAACAAAGTTTTTTTGCTCCTTCAAATGAAATAACTTTCAGATAAGGCAATACTAAGATCGTACTTATTATCAATGCCGATCCAAAAGCTGCATAAAGCGAATACACATACGCATCAATATTTACCTGGTCAAAACTTTTTATAAGAAGCCATAGAATTATGAAATTAACAACCGTTTGAAGTAAGGAAATAATAGTACTGCTCATTATTTTTTCTTTACCTAAAAGGATAGTCAGATTTGTTGCCAAAAAAGAATTGATCAGGGAGAGTATAATTATAGGAACAACAAATGCTTCGGGAATGAGAGAAACTGATTTGAAGATAAAATAGGAAAGGATACAAATAAAAACTGACCATAAATTACTGATCAGGAAAAGTAAAAATGTGTTGTATCTGGGAACAAAATAAACCAGGGAGGAGCCTCCAATCATATTGCAAAAAAGCAAAATCATTGCAATGGTGGTGACAATAAGACTTGCCTCTCCTTTACCCGATGCGCCAATAAAGCGGGATAAGATGATTACAATCGCTAAATTTATAATGGCAATTGCTATCTTAATAATAAATGTGGAAGCGATCTTTTTTAACATTGTTTTTGCGCGACACGAATTACTTTTACATTAATTGAATTCTCCCAATAAAATCGGGTGAATGATTTTGGGATGAATCGCCATATCTTACTTAAAAATTTCGATACCAGTTTAAAAAAAGGGTTTGATGAATAAAGCGGTTTGTGTCCTGTTCGTGTTTCATTCAGATAGATCAAACTATAAATAAATTCTGAAAAAGGTTTAAAATTTTTCTTTTCTTTAAATATTAAATAATTTTCTTTTTTACTTACTACCCATTTATGGAAAGGTTCGTTCAGAAAAAATTCATCAAAAGCACCGGGCGTTTCGATATAACCTCTTTTTCCTACGCGCGCTAATTCTTTGCAAAATTGTTCCGGGTCGTCAACATGTTCGGCAATATGTGAAGCAATAATAAAATCAAATTCTTTAGTTGCGAAAGGCATATTTAATGCATCGCCAACAACCATTTTTTTATCAGAAGGTATAAGTGCTTTTTTGCCTGATCGATGTTCTGTTTCATTTAATTCGTTATCAATTAAAACATTTGCTCTCCGGTTGGGTCGATGTCCGCTGCCAACATCCAACACTTTCCATTCAGGAGCAAGATCCATTTTTTGTCCGGATAAACCAATTGTAAAACGAGTGATCAAGGGTTTGTAAATATCATAAAATTGTTTTCCGATCACCTGTGGATCAAACTTTTCGGAAATGTACTTATTCAATTTTTGTGGATCATAATTTTTAAAAGTAGCGATCATTTTGATCAATGCATCCTCTAATTGTTGTTGATTCCCTTTTTCAATTAAAATACCATATTCGGGAGTTATAAACTCTTCGGGTCCTCCACAAATTGTTGTTATTAATGGCTTCCCGTTTGCCAGTGCTTCGGCCGCCACTACCGAAAATGTTTCGAAATTACTATTGATGACAACAAAATCAATTTGTTTCATAAAGTCATAAACAAACCGGTTGTTTTTCCTTCCATGAAAAAAAATAAATTTATTTTTCTGCGATTCGGACTCAGAACGGTTTTTAAGCATTTCCATATCAGGACCATCTCCAATAATATGATATTCAAAATCTAAATTAGTTTTTGCAATTTTTGAAACGGCTTTAATTATTCCGCTAATATTTTTATGCGAATCCACCAGATCAGCAACTGTAAGGATCTTTATTTTCGAATTGTTTACCGGTAGAGGAGGAGGGGTCTTTTCAATTATGTTGGGTACAATAAAATAATTATTCAGTAACCCAAGACTCAACATTTTTTCTTTTAAACTGTTTGAAACAGTGGTCACAGCGTTTGAATTTTTAATGATAGTTTTTGTTAAGTACTTCTTTATAAAAGATTGTTGCTGATATTTTCCGGAGATATAACCGGTCCAATGTTCGGTAACGATGTAGGGAACATGTTTGATCTTTTTTAAAAGCAATGCTACTAAACCCGGTCGATTCAAAACATTCACATGAACCAGATCAATTGCACCCATTTGTTTCTGAATTTCTTTAAGACCTGTTTTGGTTGCTTTAAAATAACGATAGGCGTTTATTAAAAAGCTTAATGGAGAACTGTTTTTTTTGTAATAAACAATTGTTTCAAAAAAGCTATTTTCAGTAGAGTTGATTATTTCATAGGTTTGTGCAAGTTGATCATCAGCGCAAGCAAAAAGCACACTTACATTGCAATGATTGTTTACTGCTTTTGCATGTTTTTGAACAAACACTCCCAGTTGAGGATCAAATTTATTAGGATACCACTTTGTTAAGAATAAAATATTAAAACGAATATTAGTTGAAGAAGAAGTGTTTTCGTTTTCCATCGTTTTATTTCAACTTTTTTGTTTTTAAACGAATGGAATTACCAATGACAATCACATCAGAAAATGCCATTGCCAAAGCGCCAACCATAGGATTTAAGAGTCCAAATGCCGCAATTGGTATAGCAATTATATTGTAAAAAAATGCCCAGAATAAATTTTGTTTTATGGTGATCAAGGTATGTTTGCTTATTAAATAAGCTTCATGAATTGAAGACAGGTCATTGTTTTTTAATAAAATTATTTGTGCTGATTGGATCGCTACCTGAGTCGCGTTGCTCAACGAGATACCCACTGATGCTTTAGCCAATGCCGGTGCATCATTTACACCATCACCCACCATTGCTGTTAAAGCCTGGGCATTTAATTGATTAATCACATCCAGTTTTTGTTGTGGTAATTGCTGGCTATAAACATTATCAATGGATATTTTTTTTGCCAGATCAAAGCATTTGTTTTTAGTGTCGCCACTCAGCATAATCGTTGTAATGCCATGTTTATGTAGCGCATCGATGGTTTCTTTCGCATTTTTTTTAATGGCATCTTCCAGATCGATCGTGGCAATTAATTCCCTGTTCTTCAGAATATAAATGGTGTGCGAATCATCTGATGTTCGGGTTGCAGCTATCTTATAGGAACCAATTTGATAAAAATTATTTTGTTCATCTCTTGCACTGATCCCTATTCCTTTTTCTTCATTAACTGAAAGAAACGTTTTCTGATCAACTTTCCCTTTTAGTTCCGAAACAATCGATTTTGCTATAGGATGGGAAGAGTATTGTTCCAGGTGGAACAAAATTTCTTTTACTTCTTTTTCTACCACACCTTCAAAACATTCTATTTTTTTAATTTTGAAATCACCGGTTGTAAGTGTTCCTGTTTTATCAAAAACAATATTTTTAATTTTAGCGAATTCTTCTAATGTACTTCCTCCTTTAATTAAAATTCCTTTTTTTGCAGCGCGTCCTATTCCTACCATTACTGCAGTTGGAGTGGCAAGTCCCATGGCGCAAGGACAGGAAATAACAAGAACGGCAATACTACTCATCATTGAATCTTTAATAGAAATCTGAAATCCAAAATGAGATATTAAAAAAGTTAAAATGGAAATACCCAGCACCACAGGAACAAAAATTGCGGAAATTTTATCACCCAGTTTTTGAATGCTTGGTTTTGCCTGTTGTGCTTTTTTTACCAATTCAATAATTTTTGCTAAAACGGTATTCTCTCCAACACTTTCCGCCCGCATACGTAAATTCCCTTTTACAACAATGGTTCCTCCTATAACTTTATGGGCGATAACTTTTTCAACCGGAATGCTTTCCCCGGTTAACATTGATTCATCAACACTTGCTTCTCCGGAAATTACCTCGCCATCAACAGGGATTTTATCGCCCGTATTCACTTGCAGGATTGAACCGATGGCAATGTTTTTATAATCAATTTCCGTAACAACTTCTTTCCCCATTTCCATATTTACAATTTTTGCCTTTGTAACCTGAATGGCACTTAATTCCTGAATGGCTGTTGTCGTTTGCTTTACTGAACGATGCTCCAGTACGTTACCTAAAAGAACCAGTGAGATGATGGTGGAAGTGGTTTCAAAAAATAAATAATTGTGAACCTCATGAGTTCCATGATACATATATATACCGGCCAAACTATAAAAGAAAGCTGCGGATGATCCAATAAAAATAAGCACATCCATATTTGGAACGCCTGTTTTGAGAGAGCCCCATGCGCTTTTTCCAAACTGAATTATACCAATAATGAAAACAGGTATGCAAAGCAATAATTGGATAAAGGGATTATTTAAAATAAAGTCATGAGAAAATATCATGTGGCTGAAAAACAATATAATTGTAAATGGAAGGGTAAAATAAAAGCGTTTGTCTAAAGTAGAAAGTTTACCGGCATTTTCTTCCCGATATTTACTATCCACTACTTTATATCCTAATCCATTTATGCTATCAATTATTGATTGTAATTTACTTTTGTCGTCCAGTAAAAAAGTAGCTTCTCCGGTAGCAAAATCCACATAGACGTTTTCCAGGCCTTTTTTTTGAAGGTTTTTTGTGATACCCAAGGCACAGTTGGCGCAATCCATGCCTTCTACCTGAAGTGTTATATTTGTTGAGTTTTCAGCCATAATGAATCAACGAAGTTAGTAAATATTATGTCGATTTACAGATGTAAAAAAGAAAATTAAAGGCTTTAATTTTTTAAAATTGCAAATAATCCTATCTTTGCATCCTCAAAATCAAATGGTGGCCATAGTTCAGTTGGTTAGAATATCGGTTTGTGGTACCGAGGGTCGTGGGTTCGAGCCCCATTGGCCACCCAAAAAAGTCCCAGCGAAAGCTGGGATTTTTTTTTGAAAAATTTTTCGCGAGAAGCCTGTCCTGAGGGTTTCGCTTTTTTGC
>MEPB01000081.1 GCA_001769385.1 Bacteroidetes bacterium RIFCSPLOWO2_12_FULL_35_15 | reverse complement strand
AGGCTAAACTGTCAAGAAGAGCCGTATGAAGTGAGAGCTTCACGTACGGTTCTGTGAGAGGCTTAGGCTGAAATGCCTTTGCCTACTCTACTGTAATAAATAACCATGGGCACCATGTAATTCAACTCCATCAAATCCTGCTGTGTGGGCACGTTTCGTTGCAGCAACAAAATCAGAAATAACTTTTAAAATTTCAGTTTCATTCCCTTCACGAATTTCAATTGTTCCTTGCGGGGAATTCATGGAGTGAGCACTTGCACTCCAGGGTTGTTTTCCTGTAACACTTTCCGGACTTCTGGCTCCGCCATGAAAAACTTGAACGATGGCTAATGAGTTATAGAGTTTTATTCCTTTTACTAATCGAGTTAGTCCTTCAATATGTTTATCAGCATAAATGCCCAGTTCTCCTTTCCATCCTTTTCCTTCTTCAGATACGTTGGAAGCACACGTAATAATTATTCCAAATCCTTCTTTTGCTCTTCTTACAAGCCAGTTGTATTCATCATCGCCCAATGTTCCATCTTCGTTGCTTTGGCCATTTGTCATTGGAGCTAATACAATGCGATTTATAGCTGTTTTCCCGGATGATTGAAATTTATATGTGGAAAATGTTTTCAAGATCGAAATTTTGTTTTTCTATTAGCTTTAAATAATTATTTGGGCGTTCCCCTGCGGGTCGGGCTAGGAGTTTATCCTGAGCGAAGTCGAAGGGCTTCAAATCCTCGCTGCGCTGCGGGTTTTCCACTGCTATCCCTAACGCAAGACAAAGATAATTCTTGCTCAAAAAGTTAATTTCATTTTTAAAATAATAATTATCAATACGCTAAATTTGGTCCAAGCCAACGTTCTGTCTCTTGCAAAGTCATTCCTTTTCTTTTTGCATAATCTTCAATTTGATCCTTTTGAATTTTTCCAATTCCAAAATAATGTGATTGTGGGTGCGCAAAATAAAATCCACTCACAGCAGCAGTAGGAACCATTGCCATACTTTCTGTTAAAGTAATTCCAGTATTCTTTTCTACTTCCAACAATTTCCAGATAAGTGGTTTTTCTGTATGATCGGGTTGTGCCGGATAACCCGGTGCAGGACGAATACCTGCATATTCTTCTTTAATCAAATCTTCTTTAGAAAGATCTTCATTTTTTGAATAGCCCCAAATTTCTGTACGAACTTTTTTATGCATCAATTCTGCAAAGGCTTCTGCTAGACGGTCTGCTAATGCTTTTAACATAATAGCAGAATAATCATCATGGTCTTTTTCAAATCGAGCAATATGTTCATCAATTCCTATACCGGTTGTTAGGGCAAAAGAGCCGATGTAGTCACACCCCTCTCCAGTGTGCGTTGACCTCACCCCCAGCCCCTCTCCGTGAGAGAGGGGATAAGATAGCTCCGATTTAATTTTTTCAATCACCGCATCAATTGTATTTAAAACAGCATCGTTAGAAAAACGAATTACTCTATAACCTATATCTTCTAATATGTAAGTTCTCCCGGCATCATATTCTTTTTGATGATCATGAATTTCTCCATCCACTTCGATAATCAATTTTTGTTCAATGCAAACAAAATCAGCAATAAATTGTCCGATAGGGTGTTGTCTTCTAAATTTGGAATCTAATTTTCTATTTCGCAAAGCTTCCCATAATTTTTCCTCTGCAGAAGTTGGTTCTTTGCGCATTTGTTTAGCGCGTTCTGAATTTCTGCTCCAATTCTTCCAATCAGCAGTATGGTATCTAGGAGCTGTTCCCCTCTCCTTCGGAGAGGGGTTAGGGGTGAGGTCTTTCGGTTTTACAAAATCCGCCAACGCAACATTATATTGCCCGGCAGGTTTTTTTGTTTGTTGACGCAAAGTATGTAACACCACGTCTCCCTTTCCTGTGGAGAGGGTCGGGGAGAGGTGTATATCATCCCCAACCGCATTTGTCGGAAAAATTCCAATCACCGCATTTGCAGTCAACCATTTTTCGTTGATGATCTGTTTCAACATTTTTTGTGCATCTGCAAATAAACTTTTTGCTTCTGCACCACGTTCTTTGTCTTCCAAAATTTTTGGATACGAACCTTTCATTTCCCAGCTATGAAAAAATGGTGTCCAGTCAATGTATTCAGCAATTTCAGCTAAAGAATAATTATCAAAAACCTTATTCCCAATAAATAGTGGTTTCGCAATTTCTGTTTTATTCCAATCAATCGGAAATTTATTTATTCGCGCTTCTTCAATAGAAATAAATTTATTTTGACTTTGATTGTTTTTATTTTGTTCACGCACACGGTCGTATTCCAGATTTATTCCACTCATAAACTCTCCTCTCAGCACCTCTGAAATTAAGCTACTTGCAACAGGCACCGATTTACTTGCATCATTTACATGCACCACAGGTCCTGAATAATTTTGTGCAATTTTTACAGCAGTATGAACCTTCGATGTAGTTGCGCCACCAATTAATAAGGGCGTTTTAAAACCCAAACGTTCCATTTCTTTTGCAACATGTACCATTTCATCCAATGATGGAGTGATCAATCCACTTAAGCCAATAATATCAACATTATGTTTTTTTGCTTCTTCTAAAATTTTATCGCAAGAAACCATAACACCTAAATCGATGATCTCATAATTATTGCAAGCTAATACAACACCCACAATGTTTTTTCCGATATCATGCACATCGCCTTTTACGGTAGCCATTAATATTTTTCCTGCGTTAGTTCTTCCATCACCAACAATACCGGCTAATTTATTTGCATCTTTTTCGGCTTGTAAAAAAGGCTCCAGATAAGCGACTGCTTTTTTCATTACACGTGCACTCTTCACCACTTGTGGTAAAAACATTTTTCCGCAACTAAACAGATCACCTACTATGTTCATTCCATCCATGAGCGGACCTTCAATAACGTATAAAGGTCTTCCTAATTTAATTCGCGCCTCTTCGGTATCCACATCAATATATTCTACTAATCCTTTTACCAGAGCATGACTCAGTCGTTCTTCAACACTTCCTTTTCTCCATTCTTCATCTTTTTCTGTTTTTTCTTTTGTTATCCCTTTCAATGATTCAGCATGTTCAACCAATCGTTCGGTAGCATCATCTCTTCTGTTCAGTAAAACATCTTCAACTAATTCCAACAATGTTTTATCGATATCATCATACACCTGCAATTGCGATGGATTAACGATTCCCATATCCATTCCATTTTTTACAGCATGATATAAAAATGCACCATGAATGGCTTCTCGCACATGGTCGTTTCCTCGGAAGGAGAAAGAAACATTACTTACACCACCACTTACTTTTGCATGTGGTAAATTTTCTTTGATCCATTTTGTTGCATTAAAAAAATCGAGTGCATTCAAACGATGCTCTTCCATTCCGGTCGCAACCGGAAATATATTCGGATCGAAAATAATGTCCTGCGCAGGAAAATGAACTTTATTCACTAAAATATCATAGGCACGTTTACAAATATCTTTTCTGCGCTGTAAGGTATCCGCTTGTCCGACTTCATCAAAAGCCATTACAATAACTGCTGCGCCATATTGTTTTACTTTATGTGCATATTCAATAAATTTTTCTTCACCTTCTTTTAAGGAAATAGAATTTACAATTGCTTTTCCCTGAACGCATTTCAATCCGGCTTCTATCACGCTCCATTTGGATGAATCGATCATGATGGGAACTCTTGAAATATCAGGTTCGGAAGCAATGAGATTTAAAAATTTTGTCATAGCTGCTTCACTGTCCAACATGCCTTCATCCATGTTCACATCAATTACCTGGGCACCACCATCTACTTGATCCTTTGCAATAGAAAGGGCCTCCTCGTAATTTCCTTCTTTAATTAATCGTAAGAATTTTTTTGATCCGGTCACATTTGTTCGTTCACCCACATTCATAAAATTACTTTCGGGGCGAAGCGTTAATGGCTCCAAGCCGCTCAGGTGAAGCAATGTGTCTGGTTGTGGCTTTTTACGCGGCTTAGCATTTTTTGCAATTTCAGCAATACGTTTGATGTGTTCAGGAGTAGTTCCACAACAACCTCCGACAATATTTAAGAATCCTGCTTTTAAAAATCCTTCGATCTCATGACCCATTTCATGAGCATCCTGATCGTATTCACCAAACTGATTCGGTAAACCTGCATTTGGGTAGGCACTCACATAAAAAGGAGCTTTCTCAGAAAGTTCTTCTAAATAAGGACGCATATCTTTCGCACCCAATGCGCAATTCAGACCAACACTTAACAAATCAACATGAGAAATGGAATTTAAAAACGCTTCAGTAGTTTGCCCTGAAAGTGTTCTTCCACTTGCATCAGTAATAGTTCCGGAAACCATTACCGGCATTTTTCTGTTTATTTTTTCGCAATAATTTTGAATGGCAAACAAGGCAGCTTTTGCATTTAAGGTGTCGAAAATAGTTTCTACCAATAACAGATCAGCACCGCCATCAATCAATCCACGTGCTTGTTCGGTATAGGCCGCTACCAATTCATCAAAAGTAATAGCACGAAATCCGGGGTCATTTACATTTGGTGATAATGAAAGTGTACGATTGGTCGGACCAAATGCTCCTGCCACAAATCGGGGAGTAGCCGCTTGTGCCGGAAATTCTTTAAAAAATTCCTGTATTGCTTCCTTTGCAATTTTTGCTGATTCGAAATTTAATTCATATACAAATTCCTGCATATCATAATCAGCCATTGCAACAGCGGTATCGCTAAAGGTATTGGTTTCAATGATGTCTGCACCAGCCTTTAAATATTCTTTATGAATGGTTTTTATGATCTGCGGTTGAGTAATGGATAGCAAATCATTATTGCCTTGCAGATCTTTGTGCCAGTTTGTAAATCGTTTTCCACGAAAATCTTTTTCTTCCAGTTTGTATTGTTGGATCATACTGCCCATTGCACCATCAATCACCAATACACGCTTTTCTAGTTCTTTTCTAATATCTGTCATAATTTTCTTTTTACCTCTCCTCAGTCCCTCTCCGTAAAAAAGAAGAGATTTTATTTATTTTAATTTTTCGTAATAAATTTTTGTATCGTATTCAATGGTTACTTTCCCTTTCTCTTGAAAACTGTTAAATAGGTTTTCCAATTCATGCATCATGTTATCAAAATTTTTATGACCTTGATCCGGCATGTAGGAAGATGAAAGTATTCTTCCTTTTAATCCATCCAAATCAAAATATTGAAAGTTATCGAAGGATCGCATTTTGTAATTCTTTTTCCCCAGCCCGGTTTCTTCATTCGGACGGGCAAAAAAATCATTAAAAATTACGTCATCAATATTTTTATGGTTCACTTCTAAATAATCGATTGCGAACTTTTTAATAAAAGCTTCATAAGCTTGCAAAAAGGATGTGCTGTCCGTTCTTCTATCGTTCCACATTAGTACAACATATCCTTCGGGTTTTAAGATCCGTTCAAATTCAATTTTACTTTTTTGCTTATCGAACCAATGAAATGCTTGTCCAACAATAATCAGATCTATTTCTTCTGTGGGCAACATGGTACCTTCAGCAGTAGCATTAATACTGCAAAAATTTGTATAGGTTTTTAATATTTTTTGAGCGGCATCTCTCATTTCTTTGTTTGGCTCAACACCATAAACCACATTTCCGTTCTTTAAAAAAAGCTCCGCAGAAATCCCTGTCCCTGAACCGATATCTGCGATCACACTTTGGGAAGTAAGTATTCCTTCTTCTTTCAAAAAAAGAATGATTTCTACCGGATAAGCAGGACGGTATTTCACGTAATTTTCTACGCGATTACTAAAACGATTAAGTGTATCCATTTGTGTTATAATTTATATTTCATAAAAAATCCCCTAACTTTTTTAGTCAGAGGATATAATTATTTTGATATACTGTTTATTTCAAAAATATTATTCTGACTTATCTGTTTCTTACATTGTTGTAAGGACAGGATTTAGCACCTTCTTAATTTAGTAAATGGGTTAAATAAGTTAAAATAGAAATTCAGGCTTAGCCTAAAAACTAATTAAAAATCAACCAATCAACCAATCAAAGGGTTGCTAAGGCTTCGCAGGGCAAGTCCCTCCACCTTTCTTGATAAGCTCGTAAAACACAAATTTTATTTTATAAAAACTGGTAGTTTTACAATCCCAAAAATGGGATCATGCAAAGAACTGGCACAAAGGTAATTAAAAAAACTATACTGCAAATATGGCTATATTGAAAGGGGTTATAATTATTGCTGAACTTCATGTATTTTATTTGTGGAGAGTGATTAGGAGCAGCTAATTGTAGCTCATCTGCTTAAGGAGACATAAAAAGTCTTATTACGAAACAAGGGACACCCACTTTGTTGTCTCCCTTCAAATTTAGACCTTTAGCGAGCCACGGAACGCCCGTGCACCATAGTATGATTCTGCACCGTTGTGATACACAAAGACATTGCCGTAGCGGTAATCAGCAAAGATGGCACCACCGAGTTTTCTAATCTCAGAAGGTGTTTTCAGCCAGCTCGATGTTTTCGTATCGAAATTTCCAAGTTTCTGCAATTCCCGGTATTGTTCTTCCGTTAAAAGTTCAATGCCCATGGCGGCAGCCATATCAATCGCGTTATTTTCCGGTTTATGTTCTTTCCTTGACTCTAGTCCTTCGCGGTCGTAACAAACACTTCTGCGGCCTTTAGGACTTTCCGCTGAACAATCATAAAAAATGTATTCGTCCGTCTTTTTATCATGACCAACAACATCCGGTTCACCGTCAGTTCTTTCCATTTCATGGATTGACCACAGTTTTTCAGTATTAGCTTCTAGCTTAGCTTGTACGTTAGCCCATTCGATACCTTTATGGCGGTTCATGTTTTTCTCAAAACGGGATTTCAATGCTCTGAGTAGCTCTTCACGTTGTTCAGATGACAACTTCTTTGTATTGCTATTAATTTTGCTCATACTTTTATAGTATCTATTCTACTTTTGATTTAATGATGAATCTATCATTTCCTTCAGGACTTTTATATCAATATCCTCCAACTTATTTATATAGAGGCAACCAACACCGGTCTTATGCTTACCGAGCTTTTTAAGAGCAGCGGCATGCTCCTTAATACCAACGCTAATGTATAACGATAGAGCCGCTTTACGGGGCGAGAAACCTATTCTGAGCCAATCAACTTCCCTGCCAGTGCTGGGACTTTTGTATCTTTTATTACCGAAACCGATGACTGAACTGCTCCAAAGTATTGGCTCTTCCCCGGTTGCTTTTTTCATCATTTCCAAAAGCACAAAACTATCTTTGCGCTTTTGTTCATCCGTAACATTATTGATAAAATCCTCTACGCTTGCAGAGGTTGGTTTTGTTTTTATCTCAGCCAGTTTTGTTTTTTTTTCAGCCATTTGAAATTATTATTTGTTTAAAATTGCTTTCATATAAAAAGGTATATCCGATACAAACTTTCCAAACCGTATTACTTTACAAAACTTGGAAGACTTGCCGGGATATGACAAATATAAAGAATTTAGCAGGAAATTTTATTTCAAGATTTTAAAGAATGAGCAATAAGGGAAACTATTTTGCCTATTGGTAATAAGGTTTTATCTGGGGGTTCCCTGTTAAGTACCCCAATCGGACTAAATGTAAACGAACTCCTTGAAGATACAGGGGCTAATGCCCAGATTTGGGACTTGTGTTTACCTGATAAAAGAGACTTAAATTTCCTTTTTAAGTTAGTCAACAGGCTCCCATAATTCAATCTTGTTGCCTTCTTTGTCCATAATATGCACAAATTTTCCATAGTCGTAAGTCGCAATGCTGTCAACTATGGTTACTCCGTTTTCTTTGAGTTTGTTTACAAGTCCTTCGATATTCTGAACCTGGTAATTAATCATAAAATCTTTTTTGGATGGGGAAAAATATTCATCTCCTTTTTTGAAAGCCTTCCATTGAAGAGAATTTATCTCGTCAGGTCTGTTAACGTTTCTGGATTCAAAACTACTCGAACCCCATTCATTGATTTCAAGTCCTAAATTTTTGGCATACCATTCTTTTGTTTCCTGCGGGTTGTCTGAAAAAAAGAAAATGCCGCCAATTCCTGTCACCTTGGGTGTTGTGTCAACAGGTGTAGTTGGCTTGTCTGGTTGGTTTATTTTGTCTTCCATATTTTTTGTCTTTTTAGTTGTCGAATCACAGCTTGCAAGAAGTGTTACAAGCGAAATTATTGTGAATAATCTTTTCATCCAGTTCTATTTTCTATTTGTAAGTTAAAAGTACAAAATGTTCTTTGAGAACGAGATTATAAATTCAGAAACTAAAAAAATTATACATGTGATATTTTATCTACTCGTTTTCAAGACTCGAACAGTAAAGCATGAAAATAAACTGGATTGTATTTTGAAGCCACTTTATCGAACAAAAAACCCCTGATAAATAAGACTTTATCAGGGGTTTTCGGTTACGTACCTACAGGTTGGGTTTATCGAACTTTATTGATGATTTTCAAGTACTTAAAACTTTGATGGATTCACATCAGGAAACTAAAAGAGTTTAGATTCAGTAAACAAGTCAATTGATTTTTCACAATTTCACCCACCAGGCATCGTGCTTGTTTTCCTGTTTGTATTTTTCAACAGCCTTTTGTATGCCGACAACATCGTTAAATGGAATTGCGAGGTAATAATATTTCCCTCCTCTGGATTTAATAACTTTGGTATCATCCAGTTTGTGCCACAATTTATTTATTTCGGCTAATGTTTGAGTTGAATAAGCACCAATAACAATGTAATACTGTTTAGCATTAGTTGTTGTTGAAACAGCTTTATCTGTTGATGTTTGATTTTCATTTAATCTATTTGACAAATGATCAACAACAGTAATTAGCGAGTCGGCATGACGCTTATTGTCAGCCTGCTGTATTTGCTTAATATTCGTTGACGCTTTGTCCACTCGCTTTAGCAAGGAATCCACATGAGCCTTGTTTTTTTGCAAACGATCTTGATTCGTTTGTGCGAAAAACATTATTGGAATAAATAGTAATAAGGTCAGAATTTTCATTATTTACTCTTTAATGAGTTTTCAATTTGTTGAATTTTTCCTTCAATAAGAACTAATTTTTTTTCCAATGTTTCTGGGTCTTCTGAAGAAAAATTACTGTTGGATATTTGTTTTAATTCATCACGAAGTAAGTCCAACTGTTTTCTTAATTCAGCTTTTGAAACGTTCGCGTTTGTAGCTGTTAACTCGTTTAACTTGTCAATAATCAAATTTAAGCGGTTTGCATAGCCATTATTTTCAGTACTCGTATTATTCGCTGCAGGCACATCATTTTTGTTTTTATTTGCGATACGAATAGTAAGCAGCACTTCATGTGTTCCGTTGGACAGATTTTTCATTACATCATTTGTCGACATGTAACCATAACCTACTTCAAACACATTGAATTTAAAGCCTATTCCGGCATTAAATGTTGAGTTTGTTTGATAACCTGCTTGTGCCCAAACAATGTTTTTATACTCGCCTTTTACTTGAGCGCCAGCATAATTTTTCACAACTGGTAAATTAAAATAGAACAATTCCGGAGTGATAGCAAAATCTTTACCTACAGCGAATTTATAGTTGGTCAAAAAAATTATATTCGAACTAACTTTTTTGGAGCCTTCCACTAATTGAGGCGCACTCACTGAAAACTCAAATGCTTTGAAATCATAGATTAATCCGGCTCCTGCCGAAAATAAATTTGATTTTAAATTTGACGTTTCTAATGCTGGATCAGAAAGATCCAATTGATCGTAATTTTTGATTTTTGATTTGTTCAATGATTTACTTGTTAATCCGGCCGACAAGCCGAAATAAATATTTTGGTTATCTGTTACTTTTAATTTGTAACCGTAAGTTGCATCAGCCTTTAATACCTGAAAAGCACCACGATTATCAGAAATAACACGCGCACCTAAACCTTGGTTATCGCCCAACATGCCTTTGATTCCAAACATTGAATTGTTGGAAGACAAGCCCGCTCTTTGTCGAACATTTAAGATTGCCGATACCTTATCGCCCTTTGCACAAAATGCCGGATTAATATTGTACTTGTTGTACAAGAACGAATAGTAATCCATTGATAAATCCTGTGCTTGGGAGTTCATCGCTGATAATACGATTAGACCTGCTATTATTTTATTGAGAATTTTCATTTTGATGTTTTATTTTTATAATCAATTTTTAATTATGCCTTATCTCTTTGTTACTGAACAACTGCAATGATTCCTTTGAAAATCCTACCAGTATTGGCATTTGAAAACACATAATAATAATTACCGTTTGGAAGTGCATTGCCGTTCAAATAAGCATCCCAGTCATTATTGTAATCTGAATCCATTTTGTAAACAATTTGTCCGTTTTGATCGACAATTTTCAAACTGAAATCTTTGTACAAATAAACATTTGTAATTTGCCAGTAATCATTTTTTTCATCGTTATTCGGAGAAACAAAATCGGCTGAAGGGAAAAATCCGTTTTCTTCAATTGCATCCAGAACAGTAATTTTAATCAATGCGGTATCGGCAAGTGAAGGAGTTCCATTGTCTGTAGCAACTACAAGAATTCTATATTCTTTTTGTGTTTCGTAATCAACCGTGCTTTTCAAACTAATTACACCACTTAGCGAATCAATTGAGAAAGGCGTGGAAGAACTTATAATGCTAAACTTTTGTGTTTGATTGCTATCCAATTCCGAAGCCGTTATTGTTCCAACGATATTACCAATAGGTGCTGCTTCTGAAACCGTGTAATCCTTTATATTAATTTGAGGGTTTTCATTCAAATCTTTAATATAAATTATAAATGGCATTTCCAGCGAACCTCCTGAAATATCAGTTGTTTTGAGGCGGACATTGTAGGTGTTCTTTGATTCAAAATCTGCAGCAGTCAACAACAGCAATTTATTTCCGTTGATACCAAAAGCTGCATTGTCGGCATCGCCAGAACCGGCAACTAGTGTATAAACAAAATTACTTCCTCCTTCCTGATCGGTAGTTGTAAGAGAGCAAACAATGGCTGAATCAAGTGTGTTTTCGGCAATTGTATCAATTGAAAGCGTAATCAATGTAGGTAGCTCATTGGTATCTTTGATGACTATTCCAAAAGGTTTTTCAATAAACATACCATTTGCAAGAGTTGTTTTCAAGCGTATCTGATACAGATTCTTGGTTTCAAAATCAAACACTCCTTGCGAATAAAGGGAATCATTGCTCACCATAAAGCTAGTGTTATCAACGCTTCCGGATCCTGCTACCAAGGCATATAGATAAACATTTGGACCAGGGAGATTGGCATCTACCGTAGATATTTTCCCTACAAATGTTTTGAAGGCTGCGTTCTCTAAAACAGAATCATTGCTAATCAATATATCTGTTGGCATATCTAAGGTATCTTTTATTGAAATGGTAATCGATTTTGTGTAAAAAAGCCCTGACGAGTCAGTGGTGGTAAGATAAATTTGGTAACTGTTTTTTGTTTCAAAATCGAATAATTGATTTGCTTTTAAGGTATCGTTGGATATAACGAAACTTGTGTTGTTATTGGTACCAATATTTGCGAACGAGTAAGAAAAAACATCGTTCACATCTTGATCGATGGTGGAAAGCTTTGCTACAAATTGGTTTGCCGGTTCGTTTTCAAAAACCGTAGTCTTGCTCAAGATTAAATCCGTTGGGTTTTCATTTACGTCTTTTACTATAATCGTAAAAATACGTTCAAAAAATAATCCTCCAAAATCTGTTACACGGCAACGTATCGAGTAGTTGTTTTGCACTTCGTAATTTGCACTTCCTGTAAAAGTCAAATTTGATCCGCTGATAGAGAAATTCGTATTGCCTGTGCTTCCTGTTCCTGCAACTAAAGAATATGTAAATGTTTCATTCAGGTCGGGATCCAACGCTGTAAATGTTCCAATGGTTGGATTAGTAACATTTTCAAAAAATGTGGTATCAGAAAGTACTAAAGCTGTGGGCGCATCATTCGCATTTACAACTTGAAGTATAAATTCTTTTTCAAAATAACAACCAAGGTTATCAGTTGTTCTTAATCGTATGAATAAGGAATCTTGTATCGTAACATTTACTGTTACGTTTAATACCAGCTGATTTCCTGAAATAATAAATTTAGAATTGTCAAGAGCACCATTTCCTGCAACTAACGAATACGTATGTGTGTCGGCTAAATCAGAATCCGTGGTTGTGATGGTGGCAACATTGGTTCCTACACTGTAATTTTCAGGAACAAGTAGCGATGACAATGCCATGTTGGTAGGTGCGTCATTGTTTCTTACATTAAAAGGATTGTTATTTGTTCCGATGTTGGCATTATCAGAAAAAACAATGCTGTCCTTACAATTATAAACAACATCAGTAGCTGCATCGTAATATTTCAACAACACGGTTTCTCCAGAAACACTGTTACTGTTGATTAACAAATAGGCTAAGTGTTTGCCCGCTACAACATTGTTTGTGTATGCAACACCTCTACAAACGCCATTTACAAAAGCTCCTACCATGTTTGCATTGCTGGATAATTCCTGACAATTTAAATTGGTAACAGCAACCACACTCATATTGAATTGAAATTGTCCCGGATTTGCGCTCCAGGTTGGGGCTGCAGCAAATGTGATTTTTGCAAGTAGTGCAAGCACCATAACTAATAAATTTTTCTTCATCGTACCAAGGTTTTAAACCATCAGCAAACTCAATTGTTTGCTGATGGTTTAGTAATTAATTTTAAAATTTAACTGCTTTGAAATTTACAACTTCTGTGTTGGTGATTACTTCGACAGTATAAACTCCTGAAGCAATGTTTTTTCCTCCCAGATTAATATTGAACTCGCTTCCTCCTTTATTCACAGATGAATAGAAGTGAGTGTACACAATTTGTCCGGTAACGTTGCGCACCATAATGTTCACATCGCTATTTGTTTTCAGATTAACCGCTATTGAAAACTCATCCTTAAAGGGATTTGGTTTTGCGTTGGCAGAAACATCTTTTCCAACAATTGTATTTACTCCTGTTGTCATCTCGCAAAGTGCTGTTGCATTGCTTGATGATAATACGATTGGGTTTGTGATGCTTCCTTCAATTCCATTATTTGTGAAGGTGTTTGTGTTGTCTAAATCAATTACATTTCCTGTAGTTTCATCAATCAACTTGTAGTTAACCGTTTCGTTGTTTGTGTTTGAGAAAACAGTTAAGTAGAACATTCCATTCTGTTGAGTTGAGTTGCTTATTGGAGCTACACCTCTGCATTCTGTTCCTACAAAAGCGCCTAGTACAATGTTGTTTGAAATTTGTCCTACACCACAATCTAATTTTGCTATCACACTCGAACCGTTAGCAAATTGTGATTCGTTTATACTCCAGGTTGTAGTGAAAGCTTGTTCTGGATTTGTTAATGCTTTTGCATACAATCCACTAAGTGGATAGGTGAATGTAGCAGAATTCGCTGATTTATACATATATCCTTTATCCGGTTCCATTGTGGTTAAGCTTCCGGCCCAACCTAATTGGGTGTCGTACATTGCAAATAATGATTGTCCTTTTATAACATCACCGCTCGTTGGTGTTAAATTACCTAAAGCTTCGGTTACAGAAAGATTTTTCAGTGCGATGTATCCTATCCAGTTCCAACCAATATTGATAGTGATTGCACGCGTAGTAGGAATAATTTGTTGCCCCTTAAAAATTAAAGTATCAGGGTGCGCTACTTTTATTCTATAACTTTTTTCAACTTTAATACCTTCATTTGATAACGAACCGGTCCAGTTATTCAAAGTAGAAAAATCTGCAAATGCTGTTTGACCTTTGAATAAGTCTCCATCGGTGGCTTCAACGGTATGCATGAATGAATTAATATTTGAAGAGTCGGCACATGCAACATTTACTGAAACCCAGTTCCAGCCTGTGTGAAGTGCTATGTTACGATTAAGTTTATCTGTTGCTTCAAAGAAAATTGGTGCCGCAAATGTTCCATCAATGTTATCCGCTGTGAAGTTAATAGTAGGCGTAACATCGGTATGTTCTTTTGCCTCTGCGGCATTCCAAACTTTAAAGATTACAACTTCAGGAGTTGTGGCATTGCTATATATATCCAATACTGCAAAATATTTATCATATTGAGGATAGTACTGCAAATTAGTCACTCCGCGGCATTCTGTTCCAACAAAAGCAGCTAATTTATCATCTGCATTGGTACTTATGATACCATCAATTTTCACTTGACCAATAACACCCTGACTGTATTGAAATTGAGTAGCATCAGCTGTCCATACGGGTGCAGGAGCCGAGACTTTTAATTTAACAATTAGTTTTTCTTGGAAATTGAAATCGGTTGTTAAGGTAATATCTTCTTCAAACGTTCCGATATTAACGGTTGCATCAATTGTAAAATGAACTGTTAGAGTACTGTTCGGAGAAATAATCCCTGAAGTAATACTTGCTTGTAACCAACTTGGGATGTTTCCGATAGTAAAGGCTTTTAATGCACCGCCAGTGTTTACAATGGTTGCGTCAAATGTTTTTACTTCTGATACTAATTTATCAATTGAAAAATCTTGCTCTGCCCACTTCACTTGGTTTTTGTTCATATATGCAATCCATGTTTTTGGTGATTGCATTTTATTACCATGCATGTCATAAGCATTCTTCACAGTGATATCAAGTGTTACATTTTCTAACAACTCCGGTGCAGTGTTTGTAGTTAAAATAATTTTATCATTATTGAGTGACCATGTATAATTAACAGCTTGCACCGGACGTGGTAATTTAATTGTTGGCGTTTGAGAAATTAAGGCGGTTCCATTCTGCGCAGAAACTGTTAATGTATTTGTAGAGTAATTATTAAACAAAGGAGTTAATACAGGAACACCTAAAACTAAAGCATAGCTTTCAAAAGGTACAAATGCCTGTAAGCCGTATTCATCACCCTTCAGTCTAAATTGTTTATCGCGTTTTATTTGTTCGGCTTTTCTGGAAGTATTCCAGAAACGGAATTCATCTATTTTCCCATTGAAATAATTGTCGAAGGTTTCAACACTTGCTATATAGTATCCTCTTGCACCTAAATACATTTTAGCTCCTCCCATTTGTTCGAAGGAAAGCGCTTGTACTGAGTTCTGTAAATTACCATCAATGTAGCAAGATAAGTTTGCTGAACGTTGCATTACCAAGGCAAAATGATGCCAGGTACCATCAAAATAATTCGTACTGGCAGCCACAAAGTCAAGACCTTTGTGATATACGTGAATATTACCGCTGGCATCTTTTTGAATGTTCCACGACAACAATGAATCAGGTCCTAAGCCATCTCCTTTACCATTTGAGAAAAGTGTGGCTACTGAAGCTTGTGATGAATTAAACCAGAATTCCAATGTAAAATCCATTTCTTTAAGGATAGGAATAGTGCTGGAACTAACCTGTATTATATCATCAAGCCCATCAAATTGCGCAGCACTTCCATTTGGATTTACCTCCCATGTTGCTCCATAGATATTAGCATTTCTGCTTCTTATGTCATCTTTTGCAACAGTTCCTTCTGCTTCATTCATCTTCCAGTTGTATAACAATCCGCTTGTGCTACGATTTAACTCTGTAGTAAAATTCTGAACAATATCACCTACTGTGCGTGTCTTACTCCACAACCTGATATCATGAATATTACCATTGAGGTAGTTTATGTTTCCGGGTAATTCCTTACCAAACATCAATTTTCCGGAACCGTTATAATTGTAGTAAATGCTTTCGTTCCCGGTGTTTGCAATTGCTCCGTCAACGTACATTGTTGCCGTTTGTAAATTGAAGTCATATACTATTGCATAATGATGCCATTGGTTAACACTTCCAATAGCCGAGTTAGAGGTAATTGAGGTGTTTCCCAATCCCAAGATTAGTTTATTGCTTGCATCAAATCCGATGTACAAATGCTGTAACACATCTGCACCCTGAGATATTACTGTTTGAGCAACTCCGGTTGCATTTAATTTCGCCCAGAACTCGAACGTAAAATCACGATTTTGCAAATTTGCGCCACCGGATACTTCAGCATAATTAGTTGAACCATTAAAATTCAAACTTTCCGAATGACGGATCGTTGTACCATTCAATACACCACGCACGTCAAAATTCGTTGACCCTAAACTTCCAATATCTATAGGCTCATTAAATTGGATGGAGATGTCATCATTCGGGTCTAAAATTCCATCCCCAGGTGATGGGGTTCCAAACGGATGCGGATTAATTCGATCCATCACACCAGCCAATATCGGAGCTTCAATAGTGGAAAAACTTCCATCTTTATTTAAGCAATACGATTTTGCTTTAATCTCATAGTTGCCATCTGGTATATTTGAGATATCCCACAAATGTTGACAATAAATAGCATCAGCAGGAATTGTATCCTGTCCTAATGTTGGATATTTATAGAAACTTTGAAACTCTGTCCAAATACTGGAGTTGCCAGGTTTCATTTCCAATCCAATTTTATTTAATCCAAGTTGGGTGTCGGGGTTTGTACTGGTATCAACCGCTACGCCATAATTGTAATTGTAATTGGAGGTTATGATATTACCTATATTGTTTACCGAATTGTTAAATACCCAATTGTTACTTGGTGCAGTCAAGTCAATAGGTGTACAGGTTGGGATGAAATGTGCAGAGATATAAGCTGTATCTGCAATATCTTCACTGCAGGCTGATGAAAAAATAACCATCAGGTTATCGTAATTAATTTCAATAGGTCCACGTTCTACAGTTAATGTTTTAACTACAGAAGTCCCTGCAGGAATATTGTAGGTGCTACTAGGGGTTAGTCCATCAATCTTAATCACGGCTCCATTGGGGTTACTTGCGCTTGCAATACGTATTGCAAAATCTATATCGTTGTTAACCGTTAGTGGGCTTTGATTTGTAAGCAATAACTGAAATACTGCAGGCTGATCTGAAGGAATGCTAAATTGATTTGCAGGAGTAATACTTATGTCTGGAATTTCGCATTGAACGGTTGCAAGTTGAATTGTAGAAAACCCGGCATCGTTATAGGTATGCGAACCAATATAGGCCGATGGATTTGCAGGGTTATAGTAATGCGAAACAACAGCACCCTCATAAGGACACATAGTAAACCCGCCCCTTGTTACAAAAATATTTCCCGTTCCTTCCGGTGATTTATATACGTCAATACTCATGATATCACCAGGATCTCCATCTGACAATGTATATTCAAAGCTGGTAGAGTTGGTTGTAGATTGACTTTCTTCACCACCTGCAGTTTCGGTGACAGAAACTGAACCTTCAAATTGCGCACCTATCCCACCAAATACGGCACCCAGTTGTAAGTTAACGCTTCCACCAATGGCAAGCTCCCATGTTTCTGAACTGTGGGCCTCACGATCCGTAGAATAGGAGTTGGTAACGATGGCCGAACCGAGAGAAAAATTATCTATTAATATTCCACCTGTATTGGTAATACACTCTATTTTTTCTCTTTCATTTCTTGCCAGTGCTTTTTTCCATAAAGAAATCTGGTTGTTCATAGACCTAACAGTATCTACACCTGTTATGATGTTTCCTGTATACGTATAGGATGGGCCCGTAACATCAGCTGGCTCCTGAATATCAGGGGTCGTTGAGGAAACTGCCGTCCCCCAAATTGGATCATCGTTGTTCGAACCAAAATTAGGATGAGTAGAGGGAACGTTTGAGGTATATAAAGAGCCTGCCAATTTTGTGCCCCGCAAACTCTCCAGTGTTGGGATTACAACTGTTTCAATTTCGTTCTGAGTATACGAAAATCGCGTTTTAACATCAGCTGGAGCAATCGCATAGCCGGCCTTTTTAATCATTCGTTTTCCATTAACAGTTGCACCGAAACATCCACCAACCGTTGCACATTGCGTTGCATCTATCAACTCAATATTTAATGTTGGTCCAACCAGCCAATTTCTTGAACGGCCTATAAAAATATCTGCCGGTGCTCCGACATTATCCGCATCATCCCTTGTAGAAACAGCATAATTGGAGGTCATTGTTTCTGACCAACCATGGCCGGATGCGTTTGTTCCGCTAGTAGTGATTCCTAGTGCCACACTGTTATCCACCTCTACCTCCGTTTCAACCATGAATCCAACCGATTGCTTTGTACCAAGTTTAAGATTAACACTCATGCTTGATTCTCCACTGGTTGCTCTCGAATAATCTTTTGCGATGGAAACAGAAGTGCCCGTTGACCAGGCTGATGAACTATTTGATCCGGGAGGGTCTCTTAAAATAAAATCAACCTTTTCCGGTCCTAAGGTAGCAATACCGGTTCCTGCAATTCGCTGCCCTTCAACATACGCATGGTAAACAGGCGGTGTTACGGAAGGGTTGGGCTCCCAAACTACTGTTGCTGCTCCTGAAGGAACAACATTTATTTGGATACTTTTTGTGTAGTCTAATGCAGGGTTGGCTCCATTGGTAGAGGTGTTGGGAGAGCCGCAGGTAAATGTATATGTTGCTTCGCCATCGGTAAGTGGAATATTACCATTCGGATCTGTACCATCAACAAGCGCATTTGTAATCAATATATTTCCGGATAATTTAACCGTGTCTTTCGTTGAATTATCGAAATTGTTATAGATCTCGTTGCCAAAAATTTTGGCAGCATAACGTTCTCCTTGTTTAAAAACAGGGAATCCAAAAGGTCCCCAACCTAGCCCGGTAGGCTTTATTGAAAACGTTGTGCCGGCATGTTTTAAAGAATCTTCCCCAATAAACAACTGACCCAATGTATCTGTTACAGCAATAGAAGGGGTAATTCTGTAAGTCATGTCATGACGCTTATGAAACTCGCACGAATCAACACTTACTACTCCGCCCAAAGCATCAAACAGTGTATCGACCGCTTTTGTGGTAACCAACAAATTTCGAAGATCGATTAACTGGTTGGAATTCGTAAATGGAGATGGAGTTATTGCTTTTGTCAGAACAAATTTATTGTTTAGCACATATACCGAATCTATCCGATATTCCAATGGCGGAACATCAAAACGGTACTCGCCTGTTAAAGTATTTGTGATCACTTCCGCTGAATAACAAGGGATTCCGGCTATCGGAGAAACGATTCTGATTTTTGTTTTTCCAATATTGTTTTTCGAACGTCCCATGCCAGGCGCCTTGTTGGTCTCTATCAAGCCTCCTACAACCCTTCCAACGATGGAGCGTTTAGTACTGTCAATAAATTGAATTGCCGAAACCGGTGCCTGGAAATCATACGTTCCGGTGGCAGGAAATCTTCCATCCTCCATGTAATGTGCGTATCGCTCTATTGAAATAAAATGCTGTCCGATTGGAACTTGTATGGTGAAAGCTCCGTTTGCATCTGTTACAACTTGCTGGCCATTAGAAATAACAGCCGATCCATCAATTTTTAATAACCCTTCGGGAACAGGGCAAGTTGTATTTTTATAAAATAAAGTTCCGGTTACTGTAAAAGAGGAGTTATCAATAAAATCCTGATTGTTGAATACCGTTGAAGCATCTCCCAAATAAACCGAACGAGAACTAGGAGTGAAGGTATGAGTCAGATAAGAAGGAATTATTGTGAAATTTTCTCCTGTTCCTGAAAACAAAATCCCGGAAACATTGTAGTTTCCTAATGTATCAGTAATACCATAATAACTTAATTGGGATGATGTTGGTATATCGGTTGACCAGGTTGCTCCTGCTGTTTTAATAAAGTGATTTGCATTATACACATTGCTTTGCGATGAACCATCATACGCATAATCCCCATTGCCTTCATCAAAACGAAGACTGATCTTTGAACCCACAACGTTCGGATTTAAAAACCGGGAATGGTCAATGTAAATAGTGGTATCAATACCGGATTTAGCAATGAGCCTGAATTCATCCATTAAAAAGGTTGAACCTGCCCCGCCAAATACAATTTGGTTGGATGTATTTGCTACATTACCGCTTGGAACGGCAACGCTTCCGATTGATGTGCCATTTGCATATAATTTGAAAATGCTCGAACTGCCGGTATATTGCATAGAAACATGCTTCCAGCTATTTAAAGCGAAGTTTGTTTCAGGAACTGTAATGGTATAATCTGTTCCGCCTACGTTCACTTTTGCCTCATAGTTAGACCCAATGTGCTTGAATGAAAACACACCTGCCTTGTCAACAATGTTCTGACTTGCCGCATACGCTGTTGGTTTGAACCAAAATTCCAAACGAAGTTCATTTGTAAGTGTTAATGTGCTTGCTGTTTGTAAGGTTAAGGTTGCTCCTGAAGAAAAATCCAAAGACCTACCTGTTGCTCCTCCGGCAGGTTGAATAATGACCTTAGATCCCGTGAGGGCAATGCCACCGTTGTATTCGATGTGACCGCTTACAACACCTGTTGGATTTCTGAAACCGATATCCTCAGAAGTATTTGAGGGAATATCAGTGCCGTTACAAAACTTAATCCCAATGATTGTGTACTTATAATACACGCGTGCATCGGCAGTATTATCCACATAAAACCCGCTTCCGTTACCGGCTGTTCCTACTAATGTAGAATCGAATGAAGTGCCGTTGATCTTTCTGTATATTTTAAACAGATCTATATTTTGTCCGTTGTTGTTCTGCCAGCCCAATTCTATTCTATTGGCAAAATATCCTTTAGAACAGGTTAATTTTTTTGTGGTAGTGTTAAAGGTTGAACTTAAATTTGGCGGAGGTATTAGCCCTGATGAAACAGAAGAAGATATTAACCCACTTTGTACACAATCATTAAATACTTTAACGGAATAGGAATAATCTCGGCAGGCAACAATTCCCTTGTCTTTAAACGAGCTAACGTTAGGGTTAACATCATAAGTTACTAGATTCCCAAGATTATCCTGTCTTAAAACCTGGTATTTTGTTTCGTTATTGGCATTATCTGTCCAGGTAACCGTTGATGTATCTGATGAGGTATTTAAGGTAACCGCTAAATTAGTTGCAATTGCAGGATCAGCAATTGAAATTCCATTGCATGCTGCATAACTAGTGGAGAGCACACTGCATGAGCTTATTCCGTATATTCTGTAATAGTATGTTTGTCCTCTGGTTACACCTGTTTGATTATAGCTTCTGGCAGATCCTGCAATTGTACTGGATATAGTTGTGTAAGGACCTGCCAAAACGGTTGAATAATCCAATCTGAAGTTTTGCGGATTGATACCATTATAACCCCAGGTAATATTAATTTCTCCGGTACATAGATTTGTTGATGCTGTCGGGCTGATCGGCTGATCAGGCGATTTTTTCACATATCCCCTTACCGAGGATGTTTCCGGAGATCTCCAATAAGTTTTCCCGCTTTCTGAAAACGCTACGTGGCGTAAGCTATATTGGTATTCCACATCCTGAACGGCAGTAGCATCATCATACGTTTTAATGGCATCATCAACCATTGCCAGATAAGTTCCGTTTCTGAAAATAACGGTTTTCAGATCCAGCGCACCGTCTGTAGGTAATGTGTTCGAAGAATTCCCCCAATTCAATGTAACTTTTCCGCATAGATCTTGGGTTGCGGCTAAACTGATGGGAGCACTATTCATAAAATTCTGGTTCGTATACACCCATTCATAGATCCTATCGTTTGCGGTGTTTGCGTTTTGATATAAATGCACCCTAAAGTTGCCTGATTCAAGCATATCAGGGGGCAGGTTAGCCAAATTAATATAAACTATACAACGACCGGGTGATTCCTGAAAGGCGCCAACCCCTGGCAAATTACCGATAGTTTGGCCGGCATGATCTATGAGGTACGTATTTGGTATAGCCTCCACTCCGGAAGAAATATCGGGATTTTTTACAGGATAATTGTACGTACTGGAAAATGGGATCGTTTGGAGGTTAAAATTAGTGTAATCTGCAGTAGTAACTCTATTAACTACATCTCCGGATAGTGGTAAGTAAGCACCGTTATATCTCCTAAGGTTACCTAGATTTTTTAGATAGACAGATTGAGTCACCGGAGCAAACGTTTGGAATTCAGTAATTTTAGTTTTGGTAACGTCACCAAGATTAACATAATTACCTGTAGTAACAAACCGATTCACATCCCAGCTAGCATAGGCAACCCAGGTTCCGGGATTACCAGTCCAAACTTCAAAAATCTGTTGCCAGGTTCCGTTGTAGTAAAGTGCTATTTTGTTTTCAGGCCAGCTTGCATAGTTATCCATCTGCACTTCAATACCAATAGTTAGCATACCCTTACCTTTGTTAAAGTAGCAAATGGTGCCGGCATCATAGCCACTGCCGGTAAATACTTTGGAGTAATTGAGCGGCAGTGTTTCTCCGGGTAAAACCGTTACACTTTGTGCAAACAGCGTAAAAGTGAATTTCAGAGAAAGGATGGCAACGAGTAAAAGTAGTTTTGTTTTCATAAAAATTTGGATTAAGAAATGTCTGGTATCAAACCGTAGAAGGATAATAAGTAGTCAGAAATTTGATTTATATTGCGGACAAATTTACGTGTCCGGGCAATTCACGTATAGCCCGATAAGACATTTTTCTTGCAATTTCATGATTTTAATCATGGTTTTTGTCAATTTTGGTTCCAGCGCTAAAGTAATGGCTTGACTCCCACTGATATAGGGTTTTCAAGATTTTTTTTGTTCTGGACAGCAGGAGGACGTTTGGAAATTAAGGTTACTTGTCCGTTGTTCGCGGGGAACAACATTGCAAATATGCTTTATCGCTTGTGCAAAATATTTTTAATTTAACTTCAGAAGGAAGAATGCCCATGTGCTTTTTGAAAGCCGCAGTGAATTTGCTGGTGTTTTCATACCCAATTTCAAGAGCTATTCCTTTTACTGAAATTTTACCATCCTGTAAAACTGATTTTGCATACTCCATCTGCTTTTGCCTGAAGTATTGAAATACCGTTTCACCGAATACAAGTTTAAAATCGCTCTTTAATTTAGTGGGTGAAATCCCAACACTGCGTGAAAGGTTTTCAACTCCCATAAATGGCGCGTTGATATTTTCAGCGAGGAGTTGCTCGGCTTTGAAAATTTTTATCCGGTCGCTGTCGGAAATTTCAAAAAAGTTTTTGCCAATATCATCTGCATTATATCTGTCAACAAAGCTAAAAATAAAATCACGGGCCTTTTGCTTGAGGTTCGAAAAATCCGGAACTTTTGAACCCCCTGGTTTATTATATGTACCACGGATGGGGTCACAGGTCCGATCTGCCGCTTCATGGGTTTCGGGCCACATAATGTACCGGGCATCCGACTCAAAAAAGTGCTTCAGTTGGCTGTTCAGAAAATGCTGTTCTTTATAAAGTACTTCCCTGAGCCACTTTTCACTAAAATAAATACTGAGAGACAATGCCCTTGAACCTTTAAATCGACAATGATTTAGATTTTCATTGGGTTTGTACAGCAGCCAGGAAAAGCTGGAAAAAGAAAATCCATTGACCAAACCAGGCTTTGCCTTAATTTCATTTGCTGAAATTTCCAGGCCTAACATATAATAATCCGATGGAAGCTGATTGTCAACGATTAGTTTGTAGTGCACATTCGTTTTATATTTAGCTTCTGCAAACAGTATCCATAACCCATGTTCAATCTCTTGATAATATATATCGGCCTTTAAAAATGGGGTGTTTGAGCTGAACTTTTGCTGTTGTTCATAATGTTTAACAAAAGGCATTCCAGTGAGGCTTTTAACGATTGTTTCCGGGGAGTTTGCCATGAAAGGCAATTCAAAAAAACCATCTTTATAATAAAAAAGGTATTTGCGGAAACCGGATAAAAATTTTTCTATTCGCTCTAAAATCATTTATCTAATTCATTAACTGTTTTTATGGAATGCTGATAAGATCTATCGGAAGGCCTGTATTTCAGCCAATAAAAGGATTTATTTGTCTAAAAAAATGAAATCACCTATTGATTGTTTTAGATGAATCCATGAGTTTTTTTGTGTTTTTTGGAGTAATTATGTAAAATATATGTTATAGATCATTTTTAAACATGATAAATATCATGGTTAACAAAAGTATAATTTTATCTAACATATAGATGTGGTTTACAAAAAAGTTTTCCGGCATACGAAACTTATTAACGAAGTACTTGAGGTTTTTACAAGAAATAGCAAGGGTTTTTGGAAGGACTAAAACCGAAAAAGCTGTCAGAGATGACAGCTTTTTCGGTAGTGTAAGTGCCGAGGTCTAACCTCCTGCATTATGATTGCCATACAGCTTAATGTGCTGCATTAGCCCCCGAATAAATCCCCTTCAATAAATACAAAGGAACTTTGGCAACATCGAGAGCTTTAAGAAAATTTGGATTCCCTTTGCCAGCTATTAATTGGCTTACCAAGGTTCGTAAATAACTAACCTCGTCTTTTAAAGCTACATAAGCCTCGTCTTGCCATGGGTTAGAACCTTTAGTTTCGATAACTTCCATCATCATTTTGCCTTTCCCTGTTTTCAACCAATCAATATTTACATTGAACGATTTTGATATTGATTTGATTGTTTTTGAAGACACATTGCCTCCATTTTCAATGTTCCAAACAGTTCCGGCAGCAATTCCAGCAGTCTGAGAAAATTCATTTGTACCTAAATTGAGCTTCGTTTTTAACAGCGCAATTCTTTCGTTTACAGTTGTTTCCATAGTTTTAAACAGTTCGTTGTTAATAAATAGATTTACTTTGTATTCATTTTGAATCTAAAATGAACATATATTTGTGCATCATTAATACAAATATATTAATCAATTGTATAAAAAGCAAATGATTTTAATCAATAAAAAGTAAACGTTCTTTAAAAAGGTTGGGAAATGCTAAAAAAACACGAACGGTTTTACCCGCTCGTGCCATGGAGTTCTTTTAGCTGTTCGTATTAGGAGCAACAAAAAGCATCAATACGATAACTAAGGTTATTGACAATATAGCTATTGCTGCTATATAATTCAATTCTTTTTTATCGTACTCTTTTTTAATTATTCTACCGTTCATAGGTATTTTTTTAGAGTAAATAATATGCACACTTCACGACAGAGCACTTGACGTAATATTTTTTCTTAGCAGCTTAAATATACGTTTTCCCAACCCTTTTAATGAAATAATAAAAAGCAAATGGAAACTATACTAATAAAAATAGCGGTATTGATCGGGATATATGAATCTCCAAAATTAGTAGCTGTTTTATTGTTGTTTCATTATAACCATCCAGTTATGGGAATAGCAGCACTTGCAATAATACTATCAAACAAAGAAATAGAGGAAACTTTAAAAAACAAATAAACATAAAAACCTATGAAAACCACAGATTTCGAAACTTACAAACAGGAATTAATTCCACAGTTAAAAGCACAGAGTGCTTGTCAACCTGAATTTAAAAGAGTATTAGCATCTAATACGATGGAAGAGTTACAAAAAGTCCTTGGTGACAACTTCCAATGGTGTGTAGAAAACAAAATAGATGTCAGCCTAGTAACTGAATGTAATAATGATGTTGATTTGAGGGGATGCGATTTGAAAGGAATCACTTTACCATCTTCAATTGGCGGTTATCTTGATTTGAGGGGATGCGATTTGAAAGGAATCACTTTACCCGGAAATTTTAAGTTGTCCGGTGATCTATACGGTGCTACACTTAAGCAATTAAAAGAAGCAAGTAAAAAATAAAAAAACCACAACATGAAAAACCCATTACGCCAGTCCCCAAAAGAAAGTTTTAAGGAAAGAGTAAAAGTTATCAAACCTCTTTTACCTAAAAATCTACGTGCAATTATTTACGCCAATTTCCCGAAATACAACACGCCCAGCGGAGCAATTTTAATCAATAATGTTTTGATGGGCCGGTCTTCGGATGTTGCATTAACTCAAATACTGGAACAGATCGCAAGATCAAATTCATCGTTTCAAGTTCAGTTACCGGATGCAATAAAAGAGCAAACAGAAAAATTGTTTTAAAATGAGCGCACCTAAAAAAATATTCTACGAAAGCCGTTTAAGTGCATTGCACAATGTTAGGTTAATGATAGCAAGACAAGTGGATGCTTTAAATTGTTATTGCCTTGGATATAATAAAGCCTGAGTTCGCAAAAGTGATTTTGACGGTTATTACACAAAATCAGAATTAACACAAATTCAAAACCCAAACTAATGAATATAGGCGACAAGGTCCGAACTCACAGTGACGGCAAATATCACGAAGGAATAATATACAACATCGAAAACAATGATGTTGCTACGGTTCATATTCAGATTAGCGAAGGTGATCCACACGAAACCGAAATCATGTATTGCAGACTAATTGACTTAATAAAAATAAACTAAAAAAATATTTATGAATTGGAGAACTAAGTATAAGGATGATTTCGGCAGAAATAAAAAAGGCCAGGTTAAAGAGCAGATTCTAAATAAATGCGGAATCTCAAAAGGCTGTTTTAATAGTTACTTGAATGGTAAAGAAGGCTTGCCTCCAGTTATGGAAAAGATTAAGGAAATTGTAAACAATGCTTAATTATAATTCATTTTCATTTCGATTCACTTCGTTTCGTTCCTTTTAACGTCAATCGTTATTTACAAATACGGTTAATTCGCAAAAATATAAATGAATAAAGACTTTGCCCTGTGTGGCTGGTGATTGGAAACCACAGCGAACAAACAGGGATTTATAAGCGGGGTGGTGCTGGGGAAGTTGGGGTAAGTGCCCAACACCCAGCACAAATTCCAACATTTCTCCGCTTAAAATTTTACAAAGAGTTTCCCCGCGCGAAGCGCGGAATAACAAACAAAACATTTTTAACAAAATATAAAATGACAGAAGCTCAGACAATAGATTGGTTCATCAAAACAGCCGAACTAAGAAATAAATCAAATATGCGTACGCGCGAAGATGATTTAGTTTTCAAAGCAATGTGCAAAACAATGCAATCAGTGAAGGAAAAACTTAAAAGAGTGGATTACTTCGGTGGTGTAGAAACGCTTATCGCTAAAGCCTCAATTCAAGGTCAAAGCGAAAAGTTATTTTCAGAGTAATATTTTAAAACTAGCGATTTTTTCGCATTGCGGTCGGCAGAGTTATACCGACCGCACAATTTCACAAGAGAATAAGTAAATGAAATTAGAATCAGATTTTTCAGAGGTCGAAGATTTAATAAAAGAGCAGCATGAAGGAAAATTCTGTATTACACTGGATTGGCTAAGTATGTATTTTAAAAACTTTGGTTTGTTTGATGAAAAATACAGCGAAGGTGACGAAATAATACTAAGTGATGACGTAGTACTCACAGCTATCAATAGACCAACGTTGCACTTTAATACGCATTTTGTTTTGTTCTATAAAAAAGAAGAGTGCGCACATGTTTTAATGCATAGTAAAAATGAAGTTTTCTTTGCTAAAGATGTTGTAAAGGTTGAGTTCACAAACCACACATTATATAGTGGAGTGTGGCAAAATGTATATGATTGCTTAGCAACCAAAGGACTAAAGTATTCAGGTTGCAGTCGTATAGATATTGCGATTGATGGCGTTGGTTATTTGCAAAAACTAATGAATGTTTATGCAAAACAGAACCTAGGAAGAGAAACAATATTATTGAAAAATAGCAGCGAAAAGCGCTCCCTCTTCTCTGCAAAAGTTCTTAACCCGAAAACAAGGCTATTTGAAAATTTCAACATTGGTTCTACCGGAGGCAATAAGATGATTACCATTTACAATAAGAGTTTAGAGATCGTAAAAAGCGGAAAAGATTACATACAAGAGTTTTGGCTTAAGAATGGAGTAATAAACAAGCTGAATGATCTAAAATTACAGTCAATAGAACTAAACAGAGAGGAAAGAAAAGGAGATCAACAATACTACATAAAAGGTCAGGAAAATATTTACCGTTTTGAAATTCGATTAAAATCAGAAAGCATAAAAGAAATAAAAAACTTTACAGTTGCTCTTCTAAAAACACCGGAAGGATTAATAAGTATAGTCCGTACCCATTGCAAAAAATATTTTGAAGCATGTTTCAATGACAATGAAAACATTACAAGATGCACCAATATTGATTTATTGCCTTATGATAAGTTTGGAGGAAAACTAATAAGTAAAGTGAAGCGTGTTGAAAAGGATGGATTGTATAAAGCAAAATTAACTATACATGGCCTTGTGCAAGACTTGCATAAGGGATATGTAGAAGAGTTTAAAGTAAATGAAACCATTGCAATAATACAAGATAGAGTTGCCAAATATAAGTTAGAAGAGTACTTAGAAAAAAAGTTACCGGAGTGGCAAAAAAAGTATAAAAAGTTTGTCGATAAGGAACGACTTGATACGCTCAATTTCATTATGAACGAAATTGGAAACGCAAATGAAAACATTTCGGATTTAGCCGAACGCAATGGAAATAGTTTTGCAACGGCAGCCTTTGGAGATTGATTTGAATTAACGATAACAATGTATTGAAGCATGAAAACACAGTACTTGGTTTGCTTCAATTAAATGTTATCGGGAGTTCAATATAAATATAAATAAACCGCTAAAATCCTTGCGTAAAAAAGGATTTAAAATAAAAAACAAAAAACAACATGAACAAAATTCAAGTAATCGGAAACATCACACGTGATGCCGTAATCAGAGAAACAAACGGACGCAAAGCCATTAATTTCTCGGTAGCAGTAAATGAAAGCTATAAAAACAAAGAAGGTATTAAGGTTGAAAAGGCAGTATTCTACAACTGTACAGTATGGAAAGAATCCACTCAATCAACTGAGATCACAAAGTATTTAGGAAAAGGCGTAAAGGTTTTTGTTGAAGGAAAGCCAAGCGCGGAACTTTACAAAACAAAAGAAAACGTTTCTGCAATTGATTTAAAAATTAATGTATCGTTTGTAGAGCTGTTATCATCATTGCCAAAAGCCGAAGGCGAAGAGAAAACAGAAAAAACAGAAGAGTTGGCCACAACAGAAAACCAAGGGGATGACGTTCCATTTTAAAAAAAATATTACCGCTAAAATCCTTGCGTATAAAAGGATTAATAATAAAATAAATAATTAACAATGACAAAAAAAGTAACAGCACCGAAAACGAATTCTAAAAAAGAATTTGAATTAAGAAGAAAAAAAATGTTAGAAAAATGCACACAGGCGGGAATATTTCAAACGAATCTAACAGAAATCGAAAACACTAAATCTGATTCTGAATTAACAGAATTGCTTCGAAGCAATGTTGATTTAAGACCTTTTTTAGAAGAGTAGCTGCATAGTATACAAAATTAATTAACACAACCTCGTTTAGTTCAATAATTGTACTAAATGAGGTTGTGTTTTTTTTTTGAATTCTTTTGCATTCATAAAACCAACGTCATGAATGCAAAAAAATCAAATGTGAATTCAGATAATGTAAACTTGAATTCAGATAACGCAAATGTGAATTCAGATGAATTCAAAACTGAAAAATCTGAATTAAATGTGAATTCAGATAATGCAAACTTGAATTCAGATAATGCAAACGTGAATTCAGATGAATTCAAAACTGAAAATCCTGCAATCAACCAATCTTTAAAGGTGAATGCAAAGAATTCAGAAAAACCGCAACAATTATCATTAAGAGTTACCGCAGATGATTTTGATTTTTGGAATGAATTCAAAATGAAATACGAAAGTATTCCTGAGGCTTTTTCTGCTTTGCGAAAATTAGCAGAGCAACAACCCGAAAAAGTAGAAGTTGAAAAAACTATCGAAGTAATAAAAGAAATTCCTATAAAACTTTCCCCTGCGCAAGTGATCGTGACCTTTGGTAGCGAAACCGCTGATAAAATACGTTTGTGCCGTCCTTTCATTGCACAGGGGAATGTTCTTACTTATGAAAAAGGGAATGATGCCAGCTTCATTTCTGCACTTGTAAACTTGGCCGTTAATAAAACTTTGGAAAGAAATTTCCCCGGTATCATTCGAAGGTTAAATAATAAAGCTAATTCTTAAAAATGGAAAAATTCACAATCTTAGTTGCGTGCATTGGTGCGCTCACTTGCGCTTGGTTTATGAAAGCCAAAGGACTTATTTTTAAAGAACATTCGGAAATGGTTAAGCCGTTTACAGTTCCAAAATATAGCACTCCAATTATTTCACAATCATTCGACATGCCTCGTTTATTCATTAATAACGGTGCAATGTATTTTCCAAAATGGAAGAAACTTAAATACTGGCAACCAACCAAAAAAAATCCTAAACGAAGATGAAAAAATGCCAAGTAAAAAAACATTAAAACAATTAAATTATTCTAATTCATTTATGCCAAATACTTTACATCATGGAGGGGATTGGAAACAACAAATGAATTTGAATTCACAAAAAGCAGTGTTAAAAAAACGTAAAAAGAAATGAAAGAAACTACAATCGATCAGCTAAATCAAAAAATCGCAGAGCTGGAGAAACACAACGGAGAGTTAAAAGCCGAAATAAACGAAGTAATAAAATTAGTTCGTCAAATCATTGGTGTACTTGGTTTGCTGGATGAAAGCGGAAAAACAATAAAAGCCGAATTAATTTCAGGCGAAGAAAGTGTTTTCTCTTTGCTTCTCACTTCCCTTTCTGATATTATCGGTTTGATTACGAAATCAAAAATGCCAATAATAGGCAAACGTTACGAAAAGAAATTAGAAGAGCAGTTTTCCTTCGTAAAGGATATAGTTCCCTTGGTTCAGAAGTATGCAACAAATCAATAATATAAAAAATGGATTCAGACGAAAACGAAATAAATGACTTTTTTGGTTCGGACACCGAACAAAAAACCCCTGTAATAGAAACGACTGCGGAAAAAACAATATCGGAATGGGGGAATGATTTCGATACAAAAAAAGCAAGCGAAGAGCAGGTAATTGTTCAAACTAAGCAGCCTGTAAAGCAAGAAGTAAAAACGGAATCAATTGTAAAGAAAATTACACAGATTGAAGCGGAGGCCTCCGCAACTGTTACCATTGGCGTTGTTGATTTAATGCAACGAACTATTTTAAATATCATACTCAATAAAAAATTTGAGAAAAAATTTACAGAAGATCAAATTGAAATTGTTGACCGTGTAGAGGATTTGCCTGATGACAAATTAACACCGGAAGAGGTTAGTTTAAAAAAACGCTTCAATAAATCTTTTGCAAAATATGAAAAGACAGGGGAAACTATTCCTTTTAATGCTGTTGAAAAAGATGAAATGAAGGAAATACTTGCAGAGTATTACAAAGTAACTGGAAAAGCCGTTTCTCCTAACTTATTATTAGCTGGTGCATTCATTGACAAAATTGGTAAACGTGTAGCAACTATAATGTTTGACTAATGGCATTTAATAAGGTAACAGCGTATGTAGGAGGAGCCGGAACAGGTAAAACAACTGAGTTAAAAAGACTTATGTTGTTATACATAAAAAAAGGAATGAAAGTTCTTATTTATGATGACTTCGATCACCCTTCTTATCGCGATGTTCCTAAAATTACAATAGCACAATTACCATACTGGAAAAGCGGTATTTACCGTTTAATTCATACCGATTCACAGGAAGCGTTTGCAGCAATATCTAAATATGTCTGGAATGCTTTGATCGTTTTAGAGGACTGTTTTAAATACACAGGCTACCGATTTACTAAGCCAATGTTAAGTTTTATTATTAATGCAAAACAACAAAATTGCGATTTCGTTTTTATGTATCACTGTTGGGCTTGGGTTGCCTTGGACTTGTCAAGGCGTTGCGATGCTTATGTAGTATTCAAAACAAATGACACACCTGAAAGTAGGTTCACAAAAAAAGATGCACCATATTTAGAGCAATTAACAGAGGTTCATAAATTGGTATTGTTAGACACGAATGATTACAAAAAGAAATTATTTAAAACCAAAGTAAATGGATAAGCCCGAAACACCTGTAAAGGCATATACTCAATTTCAACTAATTCAATTGTATGGAGTTTCAAGAAGTTGTTTTGTTTCTTGGATAAAGCCATTTGAAGGTGAAATCGGAGAACTAAAAGGCAAATGTTACACGCCCAAGCAAGTGAAAATTATCTTTTCTAAAATAGACCCGCCACAATAAAGCGGGTTTTTCATTGCATTTAATTTCTATTCATTTCTATTCACTTCATTTCGTTTCACTTCACTTCATTTAACGTCAACCGTTGTTTGGTGGCTTCTAATATTTGTACCCGATAAATAATTATTAACCATTAACAAAAACAAAAAAATGAAACCATCATTAACATTTATGGATTTTGCAATTGTGTTTGTGATGATTCTTGCAGTTGCAACAATCGCACACTTTACACTTTCGCATAACATCGAAAACGCAGACGGTAGCGGAATAACCGGAAAAGTAAAGCCAACTTTATTTGGCGGTAAAAAATAAAAAAAACAATTACACATTTAAAAAAAATCGGGCGCGATACGCAAAAAAAATGAACACAGAAAAAGCAGAAAAATTGGCAGAAGAATTGAATTATGTTGGTAGCGATGAAAGTTCTTACGTTGGTGACAACGATGATACACTTTCTTTCTCAGGTGGTGCAAGATCATTCTTAACCGAGAAACATTCCGATTTACGTTTCGGATTCAAATTAACTAACGTTACAGCAGCTAAAAAAGTTATTGCGATTGCTTGCGGTGATTTTCCAACAGCTGCAACCGTTGCAACTTATTCAGGCGAAACCGTTGACGCATTATTGACAGACGGTACTCTTGCCGGGGCAGATGCTGCAATCGTTACCGCAGTTGCTTCAAACCCAAAATTAACAATTGCTCACTTACAACGTTTCGTTAGAAAAAACGCAACCGCTGTAATGGAAATTGTAATTCAATCAAATTCTGATGAAGCCTGGAAAGAAAAAGTAACAATCATTAAAGCAAATCCTTTCTTCCCAGCGGAAACAAAGTATTTGGATTTAAACGATTATTTAGATCAGTACCAAATTCAATCAAAGAAAATTACCATTCCGGTACAAGAAGTATTTCCTGATTTCCAAATGGATGACCAGGCGATTATCTTATTGCCAATCGGAGGAACTGAAACGGTAGCTGTAACAGGTGTATCTCTTCAAGTAACTTTCAAAATGGGTGCAATCAATAACCAAGCAGGTGCGCTTCCAAAGAAACGTAAAAAAGCATTGGCAAACGCAAGTCGTTTGTTGAGCGCTCGTAGACGTATGTCTTAATAATGAAAAAAAGATTCCACATACAAAGAATAATCGGACTACACCGTGAACGTGTAGCCCGATTATTTCAATTGTATGGCATTGATTTGCCTATTACGATACAAAATGTTTGGGACGCTCTTTATTTAAAAGGCGGTGAATTTTCTGATTCATTTTGGAATATCGGAAACGTGAATTTTTCAGGTGATCTTGACAAAACAAAAACATCGTTCTTTTCAAAACCCGAAGTAATAAAAGACAACACTCCTTTTTTAGTTATGGGCATAGCCTTAATAATTGTATTGGTAGTGATTGTATTTGTAACAAGGAAAAAAAATGTTGGTTAAGTTAAATTTCGCAATTCCCAAAGGAGTTGCAAAGGTTGTTTTTTCTGATGAAATAGGAGAAACGCCTGCAAACTGTAATCTGAGAACAAGGATTATAAAAGTGAATCCTTTGTACTGGAAAAAGTTAAATAATGACCAGCGTTTTTATGTAATAGCACATGAGGCTGGACATATAAACTTGCAAACACATAGTGAGTTTGAAGCTGACCAATACGCATCTGAATTGTATTTAGAAAGCGGTAGAAGCCCCAAACAAAGTGTATTTGCAATAAGTAAAGTTTTACCACTTGAAAATTACGACCAACGAAAAAGGCTGGAGTTGCAATTGGAAAGAGCAGCTGAATACGATTACGGAATTAATAATAATAATAACGCATTAAAAATTTTAAAAATCATGAATGAAAATTTAGATAATGAATTAGACGAATACGAATATTCGTTTCTTGGCGATGATGATGATGATGATGACGATGATAATTTTAAAGGCAAAGGAAAAGCAAGACGTGAAGCCAAACGTGCAGCTAAAGCCACAAAAAAAGCCGATAAAAACACTCGTAAAAATACCAAAGCGAATTCAAAAGCAGCTGCACGCGACAAACGTTCAGAGGCTAAATTAATTAAATCTCAGGGCGGGGATGATTCCGGATCAGGAAATGACATATTTGGTAAAGCTATGGAAGGCCTTAAGCAAGTAGGTGATACTGTTGGCCAGATCAGAGGGAAAAGCGTAGAAGGCGAAGAGGGTTCAGAAGGTGGTTCACAAGATGGTAGCCGTAATGCTGAAGGTGATAAACTTATCATGGGAATAAAAGCCGGGACATTTTACGTGATCGCTGGAGTTGTAGCTGTTGTGGTTTGTGTTGGTTTATGGCTTGCATTTAAGCCTAAGAAAAAACAAACCGCTTAACACAAAAAAACAAATTAACATGTTTGATATTTTTGGAAAATATAAAAATGTAGCTATCGGTATAATCATCGCATTGGTGATTATACTGGTAATTTACTTTTGGGGCAAACGTGCCGGGAAGCTAAAAGCAAATGGCCCTGAGGTTCATTATCCAAATGGAGGGAATGGAATTCCTGCGGGATGGGACCCGAAACCACTTGCAAAAGAATTGCATCAGGTAATGGACGGGTTGTTTACCCTTTCAGGTACAAAGGATGCGGTATTTAGTAAACTTCTTGCATTACCAACCGGAGATATGTTTACCGCTGTTTACAGCGCATTCAATCAGCTTTATTTTGCTGATGGAGATGGAACATTAAGGGAATGGATTAATTCAGAAAAATACACTGACTTCACTTCTAATACTGTGGAAGATTTAAACAATCGTTTCGACCAACTAAACTTATCATAAAATGAAAGATTTTTTGAGTAAAAATAAAACCTTAGTTATTTCAATTGTTGGAATTTTGATAGTTGCACTTTTAATTTATTTGTTTAAGGATGATATAAAAGCCTTGTTTTCTAAAAAAGACGAAGAGCCGAAAAAAGATGAAGTTGTAATAATCGCTAAACCTCCAACACAAACAAATAATAGTGATTCAAATAACACATACGGAAATTCCGAAATTGGAAAAAGTGTTTACGCCAATTCTGACGGTGTAAAAGTATTATTTAAGGCAGATGCAACTACATACAGAACAAAAAATAAAGGAGAGTTTATCGGAGTAATAACCGGATATACAACACTTGCCGGAAGTGCTTTTTATTCAATAGGAAAAGGGTTGGTAGTAGCTAAAAATAAAGTACTAATAAAATAAGAAATGAGCTTTTTAGATTCCCCATTAATTAAAAATCTTTCAGACGGTGAACTGCCTGAGGTGAAGGTAAATATCGAAACTCAATCAATAATTAACATGTGCGTAGGTGTAGTAATCACAGGCGTAATATTAATTCTTGTTTGGAAAATAGTTAAAAATATTCAATAATGAATAAGATAGATTTTGCAAACAAATATTATCCTTTGGCAAAAGAAGCTGGAGAAAAATATAATCTTAATCCTGTTGTCATTTTAGCACAAGCAGCACATGAAAGCGGTTGGGGTGATAGTTATGGTGCAAGAATCAGAAGAAATTTCTTTGGCGTTATAGCAGCTGGTAAACCAAATGCTTATTGGAAAGGTGAAAAAAATCAAAGCACAGCAAGCGGTTTATGGTTTCGTGTTTATCCATCTGCACAAGACAGTATTAGCGACTTTGCACGTTTAATTACGTCAAGCAATAATTACAATGATGCTGAAAAAGTTTCTTTCGATACTCCAGCTTATGCGAAAGCAATAGCATATAGCCCATATATTTCAGAAACAAATGGTGATAACCGTCCGGCATACGAAAAAGCCGTAAGGGATAACGCTGATTTTTTCTCTAAAATATTGGGACCGCAAATACTGAGAGATCAGGGTAAAAAAAAAAGCGATTGCTAATAATTTTAACCGCTGGGCTTATCCTGACGGTTCTTTTGATTTATTTCATTGATAATACTAAACCAAACGCATAATGGATTTATACGAACAACTTTCAGAATCGCTTCCAGTTCCAAACGATACATGGACAAAAACAGATATTTTATTATATAAATTAATAACGTCTGTACTTGCCACAGGAGGAGGAGGAGATGTTTCTAAATTAAACTTAGAAGATACTCAATTACTTATTAAAATTGCTGTTCAATCAATTGCTGATAGAGATTTTTCAACTGCAACAAATCAAGCGGGCCAGTTAAATAACGATGCAACAATTATCAACCACTTAAACAATATATACAATCATATATATACTTTAAATCAGAATCACCCGGGAACTTCACAGGCCACAATGGCCAATAGTTCCCCGGTTGTAATAGCAAGCGACCAAAGTTCAATTCCCGTAACCCCACAAGCCACCGAAAGTCATTTAGGTAGCGTAGGAGGCCATTCGAAAAACATTACGCCTGCAATCAATACAACGGCAGTAGCGTATTCAATAGGTGATTGTATTGGGGGTGTATTAACATTGGCCATGGCTGCAAGAGTTGCGAATTTGCAAACACTATTACAGAGCTTACATGTAAAAGATGCTAATAACCAAAAACAGCCATTTTCAATATTATTATTTGACAGCAATCCGGTTAATGCCACAACTGCTGACAATGCTGCATTTGCGTATGGAGCTGATTTTTCAAAACAGATTGGAATTATAAATATTTCAGCATCCGATTATATAAGTATTGATACAAAGGCTTGCGCTCCAATTTCGGGGCTAGGAAGGGTTTATACTCCAAGTGGAAGTACTGATTTATATGCGGTAATTGTTGCCGGGGGTACTCCTACTTTTGGCGCAAATGCAACAAGTTTATTTGTAACATTCGGCTTTTTGCAAGATTAAAAATAATGATGAATACAATTTTAAATAGAAAACTTTTATTTAATATTCCCAGCGGACTGGACCCGCTCACAAAACTATTTTTATCTGCTACCGGAATAACAAATTCCGCGCAGATAATAGCCATTGATTATTTATGTGTTAACCTTAGAAAAAATGGCTTGCTATCAAAAATAAAAGCATTGCACCCTTTTGTTGGCGGTGATGCAACTAAGCACTCTTTTAATATAATGGACACGTCAAAGTTTCAGCTAACATTTATTAATTCGCCTACTCAGGATGGCAACGGTGTTACTTTTAATGGAACTTCGCAATATGCAAATACTGGTTTTAATCCATTTATTGAGTATGGTTCCGGCCCATTGAATTTAGAAATTTATTCAAGAACAAATAACGCATTATCTCAGGTCGATATTGGCTCATATTCCACTAGCTCAGTTCAGTCGAGGGTATTTCTGAAAAACGCAGCAAACAGCCTTTATTACGTGCATAATGGGGGTAATGTAACTGTTGGGATTTCCGATAGCCTTGGTTTATTTTCTTGTAATTCGGATTCAAACCAAATCGTCTATAAAAATGGAATAAGTATTGGAACGTCCGGGAGCGGGTCGGGTAATACTTCAAATTTCAATTATTATATAGGAGCTTTAAATAATAACAATGTAGCTTCTTTTTATTCCAACAGGAATTATGCACTATCTGCTTTTTGCACTCCTCTTAATGCATCAGAAACGCTTATATTTTATAATATAGTTCAACAATATCAAACCCTTTTAAATCGTCAAGTTTAAATGAATTATTTTATACTCAGCTTAGATCAAAAAAATCTTTTAATACAAGACAAAGCCCCCTTTGATGAATTGCATCATTCAAGAGGTGTTGATTTGATGCCTATTGAAATTCAAGGCAATTTATTTATACTTCCACTGGAAGTGTTTACTGATGAAAATTACAGAGAGTTCAAGCAGTTTTTAACAGACAATCACAAAATTGATAACCCCTTTATTCGTGAGGTTTTGGAAACCGAATTTATAACAATACCATTATGAAAATCCTTTTAACTCAATACCCGCAACTTGGTGCAATGCTTTCAATAAGTGGCACTATTTCGTCATTTATTACAACGGCATTACCTATACTTCAATTTATTGGTGTGGCCTCAGGTATATTCATAGGCTGGTACACTTTTTATTTACAACGTAAACAAAAAAAATAAATGAAAGCAAGTTTAATACTATCGACTTTAATTATTACGGCCCTTGTGCTTTATTATTATTTCAAATGGGGAAAGATCACTATTGATAAAATAGATCAAAATCAACAATCATTTGATTACACAATGAAAACCGCTTTTGAGGAAACGAAAGGCACATTTCGTTTTGACCAAGTAAACACCGGAGAAATAAAAGGCAATTACAATTTTGGTATTCAAAACAAAGGAAAAGAAATAATATTATCCATCGTTAATTTAAACGGCTGGACAATGCAATCAAAAACCGTAACAGTAGAACAATTAAAAGCATGATACCAATTGTAGCAAATATTATAGCAAAGGCCGTTGGCGAAGTTACCGGAGCGGTTGGCAAAACTCTTGATGCCACACTAACAAGTGATGACGAAAAGTTGACTGCTAAAAATCAATTAGCCGAAATAGTTGAAAAATCATTAACTGAGGCAATAAGTTTCCAGCGTGATGTATTAGTTGCCGAAATACAAGGAAACGCATTGCAACGTAATTGGCGACCTATTGTAATGCTATCTTTTGCATTTATTGTTGTGTACCATTACTTTATTGCACCTCTTTTTCATTTACAGGATATTGAATTGCCAGAAAAGTTTTGGGGATTGTTAGAACTTGGTATGGGTGGTTATGTGATCGGGCGTTCTGTTGAAAAGGTTGCAGATACACTTACCAAAAATATAGATCTACCTTTTTTGAAAAAAAGGGACCGGGACGAAAATATAAAATAGATCTATTTTATATTCAGCAATAAAAGTTCTTTATCAATTCTTACGTGCGTTACCCGTGCGTATGTTTTTTGCGTAATAGTTGTACTGTTGTGGCCCATCATCCGGGAAACACTTTCAATACTAAATCCTTCATTCAGTTTTATCATTCCAAAAGTTTTCCGGGCCGTGTGTGTTGTTAGATTTTTTTCTATTCCTACAATTTCGGCAACTTCTTTTATGTACTCATTATATTTTTGATTTGAAATTACAGGCAACTTTCTTTTGTATTTCACCAATAGTTTTTTTGCCTTTTCAAATAATGGTATCATGGCCTCTACATTTGTTTTGGCTCTGTTTTCTACAATCCACAATCTGTTATTGATTAAATGAGTGTGTGTTTGATAATCGAAATTCATTAAATCGCAATACGCTAATCCTGTATAGCACTGGAATAAATATAAGTCAGCTACGCATTGAAGTTTCGAAGAAACAAATTTATGTTTTTCTATTAGTGTTAATTCGGCAACTGTAAGGCTTACGATTACCTTTTCTTCATCTTTGGTAAATTGATAAGATGAAACAATGTTATAAGGTATAACATTTTTTCTAATTGCAAATTTTATTGTTTGTCCTATAAAGTGTATATGTTTATTGATATAGTTGAATGAAAACTTATTTTTCCTGTTCCGGTAGTGATCTTCAAATTTTTTACACAAGTCTGTTGATATTTCTGAACAAGTGATATGCAGGCGTTTTTGTTTTTTCAAGAAAATGACAATGTTTTTTTGTGCTGTTTTGTAGTTTTTCTTTGTTCTTGCTGCTCTCTTGGGATTGTTTTCTATTTGCTGAATAAGTTCATCCATTAATTCTAAAAAGCTTTTAGGGGCAATTTCTTTAGTGCAAATTTTGTTTTTTATTATTTCGGCACTGGCCGGCTGATCTGAAAGCGAAAGACTTAATTGAATAGAAAGCAGTTTTGTTTTTATAGAACTAAGCTTTGCATTATAAATAGCTGATTGCGGATGTTCTTTTATTACTTCATTGTTTTTCCAATCACCAGGAGAAACGGAAACACCTATACTAAATTCGGCTCTTTGGCCAAACATAGTTATACGGCAATAAATAGGGGCAAATCCTTTGTTATTGATACGTTTTTTACTTAAAAAAAATAGAACATTCATGCGAGTAGTCATAAATTCGGGGGCTGTTTTCTGCAAAATAAGAACCAGTCCCCGAATACAGTCCCCTCAAAGGGGCATGTTATTAGATATGAATTGTTTATAACAAGCAAAAAGCCCCTAAAATAGGGGCTTTGGCAATCATAATAGTACTCCAGTACCCAGTGCCGGAGTCGAACCGGCACGATTTCTCACTGGTGTTTGAGACCAGCGCGTCTACCAATTCCGCCAACTGGGCAATAAAAATTCTGAATCGGGGTGCAAAACTATTCATTTGTTTTGGAATGACAAAAAAATAGTGACCAAACTCTAAAAATCTTTTGCCTGAACAGCATTTTTCATTACATTTGCAGCCCTTATAAACAGGCTATGAATAATCAGGTAAAAATATTTTCAGGTTCTTCTTCCCGTTATTTAGCTGAAAAAATTGCTAGTAATTACGGGCAGGAATTAGGGAAGGTGTCATTGCTTCGCTTTAGTGACGGAGAGTTTCAGACTTCTTATGAAGAAACTGTTCGTGGTAGCGATGTGTTTATTATTCAATCCACTTTTCCGCCAACCGATAATTTATTTGAATTATTATTGATGATCGATGCAGCTAAACGAGCTTCAGCACATCAGATTATTGCTGTTATGCCCTATTTTGGTTTTGCCCGTCAGGATCGCAAAGATCAACCACGTGTAGCAATTGGAGCAAAAATGGTTGCTAATTTGCTTTCGGCTGCCGGTGCTACTCGAATTGTTACAATGGATCTGCATGCAGATCAAATTCAAGGATTTTTTGATTTCCCGGTAGATCATTTGTATTGTTCTTCTATTTTTTTACCATATATACAGGGTTTGAACCTGCCAAATTTAACCATGGCAGCACCGGATATGGGAGGTACCAAACGGGCAAATGCTTACGCGAAATTTTTAAAAACAGATATCGTTATTTGTTACAAACAACGTTCACGGGCAAATGTAATTGATAGTATGACTGTAATTGGTGAAGTAGAAGGAAAAGATATTGTTTTAGTAGATGATCTGATCGATACAGGAGGAACTCTTACTAAAGCAGCAGATATGATGCTGGATAAAGGAGCAAACAGTGTTAGAGCTGTATGTACCCATGCTGTACTGTCGGGAAAGGCATATGAGAATATTGAGAAATCAAGAATTTTGGAATTGGTGGTAACCGATACTATCCCATTAAAGCAGGAATGTAGCAAAATTAAAGTCTTATCTGTTGCCGAATTATTTGCAAAAGTATTGCATAGTGTTCACAGCTTTGAATCGATCAGCTCTAACTTTATTGTAAGTTAGTATATATATACATTGACATTGCACCAACATATTTAAATAACTTTGGTTGGTAGGTGCAACAACCAAAATAAAATAAAAAAATAAAAAAATGAAATCAGTATCTATTAGCGGTTCGCCACGTGCGAACGTAGGGAAAACAGATGCAAAGGCTTTGAGAGTTTCAAAGCATGTTCCATGTGTACTTTATGGTGGAAAAGAACAAGTTCACTTTTCTGTTCTTTCTGCAGACTTTAAAAACTTAATTTACACACCAGATGTGAATACAGTAAATTTGGATATTGCTGGTAAAAAATATCATGCAATCGTTCAAGAAACACAATACCATAAACTTACTGATCACCTTTTACATGTTGACTTTTTAGAAATTCAGCCAAATAAAGCGGTTGTTATGAGTCTTCCGGTAAAAACAAGCGGAACATCTCCAGGTGTTAGAAATGGTGGTAAATTGGTAAAAAAATCAAAGACTTTAAGAGTAAAAGGGTTGGTTGAAAAAATGCCTGACGCGATTATTATTCCTATTGATAAAATGGAAATTGGTAATTCTGTTCGAGTTAGTGACCTGAAAATTGAAGGATTAACAATCCTGAATGCACAAAACATAACAGTAGTTGCTGTTGAAGTAACACGTGCTGCTGTAGAAGAAGCACCTAAAGCTACTACTGCTGCTGCTGCTCCGGCTGCTGCTGCAAAAGCTGCTGCACCTGCTGCAAAAGCACCTGCAAAAAAATAAATCTGTCACAATAACTATATTAAGTTGGCTTAACATTATGTTAGGCCAACTTTTTTGTTTTTGTTTGCAGTGTTGTATTTCCTATTTTTGAGAAGTTTTAAAGGTTCCTTATGAGTAAATTTTTAATTATTGGATTAGGAAATATTGGAGAAGAATATTCCAATACGCGTCATAATATAGGTTTTATGGTGTTGGATACGCTCGCTCAGGAAAATAATTTAAAATTTGCAACAGATCGACTGGCTTCAGTTGCGTATTATAAATTTAAAGGGAAAACATTAGTTCTTGTCAAACCAACAACCTATATGAATTTGAGCGGTAAGGCTGTAAATTATTGGTTACAGGCAGAAAAAATTTCAAAAGAAAATCTATTAGTAATAACTGATGATATTGCATTGCCTCTGGGAACTCTGCGTATGAAAGGAAAGGGAAGTGATGGCGGACATAATGGTTTGAAAAGTATTCAGGAAACATTAAATACCACTGAATATCCTCGTTTGCGATTTGGTGTTGGCAGTGAATTTTCAAAGGGAAGGCAAGTAGATTATGTATTAGGAAAATGGAATGAGGAAGAACAGAAAATTCTTGTACCAAGGATCAAATTAGCAATTGAAATGATCCAGGGTTTTTCTACAATTGGCTTGCAACGAACGATGACAGCTTACAACAATAAATAATATTTTGCGTATATTTGCATATTCTTTAATGGAAACTAAAAACTTAAAATCATGATAAAAAAAATTACTTTCTTTTTTGCAGCAATGGCATTTTCAATTTATGCAAATGCACAAAGTTTTTCTGCGCTCTACACATTTGATAGCGTAAAATCTACTTCGGGATTAATTGACCCTTCATTCGTTCCAACAGCTACTGGTATTACTTGTGGTAGCTTTTCAGCTACCGGAACTTCTGCAAATTCAACGGCAGCATTTCGTTTTTCTTTTACCGGCTGGCCAACAGGAGCTACAACTGCTAATGATTTATATACTTCATTAACCGGGGCCATAAATACTGCTCAGTATTATGAAGTAACAATTACCCCAGATGTTAATTACACAATTGATTTAGATTCTATCAAATTTACTGTTCAACGTTCAGGAACGGGGATTAGAACATATGCTGTTCAATCTAGTGTTGATGGATACGCAGCCAACCTTGTGGCATCTATTAATCCGGCAAATACAAAATTAAGTGTGCAAACAGGCGATATTTTCTTTTGGAATTTAGATGCAACAACAAGTGCTCAAAATGGCAGCAAAATAACACTCGGAGGCGCTAGCTTTACAACTATTTCAAGCCCTATAACATTCCGTTTTTATGGATGGAATTCCGAGGCAGGAACGGGATCGTTCAGTATTGATAATGTAATGGTAAATGGACTTGCCACCCCGGCTACTTCTATCAGCACAAAAACTTCTGAAATACTCACTAACATTTACCCAAACCCTTCTGCAAATGGATTATTTACTGTTGATTTGAATAATTCTTCCAGTAAAACAAGAGTTACAGTTTATAATATTATTGGAAATATAATTCTTGAAAAAGAAATCAGCGCAGCAAATAATCAACAACTTGATTTATCAAACCAGGTAAATGGATGTTATTTTGTTACCATTAAAAATGATAATTCAACTGTTACCCGAAAAATTACAATAAATAAATAATAAATATAACATAAAGTCTTTTTAAACGCTCAACGTAAAATGTTGGGCGTTTTTGTTTTTATCTTTGTAACAACCTTTGGAAAAAACAGAACATATACAAAATATTATTCGCACCATGCCTTGTGATCCCGGGGTATATCAGTATTTTGATGTGGAAGGAAAAATAATTTATGTCGGGAAAGCTAAGAATTTAAAAAAAAGAGTTTCCTCCTATTTTAATAAAGATCAATCTGAAAATGGAAAGACACAAGTTCTTGTAAAAAAAATCTCGGATATAAAGTATATTATTGTTGATACTGAAATTGATGCGCTTTTATTAGAAAATAATCTCATAAAAAAATATCAGCCCCGGTATAATGTCTTATTAAAAGATGATAAAACCTATCCCTGGATTTGCATTAAAAACGAGCCCTTCCCAAGAGTATTTTCAACGCGTTATTTGGTAAAAGATAATTCAAGTTATTATGGCCCATATGCTTCTGTAAGGGTCATGAATATGGTTTTGGATCTGGTAAAACAATTGTATAAACTCCGGAATTGTAATTTGAATTTAAATCCGGAGAATATAAAAGCAAAAAAATTTAAAGTATGTTTGGAATATCATATTGGCAATTGTAAAGCGCCTTGTGTTGGATTAGAAACAGAAGATGAATACAATGAAACGATTGCCAACATTAAAGAAATAGTCAAAGGAAATATCAACACGGTTGCACGTCATTTAAAAGGGTTGTTGCAGGAGCATGTTGAAAAAATGGAATTCGAAAAGGCTAATATCATTAAAGAAAAAATTGATCTGTTAGATAAGTTTCAAAGCAAATCAACTGTTGTGAGTCCTACAATAACAAATGTTGATGTGTTTTCTATTGTATCAGATGAAAAAAACGGATACGTTAACTTTTTAAAAGTGGTGAATGGATCGATTATTCAAGGGCATACTATTGAGCTTAAAAAGAAGTTAGATGAGAGTGATGAAGAGTTACTAACCTTGTCTATAGCTGAATTGCGTGAACGCTTTCACAGCGATGCAAAAGAAATTATTGTACCGTTTAAAATTGAAACGGAATTTCCGGGTGTGGAATTTATTATTCCGCAACGTGGTGATAAAAAACACTTACTGGAGCTTTCGGAGCGTAATGTTGACTATTACAGAAGGGAAAAAATAAAGCAAGAAAGTTTAGTTGATCCGGAGCGTCACACCAAACGAATCCTGGAGCAAATGAAAAAAGATCTTCACTTAAAAGAAGAGCCCCGACATATCGAATGTTTTGATAACTCCAATTTTCAGGGTGCATACCCGGTTGCAGCAATGACAGTTTTTAAAGATGCCAGGCCAAATAAAAAAGAGTACCGTCATTTTAATATTAAAACTGTGGAAGGTCCTGATGACTTTGCTTCCATGGAAGAGGTCATTTACAGGCGTTATAAACGGGTGTTGGAAGAGAATCAATCAATGCCTCAATTGATTGTGATCGATGGTGGCAAAGGGCAATTGAGTGCAGCTTTGGAAAGTCTTGATAAATTGGGTTTACGAGGAAAAGTAGCGATTATTGGTATTGCAAAAAAATTGGAAGAGATTTATTTCCCGGGTGATTCCATTCCATTATATTTAGATAAGAGAAGCGAGACCTTAAAAATAATTCAACAAATACGTGATGAGGCGCATCGTTTTGGAATTACACATCATCGCAGTAAGCGTGATAAAGGAACATTAAAAACAGAGTTAACAGAAATAAAAGGAATCAGCACAAGTACCGCACAAAAATTATTAACTCATTTTAAATCTGTGAAAAAAATTACCGAAGCGAATGAGGCTGAATTAGCCGAAATTATAGGGAAAGCAAAAGCAAAAATTGTTGTTGATCATTATCGAAAAAATAAAAGTTATTCGTTTTAATTTTTTGTCATTCTGAGTGAAACGAAGAATCCAAATAAAGATAATACCATTAGCTTATAAAAAACAGTTTTTTTTCTGACCTCACCCTTAATCCCTCTCCGAAAGGCAATGTCATATGATAAGGTAGAATTATTATATTTGTAAAATGGAACTAATAGAAATTA
>MEPB01000080.1:1277-55261 GCA_001769385.1 Bacteroidetes bacterium RIFCSPLOWO2_12_FULL_35_15 | reverse complement strand
AAAACAGGTTTTTCAAGGCCTAATTGGTTATTCATATATTAAAAAAACAAAAAGTGCATTTTCTTTTGGTTTTCAAGCATTTGCCGGAGTATTTTATAATGTAGATATCATTCCATACACGACTTCGTATTCAAGCAAAGTTTTCTACTCCTCACTAAACAAATTATTCCCGGTATTAGTTCTTAAATCAAATATATCTTATCAATTTTAAATTTCCGTACAATGAAAATATTTTTAAAATTATTAATTGCCTTATTAATTTCAGACAATGTTTCTGCTCAAAACACTTTTCCAATAAAAGAACATTATGATAAACTATATTCATCTGTTTATGCTCCGGCTAATTTTGATTATAATTATTGTTTTGCTACCGGTAATAGTCTTTCTTGGACATTATCCGGATTATTACGTATGTACGAAACAACAGGAGATAAAGCTTATTTAGTTAAATTTATTAATCATTGTATCCAACTGCAAAAAATAAGAAAGGATGAAAGCGGAACCGAAGCTGTCGCGGCATGGGTAGGACAAAATGACAATTACTGTTATCCAAACAATGCAAATGGCGGCACAGAACCTGCTTATTTCAATAGTTTATTAATTTACCCAATGGCTGAATTTGTGAATATGGTTATAAATGAACCGGGACATAACCTGTATAATACAAACCTACCGATTCAACCGGGCACAACACAAAACATTGTTGACATATCCACATTAAATAGCATGAATCCAGGGTTTCAGATTTTAGGTTATGGCGATTTTGCTAATTGGCTTGGCAAAAGAGTTGAAGAAACCATGATGTACATGAATAATAATTACTGGAATAATTCATTTGGAATTAAAGGGCACTTCTCTGATGGGGGTGCTATCCATGGATCTGCAATGAATATGAATTCACCTTATGGTTGTGCGTTGCTTTATATGGGGTTAGCAAACACTAATTTTGGTTATGGGAACAACAGGGCGAATTATTTATATAAAGCTCAATTTATTGCTTCGTATTACAAAGGGAATATGAATTTGACTGACCATTGTAACGCCCCTTCCTGTGCACCAATATACCAAAACAATCCTGTCTTATGGCCTATGATCAATAATTCATTTTTATGGTATCATGCAGGTTGGAGTTATCAAACACGCAACTGTGATCCTCCTTGTACATATCAGGACCAACCGAAAATTAATGAATATGTAAAAAACATCGAAGATGTTTCTCACGGTGCTATGGATTTATGGTTTGCAAAAGCGTGTTACGATGCCCAATTGGCTCCTGATAATTTATCTCCACCCTATTTTGATGAAATAGTCATGGAGCGATTCAGGAACACCTTTACAAAAAACGTATATTTTACAAATGGAACAGGGGCTCATTTTCATAATTGCGTTAATGGCTCAGATAACCAGTTTACTGGTAACTCTTGTTCTCCAAGCTGTCCTTCTGATTTATTCTATGGTGAAGCACTTGCTTGGATGCCAATGTATAATTATGATGGGAATTCTTTACCGAACGTATATGATATCTTAATCCAACATACGACAGGGCTGATTTCTCCAACTTCTCCTCCTTCAGTACAAAATTTAACCGGAGCCCAAAGTTTTCAAGGTCTTTCGGAAGTAGTAAAAGCACAATGGGATAAAGAATGTATCAATCTAACACTTTACAATCGTGATGTTGTTTACAACCAAGATTTTATTGTAAAAAACAAATTAATGATTGCGCCGGAACAAGTAGATGGTTTTCACCAACTAAATAGCAATTCATTTGCTGATCCAATTACTACAAATAACATCTTCCAGATTAAAGCAGGTAAATCTGTAAATATGGTTGCAGGTGAATCTATTCAATTGTTGCCGGGTTTTGTTGCAACGGCAGGTTCAAATTTCAGAGCCTCCATAAACCAAAGTGCATGTACTGATGGAAGAATGTACACAGCGAATCAAAACAATGATAAAGGAAATTTAAGTTCTTCACTTCCAATGGACGTATCAACTAAAACCTTCGGACAGCAGGCCAAAATTAAAAACAAGGTAACTACTTCTGCAACACGAACAAACAATATCAGTATTTTTCCAAATCCAAACAATGGTACATTTAAAATAACGGTTACCGAAAACAATAAGCCAATTGCTATAAAAGAACTAAAAGTTTATGATCTGATGGGCAAAGTAATTTGGCAAACAGGAGCATCAAGTTATAATGAATTTGATGTGGATATTACCAATTATGCGCAGGGCATTTATTATGTACGAAGCGTAAATGATGCAAGTGAAATTGAAGTACAAAAATTGATTAAAAAATAATTTTAAAAATTCTGTTCTCCAAACAAAAAGCCCCAGCGAAAAATCGCTGAGGCTTTCTACAATAAATTAAAAGTTAAACTATTTAAAATTGTTTAACAACTTTCCTGATAATCGAAGCACATTCCATTACTTGATCCTCCGTAATTACCAATGGTGGTGCAAAACGGATGGTATCTCCATGAGTTGGTTTTGCAAGTAATCCGTTTTTCATTAATTCGATACATACATCCCAGGCAGTTTTTCCATTACGTTCAGCAATAACCATCGCGCAGAACAATCCTTTTCCACGCACAGTTTTTACTAATTCAGGATAAGAAGCTTGAATCGCTTTTAACTCTTTTAATAATATTTTTCCTAATCGTTCAGAGTTTTCTGATAATTGTTCTTCTTTTAAAACAGTAAGAGCAGCTATTCCAACTTTACATGCGATTGGATTTCCTCCATAAGTTGAACCATGTTGTCCGGGTTTGATGCAAAGCATAATTTCATCACTTGCCAAAACTGCTGAAACAGGGAATGTTCCACCTGAAAGCGCTTTTCCTAAAATTAAAATATCAGGATGAACACCTTCGTGATCACATGCTAAACGTTTTCCTGTACGGCCTAATCCTGATTGGATCTCATCAGCAATAAATAAAACATTATTTGCTTTACAAAGCTCATAACATTTTTTAAGATATCCTTCATCAGGTACAATAACTCCTGCCTCGCCTTGCACAGGCTCAATCAAGAAGCCGGCAATTGTTTTATCTTTTAACAGTTCAGCTAATGCTTCTGCATTATTATATTCAACAGAAATTATTCCGGGAGTGAATGGACCAAAATTATTTCGTGCATCAGGATCGCTACTGGCAGAAACAATAGTAATGGTACGTCCATGAAAATTGTTTTTGCATACAATGATCTTTGCTTCATTTTCAGCAATTCCTTTTTTCTCGTATGCCCATTTACGGGTTAATTTTAAAGCTGTTTCAACCCCTTCGGCACCTGTATTCATTGGTAATACTTTATCGTAACCAAAGTAAGAAGTGATAAATTTTTCATATTCACCCAATGAATCGTTATAGAATGCACGGGAAGTAAGTGTTAATTTTTGTGCCTGTTCCACCAATGCGGCAATAATTTTCGGGTGACAATGTCCCTGATTAACGGCACTATATGCAGCTAAAAAATCAAAGTATTGTTTACCATTTACATCCCAAACAAACACTCCTTCGCCACGCTCCAATACCACAGGTAATGGGTGATAATTGTGAGCACCGTATTTATCTTCAAGTTCAATTGCTTTTTGTGCGGTAATTTTGTTTGTCATGAGAGATTCCATCGTCAAAATATTTTATAAGCTACAAATTTAATCATTTTTCTTAACCTTTTAGCCCTAAAAGGTCAATTATTCCCTATTCTATTTATAGTCCTATAACCCGGTAACCCACTTTGTACTTATTTGTTTCTGTAATATAAATCTCAAAAGGTTTTATCTTTTTAACTTTTCCATCCGGCATTTCACAATAAACGTTCTCAAAATACAAAATTGAGCCGGAAGGTAAATAATAGATCCGCTTTCGCATATCGATAGTAAAATGATTGTTTTTCGAAGTAAGCGTATCAGCTTTCCCAGCGTTAGAAAATATAACCTCGAAACCCAACACAGGAAGTTCTAATTTATAAAATGGATGTGTAATGGTAACTTTATTATCGTGAATAATCTGTAGTTTGTCTATCACGGAATCACTTTTTACTCCACACACATAAGCCACAGGATCTGGAATTCGTTTCACCTGGTATAATTTAGTATGTAGCGTTCTTAATCGTTTATTTGGAAGCTTCTCATAAACAGTGAGTATTGCAGTACCTTCCTGAAAAACTTGGATTGTATAATTATTCCTGTTGCAGGTAATTTTACCGTCTTTAATATTTACACAATAATTCAGACCTCCTTCAACAGATATGGTCACATGGTTTTCTTTATCGATCCATAAAATACTATCCTTTGAAGTGATCAGTACTTTCCATTTTGTTTTTTTAATTTTAATGGTCGCAGTGGTATCCTGCGCAAATTGTGATTCCGCAAGCAAAACAAAAAATAGCAGGAAGATAATTTTTTTCATATCCTTATTTGTCATGATCAAATATTTAACAGGGATCTCACTTCAAAAATCTTTGTAATGGGTCGTTTTATAACTGTCATTTTAATGGTGCAGCTATCATTTTTAATTATAATTTTTTTAAAATCCTGTTCATCAAAGATTGCAAGTTTGTTATCGTTGGTTACTGCCCATAAAATATTTTTTTTGCCTGGATCATAATTCAAGGTGGAATAATTGTACATCACGAACATTGCATTACGTCCTTTTTCGACTAAATACAAAGTTTTGAATGTTATTTTTCTTCCTAACGTGTCGGTAAATGTTGCAGCAAATTGTTCTCCTTTTGGCAATGACGCAGGACAATCAGAGTTCCAGATACCGAAGCCGTTGATCACAAATGTCCGTTGTACCATATTTTGAGTTTCATTACTTGCCGATGCATTTTGTAAATTGCTTTTCGCGAAATCATTTTGATCCAATCGTTCTTGGTTTAATACCCTGTTTATTGAATCTCTCATTTTTTGTTCTTTTGTTTCCTTTTCTTTTCTTTGGAAATATATGTTTTTGTACTGCGAAAGTGCTTCGTCATAATTCTTTGCGTCTAAAACAGGCACTGTTTCAAATGTATGCGATTCACGTCCTTTTATTAAGGTCATAAAATAACTTCCTTTTTGCTTTCCTTTTTCAAGTATAATATCATTCCATAAAATACTTACAAAAGCAGGATCAAAGTCTTTTTCGTTCACACTCACTTCAAAGCGAACACCCTTGTATGCATTTATTTCCGGAAATTCCAGAGGATCGGTTTCTATATCAAAATGGAAATTAGTAAGATCACTTTTTAAAGGCAGAAGAGGAATTATTTCAGGTTGTGATGACTGTTTTTTAGATGCACCTACCTTTTCCATTGGTAATTGCTTTTTATCCAAGCCTTTCTTATCGTTGTCAATCATGCTATTTGCATGATCTTTGTAGAGGTAGTTCCAATTTCCTGCTAAAGAATCGTATTTATAAATGTTGTATTTATCATCTCCCTGAGAAGAAACCATTTCAATAACAATTTTTTTTGCAGGATCCACAAAAACTGGTTTGCCCTTTTGAAAGGCCAGTATTTCAAGCATTCCGGCTGATTCGAAATGATATTGCACTCCGGCCGAATCGTAGGTCATTGGGATCCCGCTAACAAAAAAATCGGCAGGATCGTGAAACTCACGGTACTTAATAATTACTTTTCCGAAAACAGGTTTACCGTTCTTATCAACAAAAGCATCATTTGGGATTTTAATTATGGAACCTGTTTGATATTTTAATATTGTTTTTTCATTGGCATCCACTAAATAATTTTCAAAATTAACATTCACATTTTTTAATGGTGGCTTTACTTTATTTTCTGCTGCTGTCGAATTATTTTCTTTCAGAGGATATTTTACAGATGCAATACTTACAACAACAGCAACAGTAGCAATACTTATCAGTATTTTTACATTCAGCTTGTTCAGAATTATTTTTTTCATGACGTTAAATTTTAAATATTTAAAACAAAGAACTCTTTGATAATTCTTATATTTATAACACACGTCTCTAAAAAAGATACAAAATTTAAATTCTCTGTGGGGGTTCAAATAAGGATAAAAAATCAAACCCTTAATCCAAACGGTTTTAGTAAATTTACATTCGCTGAAAAGCAAAAATGTGTACTATGAGACAAAAGAATAAAAAACCGTTACCAATACTTGAAAATGTGAGTGTTATTGATGCCAGTTCAGATGGGCAATCAATAGCAAAGACTGATGAATATGTTATTTTCATTAAAGGCGCTGTACCGGGTGATGTGGTGGATGTGCAAATAACCCGCAAAAAAAGCAAATACCGTGAAGCAACTGCTATCAACATAAAAGAAAGATCGGCAAAACGTGTGGAGGAAGTTTGCAGCCATTTCGGAGTATGTGGAGGATGTAAATGGCAAAACATGAGTTATGAGTGGCAATTGTTTTACAAACAAAAACAAGTAAGTGATGCTTTAACACGATTAGCAAAAATTGAACTTCCGGAACTACAAAAGATCCTGCCCTCACAAAAAATTTATAATTACCGGAATAAATTAGAATTTACTTTTTCGAATAAACGTTGGTTGACAACTGAACAGATAAATGATAAAAGTATTTTGTTTGGCGAAGCACAAGGCGAGACAAGTCGTAATGCACTGGGCTTCCATATCCCGGGAATGTTCGATAAAATACTGAACATTGAAAAATGTCATTTGCAGGAAGAACCTTCCAATGCAATCCGTAATGAAATAAAGAAATACGCCTTAGAAAACAAGTTGCCTTTTTTTGATTTGCGCGAACAAATTGGACTATTACGCAACATCATTATTCGCAGTACCTCCACAGGTGAATGGATGCTTATTGTTTCCTTTCATTACGATGATAAAATTGAAATAGAAAAATTACTGAATCATATTTCTGAAAAATTCCCTCAGATCACTTCCTTGCAATATGTTATAAATACTAAGAAAAACGATACCATCAGCGACCTGGAAATAAAGCTATTTAAAGGGAACGACAGTATTTATGAGAACATGGAAGGCTTGAAATTTAAAATTGGTCCGAAAAGTTTTTATCAGACCAATTCGGAGCAAGCCTATGAATTGTATAAAGTCACACGTGAATTTGCTGCCATAAAAAACACTGATGTGGTGTATGACCTATATACCGGAACAGGCACCATAGCAAACTTTGTAGCACATCAGGCAAAAAAAGTAGTAGGAGTCGAATATATTTCTGCAGCCATTGATGATGCTAAAATAAATTCGGAAATTAATAGAATTACAAATACCAGTTTTTATGCAGGTGACCTGAAAGATGTGCTGAACGATACGTTTATCACTGAAAACGGAAAACCGGATGTGATCATCACGGATCCGCCACGTGTAGGAATGCATGAAGACGTGACAAAAAAAATACTGGAGATAGGACCCAAACGTATCGTCTATGTGAGTTGTAATCCTGCTACACAAGCACGTGACCTGCAATTGCTTGATGAAAAATACAAAGTGATAAAGGTGCAACCGGTGGATATGTTCCCTCAAACACACCATGTCGAGAATGTAGTTTTGCTGGAGAAAAAATAAATTTGAGAATGAAAAGATCATCATTACTATTCATTTTATTTTTGCTATTACTAAGCATTCAAATGAATGCTCAGATGGAAACTATTATTGCCGGAAGGGTTACAGAGAACGGCACCAATAGTGGAATCCCCTTTGTAAATATTTATTTTAAAGGAACACTAATTGGAACTGTTACTGATTTTGATGGCAACTATTATATAAAAACTTCTACCCCAAAAGATTCCATTTTTGTTTCATTGATCGGTTATCGCTCAAAAGCAAAACCTGTAAAGAAAGGTGTTTCACAAATCATTAATTTTACTTTGAGTCCGGAAGCATTGAACTTAGGCACTGTAGAAATTCGACCCGGAATAAATCCAGCTTTACGAATAATAAAAAACGCACAGAACAATAAAGCAAAATACAATCGTGATAACCTTGAATCGGTGCAATACACCAGCTATACCAAACAGGAAGCTGATGTAGATAATGTGACACCAAAAATGCGTAAATGGAAATTATTCCGTGGTTTTACAAAAATGTGGGACAGCCTGGATAGCCTTGCAGGAGAGAATAGCAAAGCGAATTTACCGGTGATGATGAGTGAAGTTATTTCAAATATTTATTCTTATAAAGTAGGTGAAAAAAAACGCGAAGAAGTAGAAGCCGTAAAAATAAAATTTGTTGGGATGAAAGATGGAAGTGCTGTTTCACAATTAACAGGTACCGATTTTCAAAACTATAATTTCTGCAACAATAATGTGAGCATTCAGGCAAAAGAAATTTTGAATCCTATTGCAGATAATGCCATGTTATTTTATAATTATTATCTGACCGATAGTGTTATGCTTGATAGTTTCTGGTGCTATCGAATTGATTGCCGGCCAAAAAACAAAAAAGATCTGGCCTTTACAGGTTCCATCTGGATAACCGATACCACCTTTGCTATCAAACAACTTGATCTGGAAATCACACCCGATGTAAATTTTAACTGGCTCGACAGAGCACGTATTCAACAAGTTTTAATTCCTACCGATGCAGGAATCTGGGTGCCTACACAAACACGAACGATGATAGATTTCAGTACGCTTACCGATAAGTTTGTAAGTCTGGTTGTACGCACCTATAATTCGAACAGAAACTTTGTGGTGAACAAACCAAAAGAAAAAAACTTTTATGATACCCGAATTCAATATGCAGAAGATGCAATTATAAAAGATACACTTTGGTGGAAAGAAAATCGTTTTGAAAAATTAACACCACTCGAAGGGAAATCATACGACATGATAGATACAGTGAGGAGCATCCCATTAATAAAAAATGCAGTAAACGTTCTCTACTTTTTATTTTCCGGGTATAAAGATTTCGGACCTGTTGACCTGGGACATTACATGCAATTATATAGCTATAACCAATATGAAGGGAACAAAGTAAAGCTGGGTTTCCGAACCAATGTGAAATTCAGCAAAGACTGGATCATCAGAGGATACGGTGCTTATGGGTTCAAAGATAAAAAATTCAAATACAATCTTCAGTTAGAACGGATCTTAAGTCGTTTTCCCTGGAGTAAAGTTGGAATTCAATACCGAGATGATATCAATCAGATAGGAACAAATTTTAATTATTCGCAGAATATAAATCTGGGACAAGCACCAAATAATCTGTATAATTTATCCGCCAACATCCGTAATTTTTCCAAGCTGTTAAAAATGCAGGAAGCACGTATCTGGTATGAAAAAGATTTTAATTTCGGATTAACTTCTAAAATTACTTTCCAAAATATCCGAACCACACCTCTGTTTGATCTTACTGTTGCTCCCGATCAATTCAATATTTTTCAGCAAAGGAGTTATTCCATTACGGAAGCACTTATTGATGCACGTTTTTCGGCCAAGGAACGTTATGTACAAAACGGAAACGAACGGATCAGTTTTGGAAATAAAAGATCAGCGATCATAAGTCTTAATTACACCATCGGTTTGAAAAATGTATTGGAAGGAGATTTTAATTATCATAAAGTAAGTCTTTCGTATCAGAATAAATTTAAAATGGCTACGCTGGGTTATACCGGAATATTTATAAAAGTGGGAAAAGTATTTTCTGAGATCCCATACACCTTGCTGGAAATACCAAGAGGCAATGAAACAAATTTTTATGCAAATAATACATTCAATCAAATGAATTTTTTCGAATTCGTGAGTGACCAGTATATACAAGCATTCTGGCAACATCATTTAAACGGTTTATTTTTTAACCGCGTTCCATTGTTAAAAAAATATAACTGGCGGGAAGTAGTCGGTTTAAACATGGTTTATGGAACCCTGAGTGAGAAAAATAAAAAATTCAACATCAATAATAATTTTACCACCATGGAAGATGTACCCTATTTTGAAGCCGATCTCGGAATAGAAAATATATTTGATATTTTCCGAATTGATTTCTTATATCGTTTAACATATAATGATGAACCCTATCAGGATCATTATGCAAAAACAAATCCCGGAAGTACCATTACTAACTGGGGAATAAAAGCAGGAGTCCAGTTCTCATTCTAAAAAATAAAAATTGTAATGAATAAATTTACCAAAGAGTTTTGGACCAAACGTTATCAGGAAAATGAAACAGGTTGGGATGTAGGGACTATTTCTAACCCTTTAAAAGAATACATTGATCAGTTAACTGATACTAATATCAGAATTCTTATTCCGGGAGCAGGCAATGCGCATGAGGCCGAATACCTCTTCAAAAAAGGATTTTCGAACATCACCGTAATTGATATTTCGGAGCTGCCATTAATAAATTTACAAAAACGTTTGTCTGATTTTCCAAAAGAAAATTTAATTCTATGTGATTTTTTTGAACATCAATCACACTACGATCTGATCATTGAACAAACTTTTTTTTGCGCCTTGGATCCTTCGTTCCGTAAACAGTATGTTACAAAAATGCTTGAACTTTTAAAACCGAAAGGAAAATTAGTTGGTGTTTTTTTTACAGATCCTGTTGATACCGAGAACCCTCCATTTGGTGCAACAATAGAAGAATACACAAAGCTATTTAATTCGGGTTTCGAATTTAAAACGTTTGCAGCATGTGTAAATTCAATTCAACCACGAATGGGTCGTGAGATATTTATCAACTTTATAAAGAAATAAACAGATAGTTTTTGCAATGAAATTCCGGATCGTACTTTTTTTATTTTTAATTCCTTTTTTGTGCTTTGCTCAAACCAAAAAGCAGAAGCAAAAACCGAAACCAAAAGTGCAAAAACAAAGCATGCCTGTTTATTTTTCTGCATATCAATTATCCATTGATTCTGCATGTACACCCTATTTGTATTATCAGGTATATGATTGGGTAGGCACACGATATAAATATGCCGGCAAATCAAAAAAAGGGATAGATTGTTCGGGCTTTGTAGGTGAAATGTACCGAAATACATATTGTATCACTCTATCAGGCGGATCGCGTGATATCTGGCCAACAGTAATACCGGTTGAAAAGAAAGACCTGCAAGAAGGAGATATTTTATTCTTTAAAATTAAGCGTGGACAAATTTCTCATGTTGGAATTTACTTAGGAAATAATAAATTTGCACATGCATCTGTTGCTTATGGAGTAATTATCAGTGATCTGAATGAAGAATATTATAAAAAATATTTTTATAAAGGAGGCCGAGTTATAGGGAATAGTCAAGAGGAAGCGGTAAGAAGAAAGTAGTAAGAAGTAGGCAGCAAAAAGAAAACAGAAAAAAAAGGAAAAAGGAAAAAATATAAATAGTTTCAAAATTTTCGAAAAATGAATAAGACCTTAATAGCCGACAGCAAACAAATTCAACAAAAGATCAATCGTATTGCCTATGAGATCTATGAGAACAATTATAATGAGAAAGAAATTATCATTGCCGGCATTGCTTCTAATGGCTTCATCTTAGCAAAACGTATTGATGATGTATTAAAAAAGATCTCTCCGATAAAAACCAAGCTTATCGAAATAAAGATTAACAAAGAAAATCCGGTAGCAGTAGATATTAAAATTTCTTTATCCGAGAAGGAACTAAAGAACAAAGTAATTATTCTGGTGGATGATGTTTTGAATTCCGGCAAGACATTAATATTTGGCGCCAAGCCTTTTTTAACTACTCCTGTAAAACGTTTAACCACGGTGGTACTTGTTGATCGCGGACACAACCGTTACCCTATAAAAGCTGATTTTGTGGGCTTATCGCTTTCCACTACTTTACAGGAACATATTACTGTGGAAATAGATAAAAAAGGAAAAGAAGCGGTTTATCTTAGTTAAATGGCTAATTGAGGGATAGGTTAATTTGGGAAAAGGAGGCAAATAAATTAATTACTTAACCTGATTAACCATTTAACCCAATTCACCCAAATACTCAAGTTACACCCCTATTTGTTCTTTAACAAACAAAGCCAATTCATCAATATCAAGATCTTTACCTTTAACAATGTATTGCGCCTGGTGATAGGTATCTTCCCTTTTCTCCAACTGGCGGTTCACAAAAGCATGCAATTCTTCGGGTGTTTTATTCTCGATCAAAGGACGTTTGTCTTTTGCATTTGATAAGCGGGAAACCAAAGCATCCACACTCATTTTCAGATACACAGTTGTTCCATTGTTATTCATCAACTCCATATTATTGTAATAACAAGGAGTTCCACCACCACAAGCAACGACTACATTACTTTTTTCGATCACTTTTTTAAGTGTATTGTGCTCCATGGCGCGGAATTCTTTTTCCCCTTTACTCGCAAAAATTTGCGGAATGGTTTGTTGATATTCTGCTTCAATGAATTTATCCAGATCGATGAACTCATAACCAATTTTTGCAGCAAGTTTTTTACCTACGGTAGATTTACCACTGCCCATGTACCCGATTAAAAATATTTTTGACATTAGTTTGGAAGTATTAGTATTGTTTGATCCAAAATGGATTTCCCATAATTTATGGAAACTAACTTATTTTTTTCGAAATAAAAATCAATGTTTGCTTCGTCAAAGCTAATTCGTTTTTCACCCCATTCATGTTGTTCGCTTTCATATTTTGTTATTCCTTTTGCCTTGAACAATTCGATGATTTGTTTTTCTTTCTGATCAAAGATCTTCTGACCCCATAAAACAGTATCGCTATTATCAATTTCAACACAACAAAACAGGCGGTGGTTTGCTTCATCAAAAAATAATGAAAATCCATTTTTCCAATAATGCAATACAGTAGAGTGGCAATCTTCTATATCATCCAGGAGATCTACCTCTTCTGCTTTGCCAAAAGCGGCTTCCGATTCTATTACAGAAGCTCCGAACAATAGATCAGAAAGGCCGATACCGGGTTTTATTTCCAAAAGTGCATTCATTTAAAACAATGATGAATAGTACAATTATAACAAATTATTACCACATTACGACTTAAAATGGATATGACATTTATCCTATTTTTGATTATTAGGATTTGTTAGCATATCATTTAGAAAAGCCTGGAAATCAAGGGGAAAGAAAATATTTCATTTTTTTAAAAAAAAGCCTTTGTAGAATAAGATTTAGATTCTATATTTGCACTCCCAAAATCAAAAAAAGGGAAGATTACATTATTTGTGTAGTTTTTTGATTCCGTAGCTCAGCTGGTAGAGCATTACACTTTTAATGTAGGGGTCCTGGGTTCGAATCCCAGCGGGATCACACCAAGTGTTTCACTAGAACACGAAAGCTCTCAAACCAACGGTTTGAGAGCTTTTTAATTTCCACTAAAATCCGTTAAAACCCGGTTTGGCCTTTTTTTCTTTCGCCACGATTTCACCAATTAATCTGAAATTTCACCAAAATCCTAAGAAGATGGCAAAGGTATCAATCAAGTTTTTCCCCAATGCGGAAAAAAAGACAAAACACGGGACAATTCCTGTTTATTGCAGAATTGTTTTTCAACAAAAAAAGGCTGAATACCGCCTAAATGCAGAAGTGGCTGAAAAAGATCTCATTACGTGGAATGAACGTATTATGAGGTTTGATCTCCCTCAATTTAGAGTGAATGATACCATTGATGACATCAACATTACATTTAAAAAATTCATAGCTCTTAATGAAACCAATTTACATCTCTTTGATGCAAAGAAGATAATGTATACCTTATTTAAAAAGTCTGATCAAAGAGATTCTAATCCGTTATGGAAGGATTATTGCCAAAATTACTTTGACTCCTCAATAAGCTCTAAAACATCATTAACAAAGGGAACTAAAAAGAATTATCGTAAAGCAATCAACCATATGCATGCTTTTTTGAAGTCTATTGGAAAAGAAAAGATGAGGACCAATGAACTTGATATGAAGTTTGCAAAAGACTTTACAAATTACCTTTTAAACGAAAAAATATGTATTGATGATTCGGGTAAGAGGCAATTAAAAAAAGGGATGTCTGAACCCTCTGCTCTTAGTCAAGTAAAAAAATTTAGAACAATACTGGAAAGTGCTATTGATGAAGATTTTCATTCACGAAATTTTTTCAAAAAAATAAAATTATCCAACACGACACCGGAAGGTGAAACTTTAACACCATTTCAGGTGAAACTTTTATACCACGGGAATGGTAAGTTAACTAGTAATTTAATTCTATATAAGGATATATTCCTTTGGAGTGTGTTCACAGGCTTAGCATATCACGATGCCGCAAATCTAAAAAGAGATAAGATTTCACATCAAGAAAACAATGAATTCAGATTGACCGAAAAAAGGGGAAAAACAAACCAAGTTTACGACCAATTCCTTACTTCACCTGCACTTCAAATTATTGAAAAATACAAAGATCACCCTGATGTAGCCATAGAAGGTGGCGTTATCCCGAAGCGTTCCAATTCCAAAATAAATCTGCACTTAAAAATAATTGCTGAAAGATTAAATCTCCCAGTAAATCTAACAACTCATGTTGGAAGAAGAACATTCCGACAATTAATTGGTGAAGCGGGGATAGAAACAGATAGTATCATAAAAAAACTAATGGGACACAGTAATCACAAAAACATGGATAGCCGTTATTATAAAGTGAATGAAACACCTTTGTTGGAAGCAAAAAGAAAATTTGAACTATATTTAACTTCATATTTACATGAACATGGAAAATAATAACACACCCAAAGAGCAAATTCCCGGCACTCTAGCTTTATTTAAAAGCATTGAAAACAATAGAAATAAGGAACTTGAAAGGGCTCCAAAAGTTTTTGATTGGGATTGGAACGAAGTAAATGTTATTGAAAATAATTTTGAAACATTTTTTAGTATCGCACATTGTAATTACATCTACCCAAAACAAGAAATAACAAAAAGAATAGAATCTTCCAAAATTCTTAGAAATTCTATGAAATGGAATATTTCGAAGGAATTAATAAATGAAGAATTAATTCGCTTAGTCAAAATTTATCCTGAATTAGAATATGATTCATTTTTTTTAACCATTATTAATTATTTACTACACCAAATTCGTTTATCTATTATTATAGCGGTTGATCATTATTCTAGTAATGATTATAATAACAAACTATTTAAAACAATTGATAATTTATACAGAAATAGAAAAAGGAGTCCAGACACAATTGAAAAGAACACCGAAACTGCAAACAAAATTTCAAAAACATTTATTGAAATTGCACACCACAAAACCTATATAGAATCTGTCGATTCTGTTAGAACACTTTTGAAAGGGGAAGAAGATTCTTTTGAATTTTTCAATCAGAATTTTTTACATTTATTAGCAACTATTCATGAAAATAAATATGGCCATTTAGAAGGTATGAAAACCTTAAAGGGAATCATGAAAGGCACTTCAAGTATTTATATGAGGCTGTTACCGACAAATAGTTTAAGAAAAAACGGGAAAGATGAACTTTATCGAAATCTATACCCTCTATTCAAAATATTAATAAAAGATCCAAAATTGATATCCTTTGAAGAATACGATACTAAGCATTGGATTCGTTACAAAAATTATGATCATTATAAAATTAGTAAAGTGAAAATCATTCTTGGTAAAACTAAATAAAGGTCAATGGTCTTTTTTTCTTTTATTCTTCTCATAAAAATTGTCACGTCCTTAGTAAAATAAATTTTAACCCTTACTAAGATGGAAAACAACAACAATGAAGAATCATTTACAAAGATTCTAAAAGATCTCTCCGAAATCAAACTCTCACTGGAGGAAAAAAATGGCATGGGTGATTGGATTACTCGAAAACAAGCCATGTTATTTCTTGGCTATGCTGATACGGCTATGGCCGAACTTGAAAAGTCAAAAGCAATTGAATTTAGCCAAGTAGGCCGTAGGAAATTTATTAGGAAAAGTGAAATCATTTCTCTTTTAGAGAAAAATATTCAAAAATAATTTTTTAAAAATGAGACTCTATAAAAACAACAAACGTGAACCTTATCAAGGGCTCACCCGAAAATGCGACTACTGTTCCGAGCGATTTACCGTAAATCATGGTTTAGAACGCTACTGCCGGGAGAAAAATGGAATTCCTAATTTTTGCAAATCCGAACAGAAAAAGCTTTATGATGAAAATAAACTATCTAAAATGGTTATTGCATTACAAAGAGCAAACATAGAACTCCAAAATCAAAAAGATCCTTTTGGGAAAAATATAAAAAACCTTAATGATATTTTAGGACCAGCAAATGTGAAAATAGTAACAAGTGACCTTTTAGATTCAGTAGGTTATGACATAAGTTGTTATTCCTATAGAATGTCCTCTAGTGGTTTGCATGATTTACTAGTTGTCGGAAATTTCACTATTGAATGGATAGATCAAAATGAATCTATATCAATCTTTAAAATTAAAAGAAAATGAATTTAATCAATGTACAAACAGCATTTAACAGGGCAACACCAGTGGTAATGCCAAGTGCAAAAACAAGTAATTTATTACCAATATTAATTATTTCATCCCTTGCTTTGGGAACATATTTTTTTGTTGTTTCATTCAATAATAGGGAAGAGAAAAATTAAGTTACAAGAAATAACTCAATAAATGGTTATGAAATTCGATTGGTAACCAAGGCTGTTATTGCGGCCCCGTCAACGACCGTTCGAAATTAAAGTTTAAACCATTAATTGTCAGACACTTGACGGTTTTTCTTGTTTACTCAGGGACTGTTCGGGGGACGGTTTTTGAAGAAAGCTGATTTTAAAGGGAAGCAAAGGAGACTCGTAGATACTCGTCATTATTGTCAAGGTGTTGATAACTTTTCAAATTAATCATTTTGAATAGATGTCTGAATCAAAATAATACAATTAATTATTCGTTAAAACTTTGAAAAAGTTATTGTACGAAGTTTAAATAGATTATTCGATTTTTTTATTTCAATAAATCTGTTTCCTGTCAATAAATTCATAACAATTTCATACCTAGGATAAAATTATTATTTTAAACAATACAATTTTTACATTAACTTTGCGTTACAAAGTACTTTTAAATAACAAATAATATCACTAAACGTTATTACACCATGAATATAACATCTGCAAAATCGTACAAAGTAGCCTATATAGTTGGGCTTTCACTTAATCTTATTTCATTAAGTATTTATCTTTTCACTCGAAACCAGGTAGCCCGTGGTGACTTTTTTTCACAGTCATTTTTCATAAATTATGGAATCACCATCGCCTATCTTATTTTTTTATTAGTTTTTAAACTCAGGTTCCCGGTACCAAGACCTAAAATTTCTTATGGCTGCTGGATCAACGTTGTTGTATTATTTACAATTAGCGCATTCTCATTAAATAAAGAATTTTCGGTATTTGCAACTTTTCCGCTATGGCTTAATATCTATACCTTATTGATGATTGCTTTATTTTTTATTTATCCCTTTATAAAAAATCTCCCGGTTTTTTTAAGAACATCAGTTTACTTATTATCTGGTACTGCACTTCTTTTAGCACTTTATATGAGTTTTTATCTTTTGGCTTTAGTGCCGCTATCAATAATTGCATGCGTATTTTTTGGAATTTCCATCCATACATTCGTGCCTGTTATGTGGCTTTGGGTCATCGTTGATTTTTTTATCAGAAAAGGGGAGCCCTCTAAATTCAAACATATGCTCTGGGTGGGTTTTGCTATCCCACTTATTGTTTTAGGCATTTATTTAAAAAAATGGAACGATGTTCAAACCCAGATAAAAGATATTCTTGCTGAAAAAAATCTGCAATTAGAAAACCAATTACCTGAAGCTATCCAACTCGCTCAAAAATTACCTTCTGATGCATTTACAGAGCAAATTCTTGTTACTCCATTTAAGTCGCAACGGTTTTGGGATGATGGTTTTGGATTTAGCCGTGATGGAATAAATAAATTTCATGATCCATTATCTGTTGTATCAATAGCCCTTTTTGGAACATTGGATTTAGATCAAAATACCGTTGAAACATTGCTTAACATCCGGAAAGATTACCGCCATAAAACTTCACGAAAATTATGGACAGGTATTAGTTTATCCACTTCGTCAGTATCAAATAATATTCGCATTTATCCTGAATACCGCTTAGCGTACCAAGAAAAAACACTTGTCATACATAATGATCCGGATAAAAATGACAGAGATGTCTGGTTCGTTAATAATACACAAGAGGCCCTTTATACATTTCATGTTCCGGAAGGAAGCATTGTAACATCCTTATCATTATGGATAAATGGCAAAGAACAAAAATCAAGATTAAGTACTTCTCAAAAAGCGGATAGTGCCTATACTACAATTGTAGGTGTTGAACGCAGGGATCCTGCAATTGCACATTGGCAAGAAGGTAATACAATAACTGTTAATGTTTTTCCCTGCACAAAAGAAGAAGACCGTACCTTTAAAATTGGATTTACTTCTCCCCTATCACTAAAAGAGGGACACATGTGGTTAGAAAATATTTGGTTTGAAGGTCCCGATTTTAATTCGGCCCGTGAAGCAACCTCCATTTCAGTTGCAGGAGAAAAAGTTAGTTTTATTGATATGCCGGATTATCTGCAAAAAAATGCCAAAGGCGATTATATTTATAAAGGAGACTATTTGCCCGATTGGAAAATAGCAATGCAGCCAGTGCCATTATCTAAAAACAAATTTAGTTTTAATGGCTATGATTATTCTTTAAAAGAACTTTCTGTCCAACAAAATGCAATAAATATAAAGCAGATATTTCTGGATGTTACAAAAGAATGGAACAAGGACGAGTACAATAAAATCATTCAAAGCGTTGGCAATAAATCTCTCTATACATGGCTTCCTGAAAAGGTGCAAATAACAAATGACAATAAAGAGTTGGTATGGGAAGCCGTTAAAAACAATCAGTTTTCTATGCCTTTTTTGTATGATATCACAACACCTGATAATGTTATTGTGATCACTAAAACGGGTTCAACTTCTCCATTACTGTCTGATTTAAAGGGAAGTGATTACGCGGAAAAAACAATAAACTATCTGATACATTCTAACAACAAAATTGCTGTTGTAAATATAGGTAACGAGTTATCACCATTATGGCGATCGCTGCACGAATTAAGGCTTATTGAGTATAACACGGAAAGTATTGATGATGCAATGCGAATAATAAATACAGGGAAATTTAATTATGTGAATGAAGATACTTCCACTGTTTCAATGAATGATAGCTATATGAGTATCATAAAAGAAAAATCAGATACTACTAAAGCTGCCGGAAAAGCTCCTGATCACTTATTACGCATGTTTGCATATAACGATATATTGCGAAAAATCGGAAAAAAATATTTTGAAAAAGAAAAGTACGAAAATGAATTATTCCGCGAAGCAGAAGAAGGCTATGTTGTAACACCCATAACAAGCATGATTGTGTTGGAAAGCAAAGAAGATTATGATAAAATGGGAATAAGCGAAAACAAAAACACTGTTGGGAATGCCGGATTGGTTTCCGGAGGAGCAGTGCCCGAACCCCACGAATGGTTGTTGATTGGCTTAGTATTTATTTTGATTTCGCGACACATCTACCTAAAACGTAAAGAACTAATTGGAAATTATTTTAGAAAATAAAACGATTACAACAACTAATGACAAGTATGTAAATTACATCTTGCCATTGGCTGTTTGTATTTTCGGTTACTGGCTGCTGAAGGATTATTGTATCCCTCAAATCCAGCTAGTACTGGGAATAATGGTTTCCCCATTCGTATTTAAAGTACAAAAAAATATTTTTTCGAATCGATACGCTTATATCTCTTTTATTTTTTTAATAGCTTTTTACTTCCTTCATATTTATGTTTTACTTTTTTTTAGTCTCGGTTGCCTTGCTTTTTTTACAATTGAAAGTCAATTTGGGAAAATTGGCATCTTACCCTTTTTGTTTTTAATATGCGTTTCGCCCACTACCCATTATTTGGTAAATCTGTTTACTTTTTCAATTCGTCTGGAGTTAAGCCACTATTCGGCACTGATATTAAATAGCGTAGGCATGGCGATAGAAAACAAAGGAAGCTTTTTTGTAATGCCTGATGGAAGCACATTTAGTGTTGATAGTGCATGTATAGGCTTAAATATGTTCAATACAGGACTAATTGTTACCATACTTTTAATTGGGTTTGCTGAACAAAGAACCAAAAAGAGTCTTGGTTTCTTTTCCATCGCCTTCTTGTTTTCTGTAACAATAGCTTGTTTAATTCTAACTAATTTGTTGCGCATCGTTGCGATTGTATTTTTTAAATCAGAACCCGGTACAATCCATCACGACATGATTGGTATTGCGTCCTTAATTATGTATACTATAGTGCCTCTTTATCTCATTGTTTCTTTTTTAAACAAAACGTTTGGAACGATAGAATATCTCGGGACGAACACTAAAAATAAATCATTTAAGAAAAATGTAATTATTACCGTTAGTTTATCTATAGCACTTTTTTTTATCAGCACTAATGTAAAAGACTATTTGAAGAATGCAATTAAAGATCAAAAATTATATGACTTGCAATTGCCGGGTTATAGTAAAAAAATTAAGGAATTAGGTGTTGCAGAATTTCAAAAAGATAGTGTGTTAATTTATATCAAACCTGCAAGTCGTGGATATGAAGGGGATCATCAACCAGTAATGTGCTGGCAGGGATCGGGGTTTAAGCTTGAGAAAATTATGGAAGCTAATTTTGAAAATTTCACAATTTTAACTGCAATTTTAAAGAAAGATGCGATTGTTCAATACACAGCCTGGTGGTATGATAATGGAACAAATAAAACAATAAGCCAGTGGGATTGGCGGTTTTCAACCGGTGAACCTTACCGGATTATAAATATTACTACAAAAAACAAAGAGGACTTGGATGAACTTTGTCGTTTTTATTTAAAGCAAAAATTATTTTAAATAGATTTGATTAAAAAACACAACACCTCTGAATAGCCTATAAATGAAATGTTTTTGACACGAATTTCAAATGAATATATGTTTATAGAAAACATTCAAACTTTCACTTGGGAGAAAGGAAACAGAAATAGAAATTGAACAAGAATTAGTTTTCTAGAAAAATTTACTTGTATTTATTCAACAGGAGTTGGAACACAATTTTTTATTACAATTGGTTGAACAGTAAACGAATCCTCATTATTTGAAAATATCAATTCAACCATTAGTGCTTTTTTTGCAGCCTCGTATTCCTGATCAAAAACAAAATTGCCAAGACTATAAAAAATTGGTTTACCCTTGTAAATTGATTTTTGCTGAATCACATGTGGATGATGGCCAATAATAGCATCTGCTCCGGAATCAATGAGTTCTTCTGCCTGTTGTCTTTGTTCTAATAAAGGTGTTTCCTGAAACTCAGCTCCCCAATGAAGAATAATTACGATCCTACAATCTTTATTAACTTCTTTAAACTTTTTTATTCTCTCTTTAAGATCTTCCACACTTGCCTGGCAAATTCCAGGCGAATCGGGTAAATATGCCCAATTCTCCAATGTTAATAATACAGATGAAAACAAAGCAACCTTCATTCCTTCTTTTTCAATTATGATTGGTTTACATGCATCGTCCTGATTTGTTCCATAACCAACAGGGATAAGATTGTTTGCAATTAGATTTTCATACGTTTCTTTAATTCCATTTCTACCTTGGTCGCAGGTATGATTATTTGCCATTATAAGGTGAGTAATACCAGACTCTCTTACATCCTTTAGCCATTCTGGTTCTGCCCTGAATATGTATTTTTTATTGATAGGTGTACTGTTTTTTGTAACCGGACATTCGAGATTTGCAACTACTGCATCTGCTTTTGAGAATTCTTTTTTTACATTTTTAAAGAGTGCAGCAACACCTTTTATTTCTATTTGTTTACGAACACCTCTATCCAGTAATAGGTCACCAACAAAATATATTTTTAGTGAGCTATCATGTTGCTTGCACCTTGATAAAAATGCCGAGACAAATGTGATAACAATTAAAAAAAGAAAAAAACTTATCCGTTTTAACATCCTGAACTATAAAAAATCTTTTCGTCAACAGCAGGAACATCTTTTGCCGGAAGTATAATATCCTTCATCCATTGGGGTATTGTTGGCAAATCTTTTTTTGTTTCCAGAATCTTTTGCCACTCTTCATCTGTTAATCTTGTTCCCAGAGGTTGAACAAATTCATAATAACTGAATGTTGCCCCTTTTGTTAAATACAGGTAGCCATCGATTTCAACAACAACATAAATTTCATTTACATTTCCAACTCCTTCATGCAAAATGCCATCTTTTTCACAACCATTGATATTTCTTGTATAAACATCTGCAACAACAGCAACCGATTTGTCAGGGCCTTGAACATTTTCCCAATATTGAAGATATTTGTCCGGTTCTATAATTGATAATGTAAGATATTCAGTACTTGCTCCTAGCGCTTCAATGGTGTGATATTCCTGTTCAGACAATTTTTGCTTTTTCAATTCCTTTTCGCTTGCAGAAAGTAAAAATTGAGCACTTTCTTTCAATTGTTGAGTTTTAGAATCAATATCTTTTGTTAACAGACCATTCCTTTTAAGAACATCTTCTGTTAAAGCAAGTAGTTCAATCATACTTTTCCAAAAGTTGACGTTTGGTTCCACATATCCCACCGTATAGGGGCTGGGTGGCCCACCGCCTCCGCACTCTGCTGCTTCGGGTTGTTCACCATAAAGAATTGCATCATGCTTTAAATCTGTCCAGGAAGCAAGTGATGTGTTCAGGTTTTTTCTGTCCCACATATCCGTTTTCATAAATGCAGGGAAATTAGATTCTCTTTTCTGCAAGGTATTTAAACTAGACATCCATTTATTGTAAACTGTTTTATTCCAATCCGGGTAGTTTCCAAATTTTTTCTGAAGTTTTTTTAATTCACCGGGGTAATCTTTCCAGTTGTCTTTTTCTTTATATTCATTGATCAAAATGTTTTCTGCTGATTTGTTCCCAAGTGCTGCAAAAACATCAAGGCCTTTTGGATAAGCTCGTTTTGCATTTGGTTTAATATCTACAAGTTCTTGTAAAATTTCATTGTCAAACAAATAGCGCTGAGGCATAAAATTAATTTTGTCAGGGCAGGTTATTTCTATTTTTGGTTTTATTTTGTTTCTGTTTTTTACAATCGCTTTTAATTCGGCATCTACTTTTGTTTGCATATCGGGTTTCATTGCTGCTGACAAATCGTTCACATTGTTTTTCTTAAAAAAAGAAACAATATCATTTACAGAAAGGTTATCGGGTTCACCAATAAGAAAAATAATTGGCTCATAAACTGAATTATAAAGTTTCATGAGTAATTGATTCCCAGTCGATTTTCCAGTATTTAATAATTGAGCCATAAAAATTGTTCGATTCAACTGTTCAGGTGTTTCGCGACAGAATGAGGCTGTTTGAAGCCACATCATCACTTTAAAATATTTCTTTAATTCTTCGTTGCGGGTATAATGTCCGCGAGGTTTGAACAGACTGTATGAGAATGCCTGCTTGTATTCAAGAAATTCGGAAGGAGCATCTGTTTCGGAATTTATATGTGAGATCTCGGCCTCAAACATTTCTTTATATTTCGCAGGAACAGATTTTTTCTTTCCTGTTAAAATGTAATAAGGTATTGCGTAAAATGTAGCAGTATATTCTGCTGTTGATTTTATTCTCTCATCTTTGGAAGAGGCAGCTACTTTCACAGCTTCCATGTACATCCCTTCTGAAAGCTCAGTAATAACAGGAATAAATTTGCTTTCTTCAAGTGATTTAAGAACATAAGAAAAATACATGTGGTAAAGTTGAAGATATAGATCAGTAGTTATGAAGTTAGGAACCTGATTATAATCATTCTCTTCATAAATGTGGAAGAGTTGAATCTTGTTTGTTGGAACTATTGCGAAATTGTTTTTATCCAACATGCTTATAAAATCCGTTGAAAGATTCGTAAATTGAAACAGGTTAACAATATTTTCAACATTGCCTAATTGCCCCCCGTTTCTATCGACATAATTGTTCTTCTTCTTTTCTGCTTCCAAGGTTTCTATCTTTTTAACAAAAACAGCTTCTTCAGGGCTAAGTTTTATTGGAGGGAAAGTGTGTGTAGAATCCGCGCCCTCTTCTGACCAAAAACGTGCTTCCATTATTGAATCATACCCTTTCATGTGCCCTGAAAAATATCCTCGAATATCTGCTTGCATAAAACAATACCCTTGTCTGGCGTATAAAACGTTTCTCAGTAGTCGGAGTTCTTGCAGTGACTTACCACTTAAATCTTGATTGAGATCTACCTTCATTATTGAATCAGGATTGAAGGATTGCTTCAAAACTCTTTCAGAAACTTCATTTGAACCAGATTGAGTATCATTTTTTTTATCCTCCGTTGAACAAGAAAAAATCAGAGAAGAAATTGTGAATATAAAAAATATAGCTTTAATTGTTTTCATTGCCTGTATTTGTTTGGTTAAATATTTTTCTAGCCTCTTCTATTTTCGAATTTCTAACTATGTATTTTACGAATGTAAGGCCAAATCCTTTCCATTTATATTCGGCCACCAAAAAATTTCCATTTTCTTCATATTCCATTGTCCGAATTAAATTCATTGGTTTTGATGGGATTACTTTAAAATCTTCTAATGGTTGTGACACCCTTGATCCCAACCATAAAGGACGAACATAACCTTCTAAAAGTTTGAAAATAAAAATTCGCTTTCTACAGATGCTATCAAATCTTGTAGGTTTAATAACACCAACTAAAATATCGTCCATTCCATCTGCATTTATATCAGCACATTCAAAATGATAAATAGGGTAGCTTAATTTCCATTTGGAAATAATATTCTCTTTAGTTCCTATATGTTCGGATGATATAATGGAAGAACCACCTTCGTTGTCTTTTACCAGAGATACTTCAATGGAATGACTTCCGTTTATAATAATATATTTATTATTCGGTTGTTCTTTAGTGCAAACGAACAGAGCAATCGAAATTAAAAGTATCGATATAGAGATAATAAGTAGATAGATAATTTTGATTCGATTCATTAGCGACACCAAATTACAATATTATTCGCAAGTTTAGTCTTTGAATTGTCCCAATTTAAAGTTGTTGTAATTCAAATATCTAAAATCTTTTTTGGACATAATTCTATCCGAATTGAGGCTTTGGTTCCATAATATTAACAAAATCATTCTTAATCCTAGTAAACAAGTTTTTCAATTCACTTTCATTTCCTTCTACCGAATTTTCAAATTTATAGATGTTACCACAACCATCTTTAATGATGGTATTTTTAACATATTCTTCCTTTAAACTACTTGAATATTGACCATTCATACGCTGTTTGATTTGTTCTTCCGAATATGATCTTTCATTCATTCGATTCAATTGATTTTCTGTATCTGTATTTACAAGAATGATATTGTTATTGCACAAGTAGGTCATTTTAGTTTCTGCAATTAAAGCACTGTCCAAAAGAATAAGACCTTTCTTTCCATACAATTCTCTCCTTAATTTTAATAATAGCGGCTTGTAAATAATCTGATTGAACTGCTTCAATTTTTCAGGGTCATTAAAAATAATTTTTCCTAATTTTTTTCTATCAATAAAACCCTCCGGATTTTTAATTTCTTCTCCGAATGTATTCGCAATTTCTTCCCTTAACTCTTTATATAATGGCTCTGATTGTAATTCTAAAATCTGATGCCCGATTTTGTCAACATCAATAACGGTAACCGGAATATTTGATTCCTCTCCAAATTTGGAAAACATTGAACATAAATACGATTTACCGCATGCTATCTCTCCCGTTACCCCGATTATAAACTGTCCTGTTAATCTTTCCTCCAACTTTTGTTTTACATTTAGTGGAACATATTCAAAAACAAAACCCTGCTCCAGCTGTAATGCCTTTGTAGCTCCCGAACTTATATGACTCATATTTTGATTGGATGGAAAAAATATCGTTTCAATATTCGACTTTTGGCTTTCGCCAATTTGATGCAACATAATTTCCATATTAAAATCTTCACTGTTTCTAAGGCCTCTGATGATAACCTTAATATTGTTTTCAAAAGCATAGTCAACCAACAAACCTTGGAATGCTACAACACTAACATTGCTAAACTTTGCCAAGGCATCCTTTGCGAGCTGAAGACGTTCTTCAATTGTGAAAAGATATTTTTTTGCAGGGTTAATGCCTATTCCAACAATGAGTTCATCAACTATTTTAGCTGCCCGTTCGATAATATGTATGTGCCCAAAAGTGATTGGATCACCCGAAAAGGCATAAATAGCTCTCGTGTTTTTCATGATTTCATAAGTTTTTGATTTCGAATAAAATATTACTTCTTGCTTGCTCTTCATATTTATTTCTGAAATAATCTGTGCGATAAATGCTTGCTGATTCGATGAATCGTTTCAATACTTTTTTCCTTTCCATTCTATAAATAAAGCCAATCACGTGTTTGTATTCTTTACGGATATTTTCGGCATACAACATATATTCTTCTTTGGTAGCACCTAAAATTTTTAAATCACAATCAAGAAAAAAATTCAAATTGGTATCGGAGTTTGTAGCCTTTGTGTGATTGATTGTAGACAGTATAAGTTTTTGAACTGTTTGAATTTTAACTTCCGGTACATCTAATTGTTTTAGCAATACAATTGCTAGGGCTGCACTTTCCGCTTCATTGGTATGGCTTTTAGGGTTGTAAGAAACATCGTGAAACCAAGTTGCAAAAAGCAGCGAGTCGATATCCAATGAATTGTTTTTGCAATTATATATTTCCTCTAACATAGATTGAATATGTTGCATATTATGATAATACCTTTCAGGTTCATAATATCCATAACACAATGTATCATAACATTGATTTATCAATAATTCATCGGAACTGTATTTTTTAGCAAGTTCTAACCACTGTTTTTTGAAAGTATCCATTTGTCTGTTATTATCTGAAACAAATCTACGACAGATAATATACCTGCGCATTGACCTATGGTAAGAAAATGACAAATGAAATTTATTTCTTTTTGAGCACCTTTTTTTTGATACGGCTTAAAGACTCTGGTGTTATACCAAGATATGAAGCGATATAATGATGAGGTATTTGATTCATTAAACCGGGATATATTTTTAGCATATTATTATATCTGTCAATTGCAGGGGAATGCTGCAATGAGTAGATTCGCTCCATAGAAAGCACATAATTATATTCTGCCATCAACCGACCTAACTTTTGAATATTCGGGCTTTTATCATATAAATCTTGTAATTGCTCATATTCTAATACCAACAACTCTGAATCTTCAAGAAAATGAATATTTTCAAAAGATGGTTTCCTACTTAAAAAACTAGTGAAGGAGCAAACAAACAAATTGCGGTTTCCTGCATTAAAATAGGACGTGATTTCTTTGCCATCAATTACATAATAAACTCGTGCAATGCCTTTATTCAAAAAGCCAATGTGGTTGCAGAGTTGCCCTTCCTTAATAAACAAATCCCCTTTTTTATAGGTTTTAAGTTTTAAATATTTGCTGAAAAGTTGCCAATCCTTTTCATTTATAGGACTTATTTGACTAAGACTTTGTCGCATTTTTTTAAATGATTCGATGGGATGGCTCATTACTTTTTGGATTTTATTAACTTATTTCAGTATTGTTGTTGCTTGAAGCTAATTTTATTACCCCAATTAAGTTATTTTGTTTTTCTATTCACTTTAAATCTTATTGTATCCTTCATCAATTCTTTGTCTTTCAAATTAAATTCTTTTAATTCGGAGACAATAGAAGGGTTTTTAGGAATTTGTGCTGCAACAATTTCGTAAGCCATTTCTCTAATTGAATCTGAAAGCTCATTATTTTTATTGTATTCATGCCGAATAACTTGTAAAAATGTTTCGCTATTTTGACGATTTAGATCATTTGCATAAATAGTTTCTATTTCACGTTTTAATATTTTAATGTCACGAATATTCGAAAAATAATTATTCAAACAATTGGATGGATCTTTAAAACTCCGCCACCCTTCCAATAAAAGAGATTGCCCACCCTGTTCATTATTCATTTTGTTTTTATAGATTAAAGAAGCTTTTACATACTGATTCTTCGATTTGTAATTGGTTACTACTTTTTCAAAATAAAGATCCGCTTCTTTTCTTTTTCTGATGGTTAAATATAAATCTCCAACTTTTTCATTTTCATTTAATTCCTTATAGATTTCAATTGCTTCATTTGTCATATTCCCTTTCTCATAGCATTCTGCCGCTTTATTTTTATTGCCTGCGTGTTTTAAATAAATTGTAGCGGCTTCTTGAAAGTGATTGCCGGATTCTAAAGTTTGTGCGGCCATCAGATTGTTTTTAAGCAATTTCATATATATGAATGCTGCTTTATGATAATCTTTTTGTTTTATTAATTCTTGAGCGGTTGCGTTATATTGTTTTTGTAATTCATAATAATGGTCACCTAAATTTATTGACCCTGAGGACGATCTGGAATTATTTCCTAATAAAGAAAAATCAAACCATCTTTTTAATAAGTCAAGTTGTGACTTGTTCCCTCCTCTGGTACTGCCAATATCATCTAATGGAATCGCATATTTTAACGCTTCCTCGGGATTGTTCTTGAACATATCCATCAGCTTATCAATTTGCTTTTGGTTCCTCTTTTCAAGATCTTCAAAATCCGCTTGAAGCTTATCAGACCATTTATTTTCTTTATTGGATATAGAATTTATGAAGGATTCTATTTTGGCCCATATTCCGGTTTTTTCAATGGTTGAATTACCACCAATTACTTCTTTTTTTTTTTTGTAAAGAGCATTTTATAAAAGCTCAACTTTCCCTTTTCGTATAAACTCAATGGTTTGTCCTTCATTTTTTCCTTTTTCGGGAAAACATTTTCCTCCAGATTCTTTAATATTTCTTCAGATGATAAGGGCATTACTTGAAAGCTCTTTATTTTTTTCGGTATAAAAACGGATTCGTGTGGTTTTGTTATATAATATGATTTTAATATTGGCTTTTGAATTAATTTTTCAAAATTTAGTTCCTCTGTTAATTCTACCAATCCAAATTCAGGGTGGATAACATGTTTTGTTGAAGGGAATAGCTTTTCAATTTCAGCAATCGTAATAATAGGATGTAGTATAGATTTTTCCGGAATAAAAAGATTAGGAGACACCATTTGACATAATTCATTTTTGCCAATTGAATGGGTATTTATTTTCTTTTGATTCACAATCAAACATCCCCAAATAGTATTTGCGATCGTATCGGGGATGGGGTAAATTTGGATTTCTTTTAAGTTCAATTTTAAGAATTGAATTTCTTTTATCCAAAAAACGACTGAAGCATTTTTAATTAATATTCCGCCTAATGGAAAATTATTTTTATGATGCGGTTTAATTTTTAACTCCATGAACTTGAATATTATTTATAAAAGATAAAATGTGTTTTTCGAAAAATGCAGTTGTTGTTATCTTTTCAATTTCTTCCTGTTGTTCGTCACTTTTATTCAGCGTTTTGATTTGAACTTTTGCACCAATACCTTCAAGTGAACTTTTAATGTCATTGGCCTTGTTTGACGAAACACTTATTCTTAAAGGTGTTGGAGTAGTGTTAACCAGATCTCTTGACTCAATCAATCCAAGACTTGTTGATTCTTTTATTACTCTAACGGTTTCTAGCACTTTCGGTCCCGGCTTTAATAATATCACATCATTTTGGGATTCTTTATAATAGTATTCATTGCCTGCAAATTCATGTTCAGTTGCCACACCCAATGAAGCATCGAGTACTGATGGTATATAAATAATCGGGATTTCCGAATTGCTACTTTTTAAAATAAGTAATCCACAGCGATTTATTTCAATACTACTTCCATCATCAAAAACAAACTTATTATCTTTTATTTTTTGTGCAACAGATATCCTTTGTAAAAAATTTGTTTTATCTAATTTGATGTGATAACCTTTATTAATAACTAATTCATGGATATTAAAAACAATATTATTCAACTCATTAATATATATATGATGAATATTTTTTAGAACACCCTGAGCATAAGAATATTTCTGAGCAACATCTTTTAGTTCCTTACCTCTTTTTGTAAATATTTCAATATCAATTGTGTCATCTTTCTCTATTTTCCCGTCAATACCAATGCTCCATACTCCTTTATTATTTCTGTGATGAAATTTTTGCTCATGATATGCAAAACTATTAGTTGCAGAGGATTTCCATTCTATAAATAATATATTTTTCTTTTCACCTGTGTTGATGTTTAATAAAACAATTTCCTTGCTTTGAGGATTAAACATTAATAAAACATGCTCTCCATTAGGTAATACACCCATCTCAAATTCACCTGCAATGAAAGGTAAGTTCTCATACATTATCTCCCAACCTTTTTCATAAATTTTAACAGATTTATCGAAGAGACGTAATAGCATTTTATCACCTGTTATTTGAAAAACTTCACCATCCGAAGTAGAGATCAATTTTTTCAGATTCATGGAGTTTCTAACTAATATCGGGTAATTAGTAAGAGATTCGTTTCTAAGTTGAGAAATGCTGTTATTTTTACTTTCTTTTTTCCAAAGTGCTTCAATCGGAAGTTGAATATGTTGGATGTGTTTTTTGTTGTTTTGCTGTTTTTTATACACATCAATATTCCCATCAGCATCTGTATAAATCCAATAATTTATTGCTGCATGATACTCATTCATCGCTTTAAGCATGCCAACATTTTTAAGTGTCGATGGCTCAGTTATTAGAAATATTTCTCTGTTTTTATTAGGAGGATTTTCTTTGAAGAAAACCTCTAGTCCATCGGCTGAATGTAAACATCCTTCTAAGTGCTGTAAGCCGTCAATGATAGTATCGATATTCTCAATGGAAATTGGACGACAAGAATTACCAATTGAAAATGCTTTGCATTCAATATTCGTTTTAGGATGTTTTGCTATTGCGAGCATAGTAGCAAATGCAATAGCCTTTGGTGTTCCCCAATTTTTTAAAGACACATCCAATAAAATAATTCTTTCCAGATTATTATTCGTTGGTGGAACTTCGCGATGAATATATAAGGCTTCGTTGTTGGCTAATCGTGAAAGAAAAACGATATCATCATTTGCAAACTCGGACACTAAAAGCTTGTCAAAATCACCTTTATTGGTTAAATCCGAAAATCCTCCTAACGGTTGTTGACTTGGCAGAGCACTGTGAACCGGAATATTTAATCCGCTCCAGATTCTTTTTACTAATGAACCTACATGAAAGGTTTTATTATTTGCAATAAGCTGATCAACAAAATCAGTTGTGTCGTTTTCTTCTGAAATATTTTCTGTAAAAACTAAAGGCTCTTCAAAGAAATCCGGCAGAGAAGCTATTTTATTTATTATATCATTAACATCTTGAAATTTGTTTTTTAACAATCCAATTGTTCTGAAATCCTTATTAAAAACTTGTAAGCTAAACTCTTTTTTATTTGATATTTTACCTTCGCCATGCTTATTTGTGTGATATGTATCTCTTATTTGTTTTGAATTTCTAGCAGATACAATATTGTGGCACCTCTCAAAAATAGTTTGAAAAAGTAATATTCGTTTTTTCCCTTCCTTGTATTGTTGAGGCACTTCAGCCAATAATTTTAAAAATGCAATGGCATCATTCAGTGTACTTTTATTTTCCTGATTTATAACTTTACTTAAGATGATATTTACAACATCAAGAGAGTTTGTTCCTTTTGGATTGGTAGCAATAATTGCTAATAGTAATGAGCCAAAAGGGGGGACACCTTGTGGTGCAATTTTCTCAAAAACATCAATTACCAACTCACGATAAGCTATTGTATTCTCATTTGGTATGGCAATCACGTCAGCATTATCTTCCCACTGCCAGAAGTAATTATCATAAGATTGAAAATAGTCAGTGAATACCATGCGCAATTTTTATGAGTGTGAAAAATGATTCATTGTCTTTCTGAAAGAGCTAAGAGATAATTGTTGCAGTTCATCTTTTGCTATTAAAGAATAAGTACTGTCAATATTCCACACTACCAGAAACAGGTTTTCGGGATTTAATATATTATTTAATGTATCAGATAATAAAGATAAGTCAAAATCAAATCCTGTGGGAAGTATCGAATCACCACGTTTCCAATATACATCTCCGTTAATAGGCAAAAGAGGTTTTCCAAACAAAAATACTCTATCGTTATTAAGTAAAACCCAGTTCAACTTTTGCAATCTTATTGCAGGGGCAGTTTCGATAAATTGTTTTAATGAATCAACTGTTGTTGCCATCGCTACAGCTTCGTTCTCCATTTCGGACGGAATTATACTTATCGAAATTTTTTCTTGAATACCAAAATAGTTATGATTAAATGAAGGCAATTTTATCGGCAATGCTCTATCTATGGCAGTCCAAAGTAAAGAAGGAATATTTCTGTTAGGAAGGAGGCTATTAAGAAGAAATAGTTTCCCCTGTTTGGCATAGAAAATCGTTTTATAGGGAATGCTTTTAATTTCTAAAGAATTGATTTGAACGTAATCTAAATCTTTAACCCATATTTGTTTTTCATCAAAAGCAATTTTTAAATTATTCCATGATCGAATACTTCCTAAATTACTTTTGAGTACTTCGTCTAAAACCAAATAATAGCTTAAATCGTTTGAAGCATTTTGTGCCATAATGATTCTATTTCGGTTTGGATATGCGTTTTATGTTCATTGTTTTTAATCCAGTTACAACGGGTTTGAACATATCTTAATTTATCTTTTACTACATTCTGTTCTTCAAAGGATAAAGCTCCGGAATCCCACTTTTGGATAAGGAGTGTAACTTCTTTTATAAGTTCTTCCGCATTAGGTGTTTTATTGAACAAGGCCTGCGGATGAGCTTGTGGTGAACTGTCTTTTTCAATAATGTTATCAATAATACCTGCTAAAATTTCAATTTGCTCCTCAGTATCCCAAATATATTTTAATACCCATAGGTCGGAAAGAATTACTTCTTTTCTATTACACATAATTGCACTCGCAGCCAACAAATTTTGAATCTTTACCGCCCTTCTGTCCGATACTTTAATGCCTGTATTTCTAAGGTTGTGAACTAAATCGACATATTGTTTACGTATTGGAGATAAATCAACTTGTTTACTCAATTGTTGTAGTTCAATGATTTCGCTCGGTGTAATGCAAGGTTTATTGTTTGAAGGTTTATTTTCTAAATTCCAACCAGCCAATAATACTTCTTCAAGTAAATCAGTGTCAACATAATCACATTGTACTCGAATTAAAAATCTATCTAATAATGCATTTAACGCTTCGTCTTCAGGCAATACATTACTTGCTCCAACAAACATTAATGCTGGAAGTTTTTTGGTTTCTTTTCCACGTCTGAATATTCTTTCATTTAAAGCAGTTAGCAAACTGTTTAAGATAGCGCTATTCGCATTGAATATTTCATCCAAAAAAACCATGGATGCTTCTGGCATCATTCCTTCTGTATTCGTTACGAGTTCTCCTTCTTTCAGTTTTCTGATATCAAACGGGCCGAATATTTCATTGGGCTCCGTAAACCTTGTTAATAGATATTCGAAATTTTTTCCATCTTTTATACAGCTCGAAAGCAAACGAACAATCGCACTTTTAGCGGTACCCGGAGGTCCAAGAAGAAAAGCATTTTCTTTTGCTATTAAACTTACTCCTAACAGATCAATAATTTCATCTTTCCCGATAAAGGAATCTTTTACAAAGCGAAGAACATTATTTAGTTTATCAATATTATCCATTTATATTTTTTTCTAGTTTCAATTCATTCCAAAAATCTTGTGTAAAAATACCCAGATTGGCTTCAATCCAACTTTTACATGCCTGGTGTTTTGCTAAATTTATCTTTTTATATTCAATTATGCGATTCATGTATAATTGTTGCAAACAATTATTTGAAGAAATAGTTTGAAAATCAAGTTTCTCAGTCTCCAAAGGATAATGAATTCCTGAATAGTGCCATAATAGAAGTTGCTTTTCGAGGATAGGCAGTATATCATCTTCACTATCGATAATTTTTAATTGTACGAGTATTTCGGGCATAAAACGGTAGCATAAATCACAAGACAAAATTGCCGAAGGAGTCAACTCATTTGAGAAATCAGGTAATAAAAATGCTAAATCAGATACTCTGTTTTCTCGATAAAGCACTAGTTGTGTGCAAGTATATATTGTTTTCGCAGCCCATAATGCAGCATCAGCATCAAAATCAGGTACTTCGAAAGGGTATTCTAGAGCCTCTTGATGATATTCAATTTTGAGAAATTCAACTACTTCACTAGCTTCGGTGTCATTAATTAATAGGATGTTCCCGAACAGTATTATCTCTTCCTGCTTCCGAAGTGTTTGAATCGTTTTCAGGAAGTAATTGCTAGTCATTATTCAGAAATATTTATGTTAGAATTATATAGAAGGATTTGGCTTTCAACAAATATATCAAAATTGTTGTAAAATCGCTATATAGGCTTAACTTAGATAAGTGTTTTGGTAAGAAAACTGTTTTTTTAAATTCGATTGTTTAATTTTGTTGTTTTTTGCACTTAAGCCCACGAAGATTAAGCGAGAAGATACAATCAAGGATGAAACAATCGCTTTCTAAATATTCAGAGAATTAATTATCAAAAAAACATTAAATTACCATCATGAATCTACAACCATTCGATTATCATACACAACTTCGGGGCAGCCTTAAAGGTCAGAAAAAAACTTGGGATTGGTTCTCATCAGTAAAAGTAAAAGATGAGCAATTGCTGGAGTTTAAATCAAACCTCTTGAAAAATACATATCGTCTTGATAAAGAAAGTAACCCTGAGTTATATGAGAAAGTTCAAGTAGCAAAGGATAAATTAGGATTGAATATTGATGTTACTATTTATCAAGCACAGAATTCTGTGGATAACAATGCAGGAATTTCTTACTTACCGGGAGAGGCTCATATTGTTCTTTCAGGTCAAATAATGAAACTGCTTACTGGTGACGAACTCCTTTCAATACTTGCTCACGAGTTATCGCATGTTCGTTTATTTACTATTGAAAATTCCGAATTTGAGATAGCTGATCGTATTATTACTTCGATTGCAAATGACTATAGAAGCGAAGATGTTTACATTGAAACAGCTCGTTTATTTAGGCTGTACATGGAATTATACTGCGATAGAGGCTCTTTATTGGTTACTGATAGTATAGATACTGTTCTCTCGGGCTTGATAAAAATAAACACAGGACTTGATAAAGTATCCGTGGAGAGCTATCTAAAGCAGGCTGAAGAAATATTTGTTTCTGAAAAAGCTAAATCTGAATATCAAACCCATCAGGAAAATTATATAAGAGTTAGAGCTTTGAAACTGTGGGAAATTGAAAAGGAGAATTCAGAAAAACAAATTAGGGATATGATCGAGGGTGATATTCAACTAAATGGCTTGGACATTTTTAAACAAAATAAGATAAAAGATTTAACCTTTAGTTTGATTAAACTACTACTAAAGCCTAAGTGGACACGAACAACAGCAGTTCTGAGTTTATCAAAACAATATATGAGTGATTTTAAAACTGACGACACAATTGTAATTAATGACGAATTAATAAACACGATAAGTTCTTTATCCAAATCAGTTAAAGAATATTTATCTTATGTTTTGCTTGATTTTGCGCTTGTTGATCCAACACTCGAGGATGTTCCAATGGGATTTGCTTTTCAATTAGCAGAAGATTTAACATTAAAGGATTTCTTTAATGAAGTTGTAAAGAAAGAATTGAAATTGGGAGAACGTAAATTGTCTGATTTACATAAAAAAGCAGCCAAAGCATTATCTGAAATAAAAGAATCAAATCAAGAACATATTTACGAAGATTAGACATGGAACCTATAGTAAAAAATAATTTTGTTGAGTTTTTGAATGAGGGCATTGAAAATGGAGGTTTTCATAACGATGATATTATTGCAATAGCAATGCCTTTATTACAAGAAGTATTAACGTTCCATGAGCAAGGGAAAGTTGCGCCATTGGAGGGTTTAAAACATATTCTCATTACAAATGACCTTTTAGATATTGACGAGAATTTTATTCAGTCGCCAAAGTATAACAATAGTAAGCTATCTGAAATATCTCAGCCCAAAAGTAAAGTGTTTGATGTTCTTGATGAAACCAAACAAACTACAGATGTTGAAGAATCTCATATTAAGGAAACGAATCTCTCAATTCAACTAGAAAAGGACAAGGAAGTAACTAAGCCTGTTTATTTACCGGGATATGTTTCATATGAATTTCTACTAGGCCATCATGATGCACTATCTGATATTTTTGTTCTTGGATTAATCATTGGCAGCTTAGCTGCCGGATTAGACTTAAATAATGAAGATGACTTAAAAACCTTTGTAGCCAATAGATCAGGGTTAGTACATTTAAACTCTAAAATTCATCCTGCAATTGCAAACATTGTTATGGAGATGACTGAGTTAGATAGAAAGAAAAGAGCTAGAGATCTTCATGAAGTAATAGGAAAACTTAAAAACTATCGTGATTATAATCCTGAAAAAGAAATAGATTTAACTTCTTTAGAAGGGTTTAAAAATCAAGACATTTCAACAAGAAGTAAATGGATTTTAAACAAACTTAAGAGCCGGCTTTTTGATATTAGTAGAAGAAACCGATTGTTATATTTTAAAAACAGTTCAAAATTTTTAAATCTTACTGTTGCTTCTGTACCAACAACGTTGAATTACAGAAATATCGATCCAAACAGTTTATTTATTTGGAATGATGATATTTCTTCAAGAATAAAAAACGGAAAGCAAATACCTCTATCAAAGTTCTTAAAAACAGAGGACAATCCATACATCCCTTCAATTTTAGATAAGATTAGAAGTGAATCTACTCGCGACATTAATGAATATGGATTTAGTCAGTTAAGATTAATCATCTGCTCATTGAGTTGGTATAATTTGAAAGATGATAAATATGAAAAAATTAATTCTCCTTTATTATTAGTTCCTGTTGAAGTTAAAAAGAAAAAAGGTGTTAAAGATCAATACACACTTGATATAACCGGAAACGAAGCAGAAGTTAACCCTGTTTTAGTTTATTGGTTAAGGGAATTATATGACATTAAACTTCCTGACTCAATCGTTTTGGATGATTTTGAAATGAGTAAACTATATCAAAGTATTCAAGATCAAATCAAATTAAGTAATTCGGGAATTTCAATAGATTTTATTGATAAGCCAAGAATAAAATTGATCTATAGTTTAGCAAAACAAACCCTATCTCAATTTAACAGAAAGCTAAAGCGAAACAAAAGTTTAAGCCATTATAGAGAAGTTGACTATTCCTATCAGCGTGAAAATTTTCAGCCTTTAGGACTAAGTATATTCAAACAGAAAATAGAACCTGCGGCTTCTTATCTGGAATTTTTGATTAATGAAGATGTTAAACTAAACACCTATAACATTACTGATACAGAAAAAGAAAGAAGTCTATTTACTTTAGTTGACGAGGGTAATACAAATCCATATTTATGGGAATTTGACACCTGTAATATGACACTAGGTAATTTTAATTACAAAAAAATGTCCCTAGTTAGAGATTACAATGAAGTAATTGATGAAAATATAAATGATCCTATTTTCGAACAATTATTTTCCGATCAGCCTAAAAACATTTTGAATAAGCAAGATGTTGAGAAAGAAAATTTAAAAGAAAAATATCACATTATCTCTTGCGATCCAACGCAATCAAACGCCATAAAAATGGCTAAAACAGGAGATAGTTATATTATTCAAGGGCCTCCGGGTACAGGAAAATCTCAAACTATTACAAATTTAATTGCCGATTATATAGCGAGAGGGAAAAGAGTATTGTTTGTTTGCGAAAAACGAGCAGCTATTGATGTTGTTTTTTATCGCTTAAAGCAGCAAAAATTGGATGAGTTATGTTGTCGCATTCATGACTCTCAAGCTGATAAAAAAGAGTTTATCATGAACTTGAAGGAAACGTATAATGACTTCATGAAGAATAAATTCAATTTACCTGAGATTGAAAATGAACGAAATAAAATTATTTCTATCATTGAAAACGAACTAAATAGTTTAGAAAAGTATAACAATACTGTAACAAAAGAATTTGAGGATGTTGGCATATCGTTTTTAAAATTGATAGAACGTCTTATAGAACTAAAGACCAACCATGTTAATGTTTCGTTTGAAATGGAAGAATTGGTTCCCGGATATAAAGAGTGGGTTTCAAACGGTAACCTTATTCAGCAGTTGTCTAAACAACTAAAAGAAATTAATCACGAACCATATATTTCTTCTCATCCAGCAAGTTTACTCAGTAAAGAGGCTTTACAGCAAGAGCATCCGATAAATTACATTAAACAACTTGCTGAACAACTGGAAGACCTTTTTGAGTTTATAAGTAACGAATTAAGCAAAGCGAATATTCCTGATAATTTAAAAGAACATTTCTTAATTATAAAAGAATTAGTGACCGATGCTTATAGATTTAAGCCATATGCCGAGAACGGAAATTTATTCCTTTACGATAGCAATAACCCCTCAACTAAACAATTTGAAGGAGTTGTATATGATTATATAGAACTTAAAAATAAAGTAGAGCAGGCAAGTAAAAAGAATGGTAATTGGAAAAATAAATTTTCTGAGGGAGATCTACAATCTGCGAAAGAACAATTAACAGCATTTCAAAGTTCAATATTTTCATTTTTAAATCCGGGGTTTTGGAAATTAAAAAAGACTATTAAGTCATCGTATGATTTTTCAAAACATGATGTAAAACCCAGTTTAAAACAAGTTTTAGAGGAACTTCAAACCGAGTATTATTTAATTAATCAATCAAAAGAATTAGAAAAGAAAGCAGAGTTTACATTCAAGATTAATAGCATTGGTGAAACGTGGGATACCATTGAAAATTTCAGAAAAGAAAAAAACAAACCTACTTTATCCTACTTAAGTTCCGTTAATCAGGAAAAGCTTATTCTTGAGCTATGCGATTTAAAAGACAAAGTAGACAACGCTCATAAATTGCTGGATAAATCAATCAGCGATTATGAAACTAAAAACATAATTGATCTCTTAGAAGATATTGAAAACATTAAACTTTCATTAAAGTCATTACCTGAAATATTGCCATTAATAAATGAACTGAACGAAACTTCGAGAAATTTTCAAGCGTTTATTAAGAAAGAGAAATTCACTCCTGAACAGTTCGAGAATTTAATGGCCGAAAAAAGCTTAAAAACTGTATATAGTAGTAATAAAGAGTTTCATAAAACGGAAGCTTCGGATATAAAATACAGTATTAACAAACTGAAGAAGGCATTCGAAAAGCTATACGAGATTAATGCATCATATATAAGAGCTAAAATCCGTAAGAAGTTTAATGACAATATTGCCTTGAGTACAAGATCTGTTTCAGGAATGAGTTCTCAAGAAAAGGAATTCAAGAAAAATTATACTGAAGGAAGAAAAATTGTAGAACATGAATTTAATAAAAGCATGCGCTTCCGATCTATTCGTGATTTGGCATCTAAAGAATCCGGAAAGGTAATTCAAGATTTGAAACCCGTTTGGCTGATGAGTCCGCTAAGTGTTTCTGACACCCTACCATTGAATCCTGAATATTTTGACGTGGTAATTTTTGATGAAGCTAGTCAGATTACATTAGAAGAAGGAATTCCTCCATTATTTAGAGGAAAGCAAACTATCATTGTTGGAGATGAAATGCAAATGCCTCCATCTAACTTTTTCGGATCTGTAGCGCCTGATGAAGATAATGATTTAATTGATGATGAAAATGAAAGCATGCGTATTGATGCTGATAGTCTTTTGACACAAGGTGCTCGTAAACTTCAAGATGTTATGCTTGGCTGGCATTACAGAAGTAAGTATGAATCCTTGATCAGCTTTTCAAACGCAGCATTTTATAATCGAAATCTATTAACCATTCCGGATCAAACTATTCCTCCAGAAGAATTAAGCGAAGTGAAAGCAAATTCAGCTGAAAATGCGATAGAGAATTTCGATTCGTTAAATAATAGAAGTATCAGTTTCCATTATATGGAACATGGCGTATATGATAAACGAACAAACACTGCGGAAGCAGAGTACATTGCTCAACTAATAAAAACACTTTTGAATAAAGATCAAAAGCAAAGTATCGGTGTTGTGGCATTTTCTCAAGAACAGCAATACGAAATTGAAAACGCATTAATTCGTTTGGCATCAGCGGACAAAGATTTTGAAAATAAATTAGAAGAAGAATATCAACGTCAAGAAGAGGGACAATTTGTTGGGTTATTTGTAAAGAATTTGGAAAATGTTCAAGGAGATGAACGAGATATTATTATTATGAGTGTTTGTTATGGCCATGACCATAATAAAAGAATGATTATGAATTTCGGCCCAATTAACCGTAAAGGCGGGGAGAAACGATTAAATGTAATTTTTTCAAGAGCAAAAAAACACATGGCTATTATTAGTTCGATAAAATATGCAGATATAAAAAACGAATATAATGAAGGAGCTAATTACTTCCGGAAATTCTTACAATATGCCGAGTCGGTTTCTCGTGGAGAGTTAAAATCCGCTAATCTTACTTTAGACAGCTTGTCCAAAAATAGTGTAATTGACACTTCTCGTACTTCAACTAATGCAATTGTTTTAGGTATTGCTAAAGAGTTAAATGCTTTAGGATACAAAACAGATTTAAATGTTGGGCAATCTTATTTCCGTTGTAACATTGGAGTTAGAAGCAAGGAGAATAAAAATAAATACTGTTTGGGTGTTTTAGTTGACACTACAGAGCATTATAAAAACAGTAATCTACTGGAGCAATATGTTTTAAGACCCTCTATCCTAAAAAGCTTTAACTGGAATGTTATTCAAGTTTATAGTAAAGATTGGCTCCATCAGCCGGAAAAGGTAATGGAACAGATCAAAAAGGCACTTGAAGGCAAACCCGAGGAAGAAGAACAATTGATGGTAAAAACGGAGCCAACTATTGTTGAAGACAAGAAGATGGAAGAGGTAATAAAAACAAACGCAAAAACTGAAGAGACCAAAAATGAATCAGTTTCTGAAAATGGCTTGAGTTTTAAGCGTTTTAATTTTAAGGATGACTCATCAGATAAGTTTTGGGAAATTGCTCAAGATGGTATTAGAATGATAGTAAGGTATGGCAAAGCAGGAACTAAAGGTCAAGAAAATGTTAAATTATTTGAGACTGAACAACAAACAAAAACAGAGATTGATAAGTTAATAAGCCAAAAAGTAAATAAGGGATACAAAGCTAATTGTGGTTAGAGAAGTTTTAGGCTTATTCAGTTTTTTCTGTTAACGAAATGATTCGGGGATTATTCCGGGGCGATTAAAAATTGTTTAAGATTCTTTCGCATTTTTTCGGGGATTTTCAGGGGATTATTCGGGGGGAATCGGTGGAAACTCCGGGGTGATTGCTAAACTGCCGAATTTTCCACGGGATTGCCATGAAAGTATGTTTGAGTGTACTCGAGCATTTTGGAAAATGCAAAATAGATGCAGAAACCTTCGATGTGAATAAAATTACAAAAATAAATTAAAAGCAATCAAGGTAATGGTAAATGTTTGAAAATAAATTAATGCCGTTGTGACAAACAGTTGCAAATGCAGGAACTTCGCATTTAGAAGTGGTGTTAGGCGTTCGTTTTTATTTTCTGTCGAAAATACTGTACATTAATTACAATATTTTAAAAGTAATTCGTTCACTTCAGTTCCATAATTTTTTTCAAATCCAAGTTCTCGTGCTTTTGACAAATATTTACAGATACTATCCTTATTATTTTCGGCAATGGCTATGGTTGCTAAGTTTCTGTATGCATATGAGTTTTTCGGGTCAAGGGATATTGATTTCAAAATGATTTCTTTACCCTCATTTGTTTCCCCCATATTATGCTTATTCAAACCGTAATTATTTAAAAAGACAGCATCTTTGTCGTTATAAATGATTTGAAATATTGAGTCCGCATCTTTATATCTTTTGAGCATTGTATAGCAATATGCGATGTTCATTTGGTTTTTTTTGGGGGGATTTAGTTGATTCACTTTTTTCAAGTCATGTAATGCACCTTCATAGTCTTGTGAGGCAAAAGATACCTCAAGTCTTTTCTGGAAATACCACCAATCACTTGAGTCTATTGCAATAGCTTTATCATAATTTATTTTCGCTTCTTTAAATTGACTAGTAGAGTAAAAAAGTTGCCCTTTATTGAAATATGCACTCGAATATTTTGGAAAGTCAGTTATGGCTTTGTCATAATAATAATGAGCACTGTCAATTTGTTTTGTCTCTCTGTAACAATTACCCAAATTCACCAAAGACATGGCGATTTCTGGTCCAGTAGTATTGCTGTTTATAATTTCTAAAAAACGGGGCTTTGCATTTGATATTTGTTTCATTTCAGCATAGCAATGAGCTATCCAAAATTTCACCTCTATAGTTGGGGAAGTTTTTAATTCTTTTTGAAAACATTTTAAGGCTTCTGGATATTGTTTATTAAAAAAGAATTCAGAGCCTTCTTTCATTAATTTACTTTTTTCTTGTCCTATTGCTTGAATGGAAATAGTAATTAGCAATATTATTATTACGTTTCTCATGATTTCTTTTCTTAAATGTCGTTCCAGTTTGTAAAATGACGACTAACGAACGAAGTAAAAGATTGCGGAATTACTTGCACTCAGCTATTCATTACCACAAATATAAATTAAAAGCATAACTGATTATAGCAAATGTTTAGAAATAAATTTATACCGCTGTGACAAACATTTGCAAATGCAGGAACTCCGCATTTATTTTAGGTAGTTTATGGGTAGTTATTTTCATTATGGGTTTCTTAATGCTCTTCGGATTTTCTTACTATAATGTCTGCATCCAGAACAAACAATAATTCGTTCTTTTTTCTTTTTAATAATTTTGATTAACTGTTTTTGCTTATCGGTTAATATTAGTCCTTTCTCCTCTAACCTAATAAGTGCTTCAATAGCATATGCCTGTTTTTCAATTGTCGGGCATCTTAGCCAACTATTTAAAAGGTCAAGATTCTGGGTTTTAATAGCGGTTTCACAAAGCACTCGATATTTTGGAGGTTGAGCACCATTACCGCATCTTTTCCCATAAACCACTTCTTGGTTAAAAAAAATACTGTCTGCGTCTATCTGATATTCATATTGCTTGAAATATGAATTTTGAAATTCTTTAAATTTAATTGTGTCTAGATAATTTATTACTGTATCTATATGATATAAATTGCACTCATCCGTTAGTTGACAAAATATTATTTCGTTTGTATTAAGAATAAGTTTTATAAATAATGGGTACACATTAAAAATTCTAGAATTTGGCTCTTTAGGAAACGCTTCGCTATAATACATTATAACAGCATCATATTTACCAATTATTTGTCTTGGGTAACCTGATGATGCGGCATAAGTAAAATTGTCTGTGTTTTTTATTTTCGAAACAGAGTCTAGAAGTGATGTGAGTTTTTTTAATTCTTTTTGATTACAATAATCAGTAATTCTTCCTGTAAATTGTCCACTCACATTAAGTGAAAATAAGATTGTCAGGATTAAAAAAGTTGTTTTCATTACGTCTAAAATAATTACCCCTAACTAACGAAGGTAAAAGAAGTGCGGATTTACTTGCACTCTGCTGTTCATTTACCACAAATATAAATTAAAAGCACAACTGATCCCTGCAATAAGGTGCATTTCGTCCCCTATTTAAATAGGGTAATATGTATCAATATTAATTTTTAAAATTCCCGGAGTTTCTCAAGAGTTCTCGAGAAATTGAAAGAAATTCCGTAAAACATACCGTTTAACATTCAATTTCAAACATCGAATTATACAGTTAATTTTACTCACGTAAATTTCAAAAATAAAACAAACACACTTTATTAATTATCAAGGCATTGCATACATTTTACAGATATGCTTTTATCGAAAGAGAAAAAAGAAAAGTCGAATTTTTTTTGCTTATTTATTCGACTCTTCTAGTGCATTCTGCAAATTCTGCCGAATACAATATAAAGGTTTGTTTTTGGGTTTTGAAAAAAGAGTAAAACGCTAAAAAATTGAAATTTTATGGAAGAGAGAAATAATAAAATAGCTTTACAGGGACTTAGTGCATTCGTACAAATATTTTAATTCAAAAATTTGCTTTGCTTACTCAAAAATTCAAAACAAAACAACATACATTTTATTGGTTATCAACACAATATATCTTTTTTTGCGACTACTTATTTTGTCGTTAAAAAGAAAAACAAAAGTCGATGCTCTTTATTTGTGTTAGATTATTTTTCTATAAAAAATTTATGGTGAGAAAAAAACTGCATGTATAAATTGTAAAACCACTTCCTTTGAAAAATTCACTTCGTGAGTCCCCTTGCTTGAAAAAAACTGTCCTCTGCCTTTATGATTTAACGTCATTGATTTCAATGACCATTCGATAGTTTAGAAAAGAGGTCGAAAAATTAGTGATCTTTTGTGTGCTGAGTAAGTGAAATTTCCAGCTTGTGCAAACAACTATAAATTTTATTTCACCGGAATTTCACCAGACACAAAATTAAATTTTAAACCCAATGATATTAAAGGGAATTAGAAAGGGGATCGGATCGTTGGCAAATTTCTTTTCCTACATTGAAATTCGCCTCTCTTAAAATGAGAAGTGCATACATCAATTACTTCACCATATCAAATATATACCTTTAAGATTATTGATACAAAAGCGTTCTTCTTAAGAACGGAGGATCATAGCTGATTCTTTATTTTTTTATTCTTCATAAATATTTAATTCCCTCTCGAATTCTCTATTTTTGAAATACGCAATTAAATTAATTCATGAAAATTTACACTATACCTTCAGAATGAAGGAACTCTTACTATTACCAATTGTATAATAGGTATTGAAAAACAAAATCGAGAAGACAAGAGGATTATCATTCAAACTCAGACATTTTATATAATCTGCGACAAGCAATGACAGAGGAATGAATAACAACGAACGCCTAACACCACCTATAATAAATGCGGAGCAAGTGCAAGTTGCAAATGTTTGCCACAGCGGTATTAATTTATTTCTAAACATTTGCAGGGATCGGCTGTGCTTTTAATTTATATTTGTGGTAATGAACAGCAGAGTGCAAGTAATTCCGCACCTCTTTTAGCTTCGTTCGTTAGGCAAAATGAAACAACCCGGGAAAATGCACTCATCGGCAGACAGCATTTATCTTGGTGGATTGTTTTGCAAGAACCCAAAGAAAAAATATCGGAGAGAGAGTCTCGCAAAGACAAATTAAAAGTATACAATGAAAAAAACTCGTTTATTAGGTTTAGCAAATACAATTCTTACAGGATCGCTAACATTTTTTTCATGGTTTATCTTTTCTTCGGCTTTTAAGGAAACATCGCCTTGTGAGTTTTGTTCCATAATGTGGATTCCAGCGACAGTTTTTTCTGTACTATTCTTGCCTGGAGTTTATACATTATTTGTAGGTGGACAAAAATTAACTTCTCAAATAAACTTGCTAAACACAATCAATATAATTGCAATAACTATATCAGGAATAGCGGTCATTTTTAATTTTCTTGCCTAGTGTCAGCTTTTATCGAAAAAAAAAACAGAGAGACTCACATTACGACTAAAGGATTTGATCAGATACAAGTCCGATTGACAAATTGGATATATTTTAATTATACATTACATTTACCTCAATAATTAACGCATTTTAATTTTTTACAGAAAATATAAGCAAGAATTAGATGAAGTAAGGAAATGATATGAAAAACGACTATTTATCAGCAAATTTAAATCTTTCCCCACTTACGACTAATTCGGATATATACGAAACTAGTTTCGCATATATCTCAAAAAAGGGTGATAATACGAAACTAGTTTCGTAAACACAGGTGTTATGCGCAAGCGCTGGAGCAAAAACACTCGGAAGAAAATTTTGTAAGTTGAACGAAACGTTTTAAGACAATTGACTGAAAAGAATTTATGAGGCTCGAATTTATTTTGTGCTAGTATTCAGTTGACTCTTTCTCTCAAACCCACAGCAGACGGACAATTACGCGCGGATAAAAATCTATGAGGCTCGAATAAAAGTGATTGCTAGTATTCAGGTAATCACTTTCTCATACCCCCAGAAGGCTTGCATTGCTTGAGAAATGAAAGAAACGCCTGGCGCATAACACCACCTAAAATAAATGCGGAGATACTGCAAGTTGCAAATGTTTGTCACAGCGGTATAAATTTATTTCTAAACATTTGCATGGATCAGTTGTGCTTTTAATTTATATTTGCGGTAACGGAAAAGCAGAGTGCAAGTAAATCCGCACTTCTTTTAGCTTCGTTCGTTATGCGCAAGCGCTGGAGCAAAAATACTCGGAAGAAAATTTTGTAAGTTGAACGAAACGTTTTAAGACAATTGACTGAAAAGAATTTTTGAGGCTCGAATTTTATTTTGTGCTAGTATTCAGTTGACTCTTTCTCTCAAACCCACAGCAGACGGACAATTACGCGCGGACAAAAATCTATGAGGCTCGAATAAAAGTGATTGCTAGTATTCAGGCAATCACTTTCTCATACCCCCAGAAGGCTTGCATTGATTGAGAAATGAAAGAAACGCCTAGCGCATAACACCACCTAAAATAAATGCGGAGATACTGCAAGTTGCAAATGTTTATCACAGCGGTATAAATTTATTTCTAAACATTTGCATGGATCGGTTGTGCTTTTAATTTATATTTGCAGTAACGAATAAGTGAGTGCAAGTAAGTCCGCACTTCTTTTAGCTTCGTTCGTTATGCGCAAGCGCTGGAGCAAAAACACTCGGAAGAAAATTTTGTAAGTTGAACGGAACGTTTTAAGACAATTGACTGAAAAGAATTTTTGAGGCTCGAATTTATTTTGTGCTAGTATTCAGTTGACTCTTTCTCTCAAACCCACAGCAGACGGAAAATTACGAGCGAAAAAAATCTATGAGGCTCGAATAAAAGTGATTGCTAGTATTCAGGTAATCACTTTCTCATACCCCCAGAAGGCTTGCATTGTTTGAGAAACGAAAAGAAACGCCTGGCGCATAACACCACCTAAAATAAATGCGGAGTTCCTGCAAGTTGCAAATGTTTGTCACAGCGGTATAAATTTATTTCTAAACATTTGCAGGGATCGGTTGCGCTTTTAATTTATATTTGTGGTAACGAATAAGTGAGTGCAAGTAAGTCCGCACTTCTTTTAGCTTCGTTCGTTATGCGTAATAGCAAAAAAAAGAAGACAATAACGAAATGACTAGAAAAATATTTATAGCGACCATTTATTCGATCATTGCCTTTTGCGTAGTTTCATACATTTCAGTGATGATTTCCCTTTTAGGTTCTGTGGGAAATCCTTCTCAAAAGCCAGTTGCGAATTTGGGCTATCCTTTTAAATATTATTATCAGTTTTGGTTAAGGGGATCAGATTCTCCAAACTGTGGATGGAATTTCGACAACTTTGTTTATGACTGCTTAATAATTTGGATACTGACAACAGTAATTTATCTTATTGTTAAAAGAAAGAAGTAACATGACATATGGCATAGATATATTGTTGAAATAGAGACAGTGAAGAAGCTACAACGCATAACACCACCTAAAATAAATGCGGAGATACTGCAAGTTGCAAATGTTTATCACAGCGGTATAAATTTATTTCTAAACATTTGCTATAATCAGTTGTGCTTTTAATTTATATTTGTGGTAACGAACAAGAGAGTGCAAGTAAGTCCGCACTTCTTTTAGCTTCGTTCGTTAGCAGTAATAATAAGACATGACACACACGCAATGACAATACTCAAATTCATTTATAGAATTAGTTGGCGACAAATTACAATTCATTTAGTTGCAACATTCTTTTTGATTATTGCAGCAAGACAATTTGTAGCACTTAACGACATTGGTATTGTGAATACTATTTATAAATATGGTGTGGAAGACGGACTGAAACTTTTAGTAAAGGAAGACAATTTTGCAAACAGATTTATGAATTATACTTATTGGAATGCTATGTCTATTTTAATTGGTTTAGTGGTAGCCATGACCATTTCTTTGACCTTAACAATTAGAAAGAAAATGTTTTGGCTAAACTCACTTATTGTTTTTATAATAGCTTTATCTCTTAATTGGTTTGGACTGTATGACAACAAAGTAATTGACACAATCTTCTTTTCATTTGGAAAACTGTTTGTAGGCATAGGTATTCCATACAAGTTCATCGCAAATGGGACTCTGCTAACAATTATCGGAATTGTTATTTTTTTTAGCAAGTGGACAAGTAACTTTGCTTTTAAATACAGACAAACAGAATAGACATTATTTAACCAGACGTTGTATGAAAAAAGAAATTACTACTGCTAACATAAAATATACTATACCTTTGCCGACACGCTCAAAAGGCCAATGCACGGCATCGTATATTTGACCGTTATGCCTCATGCTAAAAAGCGACACTAATACATAAACCCCGACAGTTATAAATTAAACAAAATGAAAAAGGACTGGACTTATGAAGATTAAATTGATAATACTTGCCACGACTTTGCTTCTTTCATCTTGTTTCAGACATCTTGTTAAAATTAATAAGACCAATGAAACAACTTCAAGTGCCTTGACAATTAAAGTAACATTAGACGAATACTCAAAAGTTAATAATTGGTATTATGGAACAATTCAAATTAAAAACAAGACGAAAGACAGTGTAATATTTAATTTTAACCAAAGCTTGACCTTTGATAAAGCGAAGATAACCATACCACGCGCTTATGAGGTGACGCCATCTCAAGACATAAATAAATACCTTATTGTTCCCGACAAAACCCTCTTTTGGAAAGTATGTTGGAAAACTGACTATCCATATTATGACAATGAGAATATTAATATAAAAATTGATACGACCTGTGTTTTCAGACATTACAACGAATATTAAATTAACACAATTTGTTATAATTCGAAAAATAAATAGCACGAAGGCATAACACCACCTAAAATAAATGCGGAGTTCCTGCAAGTTGCAAATGTTTGTCACAGCGGTATAAATTTATTTCTAAACATTTGCAGGGATCAGTTGTGCTTTTAATTTATATTTGTGGTAACGGAAAAGCAGAGTGCAAGTAAGTCCGCACTTCTTTTAGCTTCGTTCGTTATGGGCAAGCGTAAAAGCAAAAAGAAAAAAGAAAAAAAAAGAACGCCTGGCCCATAACACCACCTAAACTCAATGGCCGGAATTAACCGAATGTTCAGAGTTCGCAAAAATAATTGGTCGCAGCAAAAACATTTCACAGCGGCAGAATATTTTTAATTTTGTTTTTGCTGCTTGTAAAATCTATCTTTACAGTTTACGAATAACAACGGCCACTGCGTTTAGCTTCGTTCGTTAGGCACAAGCTTAAGACAACATGAAAAATAAAGACTTTTTTTCAAACTTCTTTGTGGTTAATGACCCTGCTTCTAAGAAAAATTTCAGAGGTGAAATCACAGGAAAAATTGGTGATTTTGCACAGCTACTAAGAGGCGAGTTTACAAAGAAGCAAATTGATGTAAAACACCTCGAAGGAGGTAAAGAACCGAGCCAGTTATTTTGGAATACGGTATGTGACCCATTTTGCGTAAATGAGGAAGTTTTACGAATACTGAAGGAAAATGAGTTAACGGGCTGGAAGGCAATTCCTGCAACCGTAACTGACAAGAATAAAAAGAAGTGGAAAAACTATTTTGCTATTACCGTTACTGGACGAACGAATCATATAGACTATATGGACAGCGTTATCGTTTTTAATAAAATGCCAGGCGGACTTTTCCCTTCATTCAAGGGACTATATTTTACTCCGGACACTTGGGACGGATCTGATATTTTTATGGAGCGGGCCGACAACAATGGAAAGGCTACAGCATTTGTATATGTCACTAAACGACTCGTGGATATTTTTAAGAAGCACAAAATAACTAATGTTGATTTTTTAAATTTCAACGAATTTGAAATGGATTGTAGCTCAGTTATTATTGGTGCTGACGATGAAAAGTATGTAGCAATGCTAGAAAAGAAAATTGCAAAAGCCAGTGCCTAACACGGGCTTTGCGTTAGTGGGCGGACAGTGCGAATAGAAACATTTTAGCAATTAATAAACGTTGGTGCTGGCAGACAGTTTACGGTTTCAAAAGCCCACCAACGCAAAGCCCGAAAACGTTATGCGCAAGCGGTGAGCAAAAAAATTCAAGCAGACAATTTTGTACATTGAACGAAATGTTTTGAGAAAATGACCGGAAAAATTTATGAGGCTCGAATTTATTTTGTGCTAATATTCTTAGACTCTTTTTCTCAAATCCACAGCTGACGGACAATTACGAGCGGACAAAAAATCTATGAGGCTCGAATAAAAGTGATTGCTAGTATTCAGGTAATCACTTTCTCATACCCCCAGAAGGCTTGCATTGTTTGAGAAACGAAAAGAACGCCTAGCGCATAACACCACCTAAAATAAATGCGGAGTTCCTGCAAGTTGCAAATGTTTGTCACAGCGGTATAAATTTATTTCTAAACATTTGCAGGGATCGGTTGTGCTTTTAATTTATATTTGTGGTAACGAATAACTCAGTGCAAGTAAGTCCGCACTTCTTTTAGCTTCGTTCGTTAGCCGCAATACAAGGAAAAAAAAAATCCATTAGTAAATAAATCCGAAACCTACTCAAGCAGTTGAAGGGAAATATCGAGGAAGACAAAAAAGTCTTATGAGAGATTTGCATTTACTGCTTGGTAAAGTTCCCGGAAAATAATGACAAATTCAAGTTTATTTATCAACAGCACTGTCCCCCTATTCTATCAGGCGCGTAAGCCGGAATAGGTAGCGGGGGCTGAGACAGCAGGAGCGCAAGCCGATGACCTATTCTTGAATTTTTGGTTCCTTTTGTTTCAAGACAAAAGGGACAAGAAAAAGATTTTCTGTGTTTGAGAAACTAATTCTATACGTGACGAACTTTGTGTTTGAAGATGTACAGCGGCTAACACCACCTAAAATAAATGCGGAGATACTGCAAGTTGCAAATGTTTATCACAGCGGTATAAATTTATTTCTGAACATTTGCAGGGATCAGTTGTGCTTTTAATTTATATTTGTGGTAACGAATAACAGAGTGCAAGTAAGTCCGCACTTCTTTTAGCTTCGTTCGTTAGGGGCAATAATAAGACCGGCATTGACGTTCACAAGACAATCAAAAATAACGACAACTCAATGAAAAAATTAATCATAACCTTGACTGTTATCGCACTGACAACTTGTGTTTTTGGCCAAACTGCAAAACCAGACACAACAAAACTTATTAGCGACAAGTGGACTATTGGAACAATTTTAATGAGCGAATCTAATTCATACCTTGACAAAATATTTACACCCAATTTTTTTAATGGAATTGTTGCTAAAAAACATTTGAACTATTTTACAGCAAGACTTGCATTTGAGTATGTAAAAATTATTGATGAAAAAGATGACTACTCAAGCACTCCAGACTTTTTATATTCCGATGGGTTTACCAAACAAGGAATGATAAGGTTAGGAATTGAGAAAGGAATTACATTGAAAAGAAATTACAGACCTTACATTGCATTTGATTTGACCGCAATAAAATCGTACTCGGACAAAACATTTAATGGTGGTCTTTCTGGAAATTCTGAAAGAGTAAAAACCAAGACAATAGGATTTGGTGCAACACCAGCAATTGGTTTTGAAGTTAAACTTACAAAACTAATATCAATTGCACTTGAGACTCGAGTACAAATTATTTATTGTAAAAGTGAATCCAATGTTGTAAATCTTGCTTTTCCAACTTTTAGTTCGGGTCGACAAGAAGAACAATGGACAAATTTCTAAACATTTGCAGGGATCAGTTGTGCTTTTAATTTATATTTGTGGTAACGAATAAGTGAGTGCAAGTAAGTCCGCACTTCTTTTAGCTTCGTCCGTTATGGGCAAGGCTATGACGACTAGAACGAATTAATTAAACACTTTAAAAAAATAAATATGGAATGGATTTTTGATGGAATAGGAACAGCTATAATAACTTTAATCTTTGGTCTTTTAACTGGCGGAACAATAGGATATCGCATTGGTATCAAAAAGACAAATAAGGTGAATCAAAAGCAAAAGGCAAAAGATAATGCTTCACAAATTCAAGTTGGAAGAGACTATAATGACAAATAAGCAAAACCAAAAAGCTGGAGACAACTCACAGCAATTGCAAGCAGACAAAATGATAGTCCATATCGGTATCGATGAGAAACGTGCCCGAGAAATCTATCAAGAAATGAACTTGCAAGTAAGAAGAGATTATACTCAAGAAGCTTTGACAATTGCAAATTCAAGAGTCGCAGAATTTGAAAATCAGCTTTTGCCTAAAATGGAAGCAGTTGACGGGGCTCTAGAAGCCTTCGCTGATCCAAGCTTTCAGTTATTACTTGTCGAAGCTCAAAAGACTGCCGCCTCTACTGAAAGACCCGCTGATTATGAACTTTTATCAGAACTGCTTATTTATAGATTTCAAAAAGGCGAAAATCGTTTTACAAGAGCTGGAATTAGTCGGGCAGTTGAGATAGTTGATGAAATTTCAGATGATGCTTTACTTGGTTTGACTGTTTTTCATTCGGTATCATATTTTTTTCCTGTAAGCGGAGATATTCAACAAGGACTTGATGTTTTAGATAATTTGTTTGGCAAGCTTTTCTATGATAAACTTCCAACGGGGAAGGAATGGCTTGATCATCTAGACATATTAGATGCAGTAAGAATTAATTCTCTTGGAGGGTTAAAAAAAATACAACAATTTTATCCGGAAATGCTAGTAGGTTATATCGAGATTGGGATTGAAAAGGAATCAGAAAATTACCAAAAGGCGATAGAATTAATTACAAGTAATCGATTACCTCAAAATATATTAGTGGAACATGCTTTGAATAAAAATTTCTCAAGGTTAAACCTTTCCAATAAAAATCAAATAGACTCTCTCACTTTGCAACATCAAATTCCAATAAATGGGAATCTAGTTAATGTCCAAGCGCAATTAACAGAAGAACAAAAAAATGCAATAAGAGCAGTTTACGACCTCTACAAACAAGACGAGACAGTCAAACAAGAAAATATTAAAGTATTCATGCAAGAATGGGATAAGAGACAAAACTTGAAGGCACTAAGAGAATGGTGGGATAGCATTGGAATTAGTATTCAATTAACATCTGTTGGAAAAGTATTGGCACATTCAAATGCCCAAAGGTGTGATAAAAGCTTACCACCTCTAGACTAATAACAAAAAAAAGATGATGTAATGGATATAAGCCCAGCCCATAACACCACCTAAAATAAATGCGGAGTTCCTGCAAGTTGCAAATGTTTGTCACAGCGGTATAAATTTATTTCTAAACATTTGCAAGGAACGGTTGTGCTTTTAATTTATATTTGCGGTAACGAACAAGTGAGTGCAAGTAAGTCCGCACTTCTTTTAGCTTCGTTCGTTAGCGGTAATGCTTTCAGACGTACAACATGACAATTTAATATCGACAGAAAAATGGCACTTCCTAAAAAAGACTCAAGAAAAATTAATGTTGACGGACATCAATACTCTTGGATTGCTTCAGGGAATGACGGTTGGATAGATCTGATTATATGTTCTAGTAAAGGACCAGGTCAAAAACTATTAGCTCAGTTTGACTATCATTCATTCCATGTGGTTATGGAAAATTCAAAATTGTTAAAACAAAAACTATCTATTACTCCTTTTATCGTAAGACAGGTTATTAAATATGGAATTGAATCTGGCTGGACTCCAGAGAAAAAAAATACTGAATTAAGGCTAGGGTTTCTTGACAATAAAGTTGACATCAAACTTACCGCAGAAAA
>MEPB01000080.1:0-1245 GCA_001769385.1 Bacteroidetes bacterium RIFCSPLOWO2_12_FULL_35_15 | reverse complement strand
ATGTTTGTCACAGCGGTATAAATTTATTTCTAAACATTTGCAGGGATCGGTTGTGCTTTTAATTTATATTTGTGGTAACGAATAGCAGAGTGCAAGTAAGTCCGCACTTCTTTTAGCTTCGTTCGTTAGTACCAATAGCGAGCGACAATAAACATAGACCATGAAGAAACTAATTATATTTTTGGTTCTGACAAACATTTGTATTGGACTAAATGGACAAAATCTCCCAGACGAGAAAATTAAAGTTCTTCAAGGCAAAATAGTAATACGTGACATATATATAAATGACACTAACATGGCTAAACTCAAAGTAGTCATTAGTGACCATCGGAACAAAAAATATTCGCTAGACCTCAAAAACAAGTTAACTTTCCGCTTTGACAGTTTAATTGGATCCTCTTGGACTCTAAGTATAACTTGCGATTGGTATCATAAAAACACTATGATGTTCTTAAGTCCATTGACAAAAGATACAACGGACATTGAAATATTTTTTCCTGTCCCATGCAAATATGATTCTTCTTTCGTAAGTAAAAAGTGCCCTAAATGTAAAAAAGACGACAAAGCAATCCCTATTGTTTATGGGTATGCAGACCCTGAATCAATTAAAAAAGACCTTACTACATTTAAGATAGGTGGTTGCATTGTTAGCGAATGTCAACCTAGATATTATTGCAAACGAGACAAACTTGACTACTAGATTATGTAATAGCTACTGGTACTAACACCACCTAAAATAAATGCGGAGATACTGCAAGTTGCAAATGTTTGTCACAGCGGTATAAATTTATTTCTAAACATTTGCAGGGATCGGTTGTGCTTTTAATTTATATTTGTGGTAACGAATAACTGAGTGCAAGTAAGTCCGCACTTCTTTTAGCTTGGTTCGTTATAGGAAAGCGGAAGAGAGCCAACACAAGAAAACCTTTCGCGAAATTTTGAGAAAGAAAATCGAGAATTTTATATCAATACTCATAGACGGTTAGAGAACAAAAAAATTCGAGACTTGAATTTTAGAACGTGCTGAATTCATACTTCGGAAACTAAGCCGGAAAGAAAAAATCTTGGAGATCGAATTTTTTACCTGCTAATATTCAGTTCAACTCTTTCTCAAAAGTGCAGAAGACTTGCATTGTTTGAAATACTTAAAGAACCGCCTTCCTATAACACCACCTAAAATAAATGCGGAGCAAGTGCAAGATGCAAATGTTTGTCACAGCGGTATAAATTTATTTCTAAACATTT
>MEPB01000079.1 GCA_001769385.1 Bacteroidetes bacterium RIFCSPLOWO2_12_FULL_35_15 | reverse complement strand
TGCCGTTTTGTTTTTAACAAAATATCGTTGATTTCTTAACTGTTTGTCAATAAAGGAATAAAAAAAGGCCATCTCACTTTTGAGACAGCCTCTTTGTTTTTTTCTTCTCCCCGAATCAGTTCCAGGGCAACTTTCAGTCGGCAATTACTATTTTTTCAGTCACGATCGTTTTATTGTTTTGAGTCAGTCTAATAAGATAAATTCCACTTGACAAATTATCCCTTTCTATTTTTATCTGATCACCGGAAATATTACTTATTGTTTTTATTTTTTGTCCGAACACATTTAAAATATTTAATTCTCCATTGGAAATTGAAGATTTGAGTTGAATCGTTGTTGATGAATTAAATGGATTAGGATAAATCTTAGTTTTCGATTGATCTTCCATTGTGGATCCAATACTTGTAATCATACCCGGAATGTGAGAGTAATTACACCAGATAATGAATCTAAATGTCATATTATAGGTAATACTTTTCATATCCAGCATCAGGAATGCCACTTGATTTGTATTCCCATCCACCCATAGGTAATAAGTGGATATTGTACTCGTTGCTCCGATAAATGTTCCGTTTGAAACAAAGGATGAATCAAGAACTGTATCTGTAATTTTAATACGATTAATATTAGTATAGGTTATTGCAGGTAAAATAAGTGTTCCTGTACCATCGAAGGTATTTACTCTTGTACCAGAAGTATGAGAATATGATCCTGAGCCACAAGTATATCCAGTATAGTCATCAGAAAAACCAGTACCAAAAGGAAAAGGGCAAATTAATGATTGTGGGTCATAGAAAAGTTGAGAAGTACAATTTAACGGTGCGCTCCAGACACCAAGTGTGGTAACACTATCTGTTGAATGTTTGGTATAGGTGTATTGGCCAATTGGGGTTAAATCGGCAAGGTCAGCACCCGGAAAACTTCCTGTTCCCGGTGTAGTCGAAGGATCTAAATAATAGTGCGAGATCACATCGGTTGTATCAACAACCAACCCTGAAAAATTCCAAATAACGCCTGCTCCGGTTGGGCCGGTATTAAACCCTGTTGTATCATACGAAGTGGAAATTCCAATTAAACTATCTCCATAAGCAGGATGCGGGACACAAGACTGAGCTTTTATACTCAAATCAAACATTATCGATACCATAAAAACAAAGTAAATTTTTTTCATGTGATTGTTGTCAGTGATTATAGTGCTGACTCCACACTTTTTTTTTGTAAAGATATAACCTTGTATAAACTGCTTAACCGAAACAGATTATTAAATATAATGAACTTTATTGCATGTACAAAAAAACATTCTGCCATGATTTAACTTTTACAAATTACTAAATCTATAAGTTTGTTGCTGTTAATCTTCTTTTTTCTTCAGTATTCGGCCTGTCAAGAAGGCGCAAAAAGACATTGAGAAAGTTAAAATAGTCCTGAAAGTATATTTCCGGAAACTTATTTCATTTTATAATTTCAAAAAACGAATCACGAAATCAAAAAATTCTTTTGGTTTTTCGGCATGAACCCAATGGCCAGCATCTGCAATAGTTGTCAGCTCAAAGTGTGGAAAAATATCCTGGATTGAATGTATGTCTTCATCTAAAATATAATTGGATTTTTCTCCTCTAATAAAAAGTGCAGGAACGGTACAACTAGTATTAGTAATTAATGCTTCACCAACATTTTCAATTTGCTCCACAATAACTTTTAGATTAAATCGCCAGGCTAATTCTGTTTCGGTTTTCCAATACAAATTTTTTAATAAAAATTGTTTGGTTCCAAAATCGGAAATAAATTTTGATAGAATTTCTTCAGCTTCTTTCCGGCTTTTTACTTTATCAAAATCAACTGATTGCAATGCTTCCAAAACCTGTTGATGATGCATGGAATAATACTTAGGGGCAATATCCACAACAATTAATTTGTCCAACAACTGCTCATGATCAACAGCAAATTGCATCGCCACTTTTCCTCCCATCGAATGGCCGAGCAGTATCACATTTTGTAATTGATTGTCGTTAATTAATTCAAGAATATCTTCAGACATTACCTGATAATTCCAAACATCACTATGTGGAGAAAGTCCGTGGTTGCGTTGATCCACACAATATACTTCAAAACCGTTTTCAGCAAATTGTTTGGCAAGAGTGTTCCAATTATCACATTGACCGAATAGTCCATGCAAAATAATCAATGGCTGACCCTGACCTGATTTTCTGTAAAAAAGTTTCATTTCAATTCTGATTTTATATCAATTGTAAATATATTCAGGTCTATTTATTTAAAGCTACCCCACTTTCTCGACTCCGCTCGAAATGACTGCACTCTTGTCCTTTGGAGCATTTTGCATTGAGCAGACACATCGAGAATTAAAGGGGTGAATTGAAATGCCAATATGCTTTGCAAAGAAATATAATAACTGTGCTGACTAAATCGTTTTCAATTCTCTCAAATATAACTGTATCGTATTTTCCAAACCAAAATAAAGTGAATCAGAAATTAAAGCATGACCTATAGAAACTTCTAATAATCCCGGAATATTGGTTGCAAAATATTTTAAATTTTCAAGATTTAGATCATGTCCGGCATTTATTCCTATGCCCAATTCATTTGCCCGTTTTGCCGCTTGAATAAATGGCTCTATAGCTTCCTCTTTATTTAAACTATAATTTTTTGCATACGATTCGGTATATAATTCGATTCTATCTGTACCTGTTTCTTTTGCTCCTTCAATCATTTTAACATCGGCATCAATAAAAACAGACGTACGTATTCCTGCTTTTTTAAACTTAGAAATAACTTCTATTAAATAATCTTTATTTGCAACAGTATCCCAACCATGATCCGAAGTTAATTGGCCGGTAACATCCGGAACCAAAGTAACCTGAGTAGGTTTAACTTCCATGATGAGATCAATGAATTTCTTTTGGCGCGGGTTTCCCTCTATATTAAATTCTGTTGAAAGCAATGGTTTTAGGTCATACACATCCTGATAATGTATGTGACGTTCATCAGGACGGGGATGCACAGTGATTCCCTGGGCACCAAAACGTTCACAATCCATCGCAACTTTTAACAGATCAGGCGTTTTTCCACCACGAGAATTTCGTAAGGTTGCAATTTTATTAATATTTACACTTAACTTTGTACCCATAGCTTAAATCAATTTGAAAATGTGTAATTTGAAAATACATGAATGTAAATGATAAATTAACAGCGTTTTATATATTAAAATGCAAAGCTAAAAATTTTGTAAGTTTGTTTTCAAATTAACACCGGCAAATTTGTCAAAATGTGAATGGAATAATAGTACATTTCACATCAGCAAATTAACGCATTTTCAAATTAAAGATCAGCACATTTTCAAATTAACATTAATGCTAGCAAAAGACCTCATAACAGACGAAATACCTCCCTTAAAAACATCTGATACCGGATTGATGGCAATCAACTGGATGGATGAGTTTAAGGTTTCACAATTACCAATTGTTAATAACCATGAGTATTTGGGGCTTATTTCCGATACTGATATTCTGGATCTGAACATTACAGATGAAGAAATAGGTAAATCAAAACTATCGCTCATTCGCCCTTTTGTTTTTGAAGGCCAACATATTTATGAGGTAATAAAATTAGTTTCCAATATGAAATTGATGGTTGTACCTGTATTGGACGAACATCAAAATTATTTAGGCTTAATACCTGCAACTGCTTTGATACAGCAATTCGCCATGCTTGCTTCTACTCGCGAACCCGGTGGAATCATTGTTCTGGAAATGAATATGCATGATTATTCCTTAACTCAAATCGCACAAATTGTAGAAAGTAATGATGGTAAAATTTTAAGTTGCTATTTGAATACGTTGACCGATTCAACAAAAATTGAAGTGACCATAAAGATCAATAAAGAAGACCTTTCTGCCATATTACAAACTTTTTTCAGATACAATTATACAGTAAAAGCATCCTTTCATCAAAGTGAATTTTTAGACGATATGAAAAACCGTTTCGATTCTTTTATGAATTACATTAATATATAATAGGTTTTATATAAATTAGTTTTGGAAATTAGCACACAAAGTTGATTTGGCACGTCATTGCGAGCGAAGCGAAGCAATCTCATCATAAGGCATCATTTGGTGATTGCTTCGCTTCGCTCACAATGACGTACTAACAAAAATGTGGTGAAACGAAAGTTTGTGAATGCAATTAAAAAAATTATCCACACATGAAAGTAGCCATTTTCGGTCGTTCTACCATCGATAATACTTCGGAACATATTCAGTTCTTGTTTCACAAACTCAATGAATACAAAACCGAAATACTTATTTATGAACCGTTTTATAATTTCATTAAACAAAAAATGCAAATTAACGGTTCCATTAAAACTTTTAAAACACATGATGAATTAGTTGGGAACGTTGATTACATGTTTAGCATAGGTGGTGACGGCACTTTTCTGGAAACATTAACTTATGTGCGTGATTCCGGTATTCCTATCATAGGAATAAATACCGGACGCTTAGGCTTTTTGGCAAACATCGCCAAAACAGAAATAAACAAAGCCATAGAATCATTACTCCATAAAAAAATTAAAATTGAAAAGCGTTCATTGATCACTGTTACTTCAAAAAGTAAATTGTTCGGAGAAGTTAATTATGGTCTTAACGAAATAACTATCCTAAAAAAAGATACTTCCTCTTTGATCACCATTAACGCATATATCAATGGTGATTTTTTAAATTCCTATTTTGCGGATGGATTAATAGTGGCTACACCAACAGGTTCTACAGCTTATTCCTTAAGTTGTGGCGGACCACTGGTAATGCCTTGCTCCCAAAATTTTATAATTACTCCTATTGCTTCTCACAATTTGAATGTGCGTCCTTTGGTGATTTCCGATGACAGTATTATCACATTAAAAGTGGAGGGCCGCAACTCCAATTACCTTGTTTCGCTTGACTCGCGTAGTGAAGTAATTGACTCATCAATTGAACTTACACTAAAAAAAGCTGATTTCTCGGCCAATCTTATTCAACTTGAAAATCAAAACTTTTTTAATACCATCCGAAATAAATTACTGTGGGGGTTGGATAAACGGAATTATTAAATTCTTTTATTTTGTATTCCTTTTTTCTGAATGAAAAAGAAACAGTGTAAATGTTTAGTGTGCATTTGAGCTCTTTCCGATTAAATTTTGCAGAAAATAAAATTAGTAAGGATGCGGTTGACGTCTACAAAAAGTGCGGGCCAAGTTTCGTGGAGATATGGCGTACCATTTACCAGTATAAATTAGTCCAATTTAAATTGCCTCGCTCGTTTCTCGACTCCGCTCGAAATGACACCAGCGCTGTCATTTCGAGCATTCTGCGTTGAAGCAGACACATCGAAATTGTGTTGGGCTAAATTTCGGAAATAATATATTTAGAATTGGTATAAGGTATTTGGGGAGGGCTGAGTAAAATAATGTCCAGTGGACATTATTTACGATGAGCCAGGATGTGCGCAGACGAAAGCTTGTTTTGGTTTTCGTGGGCTCCTTTCTTTATTTCTTTCTTTTGGAGAATCAAAAGAAAGAAAAATGTTTGAGTGAAAACATATTCCGATTGCTACACCTCAACGATTTTATATCTTTGTAACATGATAGCAATAGATAATACCATCGTTTCAGAACATTTATTAGAGAAAAAATTCGTTTGCGATATTAATGCCTGCAAAGGAGAATGCTGTGTAGCAGGTGATTCAGGGGCGCCATTAGAAGCTGAAGAAATTTCAATTATGGAGGATATACTGGATATCGTAAAACCATACATTCCGAAAGATGGCGTTAAAGCTATTGAAAAACAAGGCGTTTTTGTAATTGATGATGATGGTGATTATACGACTCCGCTTGTAAAAGGAAAACATTGTGCATTTACTTATTTTGAAGATGACATTGCTAAATGTTCCATCGAAAAAGCATATTATGATGGGAAAGTAAAATTCAAAAAACCAATTTCCTGCCACCTGTATCCTGTACGAATTACCAAATACAAAGATTACGATGCAGTAAATTATCACAAATGGGAAGTATGCAAACCTGCTTGTGAATGTGGAACTAAGCTGGATGTGCCTGTTTACAAATTCTTGCGCGAACCACTTATCCGTAAATATGGTGAAGCATGGTACAAGCAATTAGAGATGGCTGATAAATTAAAAAAGGTGTAATCAAATCACGAAAATGGAATTTTCAAAATACATCCAATCGCCTATTCATCCCCTTGAAATCCATAAAGAACTGGAACATTCTTATTTGTATTACCAAAATTTAAATCCGATTTTAAAACAGCGCTTTGTAGAACGTTCTGCTTTTTTTATTGCACAAAAAAAATTTGTTGCCCGGCAAGGACTTGATCTTACAAACAGGATTCGTATCATTATTTCTGCTTGTGCCATTCAGGTAACTTTTGGGTTGGATTCCTATACACTCGATAATTTTGAGTATGTGGTAATTTATCCCGACATCTACGAATCGCCTTTAACACATCAAATGCACCGGGGTGAAACCAATCTGAATGGATTTATTTGTTTGAGCTGGAAACATATTTTAGTAGGCATTGAAAACCCAAGCGATAATTATAATTTGGGCTTGCATGAATGGACACATGCTTTACGATTCAACAGCATTAATTATGAAGAGACCGATTACTTTTTTGATGGATATATAAACAAATGGGTTGCAGGTGCCATGTTCGAATTTGCGAATTTAAAAAACGGGAAACAAAGTATTTTCAGGCGGTATGGAGCAAGCAACATCCATGAATTTTTAAGTGTCTGTACCGAACATTTTTTTGAATCTCCTGATGAATTTAAATTAAATGCCCCTGATCTGTTTGATCAGATGTGCATTTTATTTAATCAGCTCCCCAGCAAAGTGGGATCAGCCAGGATAGGAGTAAGAAACACATTGTTGAAAACTAATGCTGCTACTACTGTTTCAGTAGCTGAACAAATTCCTGTTTTGGTGCTGGAAGCATCATTTCTTAGAACCATTACGAACATGGGAATGGGACTGCTTTATTTTAGTTTTTCAATTGTCTTATTGATAATACAGTTTAATCTGATAACATCGCTTGTGGCTCTGTTGGTTGTATTCGGAGGGATATTACTGATGAATTATAAATATTTCACCATTAAATTTTATGACAATAAGCTTTATATTCAAAGTGGTTTTATAGAATCTTTTGCAAACAAATTAAGTATAGATTATCAATCCTTAATAAAGATGGAAATTTTCGATGGAAATTTCGATACCGGTTTCGGAACTGTATTTCAACTGAACTATTATGATGGAAATTATTTTTCGAAAAGAGTGGCATATTGCAGTTCAATAGATATTCCATACGATAAAATAAAAACTCTTTTGCAGCAAAAAAAAGTGGCTGTGCTTTTTCCGAGTTAATTTTTTCTTCTCGATACTCACCTTTTGGTCTAACCCGATTGACGAGGTAGTCAGTTCGAGTGTTTTTCTTTTTTGAAAAACGTATCGAGAACGTGTGAAAGAAATGTTCAATCTGAAACGATTACCTCTAATTACTTCTCGATACAATTTTGTTGCACAAAATCACTCGAAGTGACATCATGTTGCTCTCTGTAGTCGAACCTGCCTATCGCAGGCAGGCTCAATTTAATAATCAGATCGATCGAGTGTTCTGAAGCGATAGCTCAAGAAACGTATCGGGAACACTTCTTGAGATCGTTTTTTGCTTTCAAATGTTTTCACTACAATTTTGCGAAAAGCGAAATTACTCGAACGGACAAGCGCGAAGTCATCCTATGTTTACATACAATTATAAGCCCTTCTTTCCCTTCTACAAACTCAATATGACATTCCAACATTGACCAATAAAAAAAGGCAGCCTTTCATAGCTGCCTTCTATTTTTAAAATTTTAAATATCTTAGTAGAACTTCACTAAATGCTCTACCACATTTGCATTTTCTTTTAATGCATCATATACTTCATAATCAACACGAGGTTGTAGTTGAGATATAGTTGTTGTTTGCTGTGTTTTAAAATCTTTTTGTGCAGGTGCATCAACAACTGATTCAACAGATACTACAAAAACACCTTCTTTACCGGCAATCGGTTTACTGATTGTTTTTGCTTTTTGAACAGATACAGCTCCAATTACACTTGGTTCGCTTGCTGATCCCGGAATTGCATTGGTATTAAAATTGATGTTTGGGGCTTGCTCCACTGCCAGTTTCATTTTAGAAGCCAAAGCATCAATTTGCACACCAGCTGTCATTGCTGAAGTAAACTCTTTAGCTATCAATTCTGCTTTTTTCTCAACGATCACTTTAGCTGTAAGTTCTTCTTTTATTTGTTCCATTGGAGCAATGCCTTTTTCTTTTACTTCCGTTAAAGCAGCAACAATAAATTTGTTACCAAACTCTAATGGTTCAGATACAGCACCTTTTTTATTTTCATAAGCCCATCTGATTAAAGGACGCGGGGATTCAATTCCGGCTATTGTTTTATCATTTTCTTTGATATTATCAGCAATACGTTTGTTCATCTTTTCGTCAAGAACAGCTTTTTGAAATAATTCATTTGTATTATTTTTTCCTGCAAAAGCGCTTGCTTTTACATAAATGGCCTGCATGGTTTTGCTGCTTGCTTCAGGTTTCTTTTCGATGATAGCAACTTGTACTTTCTTTTGTGACCCTTTGGTATCAAGCACTTCCATGATGTGATAACCAAATTGTGATTCAACTACAACAATATCTCCTTTTTTACCATCCAATCCGGCATTTTTAAAGGGCTCAACAAATCCACTGTTAGCATTTATCCAACCATATTCTCCATCTTTACCCATCACAAATTTTTTCGGATCTTTTGGATCAGCAGAAGCACTTTTTCCGCCATCGTCAGAGAATTTCGCAACAAAATCTTTGAAGTCTGCTTTTTTCTTTAACAATCCACTTAAACTATCCGCCATCTTTTTTGCTTCTTCTTTTGTGCGGGTAGCTGTTGGTGAGGCTCCGGCTCCTTGATAAGAGATAAGGATGTGGCGTACTTTTGCTGAATCAGCAGAGAATTTTACTAAACTTAATTTTGCAACTTTGAACGTACCGTTTTCAAGATAAGGTCCAACTACTGTTCCTGCTTCTGATTTGAACATGGTAGTATCAATTTCAGGTGACAAGGTTCCTTTTGTATGAAAGGTTATATCGAAATTTCTGGTTTCTGATTCAGCAATAACAAATGCAGAATCTTCTGTTGCCTTTTTGGTTTTAAAATCATCGGCAATACGCTGAATGTCTTTTTTTGCTTCATCTAAATCTTCCGGTGATGGCGCAATATCAAAGGCAACATACTCAATTTTACGGGAAGCTTCCTGCTTATATTCATTTTTATGAGCAGCATAATATGTTTGAAGATCATCATCAGATACTTTGATAGTGCTATCGGCAATTAGTTTATAATTTTTAACAACATATTTGATACTTACATTTGTATTTTGAGCAATGTAATCACGCTTTGCTTCTGCTTTGGTTACATATAATCCTTTTTTTATAAGGTTATTATATTTTTCGATGGTACGTATCTGACGAATATAATTTTCTAACTGTGCCCATTGTCCTTCTTGTTCATCAGTCATTTTTTGGGTAAATACTTTTATTTTTGCAGGGCTGACTTCACCTGTTTTATCATCGGCAAACATTGGAGCTACTTTACCTGTTTGCTGATCACTAAGGTTACGAACCAAGGCCGAATGCGGATGATCGATCATCAGGTCATACAGTTCCTCATCAGAAACAGAAATGCCTAATTTTTCATATTCTTTGTTCATCACGTTTTCGTTTATGGTTTGGTTCCATACTTGTTGAACGATCTGATCGGTTTCTTCTGTAGTCAGTGTTGTTTTCTGGCTGTTACGTTTTTGGGCTTCAATGGATTCCTGCACTTTCGTATTGAAGGCATTGTATTCGATTGATTTGCCGGCAATTTCACCAACGTTTCTGTCATTTTTAAAAAACGAAGAGTCAGTGCTAAACAAACCGGTAAGCACAAATGCTAATAATGCAAAACCTACTATACCAACTAATAAACCTGAACGTTTACGTAAATTTTCTAAAGTACTCATATCAATTATTTTAGGATGTTATCTTTTATTGAATTACCCATTTTCTTTTATACCAAAGTATTTTTATTTATTGAGGATAATTCGCTGCTTTGTAAGCTAAGCAAGTATCACACAGGTTCATTTTTCAGAAACTCACTTTGTTTCGGTATAATGGGTTGCAAATATAAGATTCTTAGCGAAATCTTAAAACTTTTTAAGCAAAAGGTTTTGTGATTTTTAATATCCGCAATTCCCGGGAAATTAATCCGTAGGCTTCTGAATTTTTAAATTCACTTGTTCGATGCGTGTACGAGCAACCGCTGTAATGGTAAACAAGAAATTTTCAATTCGGATTTCTTCATTTAAACGAGGAATACTTTCATGAAAATGCATGATCAAACCGCTAAGGGTTTCAAAATTATCCAAAATTGGAAGATTCAGATGGTATTTACCATTCAGATAATCTGTTTCCAGGCGTGCAGAAAAAATAAATTCGGTCTCGCTCACCTGCTTTTCAATCATTTCCTCTTTATCGTGCTCGTCTTCAATTTCACCAAAAATCTCTTCCATTACGTCTTCCATGGTAAGTATCCCTGATGTTCCGCCAAATTCATCAACCACCACTACAATACTCTTATGTTGCTGAATAAATACGGTAAGAACTTCACTTGCCGGCATTGATTCAGGTACAATACTTAAAGGCAACAAAATGGCTCTTATGCTTTCCGGGCTTTTAAAAAGTTCCTTGGAATACACATATCCGATAATATTATCAATACTTCCGGAAAAAATTAAAATTTTTGAAAGTCGTGTTTGAATAAACTTTTGTTTCAATTCAGAAATGCTGCAATTTACATCCAGTGCAATGATCTCGGTGCGAGGCACCATACATTCCCGGGCTTTTACACTTGAAAAATCCAGTGCATTTTGAAATATTTGTATTTCATGTTCAATCTCTGCATTTTTTTCAACTGATGAGGTTCCTTCCCGCAAATAATTATCGAGATCGATCATCGTGAAAGCAGCGTTTTCCTTTTCGATCTTTACCCGAAATATTTTTTTGAGTATGAATTCAGAAAGTCCGATCGTGATCATAACGACAGGGTAAAGTACTCCATACACGAGCGTGAGCGGATAAGCAAATAAACTAAGTGTGCGGTTAGGATTGATCCTGAAAATATTTTTTGGTAAAAACTCTGCAGTTACCAGGATCAATATGGTAGAAATAATGGTAGAAATAAACAATATCAATGCTTTTGACGAAATATATTGTCCAATAACCGGACTCAATTCTTCATCCATGTATATACCGAAAACAACTAACGCAATATTATTTCCGAGAAGCATGGTTCCCAGATAACGTGATGGATATTTGCTGAAGTAGGAAAGAATTTTTGCAGAAATATTCCCTTGTTTACTTTCTAATTCAATACGTAATTTATTGGAGGTAATAAATGCTATTTCCAAGCCTGAAAAAAAGGCGGAAGCAAGCATTGTAATTAAAATAATAATGATCGAAGTATCCAAAATTATATTTTTATTTATTAGAGTTTTCCAAATTTTTTCGCTGGCGCCTTCGAATTGCATACAATATGCCGCTTACAAAAGAAAAAGCAAGAAAATAAAACACATCTTGATTATCCCTTTTAATAGCCGAATACACACACATAAAAATACCTACGAAACACATAATTAACCAAAATATCTCAAATGCCCTGACTACTTTATTCATTTTCAAAAATTTGTTATCCTAACTTATTTTTTTGTTTCCCCTGCATTCATGTCCTGATCTTTCACTGCAATAGTTCCTTTCACATTTTTTATCTGATACTTCGAAAAATCCTGATCTGCATCTAAACCATCACCCCAGATTATTTCATCTTTGGTTGTAATTTTCACAAACTTATCGGTATATATTTTTTTTGTAACTGCGTTCCAGGTCAGGTGTTCAGTATTCAACTGTTCCCCTTTTTCATTTATCACGATCACATTTCCATCTGCTTCCATTCGCTCCATGCCATTTCCTGAATCGTATCCAATTCCATAATTTGCAGTAAGTTTTGATTGAACAATTCCAAACTGATCATAAAAGATCACGTTCATTCCTTTGGGCATTTCAGAATATGGTTTTTTTCCACTATATCTGTTTAATTCCGGAGCAGTTAGTTTTGCCCGAACAACTGCTGAATCGCTATAGATAATCTCAACATCTTTTCCTGATTCTACCGGCAACTCCTTTTCTGCAGCAGAAGTGATGGAATTAACAACTTTAATATCATTTTCGCAAGCAGTAAAGCAACTGAAAAAAACAGGTACTAAAATTTGAAACAAAAAAAACATTCTTAAAAATTTCATTGCGAAGAAATGTATTTTGAACGAATAATTTTAAAATTGAATTTATAAAATTAATCAAATTTTGGTTTAACAAACCAACGGTCGTTGATGGTAAATCCTATGGTAGCTTTAAAAAATTGTTCTTTGATCAAACCGTTAGTAATGGTTCCGCGCTGGCCTATTTCCAAGCCAATATTAACCATAGAAAAACTCTGAAGTAAATAATTTCGACCGACCGGGAAACCAATACCTGCACTAACACCATACTCCGTTAACCTGGTATTTTTTAATTCTAAAGCAGTTTGAGCATAACGAACACCCATTCTGTAATGCATCCGCTTAGGATAATTACCTTCCCCACTTGCTTTTGAATTCGGAACATATTGTGCCCCCAAAGAAACCCTCATACTATTTTTTAAATTTGAAGCTTGATTGAAAGCCTGAAATGTGCTCCAGTTTTGAACAGCAAAATCAGCTGCAACAATCCATTTATCACCTTTTTGAAATCCAAAACCAAAACCAAAAGATAATGGGAACCTTATCGTTCCTTTTGAGTTTTCTGTGTTTTCGATTGTATCTAAGGACCTTTCATAACCTTGTGCATCCTGGTAATAATTATAGGATATGCTATCTATTTTGGCTTTCACATCTGTTTGTGCTGAAAATGTTGCACCCAGCAAGATCTTTACATTTTCTTTCAAATCCCTGTATTTAACAGGCTTACAGGAATCTTTGCTATCTTTATACCTTATGGAATCCACGGTATAACTCATTTGCATTCCATAATCGAAGTAAAGATCAGAAACACGGGTTTTTGTCATGGAACGTGTGCTATAACTATAAGTGCTGGATGAAAATATAGAACGTTTACTATTATCAAAACCTCCAAATAGATAAGAGCTGTTTGCGCCCATTGAAATCGATTGCAACAACTTTTTTCGGTTCAATGATTTTTTTGCTTTCATATAGTCATCAAAGGCTTCGGTACATGTTTTTAAAACATTATCGGGTCTTTTTGCTGAATTTAATCGCGCATATTTTTTAGAGTTTTGATACCTTCGGGGTAATCCGTAAAAAGGCTTAATCCCATTCCCAAAATACAATTGATTAATTCCTCCTGAACCATCGTATAAAAAATCAACACCACCAATATTCGAAATTTCCTGATGATCGGTCACCTTGTACCCGACAGAACTATATGGCATTAAACCAATACTTGCTCCCCACCATTTTTTAAATGGAAAAGCCAAAGCTACATTTGAAACAGAAGCACTGTTTATTGATTTCTTAACATCTGCATTTTGCAATTGAACACGACTGTAGTTTACGCCAAGGTCAGCTGTTGTTAAACGAATATTGGAGTAAGATGCAGGGTTCCCATTATTAATAAAAAACATAGGAAGTGAATCACTCTGCATGGCGATGGTAGTTCCACCCATTGCAAAATTCTGAGCAAAGCCTTTCCCTGTTAAATCACCTATTCCATAACGTGAATAAGGAGAACTGCTTGCTGTTTGAGCTATTCCGATTGAAAATTGTGATAAAAAGAGGACTATAAATAAGATTACTGAATATCGGATACTAACTGAGGAGTATTGAATAGTTTTGTTTATTGCTTTATGCATTAATAGTATAGTCTAAAATTACATTCAACCCTTTCAGGATTAAAAATTGGTCTGCAAAGATGGGCTTTTTTAATCGTTTCTCAAAAAAATTAACATCTCCACCGGTCAACACAGTAAACAGATCAGGATACAATTGCTGATATCGGCTTATAATGCCCTCCATTTCTGCAACAACACCTATTTCAACCCCTGACAAAATGCTTTCCCTGGTATTTTTACCGATCAGCATTTCAAAATCTTCGTCCTTCTCTATCAAAGGCAAACGGGCAGTAAAAGTTTGTAATGCTTTAAAACGCATTTCTAAGCCAGGGGAAATAGCACCGCCAATATATTCATTCTGGTTATTTACAAAATTGTATTTGATACAGGTACCTGCATCAATTACCAATACATTTTTATCCGGGAATGCTGCATTTCCACCAACAGCACTTGCTAATCTATCACTGCCGAGGGTTTGAACTGATTGATACTTGTTTTTTATTGGAACCGCTGTTTCACTTGTAAATAAAAGAACGGAGGTTTTTTCCTTTAGCCGACTTACAAAAGCATCCATTTCATTAACAACCGATGCAACCATGCAATGTGAGATTGAATTAGTTTCAAACAAATTAGCAGAAAGCAATTCGTCAGGAGTTTTGAAAACATAATTTGTTTTCAAGTCGTTTTTTTCGAATAAAGCAGCTTTTACTCTTGTGTTTCCTATATCTATAACTAATTGCATATCACAAAACTACTAAATAAGGTAGTGCTATCATCAATATTTTTTTTGAGAAATAAAAATATTGATTACATTTGCGTCCCGAATAAATGAGCTGGTACCTTAGCTCAGTTGGTAGAGCAAAGGACTGAAAATCCTTGTGTCCCTGGTTCGATTCCTGGAGGTACCACTTAAAAATCAAGCCCTTACAGAAATGTAGGGGCTTTTTTTATTGGTAGTGTGCGATTTTGGTGTGCGATAATTTAGGAT
>MEPB01000078.1 GCA_001769385.1 Bacteroidetes bacterium RIFCSPLOWO2_12_FULL_35_15 | reverse complement strand
TCAAGACCTTTATTCTTTTGACAATACGATAAATTATCAATAATAATATCCCGATATTTTTGTCTGGAAAATATATCTATCCATTCTACAACTTGAAGGGTTATAAAATATAATTTATCTTGCTCTTTGATTTGATAACCTGTTGGCATTCTTTAATTTTTTTTGAAAACATTATTGTCAAAGATAGAATATTGCTTCTGTTATACATCAACGGCAAGATGCCGGTTAAAGAAAGCGGAGCGGGACGCTCCGCCTAACGGGGATCCTTCCAATTAGTTAAAAAATAATTATATGTTGGTTTTAAACTTAATATCTTATTGTGTTTTGTATAATAAGTTAATCCTATGCGCCTGCTTTGGCTAACCTAGTTCAAGTATTTATGAAAAGCAAATTTATTATTCAAACAGGTCGGTTTATTTATCCAATGGTAGTTTTCTGTCTTAAAAGAATGACAAACCTCAGTTTTTGTTATTATACTCAGGTTTTATACTCCGTCAAATGGAAAGCAAGCATAATCATTGCCACTAGCAATAATCTCTTTCAAAAACCTGTGAATCTGCTGCTAATTTTAATTTTTTATTTAAACAGAAGCCTTTGAATAGATTGGATTGGCATACAATTTCAAAAATTGCATTCTTAAAAACTCTTTGTCCCCTTCCACATTGGATAATGAATTAGAAACATAATTTATAAAATCTTCCTTCTCTTTAGCAGTATAAAAACCTTCGTATTTATAAGATTTTTCAAGCAGGTCTGCTGCAATATAATTGATGGGCCATACTTTAAAATCAGTATAAATTTGTTTGTCGATCAATGCTGTAAGTTTTTTTATTTTTTCATTATCATTACTGGATGCATTACAGATACTTAGTTCCTGAAGTATCGGTTTCCCAATAGCCATGTGGATCCTGCCTTTTGGTTGGGTAATGCCGGTAATAATACTGTTCAGGTCTTCTCCGGGTGCTTTTTGATATTTTGTATGTAAGGAAGAAAGATAAAGTTCTTTTGTTTTTAATACATCACAAGGTTCGTATTCATAGGAGATGGTAAGAGGTACAATTTTTAATTGAGTAAAGTTTTTTTCAAAGTTTTCAGGCCCGCTGATATTGAGCATTTTCAATAATCCTGTTTGTGTTGCATCCAATCCATCTTTGGTTCGTCCATTGCGTTGTGCTATCCAGACCGATGTTTTTTTATCAACGATGGTATGACGGATATAGGCGGATAATTTTCTGGAAATTTCATAAAGTTCTTTACTTGTACCTTCTCTTAATACCGTAAACATCCGATTGATCTTTCCAAATTCGGTAATAAAACCTTTGTCTTTTAAATTGTTCCCGAAGGTGATTTCGGAGGTAGAAAAATCATTTTCAACGAGTAATATTTGTAAAATGGCCGAGTCGAGTAAAATATCGCGGTGATTCGCTATAAATAAATAAGAATCGTTTTTGTCAATATGTTCAAACCCGCTACAGGTTAATCCTGTTGATGTATTCGAAACAATCGTCCGGATCGCTTTGTGCATGAACTGCAACTGAAAATCAAGGTTGGAGAAAACTTTGTCTGCTTTTTCGCGAACTTCATTCATGGTCATTTCGGGCCATAAATAATTTACCAGTTTAAAAAAAATAGGGTCTTCAATTAACCGGGGCAGGGCCTCTCTTGCTTCGCTGTCATAATAAGGACGAATATCTTCAAAATTAAACTCCTTAGCAAAAGGACTAATTGCAAAATTAGTTGCCAATTTTGTATTCTCTAGTATCATTGAATTATAATTTAGTACTCTCCGAAATTAACTCTTTTATTTTAGTTGCTTCCTTATCGGTAGCAACTTCTTTTGTGAGTGCTAAATTATAATAAAAAATCGCTTTTTGCTTCTCTTTTGTTTTTTTGTAGTAATCGCCAATGATCCAATAGGTAGAATAATTTTCGGGATTGGAGGCAATAAACTTGTCGATCATTGATTGATCGACCCTAAAGTCATATTGACTTTTTGTACAATACTGAATAAAATGTTTGATCCGGATAAACTGTAAATAACGTGCATATTCTTTTGAGTGCAGAAAAGGATCTTCCGGAATTGTTTTATCTGATTCGTAAATTATTTTGTTCCCGGTTACCCGGGATGATTCAGAAAAAACTTTAGTAAGATCATAACAATAAAATTTCCCTAACTGAACAGGTTGAGTCGATACCCACATCAATTCATTTGCCGGCTCCATGATCACGGAATGATGGGCTAAAAGTTGATTGATCCCTTTCTCATTTGTAAAACCAATATTTTTATCATTAATGCCTTTTTGGTCCCGTAAAATTTCAGCGGCATTCAGGTAATTCAGTTTAGGTTTTTTTTGAACCAATTGTTCTAATCTTATTTTTCTATAAAGAGATGAGCTCTCTATAATGTTTTTATTGTTACCGAAATCGTTTTTAAACAGATCGCTTTGATAATGATTGGAGCAAAGAAGCACATCACGGTTTTCGGTATATAAATTTGTTTTGCTGGGTGTTTTTTCAATAATTGCAGCTGCGTTATCGTTAACTGAGGAAATTAATATGGATTCGGAAACAAATGTTGTTCTCTTTTTAGCAATCTCAAAGGCCTCGTTTATATTTTTTGAATATTGTAAGATCTCTTTCGCAACAATAGAAATAGGAGTAGCGGCACTTGTTGGTATTTCTGATTTTGCGGCATTTATAGTAACTGTAAGACCCTGGTCGTTCATGCCGGAGACAACACCTGTAAATCCTGCCCAGGTGATATAGGCAAATTTGTAGCCTGTCTTGGGTTTACAAAAACACACAATTTTATTTTCAGCAAACTCATCACCTGAATAAAAATCGAAATTACGGGCAACAATTAAATTTCCATTTTCTGATCTTTCTTTCCAGGCAGCAAATGACGTGCAACCAACCGTCATATTTTTATCCTGTAATGCATGCCCGATGTCATGAGCAGCATGGTAATTTAATAACCGATAATATTTAGGTGCCATGTAATCGAATTTATCGGAAGCATAGAGTGATACGCCATATATTTCTTCCAAGTATTCTTCAGGAATATGATCAGGTAGGTGCCGGTTAAAATAAGCCACAAAAAATTTTAAAAACCGTAGGTAATTATTGGAAGGAACAAGTAATTTAATTTGTCTTACAAAAGCAATTTCTTGTTTTTCGGCTAATTCTTTTGTGAGTTTTCCTGCAGCTACGCCTCTTTCAAAACCATCTCCTTCCACATACATTTCCCACAAACCTGAATCGCTTTTTTTTAACCAGTTATTCCCGACAGTATAAAAATTAGGTGAAGGGTTTAATCTGGCAACTTTTTCTGGACTGTGATCCTTTATTGTTGGAACTTTGATAATGATGGCAAAAATGAAGTAGATTAAAAAGACAATAAGCAATGCACAAAAAACATAAAATGTTTTAAGTATTCTTTTTACTATTTTTTTGTTGTTTAAATTCATAAGTTTTGGCTTACAAAGATACAGCTTTATGTTCTTTTGAGAATGAATTATGAAAGTTTACAGTTGAAATATTATTTGCAATGACCGAAATCACACTAACAAAACAAATTTATTACCGATCCTGACAATTTATCCTATTATGTTTAGCATTGATTTTTTTTAGATTACAAGGATATGGAACTTAAAACAGAAGAACAAAAAAATACAGACTCAATAATAGAGCCAGTTCCAAAGGAAGAAAGTATTTTCTTGGAAGGTCCTCAGTCCAGAATAAAAGAATTTTATTTTTTGATAAAAGTGGTGTTCGAATTCATGAAAGGACTTCGTGTTTTACATTTTGTCGGGCCATGTGTTACTGTTTTCGGTTCGGCACGCTTCAAAGAAGATCATCCATCCTATAAACTTGCCCGTGAAATGGGGGCCCGGCTTGCCAAAATTGGATTTACGGTAATTACAGGTGGCGGCCCCGGGATTATGGAAGCTGCAAATCGTGGAGCGAAGGAAGCGGGAGGAAGGTCTGTAGGTTGTAATATTGTGTTGCCTAAAGAACAGTATCCAAATAAGTATCTGGATAAATGGGTAAACATTCGATACTTTTTTGTGCGTAAAGTTTTACTTTCAAAATACTCTTATGCTTTTGTAGTTATGCCAGGTGGTTTTGGAACATTGGATGAATTTTTTGAAGCTTTGACCCTGATACAAACTCATTATATTAAAAAATTTCCTGTCGTGTTAATGGATAAAACATTTCATAAACATTTAAGTGATCATTTTGATCTAATGGTGGCTGAAGGCACAATTAAGGAAGAGGACCTGGAATTATTATTATACACCAACTCAGTTGATGATGCTATTGCTCACATCGAAAAAAAAGTAATAGTAAAATTCAATTTACATAAAAAAGAAAAATGGAAAGCAATTAAGTGTTTAGGTGAAAAGAATAATCATCCCTACCCTATAAATGCGAAGGTTAAATAAAAGAAATGAAATTCTTTTTGCAAATGATAATTATGCAACGTCATTGCGAAGAAGGAACGAAGAAGCAATCTCTCACCAATAGTAAATGTTTGCTTGAGATTGCCGCGCCCTTTCTTCAAAGAGGGCTCGCAATGATAACAACAAAAAATCCCAGAAACTGAAAGTGCATAGTTTTGAACTAACGAACTGAAACAATAAAGTGTCATGAAATTTTAAGAAGGAATCTTTCTATCTTTTGAAAGTAAATTGCAGTACCGATAAATTATTTTTATCATCTCGTACTTCAATTTTGAAGGTATGGATCCCTGATGAAACTGTTTCATCAAATGTGAAAAATAACAAATCCTTTTTTAGTTCGTATTCACACAAAACCCATTTCCCATCAATGCTTGCACGGTATTTTTTTATTCCCGAAAGTTCATCTTTTGCAATTATTTCAATTGCTTTGGCCATCCTCAGATCAATAGGTTTTAAGCCATCATCCTTCAAATTTAATTTTAGTCTTGGCGCAATGGTATCAACAATTATTGCAAAATTTCCAAAAACTTTTGTTGGTGTTGTCACCCAACTATTGTTACAGGATCCGCCTTCATAATTTTTTTTTCCTTTCTTGTTAATTGAAATAATGGCAGCTTTAGTTTGTAATGCATCGGGTAAATTAATTGCTTTGATACTTAAACTAAATGCTTTTTGTAAAGGAGTTTCATCATTTTGAATATGAATTAAGTTAGAGTAAGTTCCTTTTGGTGATGCTGATTTTGAATAAATAAATTTTAAGTCATCGTATAATGCAAAAGCCGGAATTGTAATAAGGATCTCTTCATTTTTAAATTGATTCTCTTTTAAACAGTCGAATATTATTTCAGTTGTGCTCTTTACTTTTTCGGTATTTTTTATTTTTGAAGTACTTCTGACTTTCAGCATTAACTCGCTTGAATTTCCTACAAAATCCTTCACAATAAACTTAATCCAATGCACCGAATCATCCGTAAAATTTAAGACACCATTATTAATTATATTTTTATAGATGGTTAATTGATCATTCTTTGCAAGAAAACATTTTTGGATCACATCGTTGTGCTTTTGTTTTTCAGCAAAATCGATGTGAGCATTCACATACCTTGCATTTTCGAAGCTGAACTTTTCCAGTTCATGATAATAAATTCGTTTTCCGCCAGATTGTAATTCAATGGAGAAAACGCCATTCGGACCAGTTGCCCCTGTTTCTTTGTCAAAACATTCTATCCCGAACCCAATTGCACCGTTTACTGTTATCGAATCCAGTTTGTTGATAGCATATTTACCTTTAGTTAAAACAGGTTTTATTTTTTTTATGTTTTGCTTCCCATTGATACTTGCAGTTTCTCCAAGAGGATAAATCGCAATTTCTTTAATTGTTGGTTTTATAGTATCGTCCACTTTATATCCAAAAAAATATGGATTTACAGGTTTTTCGGTTGAGGTTTCCCGAATTTCAAAATGTAAATGTGGTCCTTGAGATCCTCCGGTATTTCCTGATAAAGCAATCAGATCACCTTTTTTTACAAGCAATGCATTTGGTTGAAGGAGGGTATCTATTTCAAAAGATTCTTTTGCATATTGAATGGTTTTGCAGTAGGCAGCAATGTTTTTATCAAAGCTTAGTAAATGCCCGTAAACAGATGTATAGCCATTCGGATGGGTAATGTAGAGTGCTTTCCCGTAACCATACGGACTTGTTTTTATGCGGGAGATATAACCATCAGCAGCGGCATACACCGACATTCCTTCTTTGTTATTTGTTTTAATATCGAACCCTGCATGAAAGTGGTTGGGACGAATTTCACCGAAATTTCCAGCTAAGGTTATTTTGACATTAACAGGTGAAGCAAAATAATTTATAGGATAATTTGTTTGAGAAATAAGTGGAATCGAAAAAAATAGAAGTAAAATGAGGAGAAGCCTTTTCATTTGGCAAAGATATTCTTTATTAGAAGATTTCAAACCATTGGCTACGGTTGGAATCTTTCTTTACCTCCGTATTGTTGGAAACCTGTTAATTTACATTCCTTCTTTTCTCTTAAAAGAAAAGAAGCAATTCTTCTGAGAAGAACAAGAACAAACGATCGCTCCACACAAGCAACACGGCATCGCGTTTGTTCAATCCCCACGCGCAGCTTCGGAATAAAATCTTTGCACAAAATAAAATTCTATGAACTGCAGCTAGCATTTGTTGGTGTTATTTCACCAACAAATTTTATCGTAATTTTTTTCAAAAGATTGTATTTGTGAAATAACAAGGTTTCTCCGCTTCGATTGTAATAACACCTCATTCCAAATAGCAATTTATTCCTTTAAAACCATATCAATACACATTACAGCAGCAAGGATAAGTAATCTTTTAGGATCATTTTTAGGAACACTTGCATCAATTTCAAGCATGTAATTATCTGCAGAAGTAAATAATTCCTTTCCAATTCCTGCCCACTTTTTACTTACATGAGCAAATTCTAGTTCATCTTTTACAAATTTAAAATCCCAGCTGGTCCATTTCCCTTTTAGTGTACATACATTTTGTTCGTTTGAATCTAATACTTCAAATTTTCCTCCGATCGAAAAGAACTTTTGTTTAAATTTTCCAACTAACATTTCGTTCTCATCTAAAACCTCCACTGTGGAAAGGAATATGGATACACCACGTTTAACAGTTAATACATTTGCTCCGGAAGCAGTTTTTATTTCAACATTAAAAGGTGTCATTCTTTTATAATCCGAAAAACGAAATAGTTTGGTAAAGAAGCCAAGCTTTTCTTCCCTACAGGTCATTATTATTTCTTTAGTTTCATGATCGTGTATGTCAAAATTGTTTGCTGCTTTGAACATACCAACATGTTCTTTTACAAAAAATAGATTTCTATTGAGAATTGAATTCATAATTTTTTTATTAATTATTTTTTATCGGTTAGTTTATGAAATAAAAATCCAAGTACTCCGCCAAGTAATATTGTCATTATTGAGATGGGAATTAGTGCAAATGGCTCTTTCCAAGCTATGAGTATGGCAGAAGGTAATAAAGTTAAAAATGAAATTAAGATCCATTTTATAATTGGATGGATCTTGATATCGATAGTTGATATAAAAAATCCAACAATTGTCCACATTGTTAAAGCAGAAAGATTGGCGTCCCATGTTAGTTTTTGAATGATCATTGGGGTTATATCTATTAATCCCGCAACAAAGCCTAATATCAGTCCTAATTTAATTTTTTTCATTATTTATTTTTTAATCGAAATAAGGATAATTTTTATCAAAGTAATGGATTTGAACCAGAAAATAATATTCACCTTTCCCACCCATAAAAGTAAATTCAATTTTTATTTTCATGTCATTATAATTTTGCCATCGGACTTCTAATACATCATAACCCCAGTGTTTTTTAACATAAGGGTCAATAAAAGAGGTGTTACCAATCAGTGTGGTGTCGGGCTTGCCATAGGCATTAGTGTAATCTTCAATCAGTTTTTGTGTGGCTTTTAAACAGTCATTAAAATTACTACTAGTAGTTTCTTTAATATATTTATGAAAGAAGATCCAATCCAGTTTCTCTTCTTTAAACCGATATCCCCAGGTATCATTAAGTCCATAAAGGTTCTCCGTTCTTGAAAGTGTAATTTCATTTCCAACTGTATCTGATTTAATATTCGGGTAAAGTTTCATTACCTCGTTTACGGTCATACCAATTTTTGCTTTTTGTTGAGCGGAGCTTAATAAAGAAAATGCAGTAAGTAAGAGTAAAAAAAGATATTTCATATCGTTGTAATTTGTTTAAAAACCAGAAACACGATATTTAGTTCAGCAACCGAAAATGTAGATTGGCGAAAAATTTAAATCGCTACTCAAATGTAACCATTTTACACAAATTATAATTTCTTAATAATAAGCTATAGCTCTAATTTATTTAGCAGTTCAAATTTTGAACAGCATATTTTATTGTTGCAAATACTTCAACAATAAATATATTATCATCATTAAAGTCTTATTGCTTACCTTTAATTAATTCTACCAAATTAAAAATTTATGAAATTCAGTGTGAAATATTTAACCTTATTAGTTATTGTATTGGCTATCTCTGGTTGTGGAAATAACAAAAAAAATGAAGAAAAAGTTAGTGCTGAACAGGAAGAAACTCAGAAAGACTTACAAAAAGAACTAGATGAAGAGTTTGGAGGATATTTTGAGGATGTTAAACAGGAAGATGTTGAATATTATAAGGCTTACAATAAAGCTTTAACTTTATGGAAAACACCTTTCCGTGAACTAAATATCAAAACAAGCTTTGGAAGTGCCCATGTAATTATAAGTGGTCCTAAAAATGGCGAACCCCTGGTTTTATTGCACGGAATGAATGCCAGCTCAACCATGTGGTATCCTAATATAAAAGCACTTTCGAAAAATCATAGAGTGTATGCCATCGACTATCTGCTCGAACCCGGGAAATCTCAGATAAATGGGGAAGTTAAAGAAATGACGGAGATTATGAATTGGTATGATGAAATATTTGATCACCTAAAACTTAAAAAATTTAGTTTAATTGGTGCTTCAAGAGGAGGTTGGATGGCGATACATATTGCACTTCAGCAAAAATCGCGAATCAAGAACCTTATTCTTTTAAGTCCTGCTCAAACATTTATATGGATACAACCGGGTTCAGAAATGTTGGCTAATATAACCTATACGATTGATCCCAAACGAAAAAACTTGCGTGCAGTGTTAGAAACAATGTCAGTTAATGTTGAGACAATAGAACAGGCCTATATTGACCAGTATTTTATAGCTACAGAAAAAGCTGTGTATAGTAAGTTTGTTTTAGAAATGACACCTTATTCTGATGATGAATTAAAAACTCTCTCCATGCCGGTTTTATTATTAATAGGTGATCACGACATAATTAATAATGAGAAAAGTATTGAAAATGCAAAAGAGTTATTACCTCATTCTGAAACAGGTATTATAAAAGATGCAGGCCATTTTTTGACTTTTGACCAAGCAGATACTATAAATACAAGAATTCTTGATTTTTTAAAGGCAAATCCGGCAACAGAAGCTGTAAAGTGATTTTGGTAAAAGGTTTGTATGCTTTCCTGAAAAATTTGCTGGGGTATTCCTGAAAAATTCAGGCCTTTGTTGGTATTATTTCAGCAACAAATAATTTATCGTAATTTTTTCTTTTTTGATTGAGGTAAAAAATAGCACCGCGATGGCCTGAAGAAGTGATCCCTTAATTCAGACCTGTTTTTCAAATTTATTTTGCAATTCAACTTAGGAGTACTATATTTGTAAAAACTTGAGAACCAGATTTTAATAATTGATTATGAACGATTTAACTTTAACTATAACCGACCTAAAAGCAAAAGTTGAAAAATTAGTAAATTTGCATCAACAGCTTAAAAAAGATAATGAACAACTTAATTCTGAAAATGGTAATTTGCTGAAAACCATTGAGGAACAAAAAGTTACAATAGAATCTTTACAGGGGAAAAACAAAGAATTAGTAAATACCAATAACGAAGAACAAAATAAAATAATTACAGATACCAAATTAAAGATCAATGAACTAGTGCAGGAAATTGACAATTGCATTGTTCTCTTGAAGTAATAAAAATAGTTAAAAGTCTAAAGTTTGAAAGTGTAATGTTGGAATCAACTAAACTTTTGACTTTAAACCTTATAACTTGAAACTATAAATATGGCTGAAGTATCATTAAAAATATTAATTGCCGGTCGCACTTACCCATTAACCATTAAAAAGGAAGATGAGAGTCATGTGTTGCAGGCAGCAAATATGATTAATGAAAAAGTGAAAGAATTTGAGCAAAACTATTCAGTACGTGATAAGCAGGATCTATTGGCGATGAGTGCACTGAATTTGTTGACTTCTCAACAAAATACTCCTAAAAAAGAGCCGGAGCTGGAAAAAGAAATTAACCAACTCGATTTATTTGTTTCCGATTACCTTCAAAAAGAGAGCAATCCTTCGTAGTTTACATTTGTTAACACCCATTTGTAAACAAAAACTTCCTTCACTAAATTAATAGTGTCCCTCAAAGAATTACTTTGGCCTGAAATTCAGGTGGTGTGGGAATTTTTTAATATCAACAATTTAACAAAAAAATTATGAACGAAATAATAATTATTGCAGGGTCAGCTTTGCTAGGAATAGGTTTGGGAGCCCTTGTCACATTTTTATTTATCAAAAAAGCCAACGAAGGAAAAGCCAATAGTATCGTAAAAGATGCTGAAGCGGAGGCAGAAGTGATAAAAAAAGACAAGATCTTACAAGCAAAAGAAAAATTTTTGCAGCTAAAAGCAGAGCATGAAAAAGTGATTACTGAAAAAAATCAGGCGGTACTTATGTCTGAAAACCGTATCAAACAAAAAGAACAGTCGCTTTCTCAAAAGCAGGAGCAGGTTCAACGTAAAGATGTAGAGTTAGATACTTTGCGTAGTAACTTAACCCATCAATTAGAATTGGTTAATTCAAAGCAACAGGAAGTAGATAAATTTCATCGCAGACAGGTGGAACAATTGGAAACATTGAGCGGCATGAAAGCCGAAGAAGCAAAATCTCAATTGGTTGAATCTCTGAAGGCAGAAGCGAAGACCGAAGCAATGTCGCACATTAAAGACATTGTTGAAGAAGCAAAAATATCAGCAAATAAAGAAGCGAAAAAGGTGGTGATCCAAACCATTCAGCGGGTTGCTACCGAGCATGCGATCGAAAATTCAGTTTCTGTATTTAATATCGAAAATGATGAGATCAAAGGTCGTATCATTGGTCGTGAAGGTCGTAACATCCGTGCCTTGGAAGCTGCAACAGGAATCGAAATTATTGTAGATGATACTCCTGAGGCAATTATTTTATCGGGTTTTGATCCTGTACGCAGGGAAATAGCCCGTTTATCCTTACATCAACTGGTAACAGATGGTCGTATCCATCCTGCCCGTATCGAAGAAGTTGTGGAGAAAGTAAAGAAACAAATTGAAGAAGAAATTATTGAGATTGGTAAACGTACTGCTATTGACTTAGGAATTCACGGTTTACATCCTGAATTGATCCGTATGGTGGGTCGTATGAAATACCGTTCATCTTACGGACAGAATTTATTACAACACTCCCGCGAAGTAGCAAATCTTTGTGCTACCATGGCTGCTGAATTAGGATTGAATGTAAAAGTGGCCAAACGTGCCGGATTATTACATGATATCGGTAAAGTGCCTGATGATTCTCCGGAAGTCCCTCATGCTATTTTAGGAATGCAACTGGCTGAAAAATATAAGGAGAAACCGGAAGTATGTAATGCGATTGGTGCCCATCACGATGAGATCGAAATGACCACATTAATTTCACCGATTGTTCAGGTATGTGATGCCATCAGTGGTGCTCGTCCGGGTGCAAGACGTGAAGTGGTGGAGCAATATATTAAACGATTAAAGGATCTGGAAGCATTGGCATTATCTTATCCGGGAGTTGATAAAACCTATGCGATACAGGCAGGACGCGAATTACGTGTATTGGTATCAAGTGATAAAATAACAGACAAGGAAGCAGAAACACTTTCTTTTGATATTTCACAACGTATTCAAACCGAAATGACCTATCCCGGACAAGTAAAAGTGACGGTGATAAGAGAAACAAGAGCTATAAATTTTGCTAAATAAAAATTGTATTTATGACAGTTTTAAATGTTTTTTTGTCAACATAATACGTTTTTAAAACATTTAATACAGGTTGGCTCAGCTTAACTTTTAAATACAAGAATGAAAAATAGCATATTTTTCTCAAAGCATTATATACTCACGTATATTACAGAATTTGCTGTTTTAATAAGCGGTATTTTAGTTTATAAGTTGGCAACCGGCTCCTTTGGAAAAGACGGATTTAATGAATATTCTATTTGCCGGAGAACACTTTCATTTATTCAGCCATTGCTTATAATGGGAATTGGTGTAGGATTGCCGAGATACATTGCAATAGCAGCAGCAAATAATCAAAAAAAAAAAATATCAGCCTATTTTTATTCCTCATTTTTGATCCTGTCAATAGCTCTTCTATTGGTGTCTGTAGTTTTTATAATGTTTGATAAAACGCTATCCTTTCTTTTTTTTGGAAGTGAATCGTATAACAATTTAATGTTTCCTCTTTTAATAATGTTATGTGGAATGGTTTTCCACTCGCTTTGTTATTCCTATTTTCGAGGTGAAATGCGAATGAACAATGCTAATTTAATGCAACTGATAAATTTAGGAATAGTTCCAATGGGAATCTTTGCATTCAGTTCCAATATTTATCAGGTATTATTACTTACTGGTATTACCTGGGTTGGAATTTCATTACTTTTCTTTTTTTATATTGTAATAAATATGAAACCGGAAAAAGAAAATTTCCTTGTTTCTGCAAAAGAATTACTTACTTATGGTTTACAAAGAGTTCCCGGAGATGTTGCGTTAGGAGGGTTTTTGGCTTTGCCAACTTATTTTGTGGCTCATTTAGTTGATGATAATCTGAATTCTGCAGGAAATGTCGCCTTTGCTATTTCATTATTAAATATGATTGGAGCAGCATTCGGACCAATATGTTTGTTGCTCTTACCGCAAGCAAGTAAGGCAATTGCGAATAAAGATTTCGTTTCACTAAAAAAATATTCAAAAGAGATATTTATATTAACACTTGTAGTTTCTTCCTTGGGCCTGATTATAATTGAGTTGTTTGCCCGCCCACTCATTTCTATTTATATGAATGGTGAGTATGCCGATCTGATTATGGTTGTAAGGATCATTATGCCGGCTTGTGTTGGATATGCTGTTTATATTTCTTTAAGAAGTATATTAGATGCTTATCATGTTAAGGCTGTAAATACGCGAAATATTTTTATCTCTTTTATGATATTTGTTACATTAGTTTTTTCTAATAAATTGCTGGGGTTTAGTTATTATTTTATATTGATTTCATTTGTACTTTCCATCACTTTATTAGGCGTTTTAACATATTTGGAAAACAATAAAATATTTAAAAAAAATACCCTGAGCTAATATGATCTACTATTCCTTTTTACTTGTGTTTACGTTACTAATTATATTTCTGACATACAAAATATGGATTAAAACGAAGGAACCTGCCTTTGTGTTAGGAATAGCTTTGCTATATTATTGGACATTTTTAGGATCCTGGTTCATTGTCATCGATGGGTTAAATGATCAGATAGGAAAAGAATGGGGGCTGCATTATTATCACTTCTTTAAAAGATTGTTTCAGGTAGTTTTGGATAATAATTTTATTCTTTCCATTGTATATTATGGCATTTTTATAGTTGTGATTCAAGTATGTGTCTTATATTTCACAAAGCGTTCTGATAACAAAGAAATAAATAAAATCACTCCTGTTTTTATTAATGACACTATACTTATTATTGGATGCATTGCCGGAGTAATTATCAGTTGTGGAATGGTTTGGAAAGAGATCTTAACTGCTGCCAAGTTTGAAGAATCAATCTATGTGGTAACAAGACATCAGCCTGGCCATTTTTTTACGCTCCATCAGCTAATAAATTTTTGTATCGTAATAGCTTTGTATATTGGACTGATTAGCTTTATTAGTGGAAAAGACGGAAAATACATTAACAGTGAAAAATCAAAAAGGAATCTTTTTTTATATATTTTCTGTGTGTTTTTTGTTGAAGGATATTTGTTGTTGTTAGGAAATAAGCGGGAGATATTTTTTGCGGGAATTTTTGGTGCTTTGTTTTATTACAGCAACGTAGCAGGAAAAGTAAAATGGAGATCTATTCTGATTTTAGTATTCATTGTTTTTACTCCAATGCTCTTTAATGATGGATTGCGTGCTTATTCCCCTGTATGGTTATGTAATTATTTTGATACATCAGGATTAGAACTACACTTAGATATGGATATTCAGTATACAGAATTTTCAGTGAAAAATTCCGCATTGGCATTTTTATTTAGCAATGAAATGTTCTGTGCCAATTTCTCCATGTACGGTGCTTTATCTCATCATATACCATTCACATATGGTTCAAGTATCTATAGCTTTGTTTACTCCTTAGTTCCGCGAATACTTTTACCAAACAGACCCGAAACCATCTATGAATATTATGTTAAATACGTGAATGCTGCTCCTGGTCAGGGTTATACAATACATCATGCAACAGGCTGGTTTCTAAATTTCGGTTTGGCGGGTATTATTGCAGGAGCTTCTTTATTAGGATATCTTTGGGCTTGGTTCTATAACAAAAAAAATACATTGTTTAAAGTGAAGAATAAATTCATGAAGTTATTTTTTATTATTGGGCTTTCCGCATTTACAGCACAAATACCTTCCATTGTCAGAAGCGGACCTGAAGCTTATAAAGCATTGATATTTGAAGCGTTAATTATTCCGACTTTAATAATTTTTGTTTCAACATTGTTTATTAAAAATAAAAAAGTGGAATGAAAAAAGTTGTAATTACAGGTGCAACCGGTTTTGTTGGGCAACATTTGTTGGAAGATCTGTTGCCAACCAAACATACTATTCGATTCATTACTCGTGACACCTCAAAAAAGTTACGAGTTGATATAGGAAATTGTGAAGTTGTTGTGGCAGACCTTTCTAATTATGAATCCTTAAAAAGTGCTTTCCGGAATATAGATACCATCGTAAACATAGCTGCTGAAGTAAGGAATTCAGATTTGCTGGCGGAAACAAATATAAAAGGAATAGAAAATTTAATTGCTGCTGCAAAAGTAAATAAGGTTTCTAAGATCATTCATTTAAGCAGTGTTGGTGTGGTTGGAATGCAATACAGTGCCATACCGGTGATCATTGATGAGAATAGTAAATGCGAACCTAAAAACGAATATGAACGAACTAAACTGGAATCGGAAAGATTACTGATAGAAGCTTCCGAAACAAATAATTTTAAATTAGATATTATCCGACCAACAAATGTGTTTGGAGAACATCATCCCTTTAATGCATTGCTCAACTTAATTTCATACATTAACTCTGGGAAATTGGTTTTCGGAACCTCAGCAGCAAGGGTTAATTATGTGTATGTAAAAGATCTGACTTCTTTAATCATTCAGTTGATCGATGATGAGAAGCAAAGAGGAATAATTAATATTGGGTCGTCAGAAAATTTTCAAAAATTTATCGCGATCATTAATGTACACCTTGGTAAGAAATTAAAAAACTATTCTTTTCCCCAACTTATTATCAAATGTGCGGATATAGTTAACTTTAAAAAATTAAATGCCATTTCAAATCAGGTTATTTATTCAGATGAAAAATTAAAAACTTTTTTTGCATATCCTAATGGGCTGGAAAAGGGATTACAGAATACGATTGATCATTATAAAAAAAATAATTTACTAAAATGAAAATTTGCTTTTTTGCAGATAGTTCAAGCATTCACACTGTTCGTTGGTGCAATTATTTCGTATCAAAAGGGCATGAGGTTCATTTAATTTCATTCAAAAACGTTTCGATAAATGGAACTGTTACTCATTTTGTTGACATCGGTAATATTGCAGTTGCAGGAGGTAATTGGAAAGTGCTTTTAAAATATCGAAAAATAAAAGCATTGTTAAAACAAATTCAGCCGGATATTTTTCATGCGCACTATGCAACAAGTTATGGTATTACAGGAGCTTTGTGTAACTACCATCCATATGTCATCACAACCTACGGTACCGATGTTTTGATCAGCGGACAAAAGTCCCTCTTATACAAGATGTTGCTTAAATTTGCATTTTCACGTACTGACTGGGTCAATACACTTGCCCCACACATGTCTGATGCCGTTCGTAAAATCGGAGCTAATATGAAAAAGGTAAGTGTTATTCCATTTGGTATTGATACGAATGTATTTAACTCCAAGAATAGAAAAGAGAGTTCCGGTAGCTTTATTATTACAAGCACACGAAATCTGGAGGAAGTATATAATTTACCACATTTGATAAAAGCTGTCGCTAAAATAAAGGATCTCATACCTGATTTGAAATTTAATATAGTAGGAACCGGTTCCTTACAAAGCGATCTGGAACACTTGGTTGAAAACTTAGGTTTAAATAAAATCACTACATTTTACGGAAAAGTAACACAAAGTAAAATAGTTGAGATACTAAATCAAACCAATATATTTGTTACCGTATCTTTATCTGATGGGAATGCGTTATCCCTTGCTGAAGCAATGGCTTGTGGCGCGTTTTGTATAGGCACTAATATTCCTGCAAACACACAGTGGATCAGGAATAATGAAAATGGTTTTTTTGTAGAAATAAATGATGTTGATACCTTAGCTGAAAGAATATTGTTTGCTTATACTAATTATAATGAGTTACAGATTGAAGCTCAAAAATTAAATAAGATAATTATAGAAAATGCCGGTGTATGGGAGAATAACATGAAACAGGTGGAAATCAAATACGAATCATTAATTCAAAATAAATGAAACCTAAAATCGTAATCATAGGAGCAGGCGGACATGGTAAAGTTGTTTGTGATGCAATCATTGCACAAAACAAATATGAGGTTGCAGGTTTTGTTGACCTATCCATAAGTGTGGGTGAAGTTGTTGCTAATAATTTCAAAGTAGTTGCTTCGCAAAAAGATATCAGCATACTTAGAAAATTTGCTGATTATTTTGTTGTTGCCATCGGCAATAATTCAATCAGAGAAAAAATATTTGAGGAAGCAAAATTGGTATTGGAACCATCAGTCATTATTCATCCGACAGCTGTTATAGGATCAGATGTATCCATAGCAGAAGGTTGTGTTGTTCTGGCTAATACGGTTATTAATGTGTCATCTTTGGTAGAACATAATACCATAGTTAATGTTGGAACTGTAATTGATCATGATTGTAAAATAGGAGCAAATGTTCATTTGTCTATCGGAACAATGGTAGGAAGTAATTCCCATATTTCTTCCAGCTTCACTTCTGAAATAGGGCAAAAAATTAATTCATTTTCAAAAATTAATTTAGTGTGAAAATTTTAATACTTACTCAATATTTTCCTCCCGAAGTAGGTGCACCTCAAAATCGATTGTTTGAGTTGGCTGTTCGTTTAAAACAAAAAGGAGCAGAAGTAACTATTCTTACAGCAATGCCCAATTATCCTCAAATGGAGATCCATAAAGAATATCAGGGTAAATTTTATAAGTTTGAAAAAATGGAGGGTTTGAATGTTCATCGTTCATGGATCTATGTGAGCAAGAGCAAAGGAATATTAAAACGCCTAGTTAATTATTTTTCTTTCGTAAAAACATCTGCCTGGATTGGAATGTTTAAACTTGGAAAGTTTGATTATATCATTTGTGAAAGCCCTCCTTTGTTTTTGGGAATGACAGCTTATTTTTTAAAGAAAATAAAAGGAGCAAAATTGATCTTTAATGTATCCGATCTATGGCCTGAAAGCGCTGAAAAATTGGGATTGGTAACCAATAAATTCTTTTTAAGATCTGCAACCAGATTGGAAGAATTTTTATACCGAAAGTCTGATCTGATAACCGGACAAACTCAAGGAATTTGTAAAAATATTTCTAGTCGTTTTTCAGATAAAAAAGTATACTGGTTGCCCAATGGGGTGGATTTGAATTATTATAATTCAGATACTGTAGTAACAAATTGGAGAAAAGAAAATAATTTTTCAAAGGACGATTTTATTTTATTATATGCCGGTATTATCGGTCATGCGCAAGGATTAGAAGTAATTATTCATGCTGCAGTGAAATTAAAGGATCATTCGAATATAAAATTTGTTTTGTTAGGCAGTGGACCAGAAAAAGAGAAATTGCAACTATTGAAACAAACATTGAAAACTGAAAATGTATTCTTTTTTGATGCTGTAACAAAAAAAGAAATGCCTTCAATTGTTTCCGCAATTGATGTTGCTGTTATCCCGCTAAAACGATTGGATCTATTCAAAGGAGCTATTCCTTCAAAGATATTTGAAAATCTGGCAATGAAAAAGCCTATTTTGTTAGGAGTTGAAGGTGAGGCAAAAGATCTGTTTATCGATGAAGGGAAGTGCGGTTTAGCCTTTATTCCGGAGGATGCTAGCGATCTGGTTAGTAAAACAATTGACTTGTTTACTAATAGAAATGAATTAGATCAATTAGGAGAGAATGGTTATAAATATGTAGAGAAAAAATTTACTCGCGATAGGATTGCCAATAATTTTTGGGAATTCTTAAATCAAAATAAATAAGAATGACAAAACAGGAGCTCCATACTAAAGCACAATTTATTTTGGCACTTCTGATTGCTTTTACACTTCCTTTTGCAAGATTAACTCCCGTTTTTATTGCATTAATGCTTCTGAATTGGTTGATTGAAGGAGACTTCAAAAACAAATTTGCTGTTTTGGTTCGAAACAAATGGTTTTGGCTTTTTGAACTACTTTATTTTATACACTTAATAGGGATGATCTATACTGCTAATCTACCATCCGGATTGTTTGACCTTGAAGTGAAATTTTCTATTTTTATTTTCCCGATTATCTTCTGTTCACGACCATTGAAAGTTGATCTGATAAATCAAATTCTTAAAGTTTTTTGTGTTGCCGCCATTATAGCATCAATAGCGATGCTTTCAAGAGCAACGTTTTTATTTGCTACGAAAGGGGAGAATGATTTTTTTTATGAAGCATTTTCTTTTCTGATCCATCCAAGTTATCTTTCGATGTATATTAACTTTCTTCTTGTTTGGATACTTTTAGGTCTTTTTGGAAAAGGGGGAGTGCGCGCTAATTTAAAGCCTTTGTATAGTTGGATTCTAATTGTTTTCTTTTTCATTATCAATGTGTTATTGTCTTCAAAAATGGGAATGATTTCCATGTTGATCCTGTTTTTTAGTTTTGGAATTTATTATATAACATTATCAAAAAAATATCTTTTAGGTGCATTTGCAATCGTGATATTTATTTCTGCAATACTATTTTCCTCCGTCTATATTCCTGCTATTGAACATCGTGTTTCTTTTGCAATTGCCGCACTTACAAAAAATGAAATCAAAAAAACAAGTGATGAAAGTTCTGAGGTACGGATGCTTATTTGGAAAACTGCAAATGAAATAATCAGGGACCATCCTATTATTGGTGTTGGTACAGGCGATGCCAAGGATGTGCTTCTGGAAGAATATGCAAAAAGAGGAATGACTGGCGCGATAGAACATAAGTTAAATGCACATAACGAATTTTATCAGGTATTCATTTCACTGGGAATAATTGGTTTTATTACATTGCTTGCAAATTTATTTTTTCCTTTAGTTCAAGCTATTAAAGATAAGAATCTGATGATTATATTTTTTTTATTGATAATTATTTTTAATTATTTACCCGAATCAATGCTTGAAACTCAGGCAGGAGTGATGTTTTATGCATTTTTTAATTCTTTATTGTGTTTTAATTCAACTAACAACCAGCACTAACAACTAACAACTAACAAAAAAATGATCCCATTTTCACCACCACATATTGACCAGAAAATAATTGATGAAGTTACAAAAGTACTTCAGTCGGGCTGGATAACAACTGGCCCGCGTACGAAATTATTTGAAAAAGAACTTACAAAATATTGTGGAAATAAAGCTACTCTCTGTTTGAATAGCGCAACTGCCGGACTAGAAATCATCTTACGCTGGTATGGTGTAAAAGAAGGCGATGAAGTTATTCTTCCTGCCTATACGTATTCTGCCACAGCCAACGTTGTTATGCATTGTGGTGCTACTCCTGTTTTTGTAGACGTAAATCCGGATGATTTTAATATTTCAGTTGCAACTATCGAAAAGGCAATAACTTCTAAAACAAAAGTAATTATGCCTGTTGATTTTGGTGGTTATCCTTGTGATTATGATTCGATAAATAAACTAGTAGTAAAGTATAAAGAAAAATTTGTTGCTTCTACGAATGAACAAAAACAACTGGGTAGAATTTTAGTCTTGTCCGATTCCGCACACTCTTTTGGTGCCTGGTACAAAGGAAAAAGGGCTGGTTCCCTTACCGATATTTCTGTGTTTTCGTTTCATGCGGTAAAAAATCTAACCACCTCTGAAGGAGGTTCAGTGGCTTTAAATTTACCTGCTCCATTTGACAATGAAGAGATCTATAAATTACTTTGTGTAAAAACATTGCACGGACAGGATAAGGATGCACTCGCAAAAACACAAAAAGGAAATTGGCGTTATGATATTGTGGAGGCAGGTTACAAATGCAATATGACGGATCTTTCAGCAGCGATTGGATTGGTGGAATTAGAAAGGTATGATAACACTATTTTATTAAAACGAAAACATATTTGCGAAACCTATTCAGAAGCTTTTTCAAACTATGCCTGGGCACAAGTACCGGTTTTAACTTCCGGATCCGAAAAATTAAAACCAGAAATCAATACTTGTTATCATTTGTATCCATTACGTATAAAAGGAATTACAGAAACTCAGCGTGATGCTATTATCAAGGAAATATTTGATTGTGATGTTTCTGTTAATGTTCATTTTATTCCTTTACCGATGATGAGTTTTTATAAAAAATTAGGATTCGATATTAAAAATTATCCGGTAACATTTGATAATTATTCGCGGGAAATTTCATTGCCGGTATTTTATGATCTGACGGACGAAATGATAGATACGGTTATTGATGCAGTAGTGAGATCAGTTGAAAAAATTATTACTTGATTTTTTGCCGCTAAGGCTCAAAGACGCAAAGTTTTTTTTAAATAATACAGTATTGGATCAAATTGGAGAAAGGCTATAACCTTGAGAGTAAATTCATATAAATTAAATAATAAATTTTCGCTTAGCGCCTTTGCGTCTTCGCGGCTAAAAAAGTAAAATGCTAAAACGATTATTCGACATATTTTTTTCAGTTATTGGATTAATCATCCTTCTCCCATTTTTTATCATTATTACTTTGCTGATTGTAATTGATTCTCCGGGTGGGATTTTTTACAAACAGATAAGAGTAGGGAAGGGGAACACTGATTTTTATCTTTTCAAATTTCGCTCCATGCGAACAGATTCTGATAAGAAAGGATTGCTCACTGTTGGCGGACGAGATAGCCGCATAACGCGCATGGGGTATTTTATCCGGAAATATAAAATTGATGAATTACCGCAATTGATAAATGTTTTGTTGGGAGACATGAGTTTGGTTGGTCCACGACCGGAAGTGCGCAAATATGTGGATATGTATAATGAAGAACAAAAAAAAGTTCTATCTCTAAAGCCAGGAATTACTGATTATGCAAGTATTGAATACAGCAATGAAAATGAATTGTTAGGAAAAGCAGAAGATCCGGAAGCGGTTTATATTAATGAAATAATGCCTGCCAAATTAAAACTCAATTTAAAATATATTGCTGAACAAGGCATTGCCACTGATTTTAAAATTATTTTTAGAACGATTAGGAAGATCTTAAAATAGTTTGCGAATAAATTACTCTTTCACAAATTTGCTTTGAAATAAATTGCCTTGCTTGTCCTTTAGCGATAAAAAGTAGATTCCTTTTTTTAATGTGCGAACATCAATGTTTGCATTTTCGGTATATGTACCTCTACTTATAAGTTTTCCTAAACAATCTACAATGAAATAGTTCAGCGGAAAAACTATATTTTGATTAGTATAATTTATTTGTAACGTCTTGATAACCGGATTTGGAAATACTTCTATTTGATTTTGAATTGCAACTGGTTCATTTTTTATAGAGGTTAAAGAGCAGGAAAATCGAGTATCATAAATATATAGAGGTTCAAATGGACATAAAAAAGATGTGTTTAGGAAGTTGTCCGTAAAACCAATACCTTCGGTTAAATCGGTTGAAAATTCTCCACAACCAAAATGAAATATTTTATGATAAATACCACAAACTAACAAACTATCAATTGAGGTTACAATTCTTCTGTCAGAATAAAGTGAGCTACTAAAATTGGAACTGTTTACATCTAATGAATACGTTTTTTTTAATGTATCACCAATTGTTAAATTAAAATCATACCATAGTGTATCAACGAATTGCCCTGCAATATTTGTATAAATGAACACTTTTTTATTTGGAATATTATTTCTATAAGCAAATCCAAAAGTTCTTGGACCAAATGGAATCGTCATTATGCCGTTAACCATTGAAGGGAGTCCAATTGAATTTGCGGTAATAACCTTTTTATAAGTTTGACTGCCAATAATGGTATCACCATTTGTTTCGTATAATATCCATGTATCAATAACTGTTGAGCTAAAATCGAAAGGTCCACGTTCGTATATAATCCAACTTCCGTATGATAATGGAAATGGCTTGTAAACATTTATTTGCGAAAATAAACCAGAGTATAAAATCACAAATAATAAAACAAATGATAATTTTGGGAATATAATTTTTTTGTTTCTCATCTTTTAAAAGTTACAATGTCATTATTTTAAAATAATAGTAACACATTAAAAGTAGTAAATAAAACCTTTAAACACAATGATGCTCATAACAAATATATAATAATTTGAAGTAGCGCAAAGTAAATTTTTACCCGTTTTTATCTAAGGCTGAAATTAATTTTTCAGCGGTCAATGGCTTTTGAATATACCCGGAGTAATTGGTATTATTTTTTAAATTTTCCATATCGCATGGAAACAACATAGTTGAAAGAATATAGATGGATGTCTGTTTTTTTTCGATATCCATTTTTTCAAATGCATCCAAAAATTTCAATCCGCTATTTTGAGGTAAATGAAGGTTCAAAAAAATGAATTGAGGTAATATCCTGTTTTTTCTGAGTTGTTCCAATGCATCTGATCCACTTGAAAAGATCAGTACTTCAAGTGAGTCGGAAAAATTTTTCAAAACACGATGATGAATGAAATTATCTATTTCATTATCATCAATAAGAAAAACAGTTGAATTTAATGTTTGTTTCAAAAACATTTTGTGTGGATATTCCTGACAAATATAGAATAATTTGCAATACTGCCAAATTATATGTTACATAATGACCTATAATATAGTGCAATCTTGTTGAATTGTTTTTTCTTGTGCTACTACCTTTGTGCCCTATCATGAGTATTCACATAGGAGCAATAATAAAAGAAGAACTATACAAACAAGGAATTTCCGTAAGTTCTTTCGCTAAAAAAATTAACAGAAGCCGCAATGTGGTGTATGATATTTTTGAACGTGAAAGTGTAGATACAGCTTTGTTAAATAAAATAGGGCTTATTCTTCATATTGATTTTTTTTCACTTTATTCGGAACAAAAAACATATAAAAAGGAAGGTGTTTTACCTTTGGCGGTAAAAGACGAAAAGCCTTTATACAATACCATTAGCCATCAACTTAAATTAGCAGAACAACAAAATGAAGTTTTGAGAAATGAAGTTGCTTACCTGAAAAAAATCATAACACTTTTGGAGGATCAGAAAAAGAAATAATATTACCAATATACTTAAACCAACGAATCCAACAACCCTTTTAACTCCTTGCTTTTATCAGGATAACCAAGCTTTTCGTAGGAAGCAATCAGGTTGCGCAGCAATCGTTTAATGATCTCCAGATTGGAGCAAGGTTCATAAAACATAGCTAATGGTTCCAGTTTTAATTGATGTAAAAAGGCATCAATTTCTTTTTGTCCGAATACGGCCCCTTTACTGAATGGATTGATATAGAATAAAACATTACTTCCTTCATTTCCTTTGGTAGTTGGCACTCCCATGTGTTCCACATCCGCATAACATAAAATGAAATGTTCAGGGAGATTTACTCCATAAATAGGTATATCAAGATTTTGTGCAACGATGGTATAAATGATGGATAATAAAAGCGGATTACCTTTTTTGCTTTCTAATACATTATTAATATATGAATTTTGTGGAGCATGATAATTAGTTGTGTTTCCACTAAAATTATGTACATCAAATAAAATATGGTTAATGATCTTTACTTTTTCCAGACCTGTTAAATTTTCATTCAACTCCAGCCACACATCTTGTTTTATCTGATCAATTTGCTTTTTTACTTTAGCAATATCAATATCGGGATATTGATATCGGGCAATAAGTAATGCACCTTCTAATAGATTTTGTTTTTCGGGATGCGACCAATCTCTTAGTGCTGCTTTAATAAGATCGAACTGGATCTGATGAATAATATTCTCGATACGATTTTGGATCAATGTATCAAAGGAATGTTCCCAAGCATCTTCCAGAACGGGAATTACTTCTTGCCCTAATGACAAAAATTTCATGCTTACCTGATTAAATACCGTTTCATCGGGGTCGTCCAGTAAACTGATGAGCGCATTAATTTCCTTATTATTCATATTCCGGAAAACTATTTGCACAAAAATAGATTAGCTGTTTTAGTTATTTGTTGACAGCTCAAATAAGATTTCAACCTTACTTTGTTAATCTCTCCAAAACCAGCTGTATTAATTTCTCCACTGCTACATGATAATTTTTGGAATATTGTTTGGCTACCCGGTTGGCTATAATTGCACAAACAGTGCAGGTTTCGTGGCCAAGAAGTTTGCCTAAACCATAGAGTGCAGAGGTCTCCATTTCGAAGTTTGTAATACGGTTTTCCTTGAATTTAAAATCGGTTAATTGTTGATTAAAATCTTCCACCCAGGGAGTAAGTCTTAATTTTCGTCCCTGCGGACCATAAAATCCTGGAGCTGTGGCAGTTATGCCCTTAATAAGATCAAACCCGATCTTGTTTATCAGCATCTCAGAACCCTTTACTGCATATGGATAAGGCAGGTTTTTATTCCAGTTTGTTTGTTCAATAAATCCTTCGGAAATTTCATCTTCATTTACAAAAGGCATATTCAGATAATAATTAAGTAATCCGTCAAAACCCAAACCATGGGATGAAACAACAAAACTATCAACAAGGATATCTTTTTGCAAAGCTCCTGAAGTCCCGATACGAACAATATTAAGCTTTTTATGTTCCTTTTTAATAATACGTGTAGTAAGATCAATGTTTACAGCTGCATCCAGCTCGTTTATTAAAATATCAATATTATCGGTACCAATACCGGAGGATACTACCATTACACGTTTACCATTGAATGTTCCTGTATGAGTAACAAATTCACGGTTTTGGACCTTGAAATCAACGGTGTCAAAATAATTGGAGACCGTTTCAACACGACCCTGGTCGCCAACAATTATAATATTTTCAGCAATATGTTCAGGTAAAAGCTGTAAATGGTAAACACTTCCGTTACCATTTAGGATTAATTCTGTTTCTGGAATTGGTGTATTCATATTATTTTTGTCTATTTAAAGGATGTTTTTTTAAATTTGTCATAGTAAATAAATAGCTTAAATTTGCGTATATTGAAACAAAAGTATTCAAAAAAAATGATTCAATCAGCCAATAAAAAAAGATAAAATACTTTTCTAATTACATATTAATTAAAACCCAATAGATAGAAATATGAAACCATTCCAGATTCAAAAAATTTTAATACCAATTGATTTTTCAGAAACATCTATGCTTGCCATTGAGCATGCCGCTTTTACAGCTCAATTATTTAAGGCGGATCTTGTGCTTTTGCATGTTGTGGAAAGGATATGGGAACAGTTCAGCATCATTCAACCTGAAATTCGTATTACTCCACCGGAAGATTTTAAAAATATATTGGAAAAGAAATTAGAAGAATTAGCGGAGACCATTCGTTCAAAATATGGTATAAAATCAACATGTATCACTACTGATGGAAACATTTTTAATGAAATCCTAACTATTACAGAAGAACATAAAATTGATTTGGTTGTGATGGGAACACATGGTATTTCAGGTGTTGCGGAGTTTTTTATTGGAAGTAATACATTTAAAGTGGTAACACTTTCTGATTGTCCGGTATTGTCAGTTCAAGCCAATACTGAACGAGTTGGTTATAAGAATATTCTATTACCAATAGATGATTCTACTCATTCCCGTCAAAAAGTAAATCATGCGATAGTTTTAGCAAAACATTTTGTTTCAAAAATTCATATTGTTGGATTAGCTGATTCAACAGATGAATCGGATCTTAAAAAGTTTGACATAAAATTAGATCAGATTGAAGAGTATATAAAAAAATGTGGTTTGGAAAGTACCCGAAAAACTTTAAATGGAAATAATCAGGCAAAAATGACACTTGATTATTCAAATTCTGTAAATGCTGATCTGATTGTAATTATGACTGATCAGGATGAAAATATAACCGGACGTTTTATGGGAACCTATGCTCAACAAATTGTTAATCACTCAAAAATACCGGTAATGAGTATTCAGCCTGTTGTTAGTAATAATCCTTGGATACATCCGTATTAAGTAACAGAATTGTTAAAAATACCGTGATTAGATTTTTTTATAAAATTTAAACAGCGTCTTTGAATCCTCTCAAAAAAACAGCTTGAGGGGATTTTTTTTAACAGAAAAAGATAAAACAAAAACGAGGATAATTTATCCTCGTTTTGTAAAATTTTAATTCAAATCAAAATGTCCCGTAATTTTGCTGTAGCTGTTTTTCAGAGAGCGGAACCCCTGCTCCAAAAATAGTTTAATACTATTATTCTTATTTCACTAAAAAAGTAATTCCTTTATTTAACGGATTACATAGATCCGAAATTTTAGTATCTGTAAATATTTTTTTTATCATATCTCTTGGTTTTCCGTATTGTTTATGTATCGGACAAGGATGATCTCCGGAGCAATTTGCTAAACCTAAACCACATTGATCAAAAACCTGTAATCCATCAACAGATTCAATAACCCTTATAATAGGCTGACTTAATTGCCTTTCATTTAAAAAAAATCCACCGGATGGCCCTTTTACACTGTTTATTACTCCTTGTCGTACAAGAATTTGCAATACTTTTCCTATGGTATGAATACTACCATCAATGTGTTCGGAAATTTCTTTAATCGCAATTTTCTCATCATCCTTATGTTTTGATGCGAGATAAACTACAGCCTTAATTGCGGTTTTACAAGTGTTGGTTAACATGTTTTGTGTTTTGTTTAATTAAATTATCCTTTGAAACGCCAAAATAAGAAAGATTCTTATTCTGAAAAATGATTAATATTATGCCAATCGGTAGTGCTAATGTGATTAAAAAGATTAGTTCATAATAGAATGGAAAAAAGCCCATTCCCATCCATAAAAGTGTTCCCTGCAAAAAAAGCACAAACTCTAGTAATAAAAGAGATATGCTGAAAACATATATTCCGATGTTGGATTTTTTTTCTATTACACTAAACTGTTTGTACTGGATCTTCCATGCAATAAGAAAAACGCTTGCTATACAGAGAAATACCAGATGGAAATAAGCAATTGTGTAATTTCTGATTGTTAATGCAATATTCGCAAGTGGGGGATAAAATATAATTACTTGCAAGATCAGTTTAATAATAAATGAAATGTATGAAATTTTAAATAAAATAATTGTAATCGGATTTAAATGCGGTTTTAATTGTCCAAAAATTTTAGAGATATCTTTTCTTATAAATAATAAAGCAAAAAACTGTATTCCTCCTCCTGCTACTGATGCTATCCATAGAAATACTAAATAACCTGGATAGCCCCAGTAAATATTAAGAAAATAAGTTATTAGTACAGCAGAAAAAGTCATCCATTTAAATAGCCTGAATTTATGGGTATTGATCTCTATTCCATAATTTTCAATCATTCTAAAAAATAAGGATAGAATTCCAAAAATGAACCAACCATTGTATTGAAAGTGCAAGAAAAATTGACTGCTTAAATAATATAAAACACTTCGTTTTGCACTAAAAAAATATTCGATCGGAAGGATGGAAATTATTCCTATAAATGAAATTAAAAGAAAGAAAAGTGCCACTTTTAATAATTCAACAGAAAGCAAATTTTTTGAAACACCAGAAGCTCTTAAATCTTTGAGTAGTGAAAAAACAAAAAAGCCTGTAAGAAAAAGAAAAAAGATATCTTCATAAACAGAAACAAAACTCGTCCCTTTGGTTATTAAAGTTATAAATACGATGATTATTAAAATCTGATTCATCCAAAACAATACACGATACTTTTTTTGTGCTTGTTGTTCAGGTGTAAGGAAGGCGCCTATTATGAATACAAACATCGCCTGATAAACCCATCCAAATATTGCTAAGTGCCAATGAGCAGTTTGGAAATGCAAATAGTCGAGGAAAAATAACTCCTTGATAAAAGCAAATCTCAAAAATGTTCCTAAAACAGCTACAATAAGAAAATTAAGTAAAGCAATTCTTATCCAGGTACTATTTATTTTTATCATAAATCTTTTCGTTTAAAGATCCTTACTGTTAGCAACATAGGAAGGATCGCCCATAATAATAATAGACCGGAAGAAAATAATAATCCTTCCCAACTATTAAAAAACTCACTGAATACGGCACCGGTATATCCCATTAAAACAGCTGTATCCATTTGGAGTAAAATGGCTACTCGTGCTAAATCTATTGGGTTTAAGGATATAAAGGCTAATAAATATTTTTCAATTGGGTAGTCGCTAAAACTAAACAGGATCAGTAATACTAAACCATCATAGATTGCTGTAAAGAAAAACCAAAGCAATAAGGAAGTTCCTATTCCACGGGCTTTATCTTTTGAATTTACAGCACCAAGCAGTGCAATTGATACGAAAACAAAAGTGAGAACAATACCACTTAATAATAAATAAATAGAAACTAATCCTTGATTTAAAAATATCAATGGAACACCCATTCCTATTGCAAATGCGACAGACAGGGAACAGCTTACACCAAAATATTCGCTATAAAGTATGGTTGATCTTCGTACAGGTTGGGACAGCAACAGCTCCATAAATTCGTAAGAATTATAAAAATGTATCGTTGCAAATACTATACTAATAAGCGGTACAACGAGCAGTACAATATTTAATAAACTGAGCGTAGATTTTGAACTTCCTTCCTCAAGGCTCAATAGTCCAAAAGTAATAAGCATAATGAATAAGCAATATCCGATCACAAACCGATTTCGCAGGATATCAAACATTACGTATTTAAGTATTCGTCTCATTCTGTTTTCTATTTATTTTTTTGTTGCATGATCTTAACAATGGCTTTATTTAGGCTGATTTCCTTAGTTTCCATTTTTAGTTGCTCAATACTTTTTACAAATTCTAATTTCCCTTCATGAAGATACATTACATGTGAAGCCACTTCTTCGATATCACTTAAGATATGTGAAGTGATCAGAACAAGTTTTCCTTTTGCCTGTTCCTTTGTGATTTTATTCTTAAGTATTTCCGCTGAAACAGGATCAAGTCCGGTGGTTGGTTCATCCAGTATAAGTACTTTTGGATTGAATAAAAAAGTTAAAGCGGCACTCACTTTTTGTTTTGTTCCTCCGGAAAGGGTTCCTGTTCTTTTGTGATATATTTTTTTCAGATCAAATAATTCAATTAGTTCTTCATCAATATGATCCGTATTATTATTGTTTCTGATGTCCTTCATCATGTCCAATAATTCTTTGATCTGAATACGTTCCGGGAATTTTGCTAACTGGGGCATATAACCAATATTTTTACGATATTTCCAGGCATTTAGAATTTCTTCCCCATCGTAAAGAATACTTCCTTGTTCTGGTTTTACCATTCCTAATATAGAGCGGATAAAAGTAGTTTTACCTGAACCGTTTGGTCCAATGAGTGCCACAACATTTCCGGGTTCTAAATTAATACTGACATTATCCAATACTTTTAGTTTGCCAAAACTTTTATGTAAATTATGTACGGATATCATTTTAAATTTTTTTAAGTATCGGTTTTTTGTCCACAATATTTTGAGGAATAAGTTGGGGCAATAGTTTTTCTGACTGATCAATCAGATCAAGCACAAAACTGTGAAGAAATAATAAGGAAGCCGGAATACGTTCCAAAATAATTGATGATAAATTCACCGGAAAAAATGGGGTATCACCGAAGCCATCCTTGTTCAGGTCGTATCCCATATATTTATCCCAATAATTTCCGGTAAAATCATTTGAAAGTGTTGAGCCGCTTGTTGAAACATCAAATGAGTTTCCGATCAAATTATTTTTTGTTATAATTCCCTGATCACAACCTCCGCAAATTCGTATTCCCCAGCCATTCTGTATAAAGTCGTTTTGACTAACCGTTATTCTGGTTGTGCCTTCCATTGAAATTCCGGTAGTATTTTTTTCAAATGTGTTTCCTGTAATTTCGCCATCGCGAATTTCTTTTAATAATAAACCGTAAGAAGATGCACCCCAATTGTGTTCATAACGATTGTTGATCATTTTTACTTTAAAGCTAAACATTACTGCTACTCCGGCACCATTATTACGAAATGTGTTTTCCTGATAAACATCATCGCTCGAAAACATGAAATGGAGTCCATATCTTATGTTGCCTTCGCTTATATTTTTTTGAATAATTGATTCGGTTACAAATTCGAAATAAATGCCATCCCTGTGACCTGCAATATGATTATTTTCAATGAGTATATTGCTGCAATATAAAAGGTGAATACCGTTACCGGAATCGTTTTGTTTTTCTTCTGTTGATGAAAGTCGATTATTGGTTATTGTACAATGATCAGATTTAGTAAGGAAAATTCCGAAAAAATTATTTTCCAATTCATTATCTGAAATTTTAATATTTTTATTTTTATATACTCGTATGGCGGCCAGATCATAAACATCACTTTTTCCTGAGTTGATTAATTTCAGGCCTGATATAGTTACGTTATCTGATTTTATAGAGATGATTTCAATTTTGTGTAAGCCATCAAGTATTGGATAATTTTGCCCGATGATGGTGAGCGGTTTTTCAATAAGAATAGTTCCTTCCTGATAATATCCTTTATGAATTAATAGTGTGTCGTTATTTTTAGAGTGAGAAATTGCAGATTTTATTGTTTTGTATTTATAGCTTGTTCCAACATGAATAGTTTCTGCAACAACAAAGCAGGGCAGTAGAAGTACTAAAAAAAATATTTTACTTTTTAATAAGATCATTTGTTGAAACTAGTTTTAATCTCACTCCACGTTATTTTTTCACCTTGTAATTGTTGAATGTACTTATTCATATTTTCTTCTTTTTCAAAGGAGGTAATATCACTGCCCATTGGACTTTTTGCTCCTGCACATTTAATATGAAAAGAAGTTAAAGCGGTAATCAGTTTTCCTGGATTAGAATAATCAACAACTAGTTCCTGCGCAACTTTTTGTGAACCAAGATTTTGTTTTTCAAAATCGAGCAGACAGCCGGTATCATCAAATTTATATACTTTTCCTTTTTCTGTAATTAATTCCGCTCCATACTTTGTATCCATCAGTTGCATTTTGCAAAAAGCGCAGCTGTCCTTTCCGTATTCCAGATTTTCCGGGCCCGATTTACAAGCTGAGACCGTAACAATAAGCAGAAGGATAAAGAAAAAATTTAATGAGTACTTTTTTTCTTTTTTAGTTTCAAAAAAAATCTTAACCATGATGTTCCTTTTTTCTTTCTTTTCGGGCTTTAAATAGTTCTAAAATGCTTGCGAATACCAGTGTGAAACCTGAGCCAAACAGTATCCATCCGCCATAACTTGGCATTGATAAAGCGGTAAAGTTGAGAAGTACTTTATATCCTAGTAATGGGGGTTGGTAGGATTGGCCTTCTATAATAATGGCAGCCCGTGGGTCTAACGTATGACCATAAATATATTCCCATTGATAAAAATCTATAAGTGCAGCAACTGCCGCAATAATTAACAAACTGGAATAGAGGTAAAGCATGAATCTTTTATTTACAAAAAATGTGGTAATACCAAAGAAAATGACAAAACCTAAAATATATACCATGTATCCGAATTCAGGAAACATATCTACATTTATTTTACCCATTCCTATATAATGGTTCAAATCATTTATTACATCAACGTTTCCAGATAAGTTATTTATCCAGATTAACATTTCAAGACCTTCTGGATACTGGGGAGCCCAAAGTTGAATACTCCAGATTGGCAAATAATAAACTGTAACAAGAAGCAATGTTGCAAACAATACAAGCCATCTGAAGACGGGCCTTATTTTTTTCATTTCAATATTATTTTTTAAAAATAGCGGGAAAATAAATTCCCGCTATTTTAATTCTCTATTTAAAATTATTTTTTCTCAGGTGTAACAGGAGCATCAGATGAGAAATCACCTAAGCCCCATTTAAGTGGTACAGAAGATCCTTTTGGAGAAACCCTTATATAACCAGACATTTCCTGGTGTAATGCAGAACAGAAATCGGTACAATAGAATACAGTAACACCAACACGGTCAGGATTCCATTTGTAGGTACAAGTTTCGCCCGGCATAACCAGTAATTCTGCATTAGCTGCACCTTTGATCGCGAAACCATGTGGTACGTCCCAGTCTTGTTCCAGGTTAGTTACATGAACATATACTTCATCTCCCATTTGAATACCTTCAATATTATCAGGTGCAAAGTGTGAACGAATACATGTTGCATAAACATCAACACGGTTACCGGTACGTACCACTTTTGCTTCTTTTTCACCTTTGGTTGCAAATTGATGCTTGTTATCTTCTATTTTGAAGAATCGAATTTGCTTATCTTTTATCTTTGAGGCTTCTATCGCTTGAGCATAATGCGGCTCACCAATTGTTGGATAATCATATAACATTTCCATTTTTTCACCGGTGATGTCAAATAATTGGGCAGACTGTGCTAATTCAGGACCTGTTGGTAAATAACGGTCTTTGGTAATTTTATTATATGCTACCAGATATTTTCCGTATGGATGTTTCGTTCCACCACCAACAACCATTAAATGGCCTAATGAATAGAAAGTAGGTTTACGGTCAATTACTTTTAGATCTTTGATGTTCCATTTAACAACTTCGGAAGAAACGAACATGGATGTATAAGCGTTTCCTTTGTCGTCAAACTCTGTATGAAGAGGTCCTAAACCTGGTTTTGGAACTTCCCCATAAAGTGCTGATTCATATTTAATAACAGGAAGTCCTGCAAATTCACCATCAAATTCTTTTCCTTCAATTGCTTTTAACATTTTTGAAAAAGAGAAAACAGGAATAGTGGCAGCTAATTTTCCACCGGCAACAATGTATTCACCGGTTGGATCCGTATCGCAACCATGAGGAGATTTAGGACATGGTATTAAATAGATCATGTCTTTTAATTCACTGGCATCAAATTGAACGATACCTTCAGAAATGGTGCTTGTAGCAGAATGTGTTTCATCGCTGTACACATTGTGAGCATATTTTGAAGTGGTTACTTTTCCTTTATTTGCTTTTGCATATTCTTCAATTTTTTTCCAATTCATCGCGATAACAAAATCTTTATCACGTTGACTGGCATTTACTTCAAGCAATGTATTTGCTTGCTCTGTATTATAACAAGAGAAGAAGAACCATCCATGAGAAGGACCTTTACCTGCTCTGCTTAAATCGAAGTTGAAAGGAGGCATCACTACCTGGAAGGCAACACTCATGTTTCCTGATGTTGGATCAATTTTAATGAAACTGATCGTGCCTTTGAAATTTTCTTTGTACGAAGAAATAGGTACATCATTGTTTCCATCCAAAGGAGTACTAAAACGAGTTCCTGCAATTACGTACTCAGAATTTTCAGTTAAGAAAGGTGAAGAGTGATTTCCTGAACTGTTTGGTAATTCAATGATCTCAGCTGTACGGAATGTTTTAAGATCGATACGGGCAACACGCGGTGTATTGTTACCATTCACAAAAACCCAACGTCCATCATCAATACCTTCTGTTTGAGATAATGCAACATGGTGCAAATCGTCCCATGGAATAAATCCATGAGAAGTATTCAACATTGGTTTTGTTTCTTCACTGTAACCCCAACCATTTTCAGGATTTTGAGAAAACACAGGAATAACTTTTAGTAATCTTGCAGATGGTAAACCATATACAGCTAGTTGTCCGCTAAAACCACCGGAAACAAAATTGTAAATTTCGTCAAATTTACCCGGAGCAACATATACTTTGGCAGCAGCGTCACCGGTAACGACCTGGCTCGCGCTTTTGGGCTTACATTGTGTTAATGTTGCAATTGCTAAAGTTGCCGCAACATAATTAATATAATTTTTCATGTTTTTGTTTGTTTTTTAATTATAATTATGATTAGGATATTATATATTATTGACCGTCATTTTTTCTCATGAATTCAACAATGCTTCTGGCATCATCACCATTCAAACCTTGATTAGGCATACGTACAAGGCATAATTCTAATAATTTTTGTGCTTCAGGATCCTGGTTTAACATTACTTCTGTATTGGTTGTCATGTTCATGATCCACTCAGGAGTTCTGCGTTTTGAAATACCAGCCCAGCCCGGACCAACTAATTTAGCATCTGTTAATTTATGGCAAGCAGAACATTTCAACTCATAGATTCCTTTTCCTTTGGTGACCATTCCCTCATCTATTGTAGCAGAAATTTCAACATGTGTAAATTCACCTATTCCTTTTGGGTCAGCAACAGGTGCAGTAGCTACTGAATCGGTTTTTGCTCCTTCTCCTGCCCCACCGCAAGAAGATGTGAAAATAATTGCTGATGAAAGAATTGCCGTTAAAGACAATATAAAGATGTTTTGTTTTTTCATGACTTTGTTTTGTTATTAATAATTTTGTTTTGTTTTATTATTTTTTTGGAGCAAATATTACCTGGTCAATTACATAAACAATTCCATTTGAAGCAGGAACCGTAGCAAGAATGTTTGCACCGTTCACAGTGTATTTCCCGTCTTTTACTCCGATTGTAACTTTTCCTCCGAATACTTCATCAATTTGTTGTCCGTCTTTCAGATTCTCTAGTTTATAAACACCAACAGAAACATGGTACTGAAGAATTTCTTGTAATGATTCCTTTTTTTCGGGAACCAAAAGTCCTTCAACCGTACCTGCAGGTAATTTTTCAAATGCTGCATTCGTTGGAGCAAAAACCGTGAATGGTCCTGCATTTGAAAGTGCATCTACCAATTCAGCAGCTGTAACAGCGGTAACTAAAGTAGTGTGATCAGGAGAGCCTACAGCTACACCAACGACATTTTTTTGAGAGACATCATCAACTACACCTGATTGTCCAACAACTGCTGGCGCTGTTGTGGATTCGGTTGCAGTTTGATCTCCTTCTTTTGTACCTTCTGAATTACATGCAACAAAAATAATTGTTGAGAAGGCTCCTGTTAGTAACAGTCGGAATACATTTTTTTTCATGGATTTTTGTTTTTTGTGTTTTGTTTTTTTTGTTTTACTTTAATTTGTTTTGCTTTTGTTTCTTTAAAATGTTGCCCTGCATAGGTTTGCAGAGGCAACATTTTTTTTTGATACTATTGGTTAACAATAAAAAATTATTTACAGGTCAAATGTATAAAATAAAAATTTAATAAAAGCATTAAAGTACTTAAATAATTTATAGCTGATTTATCTCATATTTTTAACTGATAAAAGTCATATTATTAATTGTTTTTAGGCATTTAAAATTTAATTTTATTAACAATACAAATGCTTAATTCGAATTAATTCAACGCTCTCCTCTCTTTTAGAGAGGGATTACGGGTGAGGTCAAAACAAATAGAATAGTTCATATTAAGCATTGGTATATATCTTCAATGTTTCTTAAAGGATAGTAATAATGGGTTACAAGAATTAGAATAAAAAAAAGAATACGTCACAATTAATGCAATGTCAATATTAGGAGGAATAACAAATTATTAATTTGACGAATATCAAACTTGCCTTTGATGCAAATCAAGAATTCAGCGTTAGCTTATTTGTAAATGAGGAAAATTGTTGGACGTTTAGTAATATCAGGTATTTGTTTTTTCCAGGCAGAAATAGTTTTCGTTTTGATAAATTCAGTTGGAAGGGTTATGTCGCAAGCAATGCATAATTTTGTTTGTGTACTACATGTTTCTAAAATATCATTTAGCAAATGTTGATTTCGATAAGGTGTTTCAATAAATAGTTGAGTCTGGCTTTTTTTCTGAACCGTCAATTCCAATTCTTTTAATTTTTTTATTCGTTCGTTACGTTCCTTTGGTAAATAACCATTAAAGGTGAAACTCTGGCCGTTAAATCCAGAAGCCATTAAAGCTAATAGAATAGAGGAGGGGCCAACCAAAGGGATTACATTTATATTTCTTTCATGCGCTATTTTAACTACCTCTGCTCCCGGGTCAGCAACTCCAGGGCATCCGGCTTCAGAAATTATTCCAATGTTTTTTCCGAGTGAAATATTAGTTAAGTAGGTGGAAATTTCGTGTTGGTTGGTATGTTGATTTAATGGATGTAAAATAATTTCCTGTAGCGGTTTTATTATTCCAAGTTTTTTTAAATAATGACGGGCAGATTTTTCATTCTCAACAATATATTCATCAATGGTATTAATTACTTGATTTATTTTTATTGGAATTACATCTGCTGTTTCACCTGTATCACCTAGTGTTGTTGGAATGAGGTATAAAGTTCCTTTTATGTTTGTCATTTTAGCTTTTTATTAGCGAATTAGCAATTATATTGCATGCGTTATCAAGCAGAATGAAAACATTTTCGAATCCTTGTTCTCCGCCAAAATAAGGATCAGGAACTGACATGTTAGAATTTGGATATACTCTGTTTAATATTAATTCTACTTTTTGCTTGTCATTTTCATTTCTGGCAAGTGCAATTACATCTGCATAATTGGAGCTGTCCATTACAAAGATCAGATCAAAATTATCAAAGTCTGAAACAGAAAATTGCCGTGCTTTTAATTTAGAAATATCGATATGGTGCTTTTTTGCATTCGCAATAGTGCGGCTGTCAGGATTTTGATTAACATGATTATCACATGTGCCGGCAGAATCAATGATAATATTAATACTAAGTTGATTGGTTTTTTCTCTTAAAATTCCTTCGGCAAGAGGTGAGCGACATATATTGCCTAAACAAACCATTAAAATACGCTGCATAAATTAAATTAATTTTTTAAGGGTTTAAACGTAATTATATAATAGGTTCCGGGTTTGTTGATTTTTTCAATTGTCCCGTTCAATTGTTCCGATAGTATTTTCATTAGTTCTAATCCTAAACTCGAAACATTACTTTTGAAAAGTTCATCATTATAGCCCTTTCCATTATCTCCAACAATAAGTGTTATTTCATCACTTATTATCGATTTGTTTAATTTGATTTCAAGAATACCTTCCCCGGCTTCATTAAATGCGTATTTAAACGAATTAGAAATTATTTCATTTAATATCAGACCCAATGGTATGATCGTATTGAGGTTAAAGTATTGAACTTCAAGATCAAGTTTTAAATCAATTGTTTTGTTAAAACTATACGTATCAATTAAATTTTCAACAAGCATATTGATATACTCTTTAATATTTATCTTACGGTAGTCTTTTGATTTATAAAGTTTTTCATGGATCAAAGAAATAGTACGTATGCGGTTACGAATTTCCCTGAAAAGTTCTACTGATTTTTCATCATTCGTATAGCTTGACTGAAGATTGATTAGGCTATTAATAATTTGCAAATTATTTTTCACGCGGTGATGTACTTCTTTTAAAAGGATCTCTATTTCATCACGCTGTTTTACTATTTCAGAGGTTCGCTGTTTGATAATTTTTTCTAAACGCTCTTTATATAAATGATGTTTCCGTTTTCTATATTCATTATAGAAATAGATCACTAAAATAAAACTAATTACACATATAGAAATAAACCACCATGTATTCCAAAATGGTTGAATAATTAAAAAAGAAAATTCACATGGGATTTCATTCGAGAGTCCTGCTTTATTAATTGCTTTTACAATAAATTTATATGTTCCGGCAGGCAAATTAGAATAAGTTGCTGAAGGGGTTTCATTTAACGGAGTCCAATCTTTATCAAATCCTTCTAGCTTAAAACTGTATTTTATATTTTTTGGAAATGTTTTGCTTATCGCAGAAAAATAAAAAGTAATATGATTTTTATTATAGGGAAATACCGGATTAACCGGTAGATCGTACCATCCTGTTAAGGAGTCAGAATATTTTTTCCAATCCTCTTTTTCATAAAATAATTGAATTTCAGAAAGGTGTACTTCTGGCGCTTCAACTTTGTGAAGTAGTTCTTCTTTCGGATCAAATTTTATTGCACCTTTTATTGTTCCGAACCATAAGCTCCCTTCGGCATCTATACAAGTTGAACGCGAATTACATTCAATACCTTTAAATCCTTCTGCCTTTCCATAATTTCTAATGGATAGAATTTCTCCTTTTTCGTTCAATGAAATTTTGTCGATCCCTTTATTTGTACCTACCCAAATATTCCCATAATTATCAGTATTTAATAAATAAACTATTCCGGATGCTAATCCGTCCATAGTTGTTAATGGGATGAAAACATTTTCTTCAAATCGCGCAATACCATTATCTGTCCCAACCCATAACCTTCCGAATTTGTCAATGATCATACTTCCGGCATACAAATTTAAAAGACCATCTTTTGTATCGTAATGTTTTATTTTTTTTTCATTATCTACAACAAAAATTCCTGAACCTGTTCCTAACCATATGATTCCATCTTTTGTTTGAACAATGGCATAAACATTTTCATTCGTAAGTCCATCTTCATTTGTCAGATGTTTTATTTCTTTTCCATTATCAATATATGCTCCATTACCTTTTGTGCCTATCCAAATATTTCCTGATCTATCTTCAAAAATTGCGCGTACATTCTTTATGTCAAATTTTGAAATGTATTTATGCAAGCTGTTTTCATAATATATCTGAATTCCTTTTGTTGAACCTATCCATACTTTTCCTGATTTATCTGTAAAAATAGATCGTGTTTCATTTTCCAAATATTCTTTAGAAATTAATTCTGAACTTTTACCATCGTATTTATAAACACCGTTCAGGCTGGTACCTATCCATATATTACCTTTTTTATCAGCATTTATTGCAAATATATCAGGTGAATTAAATCCGGGAAGATTTTCAAAATACGTGAATGCCTGATTGGTGAATTTTACCAGTCCTCCACCATTTGTTCCAAACCAAAGGTTTCCTGATCTATCTTCATATATATTTTTGATATTGTCAATTGGAAGTCCGCTTTTTTGAGTGAAATTTTTTAACGTGTTATTCGAAAATTTGAAAATGCCTTTATTTTGTGTGCTGATCCATAATTGATTTTGTTGATCAAAATGAATAGTTGAAATAGTGGTTTTTTCAGGAAGTAATATGGAATCTATTTTTGAGGTCTTTACCTGATAATGTGATGGACCAATAATTTTTATTTTATAAAAAGCAGTATAATTTTCAATTGCCCATAAGTTTCCGTTAATATCTTCCGTTATGGAAGTTATGTTAGCACTTGTAATAAAATCAGCATCAGAAATATGTAACAATGTTTGGTTCTTTAAAACCAATAACCCTTTGTTTGTCCCTATCCATAATATATTCCGACTATCTTTTTTGAAACAGTTGATCGAGAATTTTTTTAATGTGTCTCCTTTTATTTTTAATGTTTCAAACTGTTTTCCATTATAAAGCTGGATACGGTTTTCTTTTCCAACAATCATATTATGGTTATCATCAAGAGCGATAAACAGCGTTGCATTTTTTGAAAAATACTTTTTATCTGTTTCAGTAAAATTTAAAAATGTTTGTCCATTAAATTTATATAATGCCCCATTTGAATTTCCGATCCAGATAGAATGATCAGCATCTTCGGAGATGGAGGTAATTAATTGACCTGTTAAGCCATCTTTTTCTTCATATGTTTTAAAATCCTTGCCATCAAAGCGACAAAGACCACCGCCCATAGTACCTATCCATAAATAACCGCGACTGTCTTCGTAAATACAGTTGACCTCAGATTGAGGCAGTCCATCGTCTAAGGAATAATTTTGAAAATTAAATGATTGAGAAAAAGATATTGTATTTGTTAGGAGGAATAACAAAATTATGAAGTGTCTTCGCAAAAAGAAATTGTATTTTGAATCCATCATTACGTTTTTTCGTTTTTGCTTAAAACAAAAATAGGAATCACTTTAATTTGATTCCTACTTTTAGCTGAATATTTTATTTTTACAATTAATTATTGTATGCTTATTTTTTTATTTAGTTCGTCAATATAATTTTTGAAACGTTTATCGGTATCCATTAAGTTATTTACAGTACGACAAGCATGTAAAACTGTAGCATGATCTTTTCCTCCACAATGCAAGCCTATTGTTGCTAAAGAAGATTTGGTCATGCTTTTTGCAAAATACATGGCGATTTGACGAGCCTGAACAACTTCACGTTTACGGGTTTTTGATTTTAATAATTCAAGAGGCAGATCAAAATAATCGCAAACAACTTTTTGAATATAATCAATTGAAACTTCGCGTGCTGTATTTTTAACAAACTTATCAATCATTTGTTTAGCAAGTTCCAATGTAATTGCTTTTTTATTCATTGATGATTGAGCAAGTAAAGAAATAAGTGCGCCTTCTAATTCGCGAACATTTGTTGTGATGCTATATGCAAGATATTCAACAACTTCTTTTGGAAGATCTAAACCATCAGCATATACCTTTTTTTCAAGGATCGCGATACGAGTCTCTAAACCAGGGCTTTGTAAATCGGCAGCTAGTCCCCATTTAAAGCGGGAAAGAAGGCGTTGCTCAAATCCTTGTAATTCGACAGGTGCTTTGTCAGCAGTTAAAACCAATTGTTTTCCTGTTTGGTGCAAGTGATTAAATATGTGAAAGAAAACATCTTGCGTTTTTTCTTTTCCTGCAAAATATTGTACATCATCAATTATCAATACATCAATCATTTGATAAAAATGAATGAAATCCTGTTGATTATTATTTCTTACGGAATCAATATACTGTGAGGTAAATTTTTCTGAAGAAACATAAAGGACGGTTTTGTTTGGAAATTCATTTTTTATTTGAATTCCAATAGCATGTGCTAAATGTGTTTTTCCTAAACCAACACCTCCATATATTAGGAGTGGGTTGAATGCTGTTCCTCCCGGTTTGTTTGCAACTGCAAATCCTGCAGAGCGTGCCAAACGGTTACAATCACCTTCTACTAAATTTTCGAAAGAATAATTAGCATTCAGTTGTGATTCAACATTTACTTTCTTTAATCCGGGGATAATGAATGGATTACGAATAGTATTTTGATTCAGATCAATTGGCATTGATACAGAAGGGTTTTTTAATTCCTTTTTATTGTTAGTTGGAATTTTAACAGTAAATGGTTTAGATGAATTATTATAGTTGTTCTCCATAATAATACTGTATTCTAACCTGCCGTCAGAACCTAACTCTTTTTTGATCGTTTTCTTAAGTAAGGTAATATAGTGTTCTTCTAACCATTCGTAGAAAAACTGGCTTGGCACTTGAATGGTTAAAATGTTACTGCTTAATTTTACCGGTTTTATTGGTTCGAACCATGTTTTGAAACTTTGTGAACTTACATTGTCTTTAATTATCTCCAGACAACTCTCCCATACTTTTGTAAATGCTTTCTCCATTCTCGACTATCAAATTAAATATGATGAAACTTATTGTTTATATCTTATATGTGCTGTAAACACAGTATTTCTAACTAATGTGCCGTAAATATAAATAACTTTATTTAAGTAATAACATTTATTTACAAAAAAAAGTTTAAAAAAAAATCAAATTGCTATTGACTTTTTGGATATTTTTATAGAGTAGCCTTCCGAGGCCATTTTTTTTGATCTTTTTTCAAAGATAAAATCTACTCTTCCTAATCTTATTCCGGCCCATCCAACTTGTGCCACCAAAATATCTTTCCCATCACTATTCTGGTAAGTTAGGGGCTTATCAAGGAATGTATGGGTATGACCTCCTAAAATAATATCAATATTTTTTGATTGTTTTGCTAACTCAACATCATTTATTTTTTTTCCATTAGATGAATATCCTAAATGCGACAAGCAAATGATCAAGTCGCATTTTTCTTCGTGTTTCAGATGAAATGCAGCTTCAGCAGCCCTTTTTACCGGATCAAGATATAGTGTGTTCCCCGATAATTTTTTATCCACCAATCCTTCTAATCCTACACCTAAACCAAATACTCCAATTTTAATATCACCTTTCAGGAAGATCTTATGCGGTATCGTTTTCCCTGCCATTGGCGTATCCGAGAAATCATAATTGCAAGTGATGAAAGGAAAATTGGCATGTGGCAATTGTTTTACCAAGCCATCCAACCCGTTATCAAAATCGTGGTTTCCTATTGTTGATGCATCATACTGCATCATACTCATTAATTTAAATTCCAGTTCACCACCATACATATTAAAGTAAGGTGTCCCCTGAAAAATATCCCCAACATCCAGTAGAAGTACATTTTTTTCTTCACTCCGGATTTTTTTTATTAATGCTGCTCTTCTCACAATTCCTCCTAATCCGGGGTATTTAGGATCATTATCAGGAAAAGGATCTATATGACTGTGAACATCATTTGTATGCAAAATGGTGATCTTTACCATTTCAGTTTTTGCTAATGCTTCATTGGGAATAGCGCTAAAAGCAATTATTCCGGCACTACTGTATAGTGTTTTTTTTATAAAGTCTCTCCTGCTATTCATAGATAATTCGCCCATCAATTGTGACATTCAAGGAGTCTCCTTTTTTATTCTGTTCTATCATGTAATCAATAATTGCATCACGTAACTTATAATTCAATGTGTCAATTTTAATAGGATCTTTAAAGAAGTTGTATTTGTCGCCCCCTGCTGCTAAATAATCAGAAGTAGTCACTTTATATATTTTTGTTGGATCAAAATTTTGTCCGTTAATTTTTAATTCTATGATTTTTTTTCCTTTTGCTTTTACGGTAGCTCCTGCAAAAGGAGCACCATTGCTCTCTACGACATATTCAAATAATTGTTTCGTTTTTTCTGCAGTCAATGTAAGTATCACAATACTATTTTCGAATGGCATTAATTCAAAGGCGTTACCTCTGGTGATATTACCTTTTGGTAATTGTCCACGTAACCCACCATTATTCAATAAACAAATATTTACCGGAAGATGATCGGAAGGTTTATAAAGATCATTTGTTTTTTTTAGAACTGCATCAGAAACAAAATCACCCAAACTGCTTTCAGGTAAACCTTTTAAAATTTGTTGTTTGGAAAAAACTAAAACTTCATTCATTGTTTTATCGAGCTCTGATTTATATGGGTTGATGGCTTTGATAAATGAAGAATCAGCAGGAGGAATAGTTTGTGAATTTAATTCCAGCAATGTGGAATCAACTTTTTTGAGTTTAGGTGTTGTTGAACAGCTTGAAGCAACAGCAAGTACAAATAAAAATAAATTATAGAGTAGTGGAGATTTAAGCATAAATAAGGCGCTTTTTATTTTCGTTTTAAAAGCATACAATTATACGCATTAAATAACGAAAACTTTAGGAGTAAAAGCAGAAATATATTTTTTTATAAATTATTTTTTATGAATGAATTAAATTGTATTTTGAGACAATTTTAATGCTAAAAAATATAAAATAGTAGATATGTATATATCAGAAACAACAGTACGCGTTCGTTATGCCGAAACAGATAAAATGGGTTATGTCTATTATGGGAACTATGCGCAATATTTTGAGGTAGGTAGGGTAGAGGCGTTGCGACAAATTGGAACAAGTTATAAGGAAATGGAAGATAATGGTGTAATGTTACCTGTTTACACCTGTAATATAAGATATATCAAACCGGCTTTTTATGATGATCTTTTAGTAATTAAAACTACCATAAAAGAATTACCCGATATGAAAATAACTTTTGATTATGAAATATATAATCAGAATAGTGAATTATTAAATGTTGCAACTACAACATTGGTATTCATAAATATGCAGACAAATAAATTGTGTATAGCTCCTGAGTCATTTATTAAAAAAATAAAAAAGTATTTTTGATAACGGATTATTTATCCCTGTCAGGGTTTTAAACCTGACAGGGATAAATAATAAAATCACTTTCTTAAATTTCACAAAAAATTAATGCAAAGAAAATATTCATATTGTTTTTGTAATTGAACTTATCGTATATTTGCGATATAAAATTTAATAAAATGGCGTATCATAAAAAACAGGAATTTAAAACCGATGAAATTAAAGCCAGTGAGATCGCAAAAGCCTTATCACATCCTGCGCGTATTTCCATACTTAAATTCTTAGTGCAACAAAAATCCTGTATCTGTAATGATATTGTGGAGCACTTACCCTTGTCTCAATCAACTGTATCACAGCATTTAAAAGAATTGAAAAATGCAGGTTTGATTCAAGGTGAAATTGATGGTCCGAGAGTTTGTTATTGTATCGATAAAGAGAACTGGAAAAAAGCAAAAGAAATCATGCAAGAATTATTCGATATCAAATTTTTACCTGTAAAAAATAAATGTTGTTAAACGCCAAAAAATAATTTATGTCAGTAAACAATTGCGCTCCGGCTTATGAACGAAAACAATTAAGTTTTTTAGACAGATACCTAACCCTCTGGATCTTTTTAGCAATGATAATTGGTGTTGCTATCGGATATTTCTTTCCATCCTCATCTACATTCATCAATTCGTTTTCTAGCGGAACAACCAATATTCCTTTAGCGATCGGATTAATATTAATGATGTATCCGCCATTAGCGAAAGTCCGATATGAAAAAATGGGAGAAGTATTTCGCGATACAAAAGTTTTAACTATTTCATTAATTCTTAATTGGATCATCGGACCAATTCTGATGTTTGTTCTGGCTCTTGTTTTTTTGCAAGGTTATCCCGAATATATGATCGGATTAATCTTAATTGGTCTTGCCCGTTGTATTGCAATGGTTATTGTCTGGAATGAACTAGCGGAAGGTAACAGAGAATATGCTGCTGGATTGGTTGCCCTAAACAGTATTTTTCAGGTTTTATTTTATAGTGTTTATGCGTATGTATTCATTACTATATTACCCCCATTATTTGGTATTAAGGGATTAGAAGTAAATATTACCATTTCTGAAATTGCGAAAAGTGTTGGAATATATTTAGGAATTCCTTTTGCAGCAGGACTGATTAGCCGCTATGCACTTATTAAAATAAAAGGTTTTGATTGGTTTCAAAATAAATTTGTTCCATTTATTTCACCAATAACATTGATTGCATTACTATTTACCATTGTAGTTATGTTTAGTTTAAAAGGCGAATTAATTGTTCAGATTCCTTTTGATGTGATCCGTATTGCTATTCCATTGGTTATTTATTTTGCCATAATGTTTTTGGTGAGTTTCTTTTTAAGTAAGAGAATGGGAGCAGATTATTCTAAAAATGCTTCTATTGCATTTACTGCAGCAGGCAATAATTTCGAATTAGCAATTGCTGTCGCCATTGGAGTTTTCGGAATTAATTCCGGACAAGCATTTGTTGGGGTAATCGGACCATTGGTGGAGGTTCCGGCATTGATAGCATTGGTGAATGTGGCATTTTGGTTAAGGAAGAAATATTATACTGAAAGAAATTAAAAAAAGTTATTTAATAAGGAAGAATAAAAAATATTTAAAACATATTGATGTCATTTCGACCATAGGGAGAAATCCTGCTTAAGAAGAAAAAGATTTCTCCCTTCGGTCGAAATGACAAGATCAAAAAAAATAGTTAAGATAAAATGGATTATCAATGAAAAAGGTATTATTTGTTTGTGTAGAAAATTCCAACCGTAGTCAAATGGCTGAAGCATTTGCGAAAATACATGGTGCAGGGAAAGTGGAAGCATATAGTTCCGGTTCACGGCCTTCCGGAAAAATTAATCCTAAAGCTATTGCAGCAATGAAAGAATTAGGATACGATCTAACATCACATCAATCAAAATCGTTGGATGAGATTCCCAAAATAAAATACGATTATGCTATAACCATGGGATGCGGAGATGAATGTCCGTTTGTGATTGCAGAGCATCGTGAAGATTGGAAATTGGATGACCCTAAAAATTTAGATCCCTCTGAATTTAATAAAGTACGGGATGAAATTGAGAGAAGAGTGAAAAAGTTGATAAGTTCATTGCTTGACTAAGCTATATTCCATTGGGTAATTTTTAATCAGTTAATTGAGGCTGCATTATATTCTTGATTCCACATTTTTACTATTCCCTATTCCCTTATTTCTATTTTCTACAAAAACCTTTTTTATTTACAAAATTACGTTTACTTTTGCGCAACAAAAAAATTTAAACATTAAAATGGACGAAGGCCCTACGGATAGAATCTTAACAAACCCACACTAAAGAGGGCTGCCTGCTGATTTCCTTCAGTCAAGCTTCCTTCTATAGTTAACAACAGAAAGGAGGCAATTATGACTTCACAAGTTACATTTTATTTAAGCCGCTTAATTGGTACCAAATGTTATGGTCCTGATGGAACTGTTATTGGCGTAATTAAGGATTTAATTATCGAAAATCATCTGGCTTCTGTATCCGAAATTGGACCTGTCAGACCAAGGGTTATTGCTATTCAGTTAAAAAGAAAAGCTCAGATTCAATATCTGAATGCCCAATATTTGGAAATTGAAAAGAATGAAGGGAAATATAAGATCGTATTTAAAAAAATTGAACCTACTCCACAAGATATAATACATCACTCTCTTTTTTTAATTGACAATGTACAAGACAAACAAATTGTTGATATAAACGGTAGAAAACTGGTTCGTGTAAATGATATACGTTTAGTTTCCATTCCATCCGGAATTTTTGCTGTAGCTGTAGATGTTGGTATTGAAGGGTTATTAAGACGATTAGGAATTGCAAAGCAAATCAAAACCCTGTTGAAATTAGTTAATGGTAATATTCCAGCAAAGTTCTTTTTATGGGATGATATTGCTACTGTTGACTTTGGTCATTCAGGAATAAAACTTTCAAAAACATTTACCAAACTGGAAACTCTGCATCCCTCTGATGTAGCTGATATTATTGAAGAATTTGGAAAACATACCGGCTCAAGTGTTTTTGCTGCACTTGATGATGAACAAGCAGCGGATGTTCTGGAGGAATTAGAACCGCATGCTCAGGTTCATATCATTGAAAGTTTATCAGTAGAGAAAGCTGCCGATGTCCTTGAAAAGATGCCTGCAGATGAGGTTGCCGATCTACTGGAGGAGTTAGAAGAAGAAAAAGCCGAGCAACTTTTAATGGAGATGGATAGTGAATCTTCTGATGAAGTACGCGAATTACTAGAGTATCCGGGACATTCGGTTGGAAGTATCATGAGTACCGATTGTTTAACTTTTAAGGAAAATTCGAAAGTTAGTGAAGTCCTTACTTTTTTAAGAGAACAACAACCTGAAGCAAATACTATTTACGCTTTATTTATTCTGGACGAAGCAGAAAAATTTGTTTCTACAGTTACTTTAAGAGATATTGTGGTAGCTCATCCTGATTCAACAATGGAAGAGATCATGAAAAAAAATCCAATAACAGTTTATGATGATGATGATGTTGATATGCTGGGAGATATTGTTTCGAGATACAATTTACTTGCTTTACCGGTGATCAATAAAAACAAACAATTAGAAGGAATGGTTGTTATTGATGATATTGTTGAGGACCTATTGAACAAAGGTAAAACCAAATAACAGAAAGGAGGTTGTGTTATGGCGTTATTAAAATTTAAAAGAAAAAAATTGTGGGCTCAGCTCGCTATTTTTGCTGCCATAATCGGTCCCGGTATTATTACAGGCAGTGTTGATAATGATGCAGGTGGAATAACAACCTATTCCATTGCAGGTGCTTTGTATGGATATAAACTTATCTGGACATTAATTCCTTCATTCATTGTTTTAATTATTATTCAGGAAATGAATGCCCGAATGGGTATTGTTACAGGGAAAGGACTTGCTGACCTGATCCGTGAAAACGCAGGAGTAAAAGTTACCTTTTTTATTTTCTTAGGATTACTCATTGCAGATATTGGTAATACTACTACTGAATTTGCTGGTGTTGCAGGAAGTATGGAAGTGTTTGGAATAAGCAAATACATTTCAGTTCCAATTGTCGCTTTTGCAATTTGGCTGTTAGTAGTTAAAGGCACCTATAAAAGCGCTGAAAAAATATTTCTTCTTTTTAGTGTTTGTCTTCTTACCTATATTGTTTCTGCAATAATGGGTAAACCGCATTGGTCAGAGATCGGACAATCTATCGCTCACCCCAAAATGGATATGACTCCACAGAGCATTGCATTGGTAATAGGACTAGTTGGAACCACAATTGCTCCCTGGATGCAGTTTTACATGCAATCATCTGTAATTGAGAAAGGTTTGAAGATGAAAAATTACAAGTATGTGTTGATCGATATTATTATTGGTTGCGTTGCTACAGTTGTTGTCGCATTTTTTATCATCATTTCTTGTGCATCCACCCTGCATGAAAATGGAATTATAATTAAAGAAGCAAAAGATGCAGCTATGGCATTAAAGCCATTGGCGGGAGCTCTAGCCGGTCATGTTTTTGCTTTCGGATTGTTTATCGCCTCCATTTTTTCTGCTACTATCTTACCGCTAGCCTGCGCGTTTTACGTCTCTGAGGCTTTTGGTTTTGAAGCCGGTATTGATAAAAAATGGAAAGAAGCGCCTGAGTTTTATGTTTTATATACCGGGATTTTAGTTATTTCAGCTTTGATCATACTTATTCCTAATGCGCCTCTTATTAAAATTAGTTTGTGGACACAAGTACTTAATGGTATGTTGCTTCCTGTTGTTTTGGTTTGTATGATTCTCCTGGTAAACAATAAACGTATTATGGGAACGCATGTAAATAAACCTGTTAATAATATTATTGGATGGTCGGCAATTGTTATCCTTGTTGCACTTTCTATAGTATTGATTCTTATGTCAATATTTGG